>DBGDEA010000037.1:0-72851 GCA_048342875.1 Collinsella sp. | reverse complement strand
GGGTCAATCTGCAGTGCGGCCCGAACCCCGTGAGGGCCGGCGCCTTTAGACGCGTGCCGGAAATCCAAGGGTTATACCCTAAGAGCAAACCACCCCTTTTAGGGGTGGTTTTGATTTATCGGTTTACTTTGCGGGTGAATTGCGGGTGAATCCTGAGTCAATTTATTATGTGAAGCAAATAAACCATTGATAATCGCGGGCCGGTCGGCTTGACTTATCGACCGATAAACTCCAATTGGGAGGAGTTTCGGCGGTCCTTAGCTAATAATAGTGCCGGGGATGGATTGCGCCGCCCCCGGACCTTGCGCGCCAAAGGGACGAGTCCCCTTGGAACCCCGTCTATTGCTCTCAACACGGAAACAGGGGAGTGGGGGATACGGGTTGTAGGATGCCGACGGGCGAGCGCTATGCTGTCTCAAGTCCGCATGTAGCTTGTTCGGAGGCTGTCTCTGCGTCTCAAGGCGGGCAATGAATTCTGGCAATCGAACTTCTTCGTATCTGTTCGCTGCGACTTGAGCGATGCGCTCCGCACAAATAATGTTGCCGAAGCATGCGGAATATCAGAAGAGAGATTGCAGGACATGAGTCAGCGCATGAAGAGCTGCCCGTCGTTTTGATAATGACATAATTAAGTGGCAAACTAAAGCGATCGGAGCGACCATGATTCTTGACAGCCTGCGTAACAGCGCGTCTTTTAATGAAACCGACCGAGCCATTGCTACCTATCTGCTCAATCATACCGGCGACCTTAAGACCCTCACTATGGCAAAGCTCGCACAGGAGACTTACACCTCGAACGCGACAATCATCCGCTTTTGTAAGAAATTGGGCCTAAGCGGCTATCGAGAGTTGATCATGCAGCTCATCCAGGAGATAAGCGGAGACTATCTTCTGGCTGCCACTGTCGATCACAATCGTCCTTTTGGCAGTACCGATTCAATTGAGGCCATCGAGGGCAACCTTGCAAATCTCCTGAAGGGCGTCATAGATCAAACGAAAATCGAGCTCGATAGCGCCAAATTGAGCATAATCGCCAAGGCAGTTCTTAGCGCCCCGCGAATTTACATCTTTGCTAAAGGGGAAAGCTATCTGGCGGGATGTATCTTTCGCAACAATCTTCTCAAGCTCGATCGTCATGTCACCATGGCGGACGACGGTGGCCTGCAGACACTGCACGTTAAGAACGGTAGGCCCGGCGACCTGTTTTTATTCCTAAGCTACAGCGGCATTCACTATGATTATTCCAAATACGCCGCCGCTCTTTCCGAGCGCGGAATCAAGCCGTGTTTAATCACGGCGTTTTCTGATTCGGCGCTCGCCAGGCAATGCGACACTGTCTTGCTCATTCCAAAATCAGAGCGCGTGATTGGAAAGGTTGCCAATTACTCTTCCATGATCTCGCTCACGTATACGCTTCAGGTTATTTATTCGCTTATATTCAATCAGGATTATCAAGAGAACTATCGTGTAAAACACGAGGCCGATTCGTTCATCTTTACGAGTTTTGCGGAGATTTAGTCATACAAAAGGTGACCCCAAAGCATTTTGCCTTGAGGCCACCTTTTGTGCTTTTGCTATCTGGATGGCTTCTCTACTTCAGCTCAGGCCAATAGCCCTTGTTCGCCTCGATCATGTCGTCCAAGACTTCCTTAGCCACGCGCGCTGAGGGAATCGTGCGATTGAGGGTGAAGGCCTCGAGTGCCTTCTGGTAGGAGCCCTCGATAACGGCCTCGACCACAAGGCCCTCGCAGGCATCCTGCTGCTCGATAAGGCCCTTGTAGAAGCGGGGAATCTTCCCGACGCGGACCGGTTCGGCTCCTCGATCGGTGATGTACGCCGGAATCTCGACGGTCGCGTCGTCCGAGAGATTCTCGATTGCGCCATTATTGGGCACAATCACCAGCTGGCGATGGCGCAAATCCTTCGCCAGGGACTTGACGACATCGACAATGAACCTGCCGTGGACGCCTACGTAGAACTGCGTGAGATCGACCTTTTCACCGCGCTTAAGCGCCGCAGATGCGTCGAAGATACGCTTTTCGCGGCCGTTTACGACCTGCATGCCACGCGTGTTATTGATGTCCATGTACTCCACGCAGGCATCGGGCAACAGGTAATACTGGTAATAGGTGTTGGGGAGGTAATCCTGGAATAGCGTAGAAATCGTTGCCGCATTCTTGAAGGTGTGGGCCCAGTCTGGGTCCTTTACCAATGCGTCATTGAGGCTTGCCTCGGAAATGTAACCGTACTTACGCACGTGCTCTTTGAGCTTGTCCGTAACGTCGACGCCCTTGCAGCGTACGCTGGTATACCACCCAAAGTGATTGAGGCCAAAGTAGTCGACTTCAATGTCGTCGAGTTCGCAGCCCAAAATCTCCGCCATGCGGGCTTCAATCTCTACCGGCATATCGCAGATGTCGAGAATGCGAGCGTTTGGACGCAGCTTGTGCATCGCCTTGGCTACGATGGCAGCGGGGTTAGAGTAGTTGACGATCCAGTAGTCCTTGCAGGCGTACTCCTCGCAGAAATCGACAAGCTCGCACATGGGGAAGATGGTCCTCATGCCATAGGCCATGCCACCTGCTCCGCAGGTCTCTTGGCCGACTACGCCATGGCGCAGGCTGATCTGCTCATCCTGGATACGCATCTTGAGCCCGCCCACGCGCATCTGCGCCATAACAAAGTTCGCATCTGTAAACGCCTCTTTGGGGTCGACGGTTACATGCAAGGGGATCTCGGGGGCAAGGTCATCGATAACTGCCTTAACCACCACAGCGACCGTGTCCTGGCGTTCCTTGTCGATGTCATAGAGCCAAAGCTCACGAATCCCCAGTTCGTCCTTTTGATCAATCAGGTCTTTGACGATACCGGCGGTATAGGTGCTGCCGCCGCCGCAGATGACAATCTTGTATCCGTTCATGTTGTTCATGCCTTTCAAATCAAATTGAGCTGCAGACAATCTTGGTTACTATCTGCACGAAGTAGGTAGCGATGTTGATGACCGCCGCCATGCCTGCAATGCTGCCTGCGTCCGCGTGCCTTCCTGAACGCCGGGTCCAAACCGCAGCGAGTAGACCCAGGAGCGGCCAGATAAAACCACATGCGAATGCAGCCATAAGTACGAGAAGACCCCTTGTCGACTTTTCTTTGTACATGTTGAGCAGGCGTTCGAACATGCCTCGGATTGAATGAAACGTTTTGGTCAACATGAGGTCTCCTCGCTTATCGCTTATCGATTACGCGACTGTTAATCTTCCAGATTAAGGATGGGACGCAGCAGGTCGTAGACGGAGTGCACGTTGGTTCCCACGACAATTTGGACATTGGTGCCGTTCTTAAACAGGCCCTTGTCGATAGCCTTCTTGATGGTCTCTTCGTTGATCTTGTCGGGATCTTTGACTTCGACACGGAGACGAGTCATGCAGCAGCCCATGGTGTTGATATTGTCCTTGCCGCCAAGGCCGTTGATGATGTTCTGCACCATTTCCTGCTGTTTTGCGTCGACTTCCGGAGTTCCGGAGGACTCGAGAGCATTGTTGCCTCCGGAGACCTCTGCAGACCACTCTGCGGAACGGCCGGGCGTCATGAGGTTGAGTTTCTTGATCACCATCGCCAGAACGATGAACGAAACAGCGGCAAACACGATGCCCAAGACGATGTAAATCGGGAACTTGGTGACGCCCATTGGCAAAGGCAGGCCGAGCGTGAGCAGCTCGATGCCACCGTACATGTTAAGCAAGCGGACTCCCAGGACAAACAGGAGCATCTCGCCCAGTCCGTAGAACAGGCTGTAGGCAACCCAGAGAATCGGAGACGCGAACAGGATCATGAAGTCGAGCGGCTCAGTGATGCCGGAGAGCATGGCGGTGATGTAAATGGGCACCAGCATGGCTGCGACAGCTTTTCGATTCTCCGGACGGGAAGTCGCAATCATTGCGAGCACGGTGCCGAGGGTTACGAATTCCTTGCCAAAGCCGAACATGGCAAAGCGGACAGAGGGGTCGACTGTGGTGAGGGATCCGTCGGCGATATGGGGAAGCTCGGCATAGAAGATGTTTGCTGCGCCGGAAACACTCTGGCCGGCGACGACCGCCGTGCCGCCAATCGCGGAGTAGTCAAACGGCATCCACATAAAGTGGTGCATGCCGAGAGGTACGAGGACGCGGTTCAGGAAGCCGTAAATGAAAACGCCCAGACCACCCGAGGCTGCGATGAATGAAGAAGCGTTGCTGATGGCGTTGGCGATAGGGGGCCACACGATAGTCGCTCCGATGCCGAAGACAATGCTCAGCGGAACCATCGCCAGAAGGGCCAGGCGGGGTCCGCCGTAAATCCGGATATACTCCGATACCTTTACGTCGATCAGTTTGTTATAGAGCCAACCGCAGAAGCATCCGATGAGTACGCCGCCGAAGACGTTGACATCGGTAACTTGAAGACCCAGTACCGTTGCCTGGCCAGTGCCATACAGACCCATCGCGCCAGCTTTTGCCAGCTGATCGGTGAGCGTCAGGTAGGCGTTGTTGACATACAGGAACATGAGGTAACTAATAAGTCCAAACACTGCCGCGTTGGATTTTTGCTTCTTTGCGAAGCCTGCCGTTAGGCCGACTGCGAAAATCACCGGCAGGTTGCCGATCACCGCGGAGTTGGTTGCCGCGGAGAGCAGCGTGCCCAGATCTGCGACAACTCCGCTGCCGAGCGAGCATACCGTGGCGATGGCCAAAATGATGCCCGTTACCGAAAGGTACAAAATAGGGTCGACGATAACGCGGCCAAAGTTCTGGAAGGCCGTTTTGACTTTATCCATCTCTTCCCCTCTCCTAACTAATCTCGGGGGCTTGCCCCTTAGGCAGAGACGACACTCGCATACTTGCCGGCGTCAGGTGTTGATGTCGCCTCTGTTTACGGATTTCATGATAGTTGGGGTGTTTGCAAACAGGGCGGGCTGGAACAAACGGTTCTTAAAAACAAGTGCGACTAATCTATTTCGTTGTTACCATCTTTCCATTTCGGTCAGCGGTATTCATTTTTAGGCAAATGGCTTTGGACGCGAGTGACTAGCTACGCCTTGATTTGCCAAGTTTGAAATCCATCCATCTCTTTTTAATAGGCTCTTGCCGCCCGGGCGTCCCGGAAGAAAGGAGGAGGAGCGGAAGAAGCATTCCGATCCTGTGCGCGTCCATTTCCTGTGACAGCAGGGTTTCAAGCAGCTTTTTCGCTTCATCGAGGCGCAGGGGCTGCCTTTCGGCTCCCTGCGACCGCGGGACTGATATTGCATCGCTTGCGATGCAACTGTTGAAGTCAAGCAATCGTTGGTCGAATTTTGGTCGAAATTGGCATGGCATTGATTCAAGCATTTTATCAAAATATGTTAATCTACCTGCGCATATAACGGTATCAAAGAGCTTCAAAAGGTGTCGATAAACATCGATATTCTGTTCTCATGACCCGAAGGTCGTAGGTTCAGATCCTGCCCCCGCGACCAAGACTTTTGTAGCCAGGAAGCTTAACGGCTTCGGCTTATAGGACAAAAAGTGTGTCCGCTTTGGGGGCATCGGCGCAGGTCGATGCCCCTTTTTCAGCCGTTTAAAATCCGCGCCCGCTTTTTACCGCTCGGACAGAATGTGTGTCCGGTTGCCTATCGTTCTCGCGGGTAGATAACCTTTTCCGGAACCGTAAAACCCTTTCGGAAGAGGTACCCATGAAGGCCGTTTATTGCCCCTACTGCGGCGGTCGGACCAAGCGCAACGGCAGGACGTCTTCGGGCTACTGCGCGTGGAAGTCGCGCCCGCCGAGCGCGAGCTTTGCGGCGGACATGGTCACGTTCTCGTATTTAAACCCGAACTACCTGCCCTACTCGTGCACGAACCTTGCAGGCATTTCCGGCCTAGGGAACCTCTTGGGCGTGCGGTCGATGGGCTACGCGTTCTCGTCGTGCACCTTCGCAACCATCGACTTCCGGGGCATCGACCCGTCCAGGCTCACGAATCTGTTCTGCACGTTCTTGGGGTATTCATACCTGACGATGATTTACGCGGACGCGACATGGGCACTGCCAACGAGCGGCATCACGGGTTCGCAGTGGTTCTATTCCTGCTCCACGTCGCTCGTCGGCGGCAACGGGACCGTGTGGGCAAGTAGTAAGACGGCCTGCTCGTACCTGTGCGCCGAGGTGGCTGGTACGCTTGGGTACATCATGGCTTCTCAGCAATGAGTTTGGCCTTGGCCACTATATCGGTATTGGCCATATCTGAGAACATTTCGTCGACGAGCCGAACGTAGAACTCGTAGGCTTCGTAGCGAGATGCTTTCAGAGCGCCTTCGGCTTCCCTCAAACGCAGCCCAGCATCTCTCGCTTGCGCTTTTCTTGCCATCTGCTGCATGACTGGTTCGTCACCGCCTTTGGAATCATCACCTCTCTGCAGTTTCGCCACCTCCGCATCAAGGCGCGTCATCAATAACTCGTATTCACTCTCACCAACATTTGAGAGGCTGATCAGCAAGTCTTTGAAAGTTCTGGCAGTGAGCATGCGATTTAGAGCTGCCCTGCAAGCATTAAGTTCTGCGTTGGCTTTTTCGACCATATCCTGGGCAATGAAGGCACTCCCTGCAGATGGCTTCTCATTCTCCAGCGTGGTCTTTCCAAGCGGCCACTCTACGCTTGCCTTCCCCGTGATGCTTTTAAGTGCGGTGACTGCCCCGCTCTCCAATCCAACGATGTCGGCGACATCTTGGAGCTCGTACGAATCGCAGTCCGTTTCGCCGATTAGATAGCCGATTGGTTTTCCGAAGAAATCGGCAAGTTCGACCAAATCAGTCCAATTCGGGAAATGGTCTCCCTTGAGGAAGTGGCTAATCCTTCGCGCTATGGCCTTGCACGCCTGGTCCGTCTTCTTTACGCATTGAGCATCGATGCTCGATTGGTTTTCTCCTCCGTAACGCCTTTCGTACATGAGCCTCGCGAGCTCGATTTGCGAGAGGCCAACTCTACCGTCCGTATTGACGAAACTCCGCATTAAGCTTGCAAGTCGTTCTGGAAGCACATCTTCTGGCTTATAACGGCGGACATACATTGTCTGAATACCCTTTCTAAATAGCGCAGCAGACATATCTTAGACATTTACTGTTTACTTGTGCAGTTGCATTATTGACCCAAGTAATCAAGTAGCCAGCGGGCGGTCGAGTTAGGAGGACACGATGACGGATTGGGACTACGCGCAGCTGTCACATATTGCAAAGGAGTCGGGCGGACCAAGGGCGCTTATCGCAAACATCAGAAATGGGGGAATTGCCACAGGAAGGTGGCAGGGTTGCATTGTTGGATCTGCTGTAACGCTTGCCATAGGGAGTATGGGTTTGTGCCTGTATAACAGGCACCAGAAGAAGCTGGCGCTTGCCAACGAGAGCGCCGAAATCCTTGAGTCGAACATCGAAGCCTACGATGCCATCCAAGCGGAGGGGGCCACGGGCGCAGCCGATGAAGACGAGCAGAGTATTCGGGATGAAGGACTAGGTGTCGAAGCCGCCGTTTAACGACGAGCAATATTGCTAGCCAATTCAACGATATAAACCTAGAAGGGTCGAGCCCCCGGCACAGCGCCGAGGGCTCGCTTTCGTTGCGGATTGATTACACTGGGCGGTCTTGAGCTCCCGATACGTCGGGCCGCCCTTGCTGATGTTTACTTAAAAGTGGTCCGAATGGTCAAGCTAGCGTACTGGACAAGGATCTTCGAAAAACGCTTCGAGCTGACGGCGGCGCCCTTTGATGCTAAAAGGCATCGGGCCTGCGTTTCTATAAGGCCGGCCACCCAATTAAGAGCCATCAGGACGCATGGCTGCGGTACATCGAGGGGCGGCTTGGATGGGCTATCGAGATGAAAAAGATCGTTGCGGAGATCGGGTTTTAAAAACGCTTCGGCAATTTAATGGCTTATAGGACACACTTTTTGTAGCTTTCAACTATGAGTCGACTGTTTTCCGACTACAAAACGCGGGGATGCCATCGAAAAGGACACTTGCGGTATCCAGAGTCGGGTAGGGATGGATGCCGCAAGTAGAGAGTCCAATGCAAGTAGAGAGTCCAATATTAGATGATGCGCCCGGTAAGGTACCCAGACGCATCGCGGTCGGTCTGTTGGAAGCCGTGCGTCTGACGGTGAGATCCATCACGATGTTACAGGGCATGCCATCT
The DNA here is from genome assembly GCA_048342875.1 of Collinsella sp. GTDB lineage: Bacteria > Actinomycetota > Coriobacteriia > Coriobacteriales > Coriobacteriaceae > Collinsella. Next base: position 64,657 of record DBGDEA010000037.1, on the reverse strand, counting down.
TGCGGTCTTTCCCGTTCCGTCGCTATCGATGGTCTTGTCTACCTTCTTCATCTTCGCTAACAGGTTCGACACCTTCTTGGCCTTTTGCGCGTCGGTAAGGCCCGAGGGGAGAAGATCGTTGATGAGGGCGGTGATTTTCGCACGTGGTGCGGGCCCCGTTTCTGAGAGCATCTGAATGACAAACGCCTTGCAGGCCTCTTCATTGAGGCCTTTGCTGCGCGTGTAAGACACCTCCTGCCCCGTCTTCGAGGCAAGGGCGTTCGTGATGGAGATATGGGGGTACCTGCCTTCGATAAGCTTGAGTCGATGCAGCTCTGCGGCCTCCTCGTTCGTGATTTCCTCGCCTTTTTGAACCTTGTCCAAAAGGTAGACGACGTCCATCGGAAGGTCCGGTTTAGCATAGAGTAGCCTGCTGTAGCTCTCATTGATGGTCTTACCGTAGACGCTTACGCGCACGCGGGTTGGATCCGAAAGGTCGTAGGTGGGTAGGGGGAAGTATCGCTTTCTCTGCATCTGGAATACTTTGGGGATTCCCATGGCGATGGTGTCAATCATGTCCATCTGCACCATCGCCTCGGAAAGGAAGGGGTTGCGGTAGTAGCTTGGCTTAAAACCCGGCCGCATCGCATTTTCGATTGTCTCCGGAATGAAGGACCCTTCGTTTAGGAACACGAGGTGATCCTCGAATTCCTCGACATTGATTCGCCCCTGCATGGAATAGTCCTGATGGGCGATACAGTTGTTCAGGAGCTCTCTGATGATCTCGGGTTCGTACTGGTCAGCCTCAAAGGGAAACAGACTCGCGCCATTTGCGTTGAACCGGTACTTCTCGTTGCGGATTTTCCCGAGTACCTGGTCAATCGCGAGAAGGAAGGGTGGTTTGAAGTGCTCGTAAGAGGTTACCGATCCATTGGAGGCATAGAGAGTCCAGGTGATGCGCGGGCTCATCCCATCGAGCAGACGGGTGGATTCTGGCCTTCCGAGCAGGATGAGTGTCGTCGGGGTGATCTTGCCGTTTCTGGTTAGGTTTGCCATGTCGAGAATCGTGCGGTCATCCATGTCCGCGAACGCCCCGGAATGCCGCCGGTGCTTGGAGAGAAAGAGCTCCACCGCTTTCTTCACGGCTTTGGGGTCGAGGTCCTCGAAGGTTGCTTCTTCGATTTCGAGGGCACTCCAGTCCGGCCTCCGCATTTGGCGTATCTGCTCGTACTTATCGATGGGGAGTGGCCCGAGTGATTCGCCCTCGCGCGCCCATGCCGCATTGTTGAACGCCGTCGGCATGCCTGGCGTTGCGGCGGGGATTTGAAACGCGAGGACGCGTTTGCCGTCAATCCTGAGTTCATGGATCTCTCTCAGGGTGAGGTGGTTGTTCGCGCGGTCCGCAATCTCCTTTTTAAGGGATCGAAGGTTGGCCGGATTTCCTTCTCGGTAAGCGGTTCCGCATGCGACCTTGTCGTTGTCCATACCGAAGATGAGCCAGGCGTCTTGTTTCCCGCGCAGGACCGCTTCGTTACTCAGGGCGGAGAAGTACTTCCCGAGGTTCTTGAAACTGAAGTCGTTTTTCGCTTCCTTGAGCTCGATAACCTCGCTCTCATAGGGCTTCTCGATACGGGCGATGAGTTCAAGGACGTCGTGATCGCTGTAGTACAAGATCGCTCCTAACGGTCTCGTGGCTGATATTTAGTCGTAAGATACGACTAAATATCGAAATTAAAGTCATTTTAGTCCAATCTAACGACTAGAAATAAAGATGTTGGACTGTTTATAGGACTAAATACTGTGGAAGGCACGGCTTTAGTCCAATCGCTGTTTGACGGCCCGCCATATCCATAACCCGGAGGTCGTAGGTTCAAATCCTGCCCCCGCGACCAAGAACTTGCAGCTCGTCGGCCTAGCCGGCGAGCTTTTTTGTTATTTCGGGACCGTGTTTTCGGTCCAATTCTCGGCCTCTCAAACAAAATCTCGATCTGTAACATCTAGACCCGATTTGGGCGGCTAGGTGTTACAGATCGAGATATACCGGTGGGTTGGGTCGTGTTTGTCTAAATCTGTAACACGAGGGACGGATTTTGCCGAGTTGTTGTTATAGATTGAGATTTTCTAGCAAGCGGGTTTGGTTTGTCTCGATCTGTAACAGTAAGACCCAGTTTTGCCGCGTAACTGTTACAGATTGAGACAAACCGACGGGCCGCCCCGCCCACCCCCATCCACCTGCCGCTACCTGCTGTCCGCCGATTTCCGTTGCGCTGTTGTATTCCCATGCCATATCCTCTAGACAACTACGCGGCATCATCGCCGCCGCGCCTACAAGAGAGGAATGTCCATGACCGCACCTGCATCCAAGCTGCTTCAGCCCATTACGGTTGGCCCCCTTGAGCTCAAAAACCGCATTATGTTCCCGCCGCTGACCACCGGCTACGAGGAGCGCGACGGCTCCATTGGCGAGCGCAGCCTGGCTTTTTACGAGCGCCTGGCCCGTGGCGGCGTGAGCTACATCGTCATCGGCGACGTTGCTCCCGTCATGACCGCAAGCCCCACGCCCAAGCTGGCGACCGACGCCCAAATCCCCACGTTTAAGGCCCTGGCCGATGCCGTCCACAAGCACGGCGCCAAGGTCGCGCTGCAGCTGTTCCACCCCGAGTACGACGTGCCCGGCGTCGGCCGCATGGTCATGGGATCCATGGCCGCCGCCAAGGCCGCGCAGGAGGCCAAGGCCGCCGGCGACGAGGAGACCTTTGCCGCCAAGATGGCCGAGTCCAACGAGATCCGCAACCAGGCCTACGCCAAGCTGCATCACGACATGCAGCACTTTGTGAACGAGGCGAGCGTAGAGCAGCTCACCCAGATCAAGGAGGCCATCGCTGCCTCGGCCGCTCGCGCACAGCAGGCCGGGATCGACGCTATCGAGGTCCACGGCGACCGCCTGGTGGGTTCGCTGTGCTCGGCCATCCTCAACCAGCGCACCGACGAGTACGGTGGTTCGTTCGAGAACCGCGTTCGCTACGCGCTGGAGGTCGTCGCCGCCATTAAGGAGGCCGCGCCGCAGCTGATGGTGGAGTACAAGCTCCCCGTGATCATGGAGAACCCCGACGGCACGCCGCGCGGCAAGGGTGGCCTGCAGCCCGACGAGGCCTGCGAGTTCGCCAAGCTGCTCGAGGGTGCGGGCATCGATATGATTCAGGTCGCACAGGCCAACCACACCGGCAACATGGGCGACACCATTCCGCCCATGGGTGCCATGCCCTACAACTGGACGCTGCCCGTGGCCGAGCGCGTCAAGGCCCTGGTCTCCGTGCCGGTGGCAACCGTGGGCCGCGTGGTTTCGGTCGAGGCCGGCGAGAAGATTCTGGAAGACGGCGCCGCCGACATCATCGCCTATGGCCGCTCGCTCATGTGCGACCCCGACATTGCGCTGAAGGCCGCCACGGGTGAGCCCATCCGCGAGTGCCTCAACTGCAACAAGGGCTGCGTCGATGCGATTCAAAACCGCAAGTACATCTCGTGCGTGCTCAATGCCGAGAACGGCGATGAGGCAACCATCGCCATTAAGCCGGGCGAGGGCGACAAGAAGATCGCCGTGGTGGGCGGCGGCATCGCCGGTCTGGAGGCCGCGCGCGTGGCGGCCAAGCGCGGCTACGACGTGACCGTCTACGAGGCGAGCGATCATCTGGGCGGCCAGATTGTGCTGGCGGCCGCGCCTCCGCGCAAGGACGAGATCATGCGTTCCGTCGAGTACTACGAGAAGATTCTGCCCGGCCTGGGTGTGAAGGTCGAGCTCAACCATGCCGCTACCGCTGAGGACCTCAACGCCGCCGACGCCGCGATTGTGGCCGTGGGCGCGCACGACGTGGTCATCCCCGTTCCGGGCGCCGACTCGGAGAAGGTCGTCTCGAGCTGGGACGTGCTGGCCGGCAAGGCGGAGCTCAACGGCCGCGTCGCTGTCATTGGCGGTGGCCTGGTGGGCACCGAGACTGCCGAGTATCTGCTGCAGCACGGCTGCGAGGTGGCGATCGTGGAGATGCTCGACAAGATTGCCGCGGGCGAGTCCGAGACCATTCTGCCACTGATCATGAGCGACTTTGCAGAGCACAACGTGGAGCAGCACGTGAAGACCCGCCTGACCGCCATTACCGATGAGGGCGTGGAGGCTGTTCGCACCACCGAGGACGGCGCCGAGGAGCCGGTAAAGATCTCCTGCGATTACGTGGTGATGGCCGTGGGCTCCAAGGCCAACGCGTTTGACCTGGACGGCGTAACGGTGCCCGTGACCTGCGTGGGCGACTGCTCGGGCGAGCGCACCGCCGACATCGCGAGCGCCATCCGCACGGCATATCACGCGGCCAACGAGCTGTAGTTTAACATCGCGGCCAGGCGGGGCGGTAGCACGGATTCGTCTCGCCCGGCTGTGTCCCGTCGGGTGTCAACCGGTGCGGGGCCTGCAAGCGCAGCAGGTCCCGCCCTTTTTGTTTTGCTCCGGTGGATGGCAATGCGCGGTAATCATGAGGAATGAGGACGTCTACTGCCTTGCAGATCACTCAAAATTATTGGGGGAGGGGTTAATAACTATATCCTCTATACCAAAGGACATAAAGAGATGCCAATTTTGTTGACAAGCGAATGACGATTAGCTGTGAGTCAGCTACCAGCGTAAATAATCGATAAAGATATGTCGTAATTTGGTGCCAAATGCCCAGATAACGCCGCGTCTATTTTAATTAACTGCTTTGAGCAAACAGCAAAATGCTACTATCTAACATGCACGTAAGAAAGCAGATTAACGGTTAAGGCTAAGAAGTGGCAGGTATGTCGGAAGCAACTAGGACTCGCACGCATGCGCCCGAGGTTAGGCAGCGCGCCGTCGAGATCCTCCAAGAGGGGGTCGGTCATCGCGCCCTCGCCGCGGAGCTTGGCATTCCCCAGGCCACGGCTCGTCAGTGGGCCCGCGCGTATGCTGTGGGCGGTGCCGACGCCGTTCTCAACGCCGGTTCGCATCATCACACCTATTCGTACGAAGTTAAGCTCGCCGTGGTCAAGGACCGCTTGGAAAACGGCTTGACGGTTCGCGAGGCCATGATCAAGCACAAGATTCCTAGCGAGTCTTCGGTCAAGGCTTGGTGTCGCCAGTATCGCGAGAGCGGTGAGTCCGCACTGGTCGATAAGCCGCGCGGTCGCAAGCCGCGCGTTAAAAAGGCGGAATAGCAAACGGGATGGTGCGCCCACGGGGGCGCATTTTTCTTGCCGCCCCACTGCTCCAAAGCGGACGCGCCCTTGCCCCGTACGCCTAAAACTCCCCAGTTGACCGAAAACCTGCCACCGTAACCCCGTAATTGAGCTATAACGTTAAACAATTGCAGCGTTTTTGCATGGGGGAGCGATGGTATGACGCTACTGTATTTCCTTACCCTGTTTCCGCTGGTACCGGCGCTGGGCATGCTGCTTGCGCACGGTGACCGAGTTCGCGATGCGGTGGGGCTCATAGGCTCCGGCATTATTATGGCGGTGACAGTTGTAGTCGCCGTCATGTTTTTTGGCACGGGTCCGCAGAGCTTTGAGGTTGCCCCCGGCACCTCGCATGCGCTCTCGATCATCAGCTCCGTCATCGACGTAATTCTGTGCGCCGTCATCCTGTACAACGCGTACAAATACAGGAACGCGCTCACCACGGTGCTCGGCATAGTCCAGCTGGTGGGCTCGCTCGCCTTTGCAGCCATGACGCTGCCCGCGGCCGAAGCCGTCACGGCGACGCCGCTCTACCTGGACTACATGAGTGTGATCATGGTCCTCGCCGTCGGCATCGTCGGCAGCCTAATCTGTGTGTATGCCCTGGGCTACATGAAGGACTTCCAGGCCCATGACGAGCACGAGGCCGCGCTGCGCGGGCAGACCGCGCCCGATCGACGCCCGCAGTTCCTGGCGCTTATGTTCCTGTTCCTCTCAGCCATGTTCGTCATCGTGACGAGCGACAACCTTGAGTGGCTGTTCTGCGGCTGGGAAATCACCACCGTGTGCTCGTTCCTTATGATTGGCTACACGCGCACGCCCGAGGCCATCAAGAACGCCTTTACCCAGATCATCCTTAACATGCTGGGCGGCATCGCGTTTTTGGCGGGCCTTATGTTTCTGCACGTCAACGGCATGCCGCTGACCATCTCGGGCATGATCGAGCTTTCCGGTGCCGGAACCGCGCAATCCGCGCTGCTGGTGATGCCGGTCGTTCTGCTGTCGCTCGCCGCGCTCACCAAGGCCGCACAGATGCCGTTCCACACTTGGCTGCTCGGTGCTATGGTTGCCCCCACGCCCACGAGCGCCCTGCTGCACTCGTCAACCATGGTCAAAGCCGGCGTGTTCCTGATGGTCAAGCTGAGCCCGCTCTATGCTATCTATCCTGTGACCGGTTTTATGGTCACGAGTGTGGGTGCCATCACGTTTTTGCTCGCTGCCCTCATGGCCATCTCGCAGAGCAACGCCAAACGCGTGCTCGCGTACTCCACCATTTCCAACTTAGGCCTCATTAGTGCCTGCCTGGGTGTCGGCGCGCCCGAGGCCGTATGGGCGGCCATCTTCCTGATCCTGTTCCACACGGTGGCCAAGTCGCTGCTGTTCCTGTGCGTGGGCACGGCCGAGCATCATATCGGCAGCCGCGATATCGAGGACATGGACGGTATGTTCAGCCGCATGCCGCACCTGACGCGCCTGATGATGCTGGGCATCATGGGCATGTTTGTGGCGCCGTTTGGCATGCTCGTGTCCAAGTGGGGCGCCCTGGTGGCGTTTGCACAGACCGGCAACGTGCTCATGATTATGGTGCTGGCCTTTGGCTCGGCAGCGACGTTCTTCTTCTGGGGCAAGTGGCTTGCCAAGCTTTCGGGCGTCGACCCCACGGCTCAAAACGTGGAGGTCAATGTCCACAAGACCGAATGGATGGCGCTCAACACCATCGCCGCGCTACTGATTCTGTGCTGCGTGGCGTTTCCGGTTATCTCGAGCGGTCTGGTGTCGCCTTACTTGGCCATGGTGTTTGGCCGCGTGCCGTACGTTATTGGCAAGGACGCCATGTATCTGATGGTGGTTATCGTGGCGTTTATCGCCGTGGTGCTGCTGACTTCATTCCGCGTGAGCAACAAGCCGCACGTCAACGTGTACCTTTCGGGTGTGGGAACCGACAAATATCGCCATTTCCGCGGCTCGATGGGACACGAGGTGAAGGCCGAAAAGCGCAATTGGTACTCGGAGGACGCCCTTGGCGAGAAGCGTATTAGCCCCGTGGGTAGCGTTGTGTGCTGCAGCATTATCTTGTTTGCGCTGCTGTGTTGCGCGTGGATTGGACCCGAGAGACTTGCCATGAGCGCGCCCTCGGTGCTGCGCGGCAAGTATTTCGAAGGTTCGGGCGTCGTGGGCATATTTATTGGTACCGTGGTGTTTGCCCTGCTGGCGCCTTTGGTTGGTGGCCTGATCGACGGCGTTGACCGCAAACTTTCGGCCCGTATGCAGGGCCGCGTGGGCCCGCGCCTGCTCCAGCCTTTCTACGACGTTGCCAAGTTGCTGCGCAAAGCCCCTGCCAGCGTAAACACCATGGACGATACCTATATGGCGTGCGCGCTTATCTTTACCGTCGTGGGCGGCGGCATCTTTGTGTCGGGCTCTAACACGCTACTGTGCGCTTTTATGGTGACGCTCGCCGCGATCTTTGTGGTGTTGGCGTCCGCCTCGACGCAAAGCCCGTTTGCCCAGGTTGGCGCCGACCGTGAGCTGCTGCAGGTTATGAGTTACGAGCCCGCCGTTTTGCTGATGAGCGTGGGCCTGTACCTTGCCACCGACAGTTTTGATTCCATCGCCGTGACGGGGCAGTCGGCCCCCATCATCGTGTACAGCGCGCCCATTTTCCTGGCGCTGCTCGCGGTGCTTACCATCAAGCTGCGCAAGTCGCCGTTCGATCTTTCGTACTCGCATCACGCGCATCAGGAGATCGTCCAGGGCGTCGCCACCGAGATGAGCGGCGGCACGCTGGCCAAGATGACCCTTATGCACTGGTGCGAGACCGTGCTGTTTTTGATGTGGGTGGGCATGTTCTTTGTTTGGGACAACCCCGTGAGCTGGGTCGTGGCCCTGGTCGTGATGGCCGCGACGTATTTTGTCGAGGTCCTGATCGACAACACCTTCGCACGCAGCACCTGGCGCAGCTGCTTTAGGCTCGGATGGGGCGTGGCGCTGGTGTTTGGCCTGCTCAACCTTATGCCCATCCTCGTTGACGTGTTTATTTAGGAGGCGGCATCCATGGATCATAAAATGTCGCGCTCGCCGTGGGTTATTCATTACGACGGTTCGAGCTGCAACGGATGCGATATCGAGGTGCTGGCCTCGCTCACGCCGCTGTTCGATGCGGAGCGCTTTGGCGTGGTCAACACCGGCAACCCCAAGCATGCGGATATCTTTTTGGTGACGGGGTCGGTCAATGCCCAGAACCTGCCCGTCGTGCGCCAGATCTACAACCAGATGCTCGAGCCCAAGTGCGTGGTGGCGTGCGGCATCTGCGCGTGTTCGGGCGGCGTGTTCCGCGATGCCTACAACGTGATCGGCGGCGTGGACCGCGCGATTCCCGTGGACGTGTACGCGCCCGGGTGCGCCATTCGCCCCGAGACGGTGATCGACGCCATCGTGGAGGCGTGTGGCATCCTGGACCAGAAGGAGGCCGTGATGCGCGCCGGCGGCGACCCGCTTACCGTGGGCGGTGCCGCTACTTGGGACGGTGGCGTTGAGCTGGGCGAGGATGGGTTTGTGGCTGCTGCGGAGGCCGGCGACGCGACCGCCGCTGCAAAGGAGGCCGAGTAATGCAAAAGGCTATCTATACCACCGTCGGGATCGAAGAGCTTCTGTCGCATGTCCAGGCGCTTAAGGGCGTCGGCGCGCGCTTTGTGCAAATGCACGCTGAACGCAACGTCGACGACGGCTCGTATCGCTTGGTCTATACGTTTATCAACGTTCGTGCTGCTCAGGAGCATATTGCGCAGGACAGCAGCTATGCGATTGAGGACCTGGTGGTTGAGGGCATCGACCAGTACCAGGAGATTCCGTCCATCAGCTCGTATTACCCCGCGGTGTTCCCGTTTGAAAATGAGGCCCACGACCTGTTTGGCCTTGCCATCACCGACATGCAGATCGACTTTAAGGGCTTTTTCTACCAGGTTTCGACTGCCGAGCCCATGAGCGTCATCACGCCCGAGGTGAAGGCCGCGCGCGAGAAAGCCATGAAGGTCCGTGCCGCTGCCGAGGCCAAGGCGCGCAAGGCCGCGGCCGAAAAGGCCGCCGCTGCGGCTGCTGCAGAGGAGGGCACTGCGGGCGCTGCCGTCGCTCAGCCCGCTGCGGCTGCCGGCTCCGATGCCCAGCATGACGATGCCGCTGCCAAGGCCGCGCTCAAGGCTGCCGAGATGGAGGCAAAGCTCGCTGCCATGGATCCCGAGAAAGCGGCCAAGGTCCGCGCGGCGCTTGCCGCCAAGGCCGCCCGCGACAAGCAGAAAAAGGAGGCGTAAGGCCCATGGCACATCGCTCCGTCATTCCGTTTGGTCCGCAGCACCCGGTGCTGCCCGAGCCGCTTCATCTGGACCTGGTGATCGAGGACGACCGCGTCATCGGGCAATTCCGCAGATCGGTTTTGTGCACCGCGGACTCGAGAAGCTCACCGAAAAGCGCGACATGCACCAGTTTGGCTACATCGCCGAGCGCATCTGCGGCATCTGCGCCGTGGGCCACAGCTACGGCTATGCCAGCGCCTGCGAGCGCATGCTCGGCATCGAGGTGCCCGGCCGCGTGCAGTATATCCGCACCATTTTGCACGAGCTTTCGCGCATCCACTCGCATCTGCTGTGGCTGGGCCTGCTTGCCGACGCCTTTGGCTTCGAGGCGCTGTTCTATCGGTCATGGACCCTGCGCGAGCAGATTCTCAAGATTTTCGAGAGCACTTGCGGCGGACGCGTGATCCTTTCGATTAACGAGATCGGCGGCCTTAAGCACGACATTGAGGATTCCGAGCTGGCGGGTATTGTCCAGACGCTCGACGCTATGCGCCCTGACTACGAGGCCGTGGTGCATACATTTTTGGACGACAATAGCTGCGGCGAGCGCCTGCATGGCGTGGGCGTGATCAGCAAGAAGGACGCGCTGGATCTGTCGATGGTCGGCCCGTTCGGTCGCGCCTCGGGCGTGGATTATGACGTGCGCATGTTCGGTGACGGTGCCTATGCGGACTTGGTTGCGTTTGAGCCGATTGTTGCCACCGATGGCGACTGTTATGCCCGCTGCCAGGTGCGTTGTGCCGAGGTTACGCAGGCCATGGACATTATCAAGGAGCTTATCGGCAAGATTCCGCACGACGGTATCGGCGGGCGTACCAAGCTCACGCCGGCCGACGGCGCGCGCGGCGAGGTTGTGATTGAGCAGCCGCGCGGCGAGGCGTACTACTATGTGCGCGGCAACGGCACCAAGAATCTGGACCGTTTTCGCGTGCGCACGCCGACGTCGCAGAACCTGGCGGGTCTGACACATGCGCTGCAGGGTGTGCTCCTTGCCAACGTGCCCATGATTATCCTGACCATTGACCCCTGCATTAGCTGCACGGAAAGGTAGGCGCGGCATGAGTTTACTGACATTTGCCAAGACGGCCTTGGGTTCTATGGTCAAGCAGCCGGTAACGGTGTGCTATCCGCAGGAGAAGCTCGCGGCACCCGAGCGTCTGCGCGGACATATCGTCAACGACATGGACGTGTGCATCTGCTGCGGCATGTGCGCGCGCCGTTGCCCGGCGGGCGCACTCTCGGTCGATCGCAAGGGCGGTACCTGGTCGATCGATCCGTACGCTTGCGTGGTGTGCGGCGAGTGCATCGAGAGCTGCCCCAAACACTGCCTGACTATGGACACCGCCCGCACCCCAGTCGCGGCGGACAAGACTCCCACGGTAGAAACCAAGCCGGAGTAGCGCGAAGACGGGGCCGGTGGGGCAAAAATGCCCCACCTGCCCCGCGCTTAAACGCGCGGTTGTGCCGTCGCGAACAAAACTATGCCGGATTACGGGGCTGGATAGCGAATCTCCGACCATACAGAAAATCGCAAAAACAAAACCGCAGGTAGACTGCTTGCCGTTTTTCAAAAAAGGCTGTATGGATGAGGACTCCGACTTTAGCCCCGTAATCCGGCATAGTTTTGAAATAGCACCATATCCGTAGCAGCCCTTGATCTCCCGTGGACAGAGGGAAACGGATCATTTTTGCCTTGTGAGGGCTGCCGCGTGACCCGTCTGCCACGAAATAGGCCCATCTACTACGTTTGGGTGGCTACCCTCAACCACGGCGAAAAACGCGAAAAGAAAACCGCAGGTAGAACGCCTGCGATTTTGCATGAAACGCGATTGTGGTCGGGGGTACCGGACTAAACGTAGTAGATAGGCTCATTTCGTGGCGAGCGCCGTCGACTGCTCCCTCGGGGATGGAGGAAAACGGGCCCTTTTGCCCCGTCCATCTTGAGTCGCACCCGTTTTCCTGCGAAAACGCCGTGTCTCAACTTTGGTGAGACATTTGTCTCACGCCAAAAACCGAATCTGGAACATGTGTCACCTGCCCAAATTGTGTCTCATTTCGTAACTTTAGGCTGTTGCAAGGTCTGAGACCGCGAGAAGGGAGACGCGATGAGTAAGTACACGAGGGGTCTCTTGGCGGTGATACTGGCCGTGGTGCTGGTGTTGCCGGCTGCAGCATTTGCCATGCTGCCCGAGGCCAACGCCAGGTCCAGCACCGGAATGGACGGACCGACGGTGAGCGGAAAGATAGTCGACCCTGACACCACCGGCCGCTGGCAGTACTGGGCGTCGGGCGGCGAGCAGGACCTGACGACACGTTATGTAGGCCGAATCTGGACGGACAAGACGGTCGAGCCAGCGCAGGACGAAAAGTCCGACTTTGTGACGACGCTCTCCACGATGTCTTCGACTTCTGACACAACGTCGCTGGTCACTAAACCGCTCGATATCGTGATGGTGCTTGATGCCTCCGGGTCGATGGATAATGACATGGGTGACAGCGATTCGACCAAACGCATCGACGCACTCAAGGCAGCTGCCAGTTCCTTTATCGACACCATCGCCGAGCAAAACAAGAGCATTAAAGATACGAATAAGCGGCATCAGGTTGCCATCGTTAAGTTTTCGGGTGCAAAGAAAAACGAGATCGGCAACGATACGTATCGCGATCGTCAGGGATACACGCACAACTACTCGCAGACCATGAAGAGCCTGACGCCGTGTGTTGATAGCGCTGCGACGGAACTTAAGAATACGGTCGGCTACATCGAACCTGCCGGTGCCACGCGGGCTGATTACGGCCTTGAACTTGCTCGCGACATGTCGGGCCGCGAGGATGCCCAGAAGGTAGTTGTGTTCTTTACGGACGGCACGCCCACAGACGTCAGGAACTTTAACCCTACGGTTGCCAATAATGCCATAGTCGCCGCCAAGAAAATGAAGGGGAAAGGCGCTACGGTCTACACCATCGGCATCTTTGATGATGCGAATCCCGCTGACGAGCCTACGAACTACTGGACGAGCGACGAAAACAAGTTCATGCACGCCGTGTCGAGCAACTATCCAAACGCCACGTCCTACACAACCAATGAGCTTGGTAAGCGCACCGAGAATTCCGATTTCTACAAGGCTGCGTCGAATGCCGATGAGCTCAAGAAGGTGTTTGATGATATCTCGAGCTCTATCACCTCGGGCAAGGGCTCTCCCACTCAGATCGAGGATGGTTACGACGAGAGCAAGTCCGGCTACATCACCTTCAGTGATGAGCTGGGCGACTTTATGCAGGTCGATACGTTTGTCAGCGCTCAGATTAATGGCGTCCCCTTTGATGAAGTGACCAAGACAACCAAGGGCAATACGGACACGTACGAGTTTTCGGGCGTGGCCAAGGACCTGGTCATCACCGTCGAGCGCTCTGCCAATGCGCAGCAGGGCGATATCGTGACGGTTAAGATCCCCGCATCGCTGATTCCGCTGATCCGCTATCACGTGGACATGGAAAACGGGATCTTTGAGCGCACGTCGCTCAATGACATCAAGCCTATTCAGATTAAATACACCTCGAGCGTCAAGGACGAAGCACGCAACAACCTGTTTACGCCCGATAAGGTGCTCAAGAAGTATATCGATGACCACAAGGACGCCGACAACCAGACGGTCTACTTCCTGGCCAACAAGTGGTCGGGCGGCGAGCTGGGCGATGTTGTCGCCGAGTTTGAGCCCGCCGATACCAACAGCTACTATTACTTCCAAAAAATCACGCCTATCTACACGGACAAGGAATGCACCCAGCGCGCGACGGTAAAGCCGCAGGGCAACGACGTCTATTACTACAAGGACGAGTTTGTGGCGATGGGCGCAAACGGCAAGCCGAAGGACGACTATGCCGTTGTGGAGTTTGAGGGGCACGAGATCGCCAGCTACGACGGCGCTCTGGTCAAAGATGACGGCTATTGGTCCTTTAATAAGGGAACCGCGCGCTTGGCCTATATCGACCAGCTGCATACCACCAAGGACGATGTGGGGGTGAATGGTAACAAGACCGAGACCGCGCGCGACGTGCTTAACCCCAGGTGGAATGACCTTTCCTCCGTTGCGACTTCCACGCACGTGCATTCGCACCTGGGCAACAACGGCAAGATTATCTTTAGCCTTGCAACCAAGCCGACAACGGTGGATACCAAGACTGACTTTGGTCTGACCAAGGTGCTCGAGGGCCGCAAGTGGGCGGATACGGATGCGTTTGAGTTTGAGCTCTCCGCGACGTCCGACAACAATGCCCCGATGCCCGACCCCGCGACCGTAACTGTGACCAATGCCGATCTCGACAAGGGCAAGGCAGCCATTAACTTTGGCAAGATTACTTATGCCGAGCCGGGCGAGTACACCTATGAGGTCCGCGAGGTCAAGGGCGACGCCGGTGGCATTACCTACAGCAAGAACGTTGCCACGTTCAAGGTGGCTGTGACGGTTAACGCCAAGGGTGAGCTTAAGGCCGACGTTGAAAAGACCTCGGGTGAGACTAAGTTCACGAACATCTATAGCGCCAAGACGGAAACCCCGCTGACTCTTGAGGCTACCAAGACGCTCACGGGGCGCCTGATGGCCGATGACGAATTTAAGTTTGCGCTGAGCTATGCGGGGCACGACGAGGTTCTGCTGGATGCAACCAACAAGGGTGGCAAGGTTGAGTTCGGTCCGCTGACGTACACGACCGAGTCGCTTGCCAAGCTGGTCGAGGAAGACAAGGCGTCGTTTGACGCTAGCTCAGACAAGCCCACGTGGACCATTCGCTACATTGCTGCCGAGCAGACCGGCGAGCTGCCTGCGGGCGTGAGCACTACCACGGCGGCAATTGACGCATATGTGACCGTTGTCGACAACGGCGATGGTACCCTGACGGCGACGGCTGTCTACGGCGATGCCGGCAACGAGTTTGTGAACGCCTACACTGCCGCGCCTGTCGAGGTATCGCTTGTGGGCAAGAAGAATCTGCAGGTTCCTGATGGCCTGACCCCGGCTGACATTGCCGGCAAGTTCACCTTTACCGTGACCGGTGAAGAGGGCGCACCCATGCCCACGAACGCGAGCGCGACCAATGATGCCAAGGGCAAGGTCGACTTTGGCAAGATTACCTTTACGCTCGACGACCTTAACAAGGCTCTGGGCGAGAAGCCCGAGAAGCGCGAGCACACCTTTACCTACACCGTGACTGAGTCCGGCGAGGTCGCTGGCGTGACCAACGACGCCAACGCCACGCGCAAGGTTTCCTACACCGTGACCGATGACGGCAAGGGTAATTTGAGCGTATCCCACAAGCCAGACGGCGATGTGGCATTTACGTTCACCAATGCCTATAACGTGAAGCCTGTCGAGGATCGGATTACCGCGACCAAGGTCCTGACCGGCCGCGACATGGCTGAGGGCGAGTTCTCCTTCGAGCTCGTCGAGGGCGAGGGCAAGGACGTCAAGGTCGTTGCCACCGGCAAGAACGCCGCCGATGGCAAGATCACGATGAGCCCCATCGAGTACACCAAGGCCGGAACGCACGCCTATACGCTGCGCGAGGTCAAGGGCGGAACCACCAGCAAGGGCATCACCTACAGTGACGCCAAGTACACCATCGAGACCACCATCACGGACAACGGCGACGGTACGCTCAGCGCCACGCATGTTCTGAAGGACGTCAAGGTTGCCGAGTTCAAGAACTCCTACAACGTGACCCCCAAGAGCTCCAGCGTCACCGACCTGATCACCGCGGACAAGGTCCTGGACGGGCGCGACCTCAAGGCTGGCGATTTCCGTTTCGAGCTCGTCGAGGGCAATAACGTGGTCGCCACCGGTACCAACAATGCCGACGGCAAGATCGTAATGGATCCCGTCACCTACACTGCGGCTGGCGAGCACACCTACATACTGCGCGAGACCAAGGCCGGCACCACCGAAAACGGCATTACTTACAGCACCGCTGAGTACACTATTGTGACCACCGTCAAGGATAACAACGATGGCACCCTCAGCGTGGAGCACAAGCTGCAGAATGTTGACAAGGCGACCTTCGAGAACGCCTACACCGTAACCCCCAAGAGCTTCAGTGTTACTGATCAGATCACGGCGACCAAGGTCCTGACCGGGCGCGATCTCAAGGAAGGCGAGTTCTCCTTCGAGCTCGTCGAGGGCAACGATGTTGTCGCCACCGGCAAGAATGACGACCGCGGCAAGATCAAGATGAGCCCCATCGAGTACACCGCTGCCGGCAAGCATACCTACACGCTGTGCGAGGTCCCGGGCGACGCCAACAACGGCATCACCTACGACGGCAAGACCTACACCATTGAGACGACCATCACCGACAAGGGCGACGGCACGCTCGAGGCGAAGCATGTCCTGAATGGAGCCGACGAGGCGAAGTTCAACAACAGCTACAAGCCGAATCCTGACGAGTTCAGCGTCACCGACCAGATCACCGCGAATAAGGTCCTGACCGGACGCGAGCTTGCTGCCGGCGAGTTCTCCTTCGAGCTCGTCGAGGGCGACAAGGTCGTCGCCACCGGCACCAACGACGCCAGTGGCAACATCACGATGGGCGCCGTGAAGTACGCCAAGCCCGGCAAGTACCCCTACACGCTGCGCGAGGTCAACGGCGGAACCACCAGCAAGGGCATCACGTACAGCGACGCCAAGTACACCATCGAGACCACCATTACCGACAACGGTGACGGTACCCTCAGCGCTACGCACGAGCTGAAGAGCGCCACGCCTGCGACCTTCGAGAACACTTACAGCGTGACCCCGACCGATGCAGACCTCGACTTTGACCTGAGCAAGGTCATCAGCGGCCGCGACTGGACGGATGGGGACGAGTTCAGCTTTACCATCACCGCCCCCGAAGACGCCCCACTGCCCGATCCTGCAACCGTAACCGTGAGCAAGCACGATGCGAAGGACGACATTGCCGCCATCAAGTTCGGCAAGATTCGCTACACGGCTGCCGGAACCTACAAGTACGAGATCCGCGAGAACGCGGGCAATACGGTCGGCATGACGTATGACTCCCACGTCGCGACCGCCGAAGTAACCGTGACCGAGGACGGCGATGGCAACCTGACCGCCAACGTCACCAAGAAGGAAAACGGACGCTTTACCAACACGTACCGCACTGAGCTTAACTACACCGCGGCCGGCGGTCTGTGGCTCAGCAAGTATCTGGACGGCCGCCCCATGACCGAGGGTCAGTTCACCTTTACCGTGACACCCGCTGACGACGCTTCGGCTCGCGCGCTCGGTCTGCTGCCCGGGGCTAATAGCTTCAAGTCCCCCGCAGCGGCAGAGGCAACGGTCGGACTGATCGACATTCTGTCTGGTCATGAGGTTAAATTTACGCAGGCTGACGCCGGCAAGACCTTCAAGTACACCGTGGCCGAAAAGAACGACGGCCAGCCCGGTTACACCTACGATGACGCCGTACGCACGGTGACGATCGCCATCGCCGACGACACCGCCGGTACGCTCACTGCTACGACGACCGTTTCCGGTGGTCCCGAGGGCACGCATGAGACGGTCCACAAGAGTGGCGAGAACAAGGTCGAGAAGGCCCTGGTGCCGTTCCACAACAGTTACAGCGCTATGACCAACACGCCTGGTGGTACCGCTGCTCAGGTCGTTGCCACCAAGACTCTGACCGGTCGCCCGATGGCCGACGGCGAGTTCTGGTTCGGCATCGCCTATCAGGGTGAGCTTGTGGCATACGAAAACCTCAAGCCCAATATCGGCGGGCACGTGAGCTTTGATACGCTGCACTACGACACCAAGATGCTTGCTAATCTTGAGGCTGCTGGGCTTGCTTATCGTACCGATAAGGACGGCAAGCTTGCCTGGACCATTAACTACACGGCCTACGAAGATTTATTCGGGCTGCCGAATGGCGTTTCCGCTACAACGTGGTACTTTGGCTTTAAGGTCATCGTCGTCGACAACGGCGACGGCACCCTGACGGCAACGGTCGACTACGGTGGCGTCGAGCCCTTGTTCGAGAACGTCTACGGCGCCGATGCCGTTGACGCTGCGCTCGCCGGCACCAAGAAGCTCCAGGCTGCCGAGGGCCTGACCCCAGCCGACATCACGGGTAAGTTCACCTTTACCGTGACCGCCGACGAGGCAGGTGCCCCGATGCCCGAACGCACGACCGTAACCAACGACGCAGCCGGTAACGTGGACTTTGGCAAGATCCACTTTACGCTCGAGGACCTCAACCGCGCTCTGGGCGTGACGGACGATGCGACCGATAAGGCCGAGGCAGACGAAGCTGACGACGTCGACGCTGACGAGGCAGAGGCCGGCGCCGACGCTGATGCCAACGCTGACGAGCCCGGCGACGAGTCCGAGCCTGCGGCCCCCACCGCTCCGCGCTCGCACACCTTTGCCTATACGGTGACCGAGACCGGCAGCGCCCCTGGCGTGACCAACGATGCCAACGCTACGCGCAAGGTTTCCTATACCGTGACTGACGACGGCACCGGACATCTGAGCGTCAAGCGCGAAGGCGACGACGGTGCTGCCTTCACGTTCACCAACACCTACAGCGTGGCGCCTACCGATTCTTCCGTGACCGATCAGGTCAAGACGGTCAAGCGTCTGACCGGACGCGACCTTGCAGCTGGCGAGTTCACGTTTGATCTGCTCGAGGACGACGTGGTTGTCGCAAGCGGCACCAACGACGCCAACGGCACTGTGACACTGAGCCCGATTCGCTACGAGGCGCCCGGCACGCACACGTACACGCTGCGCGAGGCTTGCCCCAACGCGCTCGGCCTGTACAAGGGCGTCACCTATGACGGCACGACCTACACCGTCGTGACCACCGTCTCCGACAATGGTGATGGCACGCTGACCGCGGCGCACAAGCTCGAGGGAGCTACCGAGTCGGCTGGCTTTACCAACAAGTATCACG
Organism: Collinsella sp.; assembly: GCA_048342875.1. GTDB lineage: Bacteria > Actinomycetota > Coriobacteriia > Coriobacteriales > Coriobacteriaceae > Collinsella. The sequence goes on along the minus strand of DBGDEA010000037.1, from coordinate 46,142 downwards.
CCATGCCCACGCAGGTCTCCATCGGCGCCATCAAGGTGCTCGAGGGACGCGAGCTCAAGAAGGACGAGTTTAGCTTTAAGCTCGTTGGCGAGGACATCGAGTCTACGGTTGCCAACGATGCCGACGGCAAGATCGGCTTCGACAAGTTCGAGTACGACGAGCCCGGTACGCACGTCTACACCATCAGCGAGGTCAAGGGCGACGAGGTCGGTATGACCTACGACAAGTCCGTCTTTACCGTGACCGTCAACGTGGTCGATGACGGCGAGGGCAACCTCAAGGCGAACGTCGCCTTTACCAAGGGCGACAAGAGCGTCGAGGGTATCGTGTTCAACAACACGTACAAGAAGCCCGAGACGCCCGTGCCGACGCCCGATCCCGGCACGCCCAAGACCGTGACGAATATCGTCAAGACGGTCAAGGGTTTCCTGCCCACCACGGGTGACCAGCAGGCCGCCGCTCTGCTTATGACATTTGTCATCGCCATGGCCGGCGTCGGAGCCCTGGTCTGGGGTATCCGTAAGCGCTAGGCACGTCGACAGCGCCCGGGGCCAAAAGGCCCCGGGCGGCCGGCAGGGCTAAATCCCGACCTACTCCTATCCCCAGCCGCCACGGAGGCATCTCCCTCCTCCGTGGTGGCGCTTTTGTGCGTTGGGGAGGAGGGCGCGCCACGAAACCGGCCCATCTACTACGTTTAGCCCCTTACCCCCAACCATGCCGAAAAGCGCAAAAACAAAACCGCAGGTAGAACGCCTGCGGTTTTGTTCAAAACGAAGGTATGGTCAGGGGTATTGAGTCAAACGTAGTAGATGGGCCGATTTCGTGGCGGGCGGTTTCGGCTGATCCCTTGGGGACGGAGGAAAACGGCTCATTTTGGTCCCGCGAGGCTGGCGGAGACACTCGTGCAGGGCCGCCCGAACAAAACTATGCCGGTTTACGGGGCTGAGTTACGAGTCCCCAACCATGCCGATATTCGTGAAAATAAAACCGCAGGTAGACGAGCCGTCATTTTGCAGAAAACGCGGGTATGGATGGGGGTCCTGAGTCTGGCCCCGTAAACCGGCATAGTTTTGAAATGGCATTAAATCGGCAGCAGCCATTTTGCTATGCCGGGGCGGTCGGTCGTTGGGTAATTACCCTCGCAGGTAGGCGATGGCGATCTGCGTGCGGTTGCGCAGGCCCATTTTGGCAAGGATCGAGCTGATGTGGTTGCGCACGGTGCCTTCGCCCATGTAGGCGGTGGCGGCGATCTCTTTGTTGTCGAGGCCGCGGGCGATGAGTTCGGCGACTTCGAACTCGCGGTCGGTCAGGCTGGCGAAGGCTGCGGGCCGGCGGGGCGTGCCCGCCTCGACGTCCGTTCCGTCAAAATCGATGTCCTCGATCGCCTTGCCCTCGAGCACGCGCTTGCCAGCCATGACCTGCGCCAACGCTGGTGGAATGGCGGCGACATCGGTTTTAATCAGGTAGCCGCGGGCGCCCAGTTTAAGCGCCGACACAATGTACTCGTCATCCGAGAATGTCGTCAAAAACACCACGCGTGCCGTGGGTTCGTGCTCAAGGATCTCGCGTGCCGCCGATAGGCCGTCGCGTTCCGGCATCTGAATGTCGAGCAGCGCGATATCGGGTGCGTGTTCGGCATAGAGCGAAACCGCGTCGTTGCCGTTGGCGCCGGTACCCACTACCTCGATCTGCGGCTGGGCGCCCAGGATAATCTTGAGCGAATCGACCACTAAGCGGTCGTCGTCGACAACGATGAGCCTCATCGGTCCTCATCTCCTTGCTGTTTGGGGACGGTGGCAAACACGCGCCAGCCGGGGGCGCCGGCGCGCAGGCCGGCGGTGAAGGTTCCGCCAAGCGCCTCGACGCGCTCGCGCATGGAGGCGAGCCCCATGCCTTCTACGACGTTGCTGCTGCTCGCCGGGGTCGCGTCCGCGCCATCATCGGTAACGATGAGCTGGTAAAACGACGGATGCTCCATGCATCGTACGGTGACGGTCTGGGCGCAAGCGTGGCGCATGGCGTTGGAAAGCGCCTCGCGCAGGACCGCCGCAAAACAGTTGGCGACGTTTGCGGGTGCATGCTCGGCCAAAACTTCAAGCTCAATCTGCGGGCCGCCGTCCGAGCGCGCGCCTTCAACAATGCGTTCGAGCTGCACGGAAAGGTCGACGGCGTTGTCGTTGAGCGCGTGGACGCTGGTGCGCACAAGCTGGAGCGCCTCGTCAACCGTGCGTTTGACGTCGGCGAAATCGGCGGCAACCCTGGGCTCGTCGGCGTGGACCACGCGTAGGGCTTCGGCCTGCAGTGAGGCGCGCGTGAGCTGGTGCCCGACGTTATCGTGGATCTCGCGCGCGATGCGGGCGCGTTCGGCGAGCGTCGCGAGCTCGACTTCGTAGTCCTGGCGGTCGGCAAGGTCACGGTTGCGCGCTTCGAGCGCGAGGGCTCGTTCTTGCAGCTCGTCGCGGGTACGGCGCATGCGCTGCTGTTCGCGCTCCAACTGGGCGGTACGTAGCGATAGCAAGGTGGCGGCAACCGAAAGGATAGCGGTCAGCAGGAGCGTTCGGGTGGTGAGCGCGCCGCCGCGAAGGTCCGCGGCAAGCGCGCAGACAAACACGGCGCCAATCGCCAGCGCGGGCCAGATGCGTTCACGGCGCACGCGTCGCGCGATGTCATAGAGGGCGAGAGGCGCAAACGGCACAAACGTCGGCACGAAGACAGCCGCGATGATGTAAGCGTAACTTGCGGTCTCGCTCGCACGGCGGGCGCGGTTTCCCTGTGCGACCTCGGCCAGCGAGGTGGCAATAACGCCAAGGCAAAACGCCGCGACCAGGCGAGCGTCCACAGCAAGACCCATGGCGGCCGCAATACAGCACGCCAGCACGATCGATTTGTCGAAAAGCCTGTTCATACGGGTATTGTACGCGAAGCTGCGCGTGGTGGAGGGGGCCGCCTGCGCAACCGTGACATTCCTCCCGCGCGGCAAAGCGGGGGCGTCGGCGGGCCGCGCGACCGAGCCCCCGCACTCGTGACAAAGCTCACTGGTGCGCGCCGTCCGCTCCTGCGATGATGCAATCGTACCGGGCCGCAAGCAACAGAAGGGCCGCCTCATGACAGATATCGTCCACGTCGAAAACCTCGTCAAGCGCTATGACGACCTTATTGCGCTCGACCACTTTAACCTGAGCATCGCCCCCGGCGAGATCTTTGGCCTGCTGGGCCCCAACGGCTCGGGCAAGACCACGTCCATCAACTGCATTTTGCAGCTGCTTGCCTACGACAAAGGCACCATTGAGCTGTTCGGCGAGCCCATGGCGCCCGCCCGCTACGACCTCAAGCGCCGCATCGGCGTGGTGCCGCAGCAGGTGGCGGTGTTTGACGAGCTCACGGTGCGCGAGAACATCGACTATTTCTGCAGCCTCTACGTCAACGACCGCAAGCACCGCCGCGCGCTGGTGAACGAGGCGATCGACTTTGTCGGGCTGGGCGACTTTGCCAAGTTCCGCCCCGGCAAGCTCTCGGGCGGCTTGGCGCGTCGCCTCAACATCGCCTGCGGCATCACGCACAAGCCCGAGCTCATCTTCTTTGACGAGCCCACGGTGGCGGTCGACCCACAGAGCCGCAACGCCATCCTGGAGGGCATCTGCCGCTTGCGCGACGAGGGCGCCACAGTGGTGTATACCAGCCATTACATGGAGGAAGTCGAGCAAATCTGCAGCCGCATCATGATCATGGACGGCGGGCGCGTGCTGGCGCAGGGCACCAACGACGAGCTCAAGCGCATGATTCAGATGGGCGAGCGCGTGACTGTCGAGGTTGACGCCGTAGAGACCGCCACGGTCGAGCGGCTGCGCGCCCTCGAGCACGTGCTTTCGGTTGAGCTGTCCGGCGGCGAGATCGTCTGCACCTGCGAAGCGAGCCCGCACAATTTGGTCGACATCCTCGACACGCTGCGCGCCGCCGATGTGGCGCTCGGCCGCGTGTGGAGCGAGCCACCGACCCTCAACGACGTGTTCCTCGAGATCACCGGCCGCGAGCTGCGCGACTAGGGGGCAGTCATGTTCAACACCATCATCACTACGGTCAAGACGCTGCTGCGCCGGCCGAGCACGTGGGTCTGGGGCGCTCTCTTTCCCATCGTACTTTCCACGATGTTCATGTTTATGTTTGCGAACCTCAGCTCCGACGGCACGGTCGACCCGGTGCCGGTGGCCGTCGTGGCGGACGAGGCTTGGGACGCTTCGACCTTTAAGGGCGTGGCGACGTCGCTTGCCAAGGAAGGCGGCGATCAGCTGCTCGAGATCCACGAGCTCGACGACGCAGCCGATGCGAACCGTGCGCTTAAGGCCGGCGAGGTCGCGGGCATCTATGCGGTCGACGATGCGGGCACGCCCAAACTCACGTTGCTTTCGAGCTATGGCAGCTCGCGTGCGACGTCGGTGCTCACCGACCGCAGTATTCTGGAGACGGTGGCAAGCTCGTATACACAAAATGCCGAGCTCATGTCCCAGATTGCCCAGGACAACCCGGCGGCGCTCGCCGACCCGGAGGCGGTTGCGCGCGCTCTATCGCTCGAGGGCGGTACCCGCCGCGTAAGCCTGACACGCACCACGCCCGATGGCACGGTCGTCTACTATTACGCGCTTTTTGGCCTGGTCGCGATGATGTCTGCGGAGTTTGCCGCCTTGAGCGTCGTCGACCTGCAGCCCAATCTGTCGGGCCTTGGCGCACGTCGCTGTGTGGGCGGTCTTTCCAAGACGGCATCGCTGACCGGCATCTTTGTCGGCTCGTGGCTGGTCTCCTTTGCCTCGATGACGATCGCGATCGGCTACGTGCGCCTGGTCGTGGGCGTCGACTTTGGCGGGCGCGAGGGGCTGTGTCTGGTGGGTGGCGCCGCTTCCGCGCTTGCCGCCACGGGCTTGGGCCTTTTTGTGGGCACGCTTCCCGTTAAGGGCGGCAAGGCGTCCAAGTCCGGCATCCTCACGGGCTTTGCTACCACGTGCGCCCTGTTCGCCGGCCTCTACGGCGAGCCGGCGATGGCGCTTGCCGACGACGTCGCCCGCGCCTGCCCGGCCGAGTGCTGGCTCAACCCCGTCAAGCTCATCTGCGACATGTTCAACCGCCTGTATTTCTTTGAGAACCTGGGCCCCTTTGTCGTTCGCGCCGGCGCGCTGGTCCTTATGGCGCTGCTGTTCGTTGCCGCCGCCACGCTGACCTTTGGAAGGAGCCGCTATGAGCACCTTTAAGACTGCGCTTCGCATGGCGCTGGCGCACCCGTTCTACCTGCTCATCTATACGGTGTTCATCTCGCTCATGGGCGTATTCATCGCGGCATCGGTGAGCTGGAACTCGTCGCAGCTCACCGAGTACGAGCCCTACGATGCCAACGTGATCGTGGTCGACCGCGACGACAGCGACCTTTCGCATGCGCTCACCAAGCACCTGGGGTCGCGCTTTGAGTTGGTCACGGGCGTCGGCGACGATACCTACGATCTTGCGGACGCGCTCTCCAAGAGCAACAGCGCCAAGGGTAGCGCCGACTGCGTGTTCTTTATCCCGGAGGGGTTTGAGAACGACCTGGTCGCGGCCGCCCGCGCGGGGGAGGCCCTGCCCAAGCTCGATGTGACCTACGGTGCCGGCACCATGGCGGCGGCGCTTTCGTCTGCTGAGGCCTCGCGCTGGATTTCGCTCGCGGGCGCTGCAGCGGCCCTAGAGCCCGCCGCCTCTAATGGTAGCGTCGCCAAGGCCGCCGAGCATGCCGCCGCCAAGCGCGCCGAGGTCCAGATTGAGCAGGTCAAGGTTGGTTCGACTGCCGCCGCCATGCTCAAGTCGTATTTCAACTTTGGCGCGTACGCGATTATCTCGTCGGTCATCGTATCGGTGGGGCTGGTGTTCTCGGGCATGAACGAGCCCGAGCGCGTGCGTCGTATGGATGCCGGCCCAATCTCCGAGCGCCGGCGTTCGCTCGCCGTGTTTGCGGCCGCCACTGTGATCACCGTCTGCATCTGGTTTGTGTCGAGCATGATGGGCGTCGTGGGCTTTGCCGGCGCGGTTGCCGAGGTCGGCGTGGGTCGTGTGTGCCTGGCGCTGGCGGCGACGTTTGCCCTGGCGTGCACGCCTCTGGCCGTTGGCTTTGCCCTTTCGAGCCTGGGTGCACGTGAGGAGCTGCTCAACGGTGTGGGCAACCTGCTCGGCATGCTCATGACGTTTTTGGGCGGCGCCTGGATGCCGCTGTCGCTGATGGGCCCAGCCGTGCAGACCGCGGCGCATTTTGTGCCGACGTATTGGGTGAACGACGCGATTGGCAAGGCGCTCGCCGCGGACCTGACGTCCACCGTGCTGGGCGACATCGCTTGCGATCTGGGCGTCACAGTGCTCTTTGCCGCGGCCATCGCCGCCGTAGGCCTAGCCCTCGCCCACAACAAATCCCACGCCTAGACACCTACTCATTGGGGACAGACTTAAACGACCAAAAGTATTCATTGGGGACAGACTTAAATGACTAGCCATCGGGGGCAGATAAGGAGCGTCCCCAACTGCCGGGTGGCGAAAGAGCGTCCCTTGTGACTGGTCATTTAAGAACGTCCCCAATGACTAGTCTGAAACAAATCCCCACTCTCGCCCCAAAATAGTTCGCCAAGGTTTACTATTACGTTCATAAAGTAGTACGAGGCTAACAATGGGGGATGCCATGGCAACGCAGAAAGCCTATGTCCAGGTCAAAGGGCTCAAAAAGCACTACGGCGACGGTGATGCGCGCCTGACGGTACTCGATGGCATCGACACGTCCATCAACCGCGGCGAAATCTGCGTCATGCTGGGTCCCTCGGGCTCGGGCAAGTCGACCTTTCTCAACCTGATCGGCGGCCTGGAGGATGCCGACGCCGGCTCCATCATGGTGGACGGCTGCGACCTCACGGTGCTCAAGCCCGCCGACCTGGGCGAGTATCGCCGCCGCGAGCTGGGCTTTGTCTTCCAGTTCTACAACCTGGTGCCTGATCTCACCATCAAGGAAAACATCGAGGTCACGGCGCACCTGTCCAAAAACCCGCTCAGCGTCGACGACCTGCTGCGCTCGCTGGGCCTCTACGAGCACCGCAACAAGTTCCCGCGCCAGGTCTCGGGTGGCCAGCAGCAGCGCTGCGCCATCGGCCGCGCACTCGTCAAAAGCCCGGGCCTGCTGCTGTGCGACGAGCCCACGGGCGCGCTTGACTATAAGACGTCCAAGGAAATCTTGCAGCTCATGGAAGATGTCAATCACGAGTACGGCTGCACCATCATCATTGTCACCCACAATGCCGCCATCGCGCGCATGGCCGATCGCGTGCTGCGCCTGCGCGACGGGCGCATCGTCGAGGATGAGCTCAACGAGTCGCCCGTCGCGGCCGCCGAGCTCGATTGGTAGGCGGCGCCATGACACCTCTCGCAAAACGTCTCCCGCGCGAGCTGCGCCGCAATATCGGCAAGTACCTGGGCATCTTTTTGCTTATGTGCGGAAGTATCGCTCTCACCTCGGGCTTTTTGCTCGCGGCGCATTCCATCGGCTGCCTCATCGATGACATGCGCGATGCGTACACGATTGAGGACGGCCGCGTGACCACCTCCTTCGAGGCGACCGAGGAGCAACTCAAGGCAGCCGAGGACGCGGCCGACGACGTCGGCGGCGTCACGCTCTACAAGAATTTCTCCATCGACGCCATCATCAAAAAGACCGCCGGCGACGACGGCACCAAGCGCACGCTGCGCACCTATGCGCACCGCACCAAGGTCGATATCGCGTCCTACTGTGAGGGCAAGGAGCCCAAGACGGACGATGAGGTAGCCATCGACCGTGTCTTCGCCACCAACAACGACCTCGCCGTGGGCGATAAGGTTGAGCTTGAGGGCCGCACCTACATCATCTGCGGCATCATGACCCAGCCCGACAGTCAGGCGCTGTTTCTCAACAATTCGGACTTTACGGTGAACACCATCACGTACGGCGTGGCCGAGGTCACCGATGGCGGCTTTGCCGCGCTCGAAGATGCCGGCGGCGCGCCCGCCTACACCTACTCCTTCACCTTTACCGATCGCGACCTCCCCACCGCGGACCGCATCGATGCGGAGCAGGATATGGTTGAGGCACTGACCGACGTCGATGCGCGCGTGGACGATCTGATCGACGCCGATTCCAATCAAGGCATTGGCTATGCGCGCGATGACGTGGACGGCGACTCTATGATGTGGATGACGCTGCTCGACATCATCATCGTGATCATGGCGTTCGTCTTTGTGGTCCTTACCGACGCCACCATCGAGGAGGAGAGCGCCATCATCGGCACACTGCTCGCCAGCGGCTATCGCCGTCGCGAGATCGTACTGCACTACCTCGCGCTTCCCGCCATCGTGGGCATGCTCGCGGCGCTGTTGGGCACCGCGCTCGGCGTTGCGTTCTTTACCGAGCCCATGCGCGGCCTCTATTACGGCTCGTACAGCCTGCCGCCCTTCCAGGTGTACTGGAGCTGGGAGATCTTTGTGAAGTGCGCCGTGGTTCCCGCCGCCGCGCTCATCCTCATTACGCTGGTGGGCCTGCTCCGCAAAATGGGCAAGACGCCGTTGCAGTTCCTCCGTCACGAGGCGGGCGGCAAGTCGGGCACCAAGCGCGGCCTGCAGCTGCCGGAGCGCATGGGCTTTGTCTCGCGCTTCCGCCTGCGCATCTTCCTGCGTAATCTGGGCAACTTCGCCACGCTTTTCGTGGGCATTGCGTTTGCCTCGCTGCTACTGCTCTTTGGCCTGGCGATTCTGCCCACGATGACGCACTACGCGGACAACCTCGAGACAAGCCTGGTCGCCGAGCACCAGTACACGCTCAAGGCTCCGCTGGAACTCGAGGGCACCGCCGAGGAGCGCGAGCAGTGGTCGGCACTCGAGCGTTTGCAGTCGGTTGACGGCGCGCTGCTTTCTGCCGCTCAGGATGCCGATGACGAGCTTGACGACGCGGCCGATGCAGCGCAGGCGGCAGCCGATGCCGCGACCAGCGCTCCGTCTGCCGAGAGCCTGGCCGCGGCGCAGGACGCGCTCGCCAAGGTCCAGGACAAGAAGGATGCGCTCTACGCGCGCCTCGATGACCTTGCCGATGCCCTCGGCTGCGACCGCGACGAGGCTATCGACCTGATCGACAAGGCCTCTAAGATCGACACTGACAACGATGATATCCACCCGGTCAATACGACCGACAACGGCGCGGGCGCAATCGCGCAGGCCGAGAAATATGCCGTTTACCAGCTGCAATACGACCGCGGCGATGGAAATGGGCAGGAGACGATTTCCGTCTACGGCATCTCGCCCGATTCGCGCTATTGGAAAGACCTCAACGTTGGCGATGGGCGCGTCGTCTTTGGCAGCGGCCTGCTCGACAAGTTTGGCTGGAGCGAGGGCCAGAAGGTCACGCTCATCGACAAGTACGAGGGGGAGCATTATTCCCTTGAGTACGCGGGCAAGGACAGTGCCTGGGGCTCCAAGTCGGACATGAATATCTATATGAGCATCGATGACTTTAACGAGCTGTTCGGCAATGACGCCACCTACTTTAACGGCTATGTGAGCGACGAGAAGCTCGACCTCGATGCTCGTTACTTTGCCGGCGACACCACGCCCGACGACATGCGCGCCGTGGGCGACCAGTTCATCGGCATGATGAGCAAAATGATCGGCATGATGGTTGGCCTCGCGGTGTTTATCTTCCTGCTGTTTATGTATCTACTGACCAAGGCTGTGATCGACCACAGCGCCCGTTCGATTAGCTATATGAAAGTCTTTGGCTATCGCGATAGCGAGATCTCGCATCTGTACATCCGCTCGATCACGCTGTGCGTGGCGGCGTCGCTCGTGCTGAGTCTGCCGGTCATTATTGGCTCGCTCACGGCCATCTTCCGCTCGATGCTGCTCGCCTACAACGGCAATATCGAAATCTATGCGCCCGCTTGGTCCATGGTTGCATGCGTCGGCATTGGCTTTGCGACCTACCTGGTCGTGGCGTTGCTGCACATGCGTTCCATCAAACGTGTGGGCCTGGCCGAAGCTCTCAAGGTGCAGGAGTAGTCATCGGGGACAGTCTTTGCCGATTTGCCGGTTCGCCGGCCGTGCTGGCAAGGACTGTCCCCAACTGCCGGCAGGAAAGGAACGTCCCTAGCTGCCAGGTGGCGAGGCACTCATTTAAGTCCGTCCCCAATGAGTGGTTTCAGTCATTTAAGTCTGTCCCCAATGACTAGGTGCCGTACTTGACTTTACCTCTGCTTTAACTGGTACCATCCTCTTATGTCTGTAACGCCATATAGACCGAGGGGATAGATCTATGACCGCAACTGCACCCGCAGCACCCGCTAAGGTGTACTTCACCAACCTGCGCACGCATGCTCGCGAGAGCCAGCTCGACAAGCTCAAGCGCCTCATCCGTCACGCCGGTATTGAGCAGATCGACTTTGAGAACAAGTTCGTCGCCATCAAGATTCACTTTGGCGAGTTGGGCAACCTGAGCTTTTTGCGCCCCAACTACGCCCGCGCCGTCGCGGACGTCGTGAAGGAATTGGGTGGCAAGCCCTTTCTCACCGACTGCAACACGCTCTATGTCGGTAGCCGCAAAAACGCGCTCGAGCACATCGATACCGCCTACCAGAACGGCTTTACCCCGTATGCCACGGGCTGCCAGATCATCATCGCCGACGGCCTCAAGGGCACCGACGAGGCGCTCGTCCCGGTCGAGGGCGGCGAGTACGTGCGCGAGGCCAAGATCGGTCAGGCTCTCATGGACGCCGATATCGTGATCAGCCTCACCCACTTTAAGGGCCATGAGCAGGCCGGCTTTGGCGGCGCCATGAAGAACCTGGGTATGGGAGGCGGCAGCCGTGCCGGCAAGATGGAGCAGCATGCCGCCGGCAAGCCGAACGTCTCGACCGAGCACTGCGTTGGCTGCCGTGCCTGCGAAAAGATCTGCGCGCACAACGCTGTCTCGTTCGACGGCACCCGCGAGCGCGAGCTTGCCAACGGCAACACCCGCACGGTGCACGTGGCCACCATCGACCACGATCGCTGCGTGGGCTGCGGACGCTGCATTGCGGCATGCAACCAGGACTGCATCAAGCCCGGCTATGACGCCGCGGCCGACGTGCTCAACTGCAAGATCGCCGAGTATACAAAGGCCGTTGTCGACGGCCGCCCGAGCTTCCACATCTCGCTTGCCATGGACATCAGTCCCAACTGCGACTGCCATCCCGAAAACGACACACCTATCGTCAACGATATCGGCATGTTCGCGAGCTTCGACCCGGTCGCCATCGACCAGGCCTGCGCCGATGCCGTCATGGCGTCCGAGCCACTGCCCAACACCGAGCTCACCGATAGCGCGGCCAAGATGGAGCATAACCACGAGCATCTGGAGGGCGAGCAGGCGCACGACCCCTTCTGCATTACGCATCCCGACACCGACTGGCGCGTGTGCATCGCGCATGCCGAGAAGATCGGCTTGGGCACGAGCGAGTACGAGCTCATCGAGGTCAAGTAGCGTCTAGCTATTGGACAAATCAAGCGCTTTTGTAGCGCAGCGTTAGCAAAAGCCGCCCGTGAGCACAGTGCCCACGGGCGGCTTTTCGGAAGTGCTAGGGGGTCAGATAGACCAGTAAACCGTACTATTTGCCTAAAAATACTCGTCGAGGAAGTCGTCGACCGTGTTCCAGTAGAGTTCGGGGTCGACCTGCGCGCTCTTGGCGTGGGTGGCGCCATGGACGGTGAGCTTTTGCTTGACCTTGCTGGCGCACGCGTCGTAGTTTTGGTCGAGCATGCTGTACGGCACAAAGGTATCTTGGTCACCGTGGATAAACAGCATGGGAACCGTCGCGCGCTTGAGCTGTTCCACGCTGCTCGCCTTATGAAAGTCGTAGCCCGCGCGCACGTTGCACACCAAGTTTGCTACATCGAGCAAGGGAAAGCTGGGCAGGCCGAACACGTCCTTGAGCTGCAGAGAAAACTCGTCCCAAACACTCGTATAACCGCAGTCCTCGATAATGCATTTCACGTTTGCGGGCAGAGATTCCCCCGCGACGTTCATGGCGGTCGCCGCGCCCATGGATTCGCCAAAGACCAGGATGCGCGCCTTGGGGTCAGCCTGAACGATTCGCTCGATCCATGCGACGATGTCGAGGCGCTCGGGCCAGCCCATGCCGATATAGTCGCCGCTGGAGCGCTCGTGGGCGCGGGCGGCGGGTGCGAGTACGTTCATGCCGCGGTCGTGGAATCGCTTGACGTATCGGGCCATACCGATGGGCTCGTTGGTATATCCATGCAGGCAGACGGCGTAGTCGTGCGTGCTCTCCGACGCAGCAAAATACCAGGCGGCAAGCTCGGTCCCGTCGTCCGCGGTGAGGTTGCTGCTCTCGCGATTCTCTTTAAACCACGCCCGCGCCTCGGTTTCCTCGGCATCCGGCTGCTCACCTTTTTTGTCGTCTTTGCCATCTTGCATCATCTTCATGGTGTACGGCGCTTGGGGGTTCAGGGCAAAGTCGAACAAGAAGTTGCCGGCAAACCCTAGCAGCGCGACAACGAGCACCAGCGCAACGACGCCGGCTATCTTGAGCTTTCGATGGGAACGTGCGTTTTGAGACATAAGAAGCTTTCCTATAAGATGTTAATACATCAACATTTAATGCAAGCGCATTATGGACGTTCGCCGTTGATGCGTCAACAGGCAAAGAATGGGTAAACAAAGGGTCACGTATGGTGCAAATTTCGCACGTACCCAGACGCTTTGATATAGTGTTGAGAACTCTTTACGTTGGAGGATGTAACCGGCATGTCCGATTCGAGCGACAGTTCTAAGCCGCGACCCAAGACCGCGGCCGTTCCACACTACACAGTGGGCGAGGAGATCATGAACTCCGTCACCCATGGTGTCGGCTGCCTGCTGGGTATCGCGGGCCTGGTGCTCCTGATCGTATTCGCCGCCCTGCGCGGCGGAGGCCCGGCCCATATGGCCGCGGCGATTGTCTATGGCGTCAGCATTATCCTCGAATACCTAGCCTCCACGCTCTACCACGCGATTCAGCCCGCGCGCGCCAAGCGCGTGTTTCGCATCATCGACCACAGCTGCATCTACCTGCTCATAGCCGGCAGCTATACGCCGTTTTGCCTCATCACTCTCGCAAACGACGGCGGCGCTGTGCTGTTCTTTGCCGTATGGGCCATCGCCATCATCGGCATCGCCCTCGAGTGCTTCCTACGCGAGCGCCAGCCGCATTGGGTAAGCGGCCTGGTCTACCTGCTGATGGGCTGGCTCGTTGTCTTTAAGCTGCCCGAACTTGTTGCGCTGCTCAACCCCGTGGCACTTGCCCTGCTCGCCGTCGGCGGCGTGTGCTACACCGCGGGCGTGCCGTTCTATATCGCCAAAAACGTGCGCTATCTGCACAGCGTGTTTCACCTGTGGGTGCTCGCCGGCAGCATCTTCCAGTTCATGGCGGTGATCCTCTTCGTAATCTAGCGACCACGCCTGCGCGCCCGCGTTCTCGTTTGGGCGCCGGTGCAATTGCCGTATCCGCCATCAACGTTTTAACCTGACGTCCCGAATCTTGGAGGTTCGAGAAACTCCCGATGGACATAACCATCTCCCTTATCACCACCCTCGTTTTGACCCTCATCAACGGCTACTTCTCTATGTCCGAGATGGCGCTCACCACGGCCAAGCGCGCCGTGTTGGAGCACGAGGCCGAGGAAGGCGACAAGCGCGCCGAGCGTGCCATTAAGCTGGCTGCCGACTCCGACCAGCTGCTCGCCACCATCCAGGTTGCCATTACGCTCGTGGGCTTCGCCTCGTCCGCCGTCGCCTCGACGAGTCTGTCCGACCCGCTCGCCACGTGGCTCATGAGCTTTGGCATCGCGCCGCTCTCCGCCATCGCGCGCGGCCTGGCGCCGGTCATCATCACCGTCGCGGTCGCCTTCGTGTCCATCGTGATCGGCGAGCTCGTCCCCAAGCGCATCGGCCTGGCCAATGCCGAGGGCGTGTCCAAGCAGGTCGTGGGCCCGCTTTCCGTGTTCCAAAAGATCGCCCGTCCGCTCGTGTGGCTGACCGGCGCTTGCTCCGATGGTCTGGCCCGCATCCTGCGCATCAAGAGTGCCGACGACCGCCAAAACGTCTCGGAGGAAGAGATCAAGTACATGGTCTCGGAGCAGGACGACCTGCTCGACGAGGAAAAGCGCATGATCCACGAGATCTTCGACTTGGGCGACACCGTTGCCCGTGAGGTCATGGTGCCGCGCGTGGACACCACCATGTGCGAGGACGACGAGACGGTCGCCGACGTGCTGTCCACCATGCGCCAGACCGGCTTTAGCCGCATCCCCGTCTATCACGAGGATCCCGACAACGTCGCCGGCATTGCGCACATCAAGGACCTGATTCAGCCTGCGCTCGACGGTAAGGGCGACCAGCCCATCGCCGGCTTTTTGCGCGACGCCACCTTTGTGCCCGACACCAAGGACATCCTGCCGCTGCTGTCCGAGATGCAGACCTCGCACGACCAGATCGTGATGGTCGTGGACGAGTACGGCGGCACGGCCGGCATCATCACCATCGAGGACATCGTCGAGGAGATCGTCGGCGAGATCGAGGACGAGTTCGACCCCGACAACAAGTATCTCACGCGCCTTTCGCGCCGCGAGTGGCTCGTTGATGGGCGTTTTTCGTGCGATGACGCGATTGAGCTTGGTTGGCCGCTCGAGGAAAGCGATGATTATGAGACCATCGCCGGCTGGATTTTGGAGCTTTGCGACTCGGTGCCCGACATCGGAGAGGTGTTTGAGGTCGCGGGGTACAAGTTTAAAGTGCAGTCGATGCGTGGCCAGCGCATCTCGCTCATTCGCGTGATCGCTCCGGCCGAAACCGATAAGAAGGATTCCGAGTCTTCGGCAGAGAAGCCGGCGGCGTCGGGTGCGGGCTCTGTGGATCCGCACGATGGCGACGAGTAGGGCAAGGAAGAGTAGGGGAGAGTTATGGCAGGCCTGTTCAACATCCTTAAGGTCACCGTCAGTGAGGACAAGATCCGCGCGCATGTGCTGGTGAACCCCGGCATGCCGCTCATGACCTCGGAGGACATCGAGGCCACGGCGCGCGTGTACTACCTGGTGCCCGCGATTGCCAAGCACCTGTGCCTGGGCGATTCCGGTCGCGAGTTCCAGGACTGCATGGGTCAGACCGAGCTTTGCCATCTGCTGGAGCACGTGACGGTCGAGCTCATGAACGAGACCGGTCTTGCCGGTAGCATCTCGTGCGGCCGCACGCGCGTAAGCGAGCACGACGAGCGCGTTTTTGAGGTTGAGCTTTCGTGCCCCGACGATGCGCTGGCCATCGGTGCGCTGTCTTCGGCCACCTTTATGATGGACTGGGCGTACCTGCACGCCGACCAGCCTGCCCCCGACGTGGAAGGCACGGTCGCGGGCCTGCGCAACCTGGTGCTTGGCATGCGCGCCGAGGCCGAGGGCAAGGATCCTCACGAGGCCGTCGCCGCTGCGAACGGCGAAGATGCTACCGAGGACGAGGGCGCTGACGAGGGCGATATGCCGGTCGACGCCGAGCCCGTTGTCGATGCGACTACCGAGCCCGTTCCCGCCGAGCCCCAGGGCGTCCCCAACTTTGACGACGAGCCCCAGGTGGCGATTGATACCGAGGGCGCGGTTGCCGAGAACCACGAGGCCTCCGCTGCCGTCTTTGGCGGTGCGGCGACGGTTCCGGCAGGACCTGCGCATGAGGGCGGTCTGCCGCTCGTGGACGGCGCCGGCGAGGATCCGGGTGCCACGGTGGCCATGCCGGCTATGCCCCAAGAGTAGGCCTACGCGTTTATCACCATCACGTACCTGCGCCTTTGCCGTACGCAGATGAGCGGAGCGGCAAGTGATGCGCTGCGGGTATAATGGACAGCATTCAAACGGTGGGCACCGACGTGCCCGCAGGAGAGGAATGATCATGGGTAAGACTTTCAGCTTTGTCTCCGGCGCACTTTTTGGTGCCGCTGCCGGCGCTATTGTCGGCGTTGCTCTGGCCCCGCGCTCGGGCGCCGAGACCCGCGCCATGGCTGCCGATATCGCCAACGACGCCTGGGACAATATGCGCGACACCTACGAGCACAGCGCCGAGGAGGCCCGTGCTGCGGTGAATGACTTTGGCCCGATGGTCGACGCCAAGACCGACGACCTGCGCGCCAAGGTCGACCTTGCCCGCGAGCGCATGGACCAGCTGCGCGAGCAGCTCAACGACGCCATTTCGGGCGGCAACGTGACGCCTGCCGCCGACGTCGTGGTCGAGAACGCCGTCGAGGCTGATACCGAGGCTGCGGAGCCCTCGACCGAGGCATAATGCGCGCCGGGGATTTTGTCGGCGCCAAGATCTATCGCAAGCCTACCGAGGACAAGCGCACCAAAAAGGACGGCACACCGCGCAGCCCTAAAAAGCTCGGAAAGATTCACTTTCCGGTCTTTACCCCGGGCGGTACGCGCGTGGTCGGCTTTATGGTCCGCCAGTCCGATATCGCGGGCATGATCGAGCGTCCCGACCGATTCGTAGCGCTCGACGCCATTGGTGTCTACGAGGGCGCCATTGCGGTCGATGACGTCAAGGACACGTACGATGCCGCCGCTGCCAAGCGCCTCAACATCAACCTGGACGATTGCATCATCTGGGTCGGTATGGATGTGCGCACGGAATCGGGCGACGTCGTGGGCTATTGCTCGGACGTTGAGTTCAAGCCACGCTCGGGCATCGTGCAGGCATTCTATGTGACCGCCGGTGCTGCTTCGAGTGTTTTGGTTGGTGACACGCAGGTGCCGCCGACGATGCTGCGCGGCTATGCGGACGGCGCGATGATTGTTTCGGACGAGGTCAAGTCGCTCGGGTATTCGGGCGGTGCGGCTGCCAAGGCCGCCGAGGCCAGCGTCGTGGTGGGCGACAAGGTCAAAAAGGGCGCCAAGGTGCTCGACGACAAGGGATCGGTTGCCGTGGACAAGGGCAGTCGCGCACTGGGCAAGCAGCTCGGCAAGACGCGCGGCATGTTCAAGGCCTTTAAGGACGAATACCAAAAGGCGAGCGGAGGCTCGTCAAAAGCTACAAAATAGCGACGTACCAAATGATGGGAGGCAAGCCGGAGACCTGTTGCTCCGGCTTGCTGTGTTTATGGGGGAGGGCACATGCGCCAAAACGGATCCAACTTAAACGGGCGTTCGGGTGCGCGTCCGACGGCGCGCCGCGATCTGGGGCAGCTGCCCAGCGGTCAGCGCAAGCGTCACCGTAAGCCCGGCGCGATGTATCTCAACCATAGCCGCGGCTTTAGCGACCGCAGCGCTCGCATCGGCAACAACCGTACGCCCCGTCGTTCGTCTCGCCTGCCCTATGCGCTCATTGCCGTGGGCTGTGCGCTCGTGCTGTTTATTGCTGCCGTCGTGGGCTACGTCAACCGCAGTGTGGACGTGGAGCTCAACGGCCAGAAGACCGCGGTGCGTGTGGGCTCTACGCTGCAGAATCTCATCGACGACCAGGAGTTGACTGACACCTACGACGCAGGCGACCTGCTGGCCGTCGATGACAGCGTGCTCAAGCGCCATGGGGGCGAAAAGCTGTCGGTGAAGGTCGACGGCAAGCGCGTGAAACAGGGCAAATGGGATAGCCGCGAACTTGAGGGCGGCGAGAAGGTGACGGTCAAGGATGGCCGTAACACCTACGAGAAGCACGAGGTTCAGGCTACGGTTATCGAGCCCAAGCTCAAGGTCGAGGGTACGGGCGCTATCGAGTATGTGCAGACGTGGGGTGTCCAGGGCCGCTCCGAGGTGTGGGTTGGTGAGCAGTCGGGCAAGACGCAGGACCGCGGCGAGGTTGTGCCCGCCACCGATTGCGTCGTTGCGTGCGCCAGCGTGGCGCCCAAGGGTAACGAAAAATACGTGGCGCTGACGTTTGACGAGGGTCCGAGCGGCGCCACCAAACAGATCTTGCAGGTGCTCAAGGAAAAGGGCGTCACCGCGACGTTCTTCCTTTCGGGCGATGCGGCCGAGGCCTCGCCTGCCACGGCCAAGGCGATTGTCGATGCCGGGTGCGAGATCGGATCCAACAGCTACAGCGACGATTTGCTCAAGGGTCAGGACCGTGAGGCGGTACGCGAACAGATCACGAAAGGCACCGATGCGATTAAGTCGGCGACCGGCGTGAAGACGATGCTGCTGCGTGCTCCCTACGCTGCCTTTGACGAGCAAAGCTGGATTGATGCGATGGACCTGGTCTCCGCCGTGGTCTCGTGGAATATCGACTCGGGCGACTGGCTGCTCAACGGTGCCGACGAGCAGGTCTCGACGGTGCTCGATTCGGTGACGCCGGGCAATATCGTGCTGCTCACCGATAGAGACGAATGCGCCGAGCAGACGCTCGAGGCGCTGCCGCAGATTATCGACGGCCTCATTGCCGACGGCTACAAGATCGTGACGCTCAGCGACCTGGTCAAGACGGACACGTCGCTGAGCAAAAAGCTCACCTCGCTGACGAAGGCCACCATGCCCAAGGACGCCGTGTTCCCCCAACTTGCCGAGGACGACGACACCACAGAGTAGTTATTGGGTAGTCATTTAAGAACGTCCCCAATGACTATGTCACGGATGCGTCAGCGTTTGGTATGCCTGCAATGTGCAGCGCATAAATTCGATGCCGCGGGGCGATGCTGATGCTATAGTTACTGCGGTTAATGAGGGTCAAGAGAAAGGTTACAGGTGAAATCCAAACCTCGACCATACAGTCGATGACCCCATGCAGGTGCTTTTTGCGCATGCACGGGGTGTAAGCGTCGAGCGGCGTGCCGCCCGCGCATGCGTATACATATCCAGAAGCCCCCGGACGCCGCACGCGCGGCCGCGTCCGGAGGAATAATGATGG
The DNA here is from genome assembly GCA_048342875.1 of Collinsella sp. GTDB lineage: Bacteria > Actinomycetota > Coriobacteriia > Coriobacteriales > Coriobacteriaceae > Collinsella. The sequence goes on along the minus strand of DBGDEA010000037.1, from coordinate 27,220 downwards.
GGAGCACCATTGAATTATCTGAGTGAGATGCTCAAATTGCCGGTCTTGGACGTCGACGGCGAAAAGCTCGGCGTTGTGAACGATTTTGGCATTGCTACCGGCGAAGTTTTTCCGCACGTGACGTCGCTCGCGTTCCGCGGACCCGGCAAGACGCCGTTTATGATCAGCTGGCGCAAATGGGTCGACCGTATCGACGAGACGGGCGTACACCTTAAGTCGCCGGCCACCGAAATCCGTTTTTCGTACCTGCAGCCGACCGAGCTCCTGCTTGCCCGCGACGTGCTCAACAAGCAGATTGTCGACACGCAGGGCATGAAGGTCGTGCGCGTCAACGACATCAAGTTTTCCATGTCGGGCGAAAATCAGCTGCGCCTGCTGGGCGCCGAAGTCGGTGCCCGCGGTCTGCTACGCGCCATCAGCCCCGCGCTCGAGCATATCGTCGAAGGCTTTATGAAGCACCTGGGCAAGCCGCTCAGTGAAGACATCATCGCTTGGTCCTACATGGACCTGCTCGACCGCTCGACCAAGAACATTCAACTCTCGGTGTCGCACAAGACGCTCGGCGAGCTGCACCCTGCCGACATCGCCGACATTATCGAGCAGCTCGACCCGCGCCTACGTGCGCAGGTGTTTGCGCAGCTCGATACTGCCCAGGCCGCCGAGGCCATCTCGGAGTTCGATGACGACGAGCTTATGACCGAGATGCTCGAGGGCCTGTCCGACACGGACGCATCGTCGATGCTGGCCATGATGGACCCGGACGACGCTGCCGACCTGATCGACGAACTCGATTATGAGAAGGCCGAGAAGCTCCTGCGCCTGATGGGCGTCAAGGAGGAGAAGGCGATTCGTAATCTGCTGGGCTACGAGGACAACACCGCCGGCCGCATCATGACCTCGGAGTTTGTCTCGCTGCCCGCCACGGCGACGGTCGGCGACGCCATCGAGGCGATTCGCAAGCTCGACGAGGACTTTGAGAGCGTCTATTACGTCTATACCGAGGACCCGAGCGGCATGCTGACGGGCGTGCTTTCGCTGCGCACGCTGATCGTGGCCGACCGCGACGCCACGCTGGGCCAGCTCGCCTATCGCGATCTGGTCTACGTGTCACCCGACGAGGACCAGGAAGACGTGACGGACGAGATGACCAAGTACGACCTGGTTGCCATCCCTGTCTGCGACGAGAACCGTCATATCCTGGGCATCGTGACCTTCGACGACGCCATGGACGTTATTGCCGAGGAGCATCAGGAGGACCTGCAGATCGCCGGTGTCGGCTCGGGCGATAGCGCGTCGGACGACTCGACGAACGTGCTCAGCTGGTTCGTGCATCGTCAGTACTGGGTCGTCGTGTGGGGCATCGCCTCGTGCATCATGGCAACGGTGCTGGGGACGGCGCTGGGCTCCGCGCATTTGGTGGTGTTCCCCATGTGCGCCATGCCGCTCGTGTTGCTGGCTGCCTCGCGTATGGTGTCGTTCGTCAAGAACTACTTCCTCGAGTACGACGGTCACGACGACGAGCCCAAACCGTACCTGGGATTCTTCTTCCAGAGCACGGGTATGGGCCTGATCCTTTCGCTCGTGACCTATCTGTGCGCGCAGCTGGTGCGCACTGCCGCGTTCCTCGATGCCCCTATGTTTGAGGAGCAGCTCTTTACCGGCTGCTTTAACATCGCGGCCATCATCTGCCTGGTGGGCAACATGAGCGCCGTGATTTACCTGATGGTGCTGTTCTGGCGCGATGAGCACGACCTCAATACGTCGGGTACCGCCATGAACGTCATCGCCGTCATGATCTCGTGTGTGGCGTACTGTGCTGCTGCGGTGCTGCTCACCATGTCGGTCATGGGGTAGGTGGTCGCGTGCAAAATACGAAGCAAAAGCCGAGCACCAAGCAAAAGCTGACCATCGCGGCCATCTTTGGCGCCATGGGCCCTGGTCTTCTGGCGGCGCTTTCGGGCAATGACGCCGGCGGTATCGCCACGTATTCCAGCGCGGGCGCCAGCTATGGCTATAAGATGCTCTGGATGCTTCCCGTCATGACCGTGCTGCTCATCGTGACGCAGGAGACCGCGGCGCGCTGCGGATGCGTCACGGGTAAGGGCCTGGCGTCGCTCATTCGCGAGCGCTTTGGCGTGCGCAAGAGCGTGCTGGCCATGGCGGCGCTGTTGATCGCCAACACGGCGGTGACCATCTCGGAGTTCGCGGGTATCGCGAGTGGCCTTGCGCTGTTTGGCGTTCCGGCGAGCATCTCGGTGCCGCTCGTGGCGCTGCTGGTGTGGATGCTTACCATGTCGGGTAGTTTCCAGCGCATCGAGAAGATTTTGCTGCTGGTAAGCTGCGTGTTCGTGACCTACATCGTCGCCGCGTTTATGGCCGGCCCCAACTGGGGTGAGGTCGCGGTCGACTTGGTCGTCCCCAATATTCAAAACGACCCCAGCTACGTGTCGCTCGTGGTCGCAACGATCGGTACCACCATCGCACCGTGGATGATTTTCTTGGCGCAGAACAACGTGGTCGATAAGAACGCGGGCGAGGACGATATCGTGCTGCAGCGCATCGATACCGTGAGCGGCTCGCTTGCTGCCGATGTCATTGCCGGCTTTATTATCATCACGACCGGTACGGTGTTGTTCCCGGCGGGTATTCAGATTAGCGATGCTGCCGATGCCGCCCGCGCGTTGGAGCCTATTGCGGGTCAGTGGTCCACGGTACTGTTTGCCTCGGGCCTGGTCGCGGCGAGCTTCTTGGCTGCCTGCGTGCTGCCGGGCGTTACGTCGAGCGCTATCTGCGAGGCATTTGGCTGGGAGCGCGGTGCCGACCGCAGCTGGGACGAGGCCCCGGTCTATCGCGGTATCATTACGGCCATCATCGGTATCTCTGCCGTGCTGGTGCTTATGCCCGGCGTCGATCTGTTCCAGATTATGATGACCTCGCAGGTCATCAATGGCGTGCTGCTGCCCGTGGTTCTGGTGTTCCAGGTGGTTATCGCCGCCGACCGTCACATTATGGGCGCCAACCGCAACGGCCGCGTGTGGAATGTGCTCACTTGGGCGACTATCGGTGTGATTACGGTGCTCACGGTTGTCATGTTTGTTCTGCAGGCGATGGGTTACAGCGCTTAGCGCCTCTTTTGGATTCCAAACAGGCCGCAGCGATGGGCTGCGGCCTGTTTTTGTCTGCTATAGGGTGTTAGTTATATGGCAGTGGGCAAAAAATGCCAAATATGAGTACTGTTGCTAAGTGAATAGCATTTACATTCAAGAAGATAATAAACATAACCTATAGTATGTTCATTAAAATTGGCTCCAATACGCCTTAAACCAGTCAGGTTGGCTGCTTTAGGGGGTTGTAGGGTTCGCTCGGACGTCATTTTGGGTGGTTTTGCCTGCTACTAAAATGGTAGCAGTACTCATATTTGCCCTTTTTTGCCCACAGACCTTTGAGGGTGCGGCGAAAAGGGCTTGTTTTGATTGTTTGGGGCAGGCGCGAGGCGCGGAAACGATGTCTGGAGCGACGGAGCGGCCTGGAATTCATCCGTAGAGGTCTTCATTGGCTGCGCCAGGAGTGTCCCTAGGTACCGGCACATAAGGAACGTCCCTAACTGCCGGAGGGGGCGTCGGTTGTGGCCGACGCCCCCTCCGGGTGCAAGCGGATTTGACGGTGTGCTACTTGTCGGTGCCTAGTTTGTGCGGTTTGAAGGCGAGGGCGTTAACGAGCGCGTCGGTGTCAGACTTGACGGCTGCCGGCTGCGGATCGTTGACGTGATCCTCGGGATGCACGGGCAGGTCCTTCTTGACTGCATCGTGGATCAAGTTGAGGTACTCAGTCACGCCAGTGGTCGATAGATGCGTGCCATCGCCATCGAACAGGTCGTTGCGGTTGGCACTGTATCCGTACCAGTCGATAACGCGCACGTTCTTGTAGCGCGTAGCGGCGTTGGCGATGGCCTGGTTGGTAGAGCCAACCCACGGCTGCGGGCTGCGCGTGTTCACAAGCACCACCATACGCTTATCTCCCGCATCGGCCATGATGGCGTCGATCTGGTCGTCGGTTACCAAGCCGTTGGTGCCCAGGGCAAAGACCACGATCTTGCCGGCAAGGTTCTGCTGGATATAGCCCTCAAATGTCGCGCGCCCCGCATCAAACTGGCGGCCCTTTTCGGCATCGATATGGCTGTGCGGGAACACGCCGTCAAAGGTGTCTACGGCACGCAGCGACACGGAGTCGCCGATCATAAGCAGATCGTAGGAGCCATCGGGGAAGCCGTCGTTGTCCTTGTCGGTGTCGTCGGCCGCCTGCTGGTCGGTGGGCGCGGTGTTCTTGGCTTCCTTGTTCAGAACTTCGGCGCCCTCGCCGCTCAGCGCAGACGTCTCGGGCACAAAGATCAGGCCGCCCAGTGCAACGACCAACACGACAGCGCAGGCTGCGCAGGCAGGGACGTGCGTGCGCACCCAGTTGGCGGGCGTGGTGGTGCCATCGCGGAACTCGGATACGGTGCGGCCGAAGGCGCCCTTCCTAAACGGCGTCTCGATAAAGCGATATGAGCATTCGGCCACGGCGACCACCAACAACACCTGCAAAATGTACTGCCACCACGGTGTATCGTTGATGTTGGCGACCGGGTTCATGAGCAACAGCAGCGGATAGTGCCACAGGTAGATGCTGTACGAGCGCTTGCCAACCCACACGAGCGGCTCGGCGGACAGCGCGCGGGCAACCATTCCCTGGGGCTGCACGCAGGCCGCGATGACCATGAGCGTGAGGATCGAGCACAGCAGCGTGCCGCCGCGATACTGGAAGGCGGTGTAGCCGTTGGTGAGCGCGACCATGGCGGCAAGGCCAACCAGACCCACGACGCCCAACACATCGATGGATGCGGGCGAGGACCAAAAACGCACGAGGGCGCTCGGCTGTGCCGGGGCGGTCTCGGCTGCTTCGTCGGCCTTCTCGCCAGGCTTGCCCTCGGCGTTCTTGCCGTGCTTGGCGGCGCCAGCTAGGCGATTGAGCCCCAAACGACGAGCGAGACGCACCGGCGCCAGGTCGCGATCGGGGATAAAGGCCATCCAGGCACCCAGCAGCAGCGAGAACACACGGGTGTCGGTGCCGTAGTACACGCGGTTGGGGTCGGCGGCAGGGTTATAGAGCACCATCATGGCGATGGCGGAGACAGCAGCCAAGCCCAGAACCACGCGGCGCGTGTTGGGCTTGCTCACATGCATGGATACCATGGCAAACAGCAGTGGCGGCCAAATCAGGTAGAACTGTTCCTCGATGGCAAGCGACCAAAAGTGCGTGAGCGGCGAGGGGTCGCCCAGGGCATTGAAGTACGAGACGTTTTGGGCAATCTGCCACCAGTTGTTGAAGAACAGCAGCGACGGCAGAATGTCGGGACGCATCTTGGTGAGCATCACGTGGTTAAAGATAGTGCACAGCGCGCAGGTTACAAACACTACCGTTACCACGGCGGGGACCAGGCGACGGATGCGGCGAATCCAGAAGCTCTTGAGGTCGATGTGGCCGGTCTTAGCGACTTCGTTGAGTAGCAGGCGTGTGATCAGATAGCCCGAAAGCACAAAGAAGATCGTGACGCCGAGCAGACCGCCCTGCGCCCACGTGAGGTTGAGGTGATAGAGCACCACCGCGACGACGGCAAGCGTGCGTAGGCCGTCAAGGGCAGGGATGTAGCGGGACTTGGGGCGAGCAGGCGTCTGCTCCGCGGCGGGAGTGTTGGCGCGGCCCGCGTTGTTGGCAGAAGCGCGATGGGGGCTCGCGGTGCGTCGCGGCTCGTTGGCACGGCGTTCGCTCTTCACGCGTTCGTGCGGCGCCGGCTCGTTGCCCGTGCGGCGTCGACCGCGCGAGCCCGATTGCGAGAATTGTTCCATAAAACATCATCCAATGACGAGAATAATCAGCACGTATTCATTGTAGCTGCCTGCTCCTGTGAATGCTTGCTGCTGGCGCAACCTCAAGGGTGCGTTCACATCAAAGTGAACTAAAGTTATAGAGGTACGAAGGCGCGCAATCGACGGTCGACGGTGGGTGCAAAGCCCGCAGACGAGGAGGTTTCCATGGCAGATCGCGGCATCGTTGCGGTGTTCGGCAGCATGAACATGGACCTTTCGGTGGCGTGCGAGCGCATGCCGCGCGCGGGCGAGACAGTCGGTGGTAGCGGTTTTATCACCAACGCCGGCGGCAAGGGCGCCAATCAGGCTGTAGCTGCCGCGCGTATGGGCGCGTGCACGCACATGATCGGCGCGGTCGGTCGCGACGCGTTCGGCGCGTCGCTCGTGGTGGGGCTCCAAGACGCCGGCGTGGACTGTGACTTTGTAGTGCATCGCGATGACGTGGAGACGGGAACGGCGACCATCATTCGCTGCGAGGGCGACAACCGCATCATACTGTCACCGGGCGCCAACCATGCGCTTGCGTGCGCGGACGTTGCCTGCGCGCTGAGGCGTCTGGTGGCCGATGGGCTCGACGGCGACGCCAGCGAGATTGCCCCGGCTGCCGGAAGCGTCTTTATCGCCCAGGGCGAATGTGACCTTGCGGCGACGGCCGAGGCGCTTGTTTGCGCTCACGAGCTGGGGTTCTATACGGTCTTTAATCCAGCGCCTGCCTGCGAGCTGCCTGCGGAGGTCTGGCCTGCGGTCGATCTGGTCTGTCCCAACGAGACCGAGTGCCAGGTGCTGACGGGAATCTTGCCCGCGGACGATGCAAGCTGCGTCGCGGCGCTCAACGCCCTGCTCGCTAGGGGTGCCGGAGCTGCGGTCGTCACGTTGGGCGGTGCCGGCTCGGTTACGCTCGGCGATGTCGGTGAGCTGCTGCGCATGCCGGCACTTTCGAGTACGGTAGTCGATACCACGGCCGCCGGCGATACGTTTATCGGCGCGTTGGCGGCGGCTCGCCTAGAGGGCTTGCCGCTCTTTGAGTGCATGGCCGCGGGTGCTCGCGCCTCGGCAGTGACGGTGTCGCGCCTGGGCGCTCAGCAATCGATTCCCACGCGCGTCGAAGTTGAACATTGGTTTGGTTAAACGATAAAGACGGAGAAGCGGAGTAGAACAATGGCAATCAAGAAGCTGATCCTTGATCTGGATATGGGTGTTGACGATGCGATGGCGCTGGCCTATGCCATCGCGAGCCCCGAAGTGGAGCTCGTGGGCATCACCACGTGCTTTGGCAACGTGCGCGTCGAGCAATCGGCGCACAATTGCCTGGCGGTGCTCGATCTGCTGGGTCGCCCCGAGGTTCCGGTGTACCTGGGTGCCGACCGTCCTCTGCAGGCGACTGAGCCCTATACGCCGCCGGCGTCCACCGCGCTCATTCACGGCAAGAACGGCATCGGCGGCGCGAGCGTGCCCGCGTCGCCGTACGAGCCGGTGGGGGCGACGTCGGCCGACGGTAATGCGGCTGTCGATTATCTGATTGATGCCGCGCGCACCTATGGTCCCGATCTGATCTACGTGGCGACCGGTCCGCTCTCCAACCTGGCACTTGCCTTGGAGCGCGATGCGGCGGCGATGATGTCCATCGGTCGCGTGGTCGTGATGGGCGGCGCCCTTACCGTGCCCGGTAACGTGAGCGCGGGCGCCGAGGCCAACATGGCGAGCGACCCCGAGGCAGCCGACGCGGTGCTGCGCTCGGGCCGTAAGCTCACCATGGTGGGTCTGGACGTGACGCATCGCGTGGTGCTCACACGCCGCGACATTGCCGGCTGGACGGGCTCGGGCACCATGGCGGGCTGCGCATTTGCGAGCATGGTCGAGCACTACATTGGCTCGTACGAGATGAACGCACCCTACCTGGGTGGTTGTGCGCTGCACGATCCGCTGGCCGTTGCCGTGGCGATCGACCCCACGCTCGTAGGTGCGCTCGGCTGCAACCTGCGTGTTGATCTGCTGGGTGAGTACCGCGGTCGCACCATCTGCGATGAGCGCCGCCTGTCCGATCCGGACAAGAGCGCGCTTGTGGCATTGACCGTGGATGCTCCGCGCTTTCTGTCCGAGTTCAAGACGCGTATGGCCCGTGTCCTTGGCTAAGTTGTCTTTTGGACGGGGCTTTTTTGACTGGTATGATTGGTGCGACCATTCGAACCAGCTAAAAGAGCCCCGTCCCAATTTGACTATCGAGAGGATCTGCCATGGAGCGCATCGCCAGCTTTTCCGTTGATCATCTGCTGCTTGAGCCCGGCGTGTATGTGAGCCGCATCGACCGCGATCCGGCGACCGGTGCCGCCGTCACCACGTTTGACCTGCGCCTGACCACGCCCAACAAGGAGCCGGTCATGAACACGGCCGAGTGCCATACCATCGAGCACCTGGGCGCGACCTTCCTTCGCAATCATGCCGAGTGGTCGAGCCGTATTGTCTACTTTGGCCCCATGGGCTGCCGCACGGGCTTTTACCTGGTCGTGTTTGGTGAGGTAACGAGCGAGGAGATCCTGCCGCTCGTCCGCGAGCTGTTTGAGTTCGTCGCCGACTTTGAGGGCGATGTCCCCGGAGCCGCTCCCGAGGAGTGTGGCAACTACCTGGATCAAAATCTCCCCATGGCCAACTGGCTCGCGCGCCGCTACCTCGACCGCGACCTGGCCGATATCGACGAGAAGCACCTGCACTATCAGCAGGCGTAAGGCTGCTGGTAGGAATAGCGTTTGCGCCAGAAGCGCTCCCGCTCTTTGTGGGGCGCTTTTTCATGCTGGGCGCTCAAAACGGAACGAGATAGTTCTAGAATGTTCATACTGTCACATAAACGAACAGGAGCGAGCATGCATATCTACTCTGTATCAGATCCCGAGTTCAAATCTTATGGCCGCGTGTGGAACGACGTTCCGTCCAACCTGACCGCTCCGCTCGTCGAGGCGCTTGCCTCCACGCCCATCCCCGAGGGTAGCAAGTACGTAGCAAGCGCGCCGGAGCTCGAGGGCGTCAAGGATGCCGATAAACTGGGCTTTCTCATGTTTGGCGGCCGTCCCTTCCAGCTCGGCTGGTGCAACGGCCACAACACGCGTCTCAACTGCCTGGAGTACCACCGCGCGAGCGAGTTCAACCTGGGTGCACGCGACTTTATCCTGCTCGTGGCACATCGCTGGGAGATCGAGGACGGCAAGCTCGATACCGCGTGCGTCAAGGCGTTCCGCGTGCCGGCGGGCAAGGTCGTCGAGGTTTTCAACACCACGCTCCACTACACGCCGTGCATGGTCGACGACGGTGGCTTCCAGGTGATGGTGGCGCTGCCCGCTGGCACCAATGGTCCGCGCCCCGAGGCCGCGGCCGACATGCCCGCGGCCGGTGACAGCTACTGCTACTGGAAGGCAGACAAGTGGGTTCTCTGCCACGCCGACAGCCCCAAGGCTGCCGAGGGCGGCTACGTAGGCCTCATCGGCAAGAACCTCGACATCGCCGTGGACTAGAATCTTCCGTCTCAATCTGTAACATCTGGCGGGCTAAATCGTCTCTACCTGTTACAGATTTAGACAAACTGCAGGGGAAAGACCGAACAATCTCAATCTGTAACACCAAGCCCGATTTTGGCGGCCCAACTGTTACAGATCGAGACAAACCGGGCCCAATCCACCACAAAGGTGCCTGTCCCCATTGTGGTGGCTGCCTAGAGTTGGCTGCGCAGGTAGTCAGCCATATATGGTACGGCGAAGCGCACGTAACCGCGGCGCGCCTGTTCGATTACGCCGGCGTCGATGAGGCGCCGGCGATACTTTTGTGCGTAGTCCGGTGTGACTGACATGCGCTTCGCAACATCAGAAATGCGAGACACGGCGGCTTCGTCATCGGTCATTGCAGCGAGAAACGCAACATCTTGGTCCGATAGCGCGGCGAGCGTCGTTTCGCACACATCGTTTTCGAAATCGGCCTTTGACGCTTCGATTGCTCCGTCGACTTGCTCTGGCGTTACGTGTTCTCCTGCCTGGCAACGATTGGCGATGTTGTAGCCGATGAGCTGCAGCATGTAGGGCGAGCCCTGAGTTGCGCGAGCAGCGTCCAGCCGAAGATTGCCTGGAATATCAAGGTCGAGCTCTTCGAAAGCTCGCTGATAGTAGGCATCCACATCTCCAACTGAAAGCGGTTCGAGCGTGACCTTGCGTGCGCGGTTGAGAAATGTCAGTACGCGGTCGTTGAGTGTCGCGGAGACTGCTCCCGGGAGGCCCGCCATGACGAGCGCGACGTTGAGCCCCTCGCCGACCAGCTCTTGATAGGCGGTGACGAGCTGTCTGATCTCGGGCGAATTGGCCTGGAGCTCATCGATGAGGATGAGGATGCCGTGTCCCTGCTCGGTCAGCTTGCGCGCCAGCTGCGTGAGCTTGAACTGGAAGCTTTTGGTTTCCTGCACATCGCGCGTGAACTCAAGGCCGGCTGAGAAGCCGAAGACGCTCAGGCTGCCGCCCGCAAGTTTGGGGAGCCGATGCTTGTTGGCGTAGGGCTCGCCCGCTTCCTGGATCTTCTCAACAATGCGCTCGAGCATATCCTCGGAGGCTACGGTGGGCGTGGCGACAACAAAGCCGAGCTTGCGTGCGCGATCGGCAAGTTCCCACAGCAGAACCGTTTTGCCGCTGCCTCGCTGGCCAAGCATGAGCATAGCCCGGTCTCGATTGCCCGGCTCCTGCTCAAGGCCGGAGATGAATGTCGAAATCACGCTCCCGCGTCCCACCAGATAGGACGGGCGATTTCCAAATGAGGGGGAGAAGATGGTTTCAGTCATGAGTCTCCTTTCCTTTTTTTCCTATTTTTTCCTTTTTTTCCTATTCAGTCAAATATCCCGCCGGCGAAGGCGGCTACGTAGGCCTCATCGGCAAGAACCTCGACATCGCCTGCGACTAGAATCTTCTGTCTCGATCTGTAACATCTAGCGGGCTAAATCGTTTCTACCTGTTACAGATCGAGACAAACCGCCCCCAACCACCACAAAGGTGCCTGTCCCCCTTGTGGTGGTTTGGGCAGGCGGGTATCAAAAAGTGTCAGCTGTGGGCGGTCGCCGGGCCACCGTGTGCGAAAAGAAGTGTCGACCTGTGCCGTTGCCGTTGGTTGGCACCCCGTTTGCGGGGATACTGAAAGCACGACAAGCAGCGTATGAAAGGATCGATGCATGGCTTTCCGTAAAGACTTCCTGTGGGGCGGCGCGACGGCTGCCAACCAGTGCGAGGGCGCCTACAACGTGGACGGCCGCGGCCTGGCCAACGTGGACGTGGCTCCGCACGGCCCCGAGCGCTACGCGGTGGTCTCCGGCCAGCGCAAGATGCTCGACTTCGAGGACGGCTATTACTATCCCGCACAGACCGGCATCGATTTCTACCACCACTACAAGGAGGACATCGCCCTCTTTGCCGAGATGGGGTTTAAGACCTTCCGCATGAGCCTGGCGTGGAGCCGCATCTTCCCCAACGGTGACGAGACCGAGCCCAACGAGGCTGGCCTGGCCTTCTACGAGGATGTATTCCGCGAGTGCCAAAAGCACGGCATCGAGCCGCTCGTGACCATCACGCACTTCGACTGCCCGATTCACCTCATCAAGGAGTACGGCGGCTGGCGCAACCGCAAGCTCATCGACTTCTACAAGAACCTCGCGACCACGATCTTTACCCGCTACAAGGGCCTGGTGAAGTACTGGCTTACCTTCAACGAGATCAATATGATCTTGCACCTGCCGTTTATGGGTGCCGGACTGGTCTTTGAGGAGGGCGAGAACAAGGAGGCCGTCGAGTACCTGGCCGCCCACAACGAGCTCGTCGCCAGCGCTTGGGCAACCAAGATCGCCCACGAGATCGACCCCGAGGTCAAGATTGGCTGCATGCTCGCTGCAGGTAGCTACTACCCCTACAGCTGCCGTCCGGGCGATGTGCGCCAGGCGCAGCTCGACAATCAGGACAACTACTTCTTCGTCGACGTCCAGAGCCGCGGCTACTACCCGGCCTATGCCGTCAAGAAGCTCGAGCGTCTGGGTATCGATGTGGGCATGACCGACGAGGACCGCGAGATCCTGGCCGCCAACACCGTCGACTTCATCAGCTTTAGCTATTACAGCACCCGTTGCTCCGCCGGTGCCGATAACCCCGATGTCGAGCGCACCCAGGGCAACGCCTTCGCCGGCGCCAAGAATCCCTACCTGCAGGAGAGCCAGTGGGGCTGGGCCATCGATCCGCTGGGCTTCCGTATTACGCTCAACGACCTGTACGACCGTTATCAGAAGCCGCTGTTTGTGGTTGAGAACGGTCTGGGCGCCAAGGATGTTGTCGAGGAGGATGGCTCCATCAATGACGACTACCGTATCGACTACCTGCGCCAGCATATTGCCGCGATGCGTGATGCGGTGACCGAGGACGGTGTTGACCTGCTGGGCTACACCACCTGGGGCCCGATTGACCTGGTGTCTGCCGGCACGGGCGAGATGTCCAAGCGCTACGGCTTTATCTACGTCGACCGCGACGATGCCGGCAACGGCACCCTCAAGCGCTCCAAGAAGAAGAGCTTCGACTGGTACAAGCACGTCATTGAAACGAATGGTGAGGACCTGTCCTAAGGAAGCTGAGACGCTCAACTTCAGAGCCTCCTAATCAAGGCGCCCGGCGAGTATGTGCTCTCCGGGCGCCTTGCCGTCTGCGGATTTTGGGACATGTGGCCCGCTTTTTGAGCCTGCCTGTCGGTACACTAAAAGCACTATGGGTACCCGCGAGCGACATATCGGCCACGCGGCCGCCCGATCCGCACCCGTGGCGGATCCCAGGGGCGGCAGGCTCTTCGCCATGCCGCGATTCCTTGTTGGCATAACACATCAGGCGTACCGTCACCGCGTCTTTGCTATCGCCGGCGCCATCACCGCGCTGTTCCTCATGCTTTTGGCAGTCTTGCCGGCGCTGTTCGCCTTCGACCCCAAACTTTCTAACGCCGTGCCCGCCTATAGCGAGGTGTCCGAAGAGGTCGTGGATGCGCTCGTCCACTCGAGCTCTCTCCCGCTTCTTGTCGCCGCAATTATTTTTTCGATCTGGGGCGTATCGGTCTATCTGCGCTGTTTGGACTATGTGTTGCGCCGCCGCCTTGTTGCCATCGCCACCATCTGCGCCCTGTGGATGATCGAAGTCATTCTCAAGTACAAGTCGTTCACGCCGTTCTATGCCACCGTGCTGTGGTACCTGTACTACGTGCCCATGACGCTCATTCCGCTGCTCTACCAGTTGTGTGGTTTGCGCCTTGCGGGTCTGGAGCAACACCGCCTGGGTCGCCGCTACTGCGCTGCGCTGTGGATTGCGGCCATCCTGCTTATCGGATTTGTGCTCACCAACGATTTTCACCAGCAGGTCTTCCGCTTTGACCGTACAAGCGACACCTGGAGCAACGATTACACGTACGGCTGGGGTTATTTCGCCGTCTTAGTGTGGACGGCCTTTAACTTCGTGGCCTTTTTTATCCTGGTTGGTCGGTCCTCGTCCTTTCGCATCCAGCGTTTCTCGGGCACGGCGGCGCTCGTGCTGCTGGGCGGCGCGTTCTTTGCCATCTCATATGCGTTGCGCGTGCCCTGGGCATGGAGGCTCAACTTCTCGCTCATCTATTGCGTCTTGTGCGTGGTGGCGATGGAAATCTGTCTCGATTGCGGTGTCATTCCGTCATATCACGACATCGCCGGCATCTTCGACACCTTGCCGCTCGACCTCAAAGTTCTAACGCGCGACCTGCAGGAAGTCTATGCCACGCCGGTGTCGAAGCCAATGCCGGCGGGCGTGTGCGAAGAGCTGCGAGCCCAGGAACACGGGCATGCCCATGCCTTTGCCGTGGCGTCCGATCCCGATGTGATGTACCGTGCCTTTCCACTGTTGGGCGGATCGGCCCTGCTTGCCCAAGACGTGTCGGATCTCAACGAGCTTAACCGTGAACTGGCACACCGTCGCATGGAGCTGCAACGTCAAAACGAGCTGCTCGCTGCCGACTACGACCTTAAGACGCACCTGGCAGATCAAGAGGCCGAGACCTTGCTGGTCCAAGACGTGGACCAGGCGCTTGCTCGCGCGCTCGAAGGGATGTACGACCTGCTGAGCTCGCTGCCGTCGTTGACCGACGAAACATCTTCACACGAGCGTTACCGCATGTTGCAGCGCGCCAAGATGCTCGTCGCCTATTGCAAGCGCAAGGGATCGCTCACGTTGGCGCAGCACGGGGAGAGCGGTTTTGATCGCGACCGCATTCAGCTCATTGCCAACGAGCTCGCAAGCGACCTGCGCACCATCGATATCGATTGCGCCTCGATTATCGCCATACGGCGCCCGATGCACGCCAGTACGGTAAGCGCCCTGTACGACTGCGTGTATGACTTTGCGTTTTTGCCTACACCACCGACCATCCGGCGCTTATGTATCACTTGGGCGACCATGACCGATGCAGTGTCGAGCTGCGCGCCACGCTTTTTTCCAACGATGATGCAGATCTTTCGCAGACGCCCGCTGCGCAAGAGCTCGAAAGCGCTCTGCAAAGGCGCAACGTGGCATACCGCCTTGAGGGCGAACCCGGCCAGTTGCGTATGATCGTGTTGATGCCGAGGGCGGGTGAGTGACGATGCAGATTTCGCTCATCCTTCCCCAAATCGTTGCGCTCGATGTTGTCTTTGCCCTGGCTGCGTGTCTGCAGACGATCCACGTCCCGCTCATTTCATCGCGCCGCTCGTCCTATAACCGTAAGGTGATTTGCGCCTACGAGGCGAGCCTCGTGCTCCACCTGGTGGTTTCGGCGCTTATCCTGTTCGCGTCGTCTGGCTCGTATCTGGTGGCGCCGCTTGACGTTTGCGCCAGGGCAATGGGCGGAGTGCTGTGGCTCAATGCCGCAATCTTTGCCTATGGCGTGGTGCTTATGGTGCGCTATCGTCGCCCCGTCATGCTGGTCGAGCTGCTGCTTGTTGTCGCCGTTACACCGCCGGTGGTTTTTGCCATGGGCTCGGCGTGGACCGTTGTCCTTATCGCAGAGGGAGCGTTCTTCCTGTTCCGTTCCATCGCGGCGCTCTTGATGGACGTCCGTAACCGCCAGGAGGATATCACCGCGTTCTCGACGATCGAGACCATCAACGTGATTCCCGTGGGCATCCTGTATCTGGACCCGAGGGGCCGTCCGCTGCTCATGAACCGCTGCATGCGCAGAAACCTGGTGGAACTTCATATGCCCACCGACCTAGGCGATATGAGCGGCACATGGAACGACCTGCGCAAACTCAGCATGCAAATGCCCGAAAGCAGCCAGAACCGTGTGCGGATTAATCTGGACCGCTTTGGTGAGGCGCGGGCGGTGGTCGAGGTTTCTCCCGCCGAGATTCGCTTGTTTGTGCACGATGACGTTATGGTTTCGGGCCGCCTCTTTGAGCGCATTATCGGCCTGGATGTAACAGAGTATGCGCATGCTCATGATCGCCTGGCGCAAGCCAACCACCTGCTTGAGCTTGCGGGCCAAGAGCTCCAAGCCCAGATCGAAGAAGTCAAAAAAGTTGCTGATAATGCGGCCTATCTGCGTATGCGAGCTCGCGTGCACGACGTGATCGGGCAGCGCCTGTCCATCCTCCATCGTTATCTGGAGGAGGGGCGCCTGGATGACGAGTCGCTCGAGCAGATCGACCCGCTGCTGCGCTCAATTGCCGCCGATTTGCGCAGTGGCGGTGCCAGCGAGCCTGCAGAGCAGCTGGGTGATATCGTCCATGCTTTTGGCCTGGTGAGTGTGCAGATCGATGTTGAGGGTGCGCTGCCTGAGGACGCGCGTGTCGCCGCCGCATTTTTGCAGATTATCCGTGAGGCCTCGACCAATGCCACCAAGCATGCACAGGCCCATCGGGTCCATGTGCGCCTGTGGCGGGAGACGTCGGAAGACAGCGCTGTTGCGCGGATGACCGTTTCTAACGACGGCGCGCCTGCACCCGTATCGTATCGCGAGGGAACGGGTATCCCAGGTATGAGGCATGTCGCGCAAGATCTGGGCGGCTGCCTGGAAATCCATGCCGCCCCGCCCTTTACGCTTGCGGTGTCCATCCCGCTCAACGCCAGCGCCACAGCTCAAAGGAGAAGCTCATGATCCGCGTCCTTATAGTCGAAGACCAGGCCATCCTGCGCGAGAGCCTGGCGCGTTCCGTTGGCGACCAGCCCGATATGACCGTTGTTTCCGCCATTGCCGATGCTTCCGAGGCCTTGGGTGTCGCGCTCAAGGAGCGCCCTGACATGATACTGATGGACGTATGCACCGAGCATGATTCCAACGGCATCGTGGCGGCGGCGCGCATTAAAGAACAACTGCCCGAGTGCCGCGTCATTATCATGACCGGCATGCCCGAGATCACCTTTGTCGATCAGGCCCGCGAGGCGGGCGTCGATAGCTTTGTGTACAAGAACGTCGGTATCGACGAGTTGTTCGCCGTGATGCGCTCCACGCTGGCGGGCTATTGCACGTTTCCCAAGCTGCCCGAGAGTATTTTTTCGGGTACGGCGGCACTCGACGATGTTGAGCTATCGATTTTGCGCCTTGCCTGCGAGGGCAAGAGCCGTCGCGAGATCGCGGCCGAGCTGTTTATGAGTGAGGGCACCATCAAGCGTCGCATCTCGGAGATCCTCAACAAGACCGGCTACGACAACATCATGCGCTTGGCCGTGCGCGCAGTAACGGAGGGCAGCATCGTTCCCAATATGGAGCGCTAGCGTTCGTTACGCATCGGCACAAAAACGACGGGGCCGCAGGATCAACTCCTGCGGCCCCGCCTGACATGTGCGCGGATGTATCCGCCAATCCGCGGCCGTCGATGTCTGCCGCTACGCGATGGTTGCGCTGTAGGAGGCGACGTCCTCGTAGGAATCGGTCAGGTAGGCGTCGATGCCGATGGTCGTATTGACCAGGTCGTCAAGGCTGTCAAGCTCGCCGCTCGAGAACGTGAATTCCTCGGTGGCGCTGGTGCCGGGCATCAGGTTAGCCGAGAACCAGGGTTCCTTCATAGTGCCGTTGACGTTGGTCTTGCCGGAAGGAGCGTAGAAGGTCAGGTCCTTGTCGCTCTTGTTGGTGATGTTGACGACAAAGCCGATGTCGCCCCAGTCGTCCTTGAATTTCTCGGTGATGGTGATGGTGCACAGATCGTCATCGGCGACGGTGACGGCGGGGGAGATTTCGACACTCTGGACGTCGTCGTCTTCGACGGCCTCATCGACCTCTTCTTCCTTCTCGGCCGCCTCGCGATCCTTCTTCACCGTGCCGGACAGATCCTTGTCGGACTTGGTGAAGATAAGCTTGTCGCCTTCCACCTCAAGGACGAGCTTGTCGTCCTTGAGCTTCAGGTCGTGCGACTCATCTTCGGCGGTGATCGTTACGGTGGTGGCGTCCTTGGCTTCCCATTTCAGGTCGGCGACCTCAAGGAACATATCGAGGACGCCTGTGCCGTCCTCGTCGAGGATCAGGACGCAGTTGAGGCCCCACTCCTTGAGCATATCCATGTACTCATCGGTGAGCTCTTCGCCATCCAAGGTTCCACCCGAGTACTGCCAGCTGCCGACGAAGTCGGCCTTGGGGTCCTTGCCGCCGCCGCTGCAGCCCGTCAGGGCAAAGGCGAGCGCCAGGACGCATGTCAGAAATGCGAGTACGGGCTTTTTGAACGTTGTCTTCATGGTGTCCTCCTTCATCGAACGAAACCCATAGAAGCAAATGCGGGGGTGGCGGATCCCCCGCCAATTACCAGATAGAGGGGCTAGGGCCGGGGCGTTCCGCAGTTGCTGCAGAACTTGCCGCCGTTTTCGCTGCCGCAGTTGGGGCAGAACCACTTTGCCGGTGCCGGGGCGGGTGCGGGACTGCCGCACTCGGAGCAGAACTTGCCGGTGTTGGTGGCGCCGCAGCTGCAAGTCCACGTGCCGGCCGCAGGTGCGGCGGCGGGAGCCGGTGCGGGGGCGGGAGCCGGAGCCGGCTGCGGGGCGGCCTGCTGCTGTGCCTGGCCGGCGGCGAACAGCTGGCTGGCGTTCATGCCGCCCATGCCACCTGCCATGCCCATGCCCATAAAGCCTGCCATCGCGCCGTTGGGGTTGGCGGCTGCCGCGCGCATCGCATCGCTCTGGGCGCTGGCGATGTTGGCTGCCGCCATGGTGGGATCGCGCATGACCGCGGCTTTCTGCAGGTCCTTGATCATCTGCTCGTCTTCTTGTGAGGCGGCGATGGAGTTGACGCCAAAGCTTACGATCTCAACGCCGCGCAGGTCACGCCAGTCGGCAGAGAGGACCTCGTTGAGCGCGCGGGCGAGCTCGGTGGTGTGGCCGGGGATGGCGCTGTAGCGGATGCCCATCTCCGAGATCTTGGCAAAGGCGGGCTGCAGGGCGGTGAGCAGCTCGGACTTAAGCTGGCTGTCGATCTTGTCGCGCGTGTAGCTATCGGTCACGTTGCCGCATACGTTGGTGTAGAACAGCAGCGGGTTGGTGATGCGGTACGAATACTCGCCGTTGCAGCGCACGGAGATGTCGACGTCCAGGCCAATGTTGTTATCGACCACGCGGAAGGGCACGGGCGAGGCGGTGCCGTACTTGTTGCCGATGATCTCCTTGGTGTTGATGAAGTAGACACGCTGGTCCTTGCCCGCGTCGCCGCCAAAGGTAAAGCGGCTGCCGATATTGGCGAAGGTCTCCTTGATGGAATCGCCCAGGTTGCCGCTAAAGACGCTCGGCTCGCTGCCGGTGTCAAAGACGAACTCACCGGGCTCCAGCGCGACTTCGATGATCTTGCCGTTTTGCACCACGAGCATGCCCTGGCCGTCGTTGACGGCGATGACCGAGCCGTTGGAGATGACGTTGTCCTCGCCGCGCGTGTTGGAGCTGCGGCCGCCGGTGCGCTTGCTGCCCTTGCAGGCCAAGACGTCAGCGGGCATCGATTCGCAGTAGATAAATTCCTTCCACTGGTCGGCCATGACGCCGCCGGCAGCACCCAATCCAGCTTTCAAGAGTCCCATGGTGATCTTCCTTTCTCGTCAAAGGCCGGGTGGTATTGGTCAGGATGGTTAATCGTCCTTGTCGTCCTTCATGACAACGGTGGTCTCGGTGTGGCTGAAGGTGTCGTGCTTCTCGGTCAGGTCGAGCTCGCCACAGTAGCAATCGGCGTGGGTGGCCTCGTTGGCCGTCTTGAGCTGGCCCACCAGCAGCACGCCTGCGATGACCACGATGATCAGCGGCGCGACGATGTTGATGAGGATGCCCTCGATATCAAAGGTGAGGTAATCCGGATCGAAGGCGTTCTCACCCATGAAGAGGATCTGGGAGAGGACAAATCCGATCACAAAGAACAGCACCGAGGCGATAGAGAGCTTGGGCTTGGAGCAAGGAAGCTCGCCGACCAAGCGGCCGGTCTGGCCGTTCATGGCAAACAGGTAGCTCTTGCCGTTCCACGAGGTGGAGAGCATCCAGACGGGGAACAGGGCGTAGTCGCTGTCTTCCCAGGTGTAGTCGAGCTGCTTGCTTTCGACCGTGGCATCGTCGTATTCGTCGACGACGGTCTCGCGCAGGGCCGAGATCGTGCTTTCTTCCATGCGGCGCTCGGCGCGCGCCTTGCAGGTCTCGCAGTCCTCGTCGTAACGGTTGGCGATGTAGCCGGGCATATATGCGACCGAGAACGGACGCAGCGCGTCGTAGTCAAACGGCTCGATGGCGTCCATGTGGCCGTCGGGCATCTTGGACGATCCGTCGACGGGCACGCGCTTAAACGAGATATTGCCCTTGCGATAGGCATCGTAGTGGTCGGTGGTCGTGACGGTGCGGTCGGATTCCTCGGTCACGGTCTCGTTGGTCGCGTCAAAGTACACTTCGCCGTCAACGCGGGCACCGTAGAGCCAAAACGGCACGTAGACACCTTGGACCTCGTCGATGTGGCTGCCGGTGACAAAGCTCTTGGGCAGCAAGATCTTGCCCTTGTAGTGTTCCTTGAGTGCGGCCGTGACGTCATCGCGCCCGAGCTTAAATGGAATCACCAGGTCGGGCGAGAAGTCGCCCGAAAGCTGACCGGGCGCTACGGCGGAGTTGCCGCAGTACGGGCAGGTGGTGACAGCGACGGTGCCGTCGGACACGAGCTCGGCGCCGCACGACGAGCAGATGTAGCCGGCGTTTTGGGCGAGCTCCTGCACCGCGTCGTCGGCGACGGGCTTTGGCGTTGCGGCTGCGGCATCGGCTTTGGCGTCTGCCTTGTCCTGGCGCTCGCGATAGAGGGCCTCGACTTCTTCGACTTCAAAGCGCGAGTCACAGTAGTCGCAGACGAGCTTTTGCTCGGCGCTTGCAAAATGCAAGGGGCCACCGCAGGCAGGGCACTGATAGTTAACGCTCTCGAAGGCCATGATCGGTCCTTTCCGTGCCGGGGGCTATGCGCCGATGGCGCCGCCGCAGTATTCGCAGCGCCCGCTGGCATCGGGAATGGTGGTGGCTCCGCAGAAGGGGCAGGTCACCGCGGTCTTGGGGGCCTTGGCGGCCACGACGCTGTCCCGCGTCTCCTGGCGCAGCTGCACCAGCGCATCGCGGACTTCGGTTGCCTGGCGCTTGGCCTCGCGATATTCGATGGAGCCGCGCTGATCGATGGTGGAGTCGTTCACGCGCAGGTTGATCTCGGTAAAGTACGGCGTATTGACGTGGATGGTCAGATTAAAGTCGTAATCCAGGTCGTAGCGCGGCGGGTTGTAGCTCTCGCGCTCGCCGTCCTTGGTCTCGCGATAGATCTCGGTGCGCTGCTCGTCGATATCCATATCGCAGCCGAGTACCTGCGAGAACTCGATGATGTCGGGATTGGCGTCGCGCCAGCGGCTCTGCGAAGTGATGATCAGCAGGCCCGCGTCCTCATCGAGCATAATATTGGTGCGCCCGGCAGAAAGCGTGCGCGTGGGGTTGAACGAAGACAGGCGCTCGGCGTTGGCCTCGCGGTAGGCGAGTTGCTCACGGATATCGTCCGCGGTGCTGGAGCGATAGCCGTGAAAGTAGGGGGAGAGCTTGCCGGCGCACTCTTTGCACAGGTAGCCTTCATTGATTTTTGTCTTACCTAGAAGTCCCAGCTCGGTACCGCAAATCGCGCACTCTTTCTTCTCGAACATCTTGTCAAAGAAGCCCATGGCTGCCTCCCATCAACTGGTAGCGTGTGTCACTTTTGATGATGGGGGAGTGCGCGATCCTTCGCGATACCCAGACGGCTCAAGGAGTCTCCACAACTGGGACACATGGCCCATTTTTCATCCGACACATAGGGACACTCCTTGCTGCGGGTAGTCATTGGGCACTCATTGGGGACGTACTTAAATGAGTGGCAGTTGGAGACACTCCTTGCCGAGCTAGAGGTCGCGCGTGCCCCATCTGGTCCATGCGGCTCAAAATTGCGGCGTGATGTGGACGACTGGGGTCGAATTGGCAGCATTTCGAGCTTGGCTTTGATATTGAGATTGATTCTTTATTAAAATAGATTCCAGACAATTGAGCGGCCGGGGGTTAACCGTGAGGGGCATGGGAGACACAACCGCATATTTGCGTCGGGGCATTCGGGAGATTATATGCCTGGCGCTGTTCTTCTTCACGTTTTTGGCGTGCGAGTATCTTTTTGATGTGCGCATGGCCGAGTTCGTGTCTCCGAACGAGGTCGTTATTTATGAGAGCCTTGTCATCGGCGCGAGCGTGATTGGCTTTTTTGTGCGTCCCATTCTGTACTATCGCCGTCCCCATGCTATCGACGCAACGAGTGACGTCACGGGCGTTTTGCTGGTGGCGGCATTGCTGCTGTTGATTATGGCGGTTCAGGTTGAGGTGGTAATTGCCGGCGGTTTGGTGGCGTGCTGCGCGCTGGGCTACTGCGGATCGACTGCCCATGCAAATTTTGCGAGGCGCTTTGCGCGAACGCCCTGCTTGGCGCGCGCCGCCGCACTTTCCTATGCCATGGGCGTTCTGGTACAGGTGATCAACCACATGGTGATGCCTGTCGGCATTCCTCAGCAGGCTGTTCTGGTCGTCTGTGCGATCGCGCAGGTGGCGTTGCTCCACGGTGCCCGACGCGCCAAGCTGCGCGACGAGTCCGATCCCAACTTTGAACCCAGTGCTGCCGGGCTTTCGGTAGATGCTCTGGAATATGGCGCCAAGTGGCATGACGATCCCGAGGCAAAGGCGGCATTCCGTCGCGCCGTAGTTCGCCTGACCGTGGCGACGGCGTATCTTTCCAGCGTATTCGCCGCTCTCAACGCGGGCTTCACGACCCTGCATGCTGTCGGAGCCGTCGATTTGGGCGATTGGCCGCGCCTGCTGCTTGTCGTGAGCTCGTTGGCCGCTGGCGCACTATTTGACCTGCACGGCCGTTCGTATATGAATATCGGCATGACATGTGCCGCCATACTGTCCACGCTTTCGTTCTTTGTGCTCATCGTCGATGGCAATGGCGGCAACGAGCTTGCTGCCACGATCATCTTTTATCTGGGCTCGGGCTTTTTCGTGGTGTTCTTTACCACAAAATATGCCGCCGTCTCGCTCTATGCGCGCTGGTCATATTTTAGGCCGTGCATGGGTCGCGTCGTCAACAACGTGTGCTCGATGCTCGTGACGGCGCCGGCGGTGGCGATCATCTCGAGTCAAAACGTGCTGGCTGCGATCGGTGCGGCGCTCGTGATGTTTGTGGGCATTGCGATTACGCTGCTGGGGCAGTTGGGGCAACGAGCCGATGATGCCGCGATGCGGGACGGGCTGCCGCTTGCCACCGACGATCTTGGTGGGGATCTTGCACCCACATGCTCCGACCCCGAGCCCGTGGAGGCAGCGGAGCTCACGTCCGATGAACGCCTTGATGCCTTCGTCGCCACCTTTGGGCTTACAGAGCGCGAGCGCGATATTCTTGAGGTCTTGGTCGTTTCGGACCAGAGCGTTCAGGACATCGCCACAACGCTCTTTCTTTCGCGCTCCACGCTCTACCGCCACATTTCCTCGATCAACAAAAAGGCCGGTACCGCCTCGCGCGTGGCCCTCATCAACTTCTTCTGGTCCTGGACACCCAAGGACTAGCTAACCTCCCAATAAGTTGCGGTGGAATAGTCCCTAAATTAAAGTCACGGGGCTTTAAACAGGAACTATTTCACCGCAACTGCTGGGGGGATAGACTGCGGCGGCGGCAGAGGCAGCGGCAGCGGCGTTGGCAGCTGTGGTAGTGGCAACGGCAGCTGGCAGGGTGTTTTCCGTCTACTTGCTACAGCAGCTCGCCGTGGCGGGCAATGTAGCGGCACTTTGCCAGCTGGGTGAGCGCGATATAGGCGGTAACGATACCAATGAGCAGCCCAAAAAAGCTCGTGGGCAGCGGCATGAGGCCGAGCACATCGGCGATGGGGCTTGCCGGCAGCCAGGTGACGAGCGCCAGGCCCAGCACGGTAAGAACGCACAATGCGGGCGCGGCGTGGTCGCGCGGGCTCGGCAGATGCGGGGAGCGCAACATGTGGACCACGAGTGTCTGCGACCACATGGACTCGACAAACCAGCCGCTCTGGAAGAGCGCAGCAAAGGTCGCCATACCCGCGACGTCGCCCGCGGCGGCAAGCTCGGACCAGCTTGCGTCCACGGCGGCGGGGCACACGACAAAGAAGAGCGCGGCGAAGGTCACGATGTCAAACAGCGAGCTCACGGGGCCCAGCTCGAGCATAAACCCCTTGATGGACGCGGCGTCCCAGGCACGCGGGCGGGCAGTTCAGTCGTCGTCGACGGTGTCCCACGGCAGCGCGATGCATACGATCTCGTAGACCAGCGATAGCAGCACCAGCTGCAGAGCGCTCATGGGCAAAAACGGCAAGAACAGGCTCGCGACGGTCACGGATAACACGTTGCCAAAGTTGGAGCTCACCGTGGTCTTGAGGTATTTGAGCAGGTTGCCGTAGGTGCGGCGGCCTTCGATGGTGCCGCGCTCGAGCACGCCCAGGTCCTTCTGGAGCAAGATAATATCGGCGGATTCCTTGGCAATATCGACGGCCGAATCGACCGAGATCCCGCAGTCGCTCGAACGCATGGCGGCGGCGTCGTTGATGCCATCGCCCATAAAGCCCACGGTGTGGCCGAGCAGCTCGCGCATGACACGCACCAGGCGCGCCTTCTGCAGCGGCGAGAGCTTGGCGAAGAGATGGGTTTTCTCGGCGCGCTCGGCAAGTTCGGCGTCATCGAGTGCATCGATCTCGGAGCCGAGCAAGACGTTGCTCGCATCGATGCCGATCTGCTCGCAGACGGTGGCGGCGACGCGGTCGTTGTCGCCGGTCAGGACCTTGACCGCTACGCCCTTGGCCTCGAGGGTGGCGACAGCGCTCGCGGCACTTGCTTTGGGCGGATCGAGGAAGGCCAAAAAGCCCATCAGCACCATGTCGCACTCGTCGGCGATGCCAAATTCGCCCACGCAGCGCGGATCGGTCTTCTGCGCCACGGCAATTACGCGCAGGCCCTCGGCGTTGAGTCCGGCGACCTGCTCGCGAATCTGGGCGAGCTTCTCGTCGGTGAGCGGCTGAGCGATGCCATCGATTTCGACAAAGGAGCAGATCTCGAGCATTTCCTCGGCAGCGCCCTTGGTAACCATCTGGGTTTTGCCTTGGGCGTCGGCGACAACTACGCTCAGGCGACGGCGCGAGAAATCGAAGGGAACCTCGTCGACCTTGGTATAGCGGGCGCGCAGACTCTGGCCCAGCATAGAATCGGGCACGACGGTCGAGGGCGTCACATCGGCACGGTCGATTACGGCCAGGTCGATAAGGTTTTTGAGGCCGGTCTGGAAGAAGCTGTTCAAAAACGCATGGCGCAGCACGCGCGCGTCCTCGTTGCCATCGGTGTTGAGGTAGCGCTCGAGCACGATGCGGTTTTCGGTGAGGGTGCCGGTCTTGTCGCAGCACAGGACGTCCATCGCTCCGAGGTTTTGAATCGCCGGCAGCTCCTTGACGATAACCTGGCGACGGGCGAGGTCCTTGGCGCCCTGCGACAGGCTCGTGGTCACGATGACGGGAAGCATCTGCGGCGTGATGCCCACGGCCACGCTCGTGGCGAACAGCAGCGCGTCGATGACGTTGCCCTTGGTGGCGGCGTTGATGGCAAAGACGGCCGGCGCCATAACGAGCATCAGGCGCACCAGCAACATGGAGACGCTCGAGATGCCGCGGTCAAACGCGCTCTTTTCGCCGCGCCCGTTGAGCATCTTGGCGATGCCGCCCAGGTAGGTGTCCGAGCCGGTGGCAACGACAAGCGCCATGGCGGCGCCGTTTTGCACGGAGGTGCCGGTAAAGACGATGTTCTTGCAGGCGGAGAGCGGCAATGCGGAGCCGTCGGCACCCTCGACGACAGTGACGGCGGCGGTCTTCTCGACGGCCTCGCTCTCGCCGGTGAGTGCGGACTCGATCACAAACAGGTCGCGCGCGGTGATGATGCGGGCATCTGCCGGCACCATATCGCCGGCAGAGAGGCGGATTACATCGCCGGGGACGAGCTCGTCGAAGGGGATCTCGATGCGCTCGCCGTCGCGCAGGGCGGTGCAAGTGTTGGAGACCAGGTCCTTGAGGGCCTCTGCCGCATTGCCGCTGCGGGCTTCCTGGATAAACTTCATGCCGCCCGATACCAGCAGCATGGTGCCGATGACGATGACCGTGGAGGGGTCGCGCTGCGGTTCGGGCACAGCGAGCACGTCGATGTAGAGCGAGACCAGTGCGAGCGCGGCGAGGATGCCGGCGAAGGGATCGATGAACGCGTCGGCGATGCGGCGGGCGAGCGTTTTGGTCGTTGCCTCGATGGTGTTGGGGCCGACGGCGTTCAGGCGCTCAGTTGCCTGCTCGACGGTGAGGCCGTTTGCCGTGGCGTCAAGCAGTACGAGGGCGTCCTCGGCACTATGGGTGGCGGCGAATATGGTGTTCTTGGACAGGCCGGTATGAGCGGCAGGGCGCGCCGTGCGGCGGCGCTTGGAGATGGCTTCGAGTACCGTGACGGTTTTGAGCATCAGCATAGGGTCCTCCTTGTTGAGGGGAGTTAGCGTACGTGTCGTATTTGCTTCAAAAAACCTAGATGTCGCTCACGTCAAGCTCTTGAGCCCACAAAGGGTGCAGCGCGCCTTTGCGGTGGTTTTGGCGATCTGCCGGTGGCGTTTATGCGTGTGCGGAGTCCTCGCGGCGTGCCGAGGGCGACATGCAGGTTTTTCGACTAGGACTGCCTTCCATGGCACACCTCCTAAAGGCTGAGCGCAGCGCGCTTTGGGTATCTCGTACCCCTTTTTAATCCGCCCGTATTCTTGATGAGGGGGTTTGACATGTCAACCCCATTGTTCGGAAAACCATTCCCCCTGACAAAGCCTTTACAGAATGCCGTGGCCCCAAAGCGCGCCCGCATCTACGCTTCGCCTGCGCTAAACTGGAAGGCACGTACGCGATTACGAGAGGAGCCCGCATGGAGGCTTACAAGCAAGAGTTCATCAAGTTTATGGTCGAGTCCGACGTCCTTAAGTTCGGCAGCTTTACGCTCAAGAGCGGCCGTCAGTCCCCGTTCTTTATGAACGCCGGCGCTTACGTGACGGGCTATCAGCTCAAGAAGCTGGGCGAGTATTACGCCCAGGCCATCCACGATAACTTTGGCGACGACTTTGATGTGCTGTTTGGACCGGCCTACAAGGGTATTCCGCTGGCCGTCGTGACCGCAATTGCCTACCACGAGCTGTACGGCAAGGAGGTCAAGTACTGCTGCGACCGCAAGGAGGCCAAGGACCACGGTGCCGATAAGGGCAACCTGCTGGGTTATGAGCCCAAGGACGGCGACCGTGTGGTCATGGTCGAGGACGTTACCACCAGCGGCAAGTCCATCGACGAGACCTATCCCAAGGTCAAGGCTGCTGCCGATGTCGAGATCAAGGGCCTGATCGTGTCCCTCAACCGCATGGAGGTCGGCAAGGGCGGTGTGACCACCGCGCAGAAGGAGATCGAGGCCAAGTACGGTTTCCCCGTCGCGAGCATCGTCTCCATGGCTGAGGTCGTCGAGACCCTCTACAACCACGAGATCGACGGCAAAGTTGTCATCGACGACGAGCTCAAGACCGCCATCGACGCCTACTACGAGCAGTACGGAGTCAAGTAGGTTCCGCCGTTCTGCCGAACGGCGGACCGGTCGACGCTGTGCGGGCCGCATTTGGACAATCTGACGTTCAACTTCAAGGGCGCGACCAGAAGGTCAGCGCCCTTTCGTTTCACGTCACCTTGTCACAAATGCGACCCGCTCGCTGGCGTTGCCAATACA
>DBGDEA010000036.1:0-114624 GCA_048342875.1 Collinsella sp. | reverse complement strand
GGGTCAATCTGCAGTGCGGCCCGAACCCCGTGAGGGCCGGCGCCTTTAGACGCGTGCCGGAAATCCAAGGGTTATACCCTAAGAGCAAACCACCCCTTTTAGGGGTGGTTTTGATTTATTTTTAGCTGGTTATTTCACTTGTGTTGGTGGATATGTCGTGCGCTCTGCGTGTGGCAATATAAGATGTTTAATTGCGTTAAACGTAATTCGATGTTCTTGAGGGTAGGGGATTTCTTTGGGTCGTTCTGCGGATTTGACGCCGCCTTTGCGTTGGCGGTTGGGTGTTGCCGGTGGTGTGGCGTTGGCCGTGCTGTTTGTTGACCAGCTGACCAAGCTTGCGGTTCGTGCCGTGGGCGACACTTTGCATGTGACCGTTATCCCCGGTGTGATCGACTTCCTTTTTGTGCGTAACATCGGTGCTGCCTTTAGCATGGGCGAGGGCCATGGCATCGCGTTTGCCGTGCTGGCGCTGGCGGTCATTATCGCCATTATCGTGTACCTCGTTCGAGCACCTCAACTCGCTCGCCTTGAGGTTGTGGGTATGGCGATGGTTGCGGGCGGTGCCATCGGTAACGCTATCGACCGTCTGGTCTTTGGCTTCGTGACCGATTTTATTGCCACCACCTTCATTGACTTCCCCGTCTTCAATGTGGCCGATATCGGTATTACCGTGGGCGTCGTGCTCGCCCTCTTCGGCTATATGTTCTTGAGCCCGGCCGCTCGCGAGGTCGATGCGACCGCCGAGCTCAACGCCCGTGACGAGGCCCGCGCTAAGCGCAAGGCCCAGCAACGTGGGGAGCGCGCCCGCAAGATTCGCGAAAGGAATGAGCGCTAATGGCCGACATCCATATCCTTGTTGCCGACGATGCCGCTGGTCAGCGTCTTGACGCCTATCTGGGCGCCAATGACGGCTGCCCTACGCGCTCTGCCTGCGCGCATCTGATCGAGGGGGGTGCTGTTGCCGTCAATGGCGAGACCTGCCTGTCCAAAAAGTATGCCGTGCGCGCCGGCGATCGCATTTCGGTCGACCTGCCTGAGCCGCACGATCTCACCGATGTGATTCCCGAGGCCATCCCGCTCGACATTCGCTACGAGGATGACTACCTCATCGTACTCTCCAAGCAGCGCGGTCTCGTGTGCCATCCTGCTCACGGCCACGAGAACGGTACGCTTGCGAACGCCCTGGTCTACCACTGCGGCATCGACCATCTGGGCACCGTGCAGGGCGAGGACCGTCCCGGTATCGTGCATCGTCTGGATCGCGATACCTCGGGCCTCATGCTCGCGGCAAAAGATGATGACACCCAGCGCGCGCTCCAAAATCTCATCCGCACGCGCACGCTCGACCGTCGCTATATCACGCTCGTTCACGGGCACATCGCCATGGATGAGGGCACGATCAACACCGGTATCGCCCGATCGACGCGCGACCGTGTGAAGATGGCGGTCTCTGATGACCCCTTTGCGCGTCAGGCCATCACGACCTTTAAGGTGCTCGAGCGCTTTGATTCCACACACTTTGACGATGGTTATACGCTGGTGGAATGCCACTTGTTTACGGGTCGCACGCATCAGATTCGTGTGCACATGCGTCATATCAACCACGCTTGCGTGGGCGATCCGCTGTACGGCAAATGCGATGCGCGCGCCGACCAGGGTCTGACCAGGCAATTCCTGCATTCCTGGCGCGTGGCGTTCGATCACCCGGTAACGGGGAAGCGCATCGAGTGCCGTGACGAACTGCCCTGGGATCTTGCTGCGGTTCTTGACGACCTGGCCCCGCGCTCGCTTGGCCGCACTGCCGCCGGTGACGAGATTGTTCCTCAGCTCGGCTTGCTCGAAGCCTAGTCAGTTTTAGGTGGTTTCTTGAACTCGGTAAGCCTGCGGTAAGATATACGGTTGTCTACGTTACGCGTTCCCGGGAGCCTGTATGCTCGCCTTTTTACAAACCAACACGCCCGTCGTGATCTTCAATCAGATCGTGGTTACGTTGCTTACGGTCTGCTTTCTGTATCAGGTGGTTTTCTTTATCATCGGCGCCCTCCGTGGTGAGGTCGCACCTCCTAAGGCCAAAAAGCTTCATCGCTACGCTTTCTTTATCGCGGCCCATAACGAGGAGGCCGTAATCGCCAACCTCGTACGCTCCATTAAGGACCAAGATTATCCGTCCGAGCTTATCGAAGTCTTTGTGGTCGCCGACGCCTGTACTGACAACACGGCGCAGCTTGCGCGCGAGGCCGGTGCCATTGTTTACGAGCGCAATGACCTGGCCCGCAAGGGCAAGAGTTGGGTCATGGACTTTGGCTTCGATCGCATTCTCAACGAGTATCCCGATACGTTTGAGGGCTACTTTATCTTCGATGCCGACAACGTTATCTCCCGCGATTACGTCTCCAAGATGAATGATGCCTTTGACCAGGGCTTTCATGTGGTCACCAGCTACCGCAACTCTAAGAACTTTGGCAGTTCGTGGATCTCTGCTGCCAACGCCACCTGGTATCTGCGTGAGGCCCGCTTCCTCAACAACGCGCGTAATATCTGCAAGACGTCCTGTGCTGTCTCGGGCTCGGGCTACCTTATCTCGGCGAGCGTTATCGAGGGCATGCACGGTTGGCAGTTCCATACGTTGACCGAGGACATCCAGTTCACCACGTTCTGCGCCATCCATGGCATTCGTATCGGTTATGCGCCGGCGGAGTTCTTTGACGAACAGCCCGTGACGTTTAAGGCGTCCTGGAAGCAGCGTATGCGCTGGACTAAGGGCTTCTACCAGGTGTTCTTTACGTATGGCAAACACTTGGTCAAGTCGACCTTCCGCTACCATCGCTTTGCCGCCTACGACATGTTTATGACGATCGCCCCGGGCATGCTGCTGTCCCTGATCTCCATGCTCGCTAACGTGACCTTCCTCGTCGTGGGTGGCCTTTCGCACGGCTTTTTGGCCACCGAGGTCGAGATGCAGGCTTGTGCCGCGTCGCTTATCATGACCTTCGTGATGCTGTATCAGACGTTCTTTATCCTGGCGCTACTCACCACCATCTTCGAGTACAAGCATATTCACTGCGCGCAAAAGTGGCGTTTGGTGACCAACCTATTTACCTTCCCGATCTTTATGTTCAGCTATATTCCCATCACGGTGGCGGCCCTGTTCCTAAAGGTCGACTGGGTCCCGACGCAGCACGCCGTCAACGTTACCCTCGACGAGGTCATGCAAGGCGCCAAATAACCACCACCAAAACCACCACAAAGGGGACAGGCACTTTTGTGGTGGTTTTTGCTTTCGAGTAGCTGCCCAAGGAGGTGCACGATACCCTACATCCCATTTTGGATTTGCATCTTTGCCGGTGCGTTGGTTGATGCCCGTGAGCGACGGTTTCCCAATGAGCTTGCCGGCGTGTGTGCGGTGGCGGCGTTGGCAGGCGTCTGGCTCGACAAGGGCGTTACCACGGCGCTTGACCACGCCGGTCTTGCGGTCATCGTCTACCTTGCCCTTGTGCTCACTGAGTCGCTCTGGCGGCGCCTTCGCCACGCCCCCGGCATCGGCATGGGGGACGTCAAGGCGCTCTTCGCGCTTTGCACGCTTGACCCTCTGGGCGGCATCGTGGCATTTGCCGTCGCGCTCCTGGTCCTTGCCCTCTCCTGCCTCTTCACAAAATCGCGCTCCCTGCCATTGCTCCCGTTTTTGGTGCCGATTTTTGCCATAATCGAGTGCGTGGGTAGTACGGTGTAACCGTTTGCGCGCCCTTTTTAAGGAGCATGCCATGGCAATTAATCAAGAAACAGCCGCCATCAAGGCGCGCATGGATCGCATTCCCGCGGCGTTGTCGCCCGATCTGGTCGAGCGTATTGCCGCCGACCGCGCCTCGGGTGTCGTTAATCCCTATCGATGCGGTGACGACCAGGTCATCCGTCGTGTTGATCGAGCCGCAGATCAAGGCACGCTTATGCGTCCGGCCTTTATGCGCGATACCGAAAAGATTCTCCATCTGCCTGCGTACGCCCGATACGCCGGCAAAACGCAGGTCTTCAGCTTTCGCAGCAACGATGACCTGTCACGCCGCGGTCTGCATGTGCAGCTTGTTTCGCGCATTGCACGCGATATCGGACGTGCTTTGGGGCTCAACTGCGATCTGATTGAAGCGATTGGCTTAGGCCACGACTTGGGTCACACGCCCTTTGGCCATGCCGGCGAGCGATTCCTCAACGATATCTATCACGAGCGCACGGGTCGCTTCTTTTTCCATAACGTGCAGTCGGTCCGTGTGCTCGACGCGCTGTACGGCCGCAACGTGTCGCTTCAGACGCTCGATGGCGTGCTGTGCCACAACGGCGAGTACGAGCAACGTGTGTTTGAGCTCTCGGGCATGGGTTTCTTTGACCAGTTCGATCAGACGGTCAAGGATTGCATTGCCACGGGCTATAGCGCAATTGAGCACCTGCGCCCCATGACGCTTGAGGGCTGCGTGGTTCGCATCTCGGATATTCTTGCCTACGTTGGGCGCGATCGCCAGGACGCCATTGCGGCTGGCCTGCTGTCGCCCGACGCTTTTGACGATGGCCTTGGCGGAGCATACAACAGCTGGATCCTCACGCATGCCTCCATCGATATCGTCGAGCACAGCTATGGCAAGCCGCGCATCGAGATGAGCGAAGACCTGTTTGAGGAAATCCGCCGCGCTAAGCGCGAGAACTACGAGAAGATCTATAGCAAGGGCGGTATCGAAGGCGACTCCGAAGCGGAGTTGCGCGAGGCGTTCGAAAAGCTCTATGACCGTTGCCTGCAGGATATAAACGAAGGCGACGAGTCCTCCTACATCTTTAAGCACCACATTTCGCGCATTGAGCAGCAGCTTTCCTACTACGATCGCACCTATGCATGGCAGGACGATAATGATCAGACCGTAGTGGATTACATTTCGAGCATGACGGACGGCTATTTTTGCGAGCTCACGAGCAAGTTGTTCCCGGGATTGAAGTTTCCGCACCGTACTTATATTAACGAACGGTAGTTCGTATTTATTCGGTATACTGTTCGTGGAAAACGTATTTGATTGATGCACGGGATGGCTATGGACGACCTTTTTTCTGCTTCGACGCGCGAGCGTTCCTTTCAGAATGCGCCGCTTGCGGTGCGCATGCGCCCCAATTCGCTTGATGAGTACGTGGGCCAGCAAAAGGCCGTCGGTAAGGGCTCATGGTTGCGTGCTGCGATTGAGCATGACGTGCTGTCGAGTGTGATTCTGTACGGGCCGGCCGGTACGGGCAAGACGACGCTGGCCCACATTATCGCCAACCATACCAAGGGCGAGTTTGTTGAGGTCAGCGCCGTGACGGGCACCGTGAAGGACCTGCGCCGCGTGATTGACGAGGCCAAGACACGCCTGAATACGTACGACCGTCGCACCATTCTTTTCATTGACGAGATTCACCGCTTCTCCAAGTCGCAACAGGACGCCCTGCTGCATGCGGTTGAGAACCGTACCGTCATTATGATTGGCGCCACGACGGAGAACCCGTACTTTGAGGTCAACTCGGCATTGTTGTCGCGCGGTCGCGTCGTGGAGCTTGAGCATCTTAAAGACGAGGATATCGCCACGCTGATCGAGCGTGCACTCGAGGCGCCGCAGGGTTTGAACGACAAGTTCTCGGCCGATGAGGATACGGTTAAGACCATCTGCACGCTGGCTGCGGGCGACGCTCGCTCGGCGCTCACGACGCTCGAGCTTGCGAGCGAGATTGCCGTCACGCGTCCCGATACCGAGGGAACGCCAGCGCCGGCGGCGGGGGAGCGCTATCCCATCACCGTGGATGACGTAAAGATTGCCAACCCGCGTCGCGGCTTTTCGTATGACAAAAACGGCGATATGCACTACGACATCATCAGTGCGTTCATCAAGTCCATGCGCGGCAGCGATCCCGATGCCACGATCTATTGGCTCGCGCGCATGATCGACGCGGGGGAGGATCCCAAGTTTATTGCTCGTCGCATTATGATTCAGGCTTCTGAGGACGTTGGCAACGCCGACCCGCAGGCGCTTTTGGTGGCGCATGCCGCGTTTAAGTCTGCCGAGGTCATTGGCTATCCCGAGTGTCGCATTAACCTGGCTCAGGCTGCACTTTATGTGTGCCTGGCGCCTAAGTCCAACGCATGTGAGGCTTCGATCGATGCGGCGCTGGCCGATATCCATTCTAGTGGGCTTCGCGAGGTGCCGAGTTATCTGCGCGATCGCCATCGCCCGGGCAGCGATGAATACGGTGTGTATAAGTATCCACATGATTATCCCGAAGGCTGGGTCGATCAGCGCTATTTGCCCGAAGGCTTGGAACGCGGTGCATTTTGGCAGCCTGCCGGGCGCGGCTGGGAAGAGTGGCGCGTAGAGCAAAGCGAACGAGACCGCAGCGGGAATGCACCGAGGTAGCTGCTGATAATTTTGTCCCACGTTGCTGCTCTTGGCATGTTCGGTCCCCTTTGGGGTACCATGAAAAGCGTCTGTATTTCGATTCTTCCGGGAGGCTTGTATGAGTCCCATTCAAATCGCCCTGCTGCTGCTCGCCGTTGCCGGCGTGTGGGCCATCGCTGAGCTCGCGCTTACCCTGCGCAAGACCCGCAATGTTGTCGACTCGCTCGATAAGACCGTGAACGACCTCAACAACACCATCGCCGAGGCTCAGCCTGTGGTGGCAAAGCTCGATGGCGCTGTCGATGAGCTTACGCCGGCGCTTGCCCAGATGGAGCCGCTGCTTAAGTCGAGCAAGACGGCAGTTGATGCCCTTACCTCCAATCTCGTAGAGGTCGAAGCCGTGGTTCGCGACATTTCCGAGGTTACGGGCAGCATGGCCGAGGCCAGCAATGCTGTGTCGAGCGTGACCGACTCTGCCGCCGGTGCTGTGCAGAAGCTCTTCAATAAGGTGAAGGCTCCTGCAGCCGACGCCGATCGCAGGCTCGCCGCTGCCGCTGCGGAGGCCGAGCAGCCTACCGAGCGCATCCTAATTGGCAAGGACGAGGCCGCCGCGGGCGACGATGATGGTCAGAAGTCTGTATCCAAGCCGGCTCAGTATTACACCTATACGCCCGCCGAGACCTCTGAGGAGTCCTGCGATGAGTAGCGAAGCAACCTGCCCTATCACGCTGACCGTTGCCGGTGACCCGCGTCTCGCTCGCCTTGTGCGCATGACGGCAGCCAACGTTGGTGCCCTGTGCTCTATGTCTGTCGATCGCATCGAGGACATCCGCATGGCTGCTGAGGAGGCTTTCATCTTTGGTTGCACCGCGGTCGACTGCGATGACATCACCATCAAATTCGATGTCGATGAGACCCACGTTGGCATGACTATTACCTTTGGCGACCAGGCTACGGTCGATGAAGACGACCAGGCTGCGGTGTATGCCGAGCTCATCCTCGCGAGCGTGTGCGACTCCTACGAAAAGACTACGGCGCCCCTGACGCTTTCCCTCGACCTCAAGGCGGATATCTAATATGACCGAAC
This sequence comes from Collinsella sp., assembly GCA_048342875.1. GTDB lineage: Bacteria > Actinomycetota > Coriobacteriia > Coriobacteriales > Coriobacteriaceae > Collinsella. Next base: position 107,136 of record DBGDEA010000036.1, on the reverse strand, counting down.
GTTCCCGGAGCGGCAAGACCGCTTGGGACAAGGAGAAAACCCGCGAGCTGTTTCGTCGCTACAAAGAAACCGGTGATCCGGACGCGCGCGAGCAGCTCGTCATGTCCCATATGAACCTGGTAAGGTTTCTTGCCAACAAATTTAAGAATCGCGGCGAGCCGCTCGACGACCTCATGCAGGTCGGCTATCTGGGTTTGCTCAAGGCTATCGACCGCTTTGACCCCGAGCGCGGGCTCGAGTTCACGACGTTTGCAACACCCACTATCCTGGGCGAGATCAAACGCCATTTTCGCGACAAGGGCTGGAGCGTGCGCGTACCTCGTCGTCTGCAGGAGCTCTCGGCCAAGGTCAACCAAGCTACTGACAAACTTACCAACGAGCTGCAGCGTTCGCCCAAGGTTGAGGAGATCGCTGAGTATCTAGATGTGACTGTCGATGAGGTCCTCGAGGCTATGGAATCGTCTTCGGCCTATACCTCGGTGCCCATCGAGGCTCCTGGTGCGTCCGATTCCGACGATGCCCCCTCGATTCTCGACCGTTACGCCGACGACGACAACGAGCTCGACTTTACCGATGACCGCCTGGTGATCGAGGAAGCCATCCGTGATTTCTCGCCGCGCGAGCGCGAGGTGATCGAGCTGCGCTTTGTGAAGGGCATGACCCAGATCGAGATCGCCAAGAAGCTTGGTATTTCTCAGGTGCAGGTTTCGCGTCTGCTGCGCCGCACGCTTAAGAAGATTCAGGACAAGATCGACCCCGACGGAGTGATGATTCGTTCATGAGTGAGCACCCCCAACAAACCGATCGCGTGCTGCGCGACACTCGCATTCTGACGCTGCGCATTTGGGCTGTTGTCGGCTGCATTGTCATCGCCGCTGTCATCTTTAACCTTATGGGCATCCTGGCGCCGGTTATTGAGTTTCTTGCCGTCGGCTCCATCATTGCCTTTGTGATGTCCCCGATCACCAACTGGCTCGAGCACCATGGCGTGAATCGCGGCATCGGTTCGCTTATCGCGCTTATTGTTGTTGTTGCCGTGCTCGTCGGTGTCGTTTGTATCTTGTCGCCGATTCTCTTTGGTCAGATCATGGAAGTCCTGAGCCGCCTGCCCGAGCAGCTTCGTGTTGCAGGTGGCGATCTCAACGAGATGATCTCGCATGCAAAGACGCTCAACAACACGCCGCTCAAGGAGTATTTGGACGATAATCTTTCGTCGCTGGTTGCCGTGGCATCGAGGTATGTGTCTCAGATTGCCGCCGAGCTTGGTCGTGGTGTGTTCCCACTCATCACCAATACGGCCTCGCAGCTGTTCGTTATCTTCCTTGGCCTGGTGCTTGCCTACTGGATGGCCTGCGACTACCCTCGCATGCACCACGAGATTTGCACCATCATCGGTCAGGAGAAGGAGACCTCGTACCGCTTTATGGTCGCCATCCTTTCTCGCTCTGTCGGCGGCTACATGCGCGGTATGGTCGTGACGTCCATCTGCGGTGGTTTCCTCGCCTTTATCGGTTTTATGATCATCGGCCATCCGTATGCGGCGCTCATGGCTATCTTTACCGGCATCATGCATTTGGTTCCGGTCGTCGGTCCCTGGGTGAGCGCAGCAATCGCCACGGTGCTCGGTTTCATGTTCAGCCCCATGTTGGCGTTATGGACGCTCATCGTGACGATGGTCGCGCAAAACGTCACCGATAACGTCATTTCGCCCAAGGTCATGCAGAGCTCGGTGCAGGTGCATCCCATCATGAGCCTCACGGCGCTCGTTATTGGCTCGGCACTCATGGGCCCCATCGGCATGATTATTGCCATCCCGCTTTGTGCGGCCCTCAAGGGTATCTTCGTGTACTACTTCGAGAATGAGACCGGCCGACAGCTTGTGGCCTATGACGGCGCCGTGTTTAAGGGCACGCCGTACCGCGATGCCGATGGCAACCCGGTCGCCGCCTACGACGCGCTCGGCGACGACACCTTCATCTACGAGTCCGAGCTCATCGGCAACGAGACTGCGCCCGAGGCCAAGGCCATGCCCAAGCCCGATCTCGATAATCCCTGGATCAAGCTCTCTGGTCTGCAGCCCGATGCGACGGGCTTCTTCAAGAACCCCTTCGCTAAGGATGACGATTCCAACACGGATGACGACACCAAAACCGGCATCGACGGCTCCATGGACGATGATGACAACTAGCGGGGTAATTCGGATTAATATTCATACGCGCTAACATGCAATTTCGCTGAAGGGCCGGCATTGTGCCGGCCCTCTTTTTTGCACTTGCGCGGTGGGATGGTAATATCGTTACGTTTGAACTGTTTCGATGTGAAACCGAGGAGATTCCCTCTATGAGTGCTGACTACCCGTCAATGACTACGGCCGAGATTCGCTCCAAGTTCCTCAACTTCTTTGAGGAGCGCGGTCTTAAGCTCTATCCTTCTTCGTCCCTCGTCCCCGACGATCCTTCGCTGCTGCTTGCCAACGCCGGCATGAACCAGTTTAAGGAGTACTACCAGGGCAAGAAGACCATGAAGGAGATCGGCGCTATCTCCTGCCAGAAGTGCGTCCGCACCAACGACATCGATTGCATCGGCGAGGACGGCCGTCACCTGTCCTTCTTCGAGATGCTCGGCGACTTCTCCTTTGGCGGCGTCTCCAAGCAGCAGGCTTGCGCCTGGGCCTTTGAGCTCATCACCAAGGAGTTCAAGCTGCCGCTCGACCGCCTGTACTTTACCGTCTTTACCGAGGACGACGAGACCCACGACGTGTGGCGTTCTCTGGGCGTTGCCGAGGACCACATCTCCCGCCTGGGCGAGGACGACAACTTCTGGGCCGCTGGCCCCACTGGCCCCTGCGGTCCCTGCTCCGAGATCTACTTTGACATGGGCGAGGAGGTCGGCTGCGGTAGTCCCGACTGCAAGCCCGGCTGCGACTGCGACCGCTTCCTGGAGTTCTGGAACCTCGTCTTTACCCAGTATGATCGCCAGGAGGACGGCTCCATGCCGGAGCTGCCGCACCGCAACCTCGATACGGGCATGGGCCTGGAGCGCATGGCCGCCATCATGCAGCACAAGACCGCCAACTACGACGGCGACTTGATGCAGCATCTCATCAAGCTGGGCGAGAAGATTAGCGGCAAGACCTATGACGCCGACGATTACTCCGGCGCCAGCCGCTCCCTGCGTATCATCGCCGACCACTCCCGTGCCGTCGACTTTATGATCTCGGACGGCATCCTTCCCGGTAACGAGGGTCGCGAGTACGTCCTTCGCCGCCTGCTCCGTCGTGCCGTGTTCCACGGTCGCCTGCTGGGCATCGAGGGCGCCTTCCTGACCAAGTTCATCGACGAAGTCAACGCTCAGATGGGCGAGGCTTATCCCGAGCTGCTCAAGAACGTCGCCCTCGTCAAGGGTATCGTCGCCTCCGAGGAGGAGCGCTTCTCCACGACGCTCGACAACGGCCGTGTTTACCTGGACGAGGCCCTGGCAGCGCTTGCCGAGGGCGCTGTGCTTCCGGGCGACGTTGCCTTTAAGCTGCACGACACCTTTGGTTTCCCCATCGACCTGACCGTCGAGATCGCCGGCACCGCTGGCCACGATGTCGATATGGACGGCTTCACTGCCTGCATGGAGGACCAGAAGGCCCGCGCCCGCGCCAATGCCAAAGGCGACGCCTGGGGCAGCTTCAACGACGTTTGGGTCGAGCTTTCCGACAAGGTCGCCGCGACTGAGTTCGACGGCTATGACAACGATGTGATCGAGGGCGCCAAGGTTGTTGCCATCGTGCGCAACGGCGAGTCCGTCGAGTCCGCTGCCGCCGGCGAGGACGTCGAGGTCGTTCTCGACCGCACTCCGTTCTATGCCGAGATGGGTGGCCAGCAGGGCGATGCCGGCGAGCTTTCCGCCGAGGGCGTTTCGCTGACCGTTTCCGATACCAAGAACCACAACGGCCTGTATGCTCACGTCGCCCACATTGCCGAGGGCACGCTGGCCGTCGGTGCTACCGTGACCGCCGCGCTCGACGCCGAGCGCCGTGGCTTCCTGCGCCGCAACCACACCGCCACGCACCTGCTCGACGCCGCCCTTAAGCAGGTCCTGGGCGAGCACGTCTCCCAGGCCGGCTCGCTGGTGACGCCCGAGCACCTGCGCTTTGACTTTACGCACTTCGAGGCCCTGTCCTCCGAGCAGCTCAAGGCTGTCGAGGACCTGGTCAACCAGCAGATCTTCGCTTCCAAGCCGGTCGTGACCCGTGTCATGGGCATCGACGAGGCTAAGGCTGCCGGCGCTGTCGCTCTGTTTGGAGAGAAGTACGGCGACGTCGTCCGCGTTGTCTCCGTGGGCGCTGAGGACCAGCCGTTCTCCCGCGAACTCTGCGGTGGCACACACGCTGCCAACACCGCCGAGATCGGCCTGTTCAAGATCATTTCCGAGTCCTCCACGGGCTCCAATGTCCGCCGTATCGAGGCCGTGACCTCTAAGGGTGCCCTCGACTATATGGCCGACCGCCTGGCACTCGTTGACGCCGCCGCCGCTGCGCTCAAGTGCCGCGTGGATGAGGTTCCCGCTCGTGTGGAGAACCTGCAGGCCGAGCTGCGCGAGACGTCCAATAAGCTCAAAAAGGCTCTGACCGGTGGCTCCTCCGACGCCATCTCCAGCGCCATCGAGGGCGCCGTCGAGCTCGACGGCTATAAGCTCGTTGTCGCTGAGCTCCAGGGCCTTGAGGCTGCCGACCTGCGCAACGTATGGGATACCGTGCATCAGAAGGTCGCCGGCCCTGTCGCTTGTGTCGTCGCCAGCGTGACTGAGAAGGGCACTCCGGCCCTGCTCGCTGCCGGCTCTGATGACGCCGTCAAGGCCGGTTTCCACGCCGGTAACGTGATCAAGCAGATCGCGGGTCTGGTCGACGGTCGCGGTGGCGGTCGTCCCAACATGGCCCAGGCCGGTGGCAAGAATGCTGCCGGCATCGCCGATGCCCTCGCGGCCGCTAAGACCGCGCTCGGCGCCTAAGAATCTAAGAAGTCACTGTGGTTGCGCTCGCGCTGGACATAGGGGAGACCAGGATTGGCATCGCCGTCTCGAGCCGTGATGGCAAGATGGCGATGCCTGTCAAGGTGCTTCCGGCTGCCGAGGTCACCGGTATGGCCAAGACGTTCCGCTACCTGGTTGAGGACTATGAGCCCGACATCCTGGTAAGCGGACGTCCCCTGACCATGGCCGGTGAGCCCGGCCCTCAGGCCGAGCGCGTTGCCGCTGTGGCGCAAAAGATTGCCGACGAGCTCGATCTTCCGTTGGAGTTTGAGGACGAGCGTCTGTCCTCGCAAGAGGCCAAGCGTATCCTGCGCGAGCAGGGACTCAACGAAAAGCAGATGAGGGGCAAGATCGACATGATTGCCGCCAGCCTGTTTTTGCAGACGTGGCTCGATCGTAAAAACGAGGAGGTTTCGCATGCCTAGTGCTTCCGATCCGCGCCAGCCGAATCGTACACAGCAGCCGGCGTCGCGCCCTGCCCAGCCTGGCCAGCGTCCGGCACAGCCGACGCAGCGCGCAGCTCAGCCTGCCGCGCGCCCGGCGCAGTCCTTCTCTCGTTCGGCCCAACCTGTTCAACGGACGGGTCAGCAGCCTTCTGCTCGTTCGGTTCAGCATTCGGCTTCTCACGCGGTTCAGCAGCCCACTGCTCGTACGGCCCAGCCTGCAGGCGGCACCCGCTTTATGCAGCAGGCATCTACCCAGCGAGTGCAGGCCCCCCAGTCGCATTCGCATCACGCTCTCGGTTCCCACGGCGTTGCTCCGGCGACCCGCTCGAGCTACAACACGCATGCTCGTCGCGGTGCTCAAAAGAAAAGCTCCCCGGTGCCTATGATTATCGGTGGCGTCGTCGCCGTGCTTGCGCTTGTCGCGATCGTTTTCTTTGTCGTGCCAGCCGTCAAGGGCTTCTTTGGCGGTGAGGGTGCGAAAGTCGTTGCAGGCCAGCAGGTTACTATCACGATTCCCGATGGTGCCTCGGGTGACAGCATCGCTTCGATTCTCTCCGAGAATCATATCGTCGAAAATCCCAAGGATTATTATGCGGCGGTGAAAAAGCTCAACGCCGATATGTCTCTCAAGCCTGGTGATTATTCGTTCACCACACTCATGGATGCGACCAAGGTTGTTCAGCAGCTCATGGAAGGCCCCAACGCGGGCTCCAATGCGCTGACTATCCCTGAGGGCCTAACGGTCGATCAAGTCGCCGACCGTGTGGCCCAGGCCTACGACAGCATCTCTAAGGAAGACTTCCTCAACCAGGCCAAGGCCTCCAACTACGTTGACGACTATAGCTTCCTTAAGGGCACCGCCAACGATTCGCTCGAGGGTTTCTTGTTCCCCAAGACCTATTCGCTGGGCGATTCGCCGACGGCCGATGACGTGATTCGCGCCATGCTCGATCAGTTTAAGACCGAGTACAAGTCGCTTGACTTTGCGAGCTGCGAAGCCAAGATCAAGGAACGCTACGGCGTGGAGATGTCCGACTACGACATCGTCAACTTGGCCTCTATCGTTGAGCGCGAGGGCCTCAACGCCGATCAACGTGCGCACGTGGCCTCGGTCTTCTACAACCGCCTTGCCGGCAAGCTCGACGGTCTGCGCTATCTCAACAGCGATGCGACCATGATGTATGTCACCGGTGGCGAGGTTACCGCCGACGACCTGCAGAGCGATAGTCTGTATAACACCTATAAACACGAGGGTCTGCCGCCCACGCCCATCTGCTCTCCGTCGCTCGAGGCACTCAAGGCCACGCTTGAGCCGACCGACTCCGAGGACCTGTATTTCTACATTACGCAGGACGAGGAGTACTTCTCGCAAACCTACGAAGAGCATCAACAGTCTTGGAATTAACATGAGGATTTTTAGCCCCAAACGATACGTTGCCTCGGTCGATCGCATCGACCTTGATACCCTGTGGGCCGACGGTAAACGCGCCATTCTGCTCGATCGCGATAACACCCTCGTGCCGCGCGACACCGAGCAGGTTCCCACCGCGGTTTCCGCTTGGCTCGACGCCGCCCGCGCCAAGGGTTTTAAGCTGTGCATGGTGTCCAACAACTGGCATCGCGACCAGGTCATGAGCTCTGCACGCGAGCTGGGACTCGAGGCCATCAGCCACGCCATGAAGCCGGCGCCGTTTGCCCTCAAGGCGGGCCTTAAGCGCCTCGGCGCCACAGCCGGCGAGGCGGTGCTGATCGGTGATCAGCTCTACACGGACGTGTGGAGCGGCAACTTCGCCGGCGTCGATACCATCCTGGTAAAGCCGCAGGCGACGCAGGACCTGTGGTATACGCAGATCTTCCGTATCTTTGAGCGCCGGGCCCTGCGCGACCTTCCCTGCGAGGAATAGGTCTCGTCATGTCCCAGCACATCAAACACGGCTGCGACCATATCTTCTTTATCGGCTTTTTGGGCGCGGGCAAGTCGACGCTTGCGCGCAATGTGGGCACCATGTTCAAGCGGCGTTTTATCGATACCGACCGTCTGGTCGTGCGCCGTTGCGGCAAGTCGGTTACCGAGATTTTTGAGACCGAGGGCGAGGATCGTTTTCGCGAGCTTGAGACCTCGGCGCTCCGTTCGCTCCAAAGCGAGCGCAGCCTGTTGGTTTCGTGCGGGGGCGGTATCGTCGAAACGCCGGTGAATATTGAACTGATGCACGAAATGGGTACGTGCGTGTACCTCGAGGGCGACTTCAAGGATTCGATTCGACAGATTCGTCGGTCCGACACGCGCCCCGATTTCCGTTCGCCCGAGCATGCTGCGCGCCTGTTTGAGCATCGCCGTCCGCTGTATCGCCAGGCCGCCGACCTTACCCTTGATATTCGCAACAAGTCCTTCGAGGACGTTTCCTACCTTTGTGCCGAGATGCTTTTGGAGCGTGGGCTGCTATGATTCGCCGTCAACTGATCAATTTCCAAAACCGCAGCGTCGATGTCCGTGTCGGATTGGGCGCGTTCGATGAGTTGTCGCGCATGTTTGCCTCGGCTGTGGGCAAGCCTAAGCGCGCGATGGTCGTTTGGAACGACGCCACATCCGAGCGTTTTGGTGAGGTCGTCGAACATGCGCTGGTCGACGCCGGTTTTGTCATGTCACAGCTTCCCCTCGAGGTTTCGCCTGCTGGTGCCACGCTTGCTGATGCCGATGCTATCTTTGGCGCCCTGACTGCCAATGGCATTACCTGTGACGATCTGGTTGTCGCCGTTGGCGATGCCGCAACCTGCTCGGTTGTTAGCTGGTGTGCCAATCAGTGGTGCGGCGGCACCGAGTGCGCGTTGCTGCCGACGACCTTCGACGCCATGCTCACGGTCGCGACGACCATGAAGCCGCTCGTCGCCTCGTCGTCGAATGCGCTTCCCGCTATCGCGTTCCGTCCTGAGCCGGGCTTGGTCGTGTGTGACCTCGACCTTGTTCGCGAGGCGGACCCCGAGTACCTCAAGCTCGGCTATGTGGTACTTGTTGGTACCATGCTTTCGAGCAGCAAGTCCCGCTGGAATCAGTTTACCGAGACCGTTCCTGAGATTCTCGCGGGCGAGGAGGTCGCGCTCGTCAATGCAGTTCAATGGTCTCAGACTGCCCGTAAGGACGTACTGATGGCCACGAACCCGAGCGCCCGCCATGCGCTCGATTTTGGCAAGACGGGGGAGCGTACTCTGCGCGCTTGCTTGGGCGATGCTGCTTCGCAGGTTCCTGCCTATCAGCTGTTATCCGAGGGCATGCGCTTTGAGGCGCGCCTAGCACATGATGCCTGCGACTTCGATATCGATTACGTCTTTGAGGTCGATGACTGCCTGGAGGACTTTGGTATCGAGGAACTTGCCTTCGATCTGGAGCCTGCCGTATATATCGAGGAGTTCCGCAAGCAGCAGTTCGCTCGCTCGAACCGCAGCATGTTGCCGCTGCCCGCGGCACTCGGCGCCATTCGTCTAACGAGCGTTGAGGACGAGGTTCTTGAGTGCCATACTCACGCCTACTTGGCTTCACGCAAAGAACTTCTCTAAGATTTATTGACATCCATTGTCTTTCGTATCATGTTGGGGGGCGGGTTTTCAATCGGTTGCGGATCGCATGCGATTCCGTCGTTCGGTTGAGACCCGTCCCGTCTATATAGAGACAACAAGAAAGGAAACTGCATGTCTGAGTTTGCTGCCGGTCCTGCCGGTCGTATCGAGCGTGTCCGTGCCCTGATGGCCGAGCGTGGCTACGACGCCATCGTGGTGCGCGACGAGGCCAACCTTCGTTGGCTTACGGGCGTGAAGGGCGTCTTCGACTACACCTTCGAGTTCCCGCACGCGGCGTTTATTACGGCTGACCAGTGCCTGTTCCATACCGACTCGCGCTACCTCAACAGCTTTGAGGAGAACACGCCCGCCGGCAGCCCCTGGGTCTACGACATGGACGAGGGCACCATCCCCGGTTGGGTCGCCGGCAAAATCGCGGCCAACAAGTGCCGCGTCTGCGCTGTCGAGGACGACATGCAGATCAGCTTCTACCAGGGTATCCAGCGTGGTCTGGAGGACCGCTCCGTCGCCTGCATGCTGCCGCTGATGCACGATGACATCCGCAAGATGCGTGCGATCAAGGACGCCGAGGAGATCGAGCTCATGCGCCACGCGCAGTCGATCACCGATGCCGCCTTTCAGCACATGCTCGGCTTTATTAAGCCCGGTATGACCGAGAAGCAGGTCCGCAACGAGCTCGAGAATTATATGTTCGCCAACGGTGCCGACAGCCTGGCCTTTGGCTCCATCGTGGCGAGCGGCCCCAACACCGCCAACCCGCATGCCGTCCCGAGCGACCGCGTGATCGAGAAGGGCGACTTTGTCCTGATGGACTACGGTGCGGGCTACTGCGACTACCGCTCCGACATGACGCGTACCGTCGTGATGGGCGAGCCCACCCAGGAGCAGCTCGACCTGTACGCGCTCGTGCGCCGCACCCATGAGGAGTGTGTCGCCGCTATCCATCCGGGCGTCGAGGGTAACGACATCTTCAAGCTTTCCAAGAAGATCATCGGCGATGCCGGCTATGGCGATTACTACAACCATGGTCTGGGCCACGGCGTGGGTATCGACATCCACGAGCTGCCCAACTTCAACCGCAGTAAGAACATCATCGAGGTCGGCTCGGTTATCACCATGGAGCCCGGCGTCTACCTGCCCGGCGTGGGCGGCGTGCGCCTGGAGGACTACGGTGTCGTCACCGAGAACGGCTACGAGCCCTTCACCAAGACCCCGCACGACCTGCACGTCATCGACTGCTAAACCATCCAGCTGGGTTTTTGGAGGCGGGGCGTCCGAAATGATTCGGGCGCCCCGCGTTCTCTTTTTATGCGCTCGCTGCAGCCGCCGTCTGCAAGTGTATAATTTCGCTCGTATGTAATTTGGACGCTTGTGCGTCTCGCCAATAACAAGAAAGGTCGCTATGCCTACTATCTCTACCGCCGACTTCAAGAACGGCCTCGGTCTCCGCATCAAGGACAAGATCTACACCATTGTCGAGTTCCAGCACGTCAAGCCGGGCAAGGGCGGCGCTTTCGTGCGCTACAAGACCCGCGACATCAAGAGCGGCCGCGTCGTTGAGAACACCTGCAACGCCGGCACCAAGTTCGAGAGCGTCATGCTCACCACCCGTGAGTTCCAGTACCTCTACAACGACGGCGCCGACTACATCTTCATGGACAACGAGTCTTACGAGCAGGTTCCCGTTCCCGAGGATATGGTGGGCGAGAACGCCAAGTGGCTGCGCGAGAACGACACCTGCCAGCTGCTCTTCGCCGACGACGAGCTTATGGGCGTGACCCCGCCGATGTTCATTGAGACCACCATCGTCCAGACCGACCCGGGCTTCAAGGGCGACACCGTCCAGGGTTCCACCAAGCCGGCCACCATTGACACCGGCGCTGTCATCCAGGTCCCCATGTACCTCAACGAGGGCGAGGTCATCAAGGTTGACACCCGCGACGGCAAGTTCGTCTCCCGCGTCTAGCAATCAACTCTTCTAGGAGGACTCATGCCCCAGGAAATCAAGATTGACGGCATCGGCATTTCGCCCGATGTTCTGACCGCCATCGTCTCGCGCGCCGTCACGGATGTCGAGGGCATCGCCTCCGTGGGCGTCAAGGACCTTGCCACTAACCTTGTCTCCATGATGCTTTCGTCCAAGGCCCCGGCTTCCGAGCCGGCGGTCGAGGCCGAGGTCATCGGCGACAAGCTCGCACTTACCGTGCGCGTCGTGGTGTTCTTTGGCTATCCGTTCAAGAAACTCGCCGAGGCCGTTCGCGCCGCCGTGGTCGCCGCCATCGATGCCCAGGTGGGCGTCGAGGTCGAGCGCGTTGACGTTTGCATCGATGGTCTCGTTTTCCCCAAGGAGTAACCTTTGAGCCTTAAGGTTTATCGCGGGCGCACGCTTGCCCGCAGTCAGGCGCTGCAGCTGCTGTTCCAGGCCGAGGCCACGGACAGCCCGCTCGAGCGCGTCCTCGAGGGCGATTTCCTGATCTCGAAGGGTCCCCTCGACCCCTATGCGCTGGAGCTTTGCCGCGGTGCCTACGAGCATATCGATCGCATCGACTGTGCCCTGCGCGCCGTCGCCAAGAACTGGGATCTTATGCGCATGCCCGGCGCCGACCGCAACCTGCTGCGTATCGCCGTCTACGAGATGCGCTTCCTCACCGACGAGGAGGTCTCGGACGCCATCGTCATCAACGAGGCGGTCGAGATTGCTAAGGCTTATGGTACCGACCAGTCCGCATCGTTTGTCAACGGCGTGCTGGGCAAGATCGCTCGCAGCGAGGAACTGCCGGGCGAGGACCTGTACCAAGAGCTGCTGGCCGAGGATCGCGCTCGCGAGGAGGCACAGGCTGCCGAGGCAGCCGCCAAGGTCGCTGCTGCTCAGGCTGCTGCCGGTGTACTTGCCGAGGATGCGGACGCTGCTGAGGCCGTCGAGGCCGACTCCGTCGAGGAGTAGCTATGCCAGAGGGTTCCGTCCGCAACTTCGATGAGATCTCGGATCGCCTGGACCAGATCATCGCCACCGTTCGCTCCAAGGATACGTCCTTGGAGCGTTCGCTCGATTTGTTTGACGAGGCGATTGAGCTGGGCTCCCGAGCGGTCGATATGGTCGACAAGTTTGAGCTGACGCCGCGTGAGGCCGACAAGCTCGAGCAGGAATACGATGAGGATGCGGCAAACGAGTCCCAAGATAGACAGGCTGCATCTCCGGATACGAATGGTTGATGGCATTCATGAAACGCGTGCGTCTCGATGACGAACTGATTTCACAGGGCATCTGCGCCGATCGCGCGGATGCCCTTCGCACTCTTATGGCCGGCTTGGTTTCGAGCGGCGGTGAGCGTTTGACCTCTCCGGGGCTCAAGGTGGCGCCGGGCCTGCCACTGCACGTGAAGGGGCGCATTCCCTACGTTGGGCGCGGCGGCCTTAAGCTCGAGGGTGCGCTCGATGCGTTTTGTATCGATCCCACGGGCTTTGCCTGCCTCGATGTGGGCTGCTCCACGGGCGGCTTTACCGATTGCCTGCTCAAGCGCGGCGCCGCGACCGTTGTCTCGGTCGACGTGGGCCGTGCCCAGTTTGATTGGTCGCTGCGCCAAGACGATCGCGTGACGCTCCACGAGCGCACAAATGTGACGCAGTTGCCCGAGCTCGGCTACGGCGCTGCTATCGACCTGGCTGTGTGCGATGTGTCGTTTACGAGTATCGCGAATATCATCGACGCCGTGCTGGCATGCCTGAAGCCTTCGGGTTCGTTTTGCACGCTCGTAAAGCCGCAGTTTGAGGCGCCGGCTGCGCTGGTGGGCGAGGGCGGTATCGTGACCGACCCCGCCGTCCGCCGCGATACACTCGTGGGGGCGATTGAGCTGTTCGCTGCCAGGGGCCTGTTCCCGCTTGACGTGTGCGTGTCGCCCATCCATGGCGCCAAGGGCAACATCGAGTTTTTCCTGTACGGCACGAGGTTTGCCCCCGGCGAGCGCTCCGATGACGAGTTGCAATCCCAGGTATCGGCTTTGAGCGAGAAAGCGGCAACGCTATGAAGGTCTTTCTGGTTCCCAATTACTACAAGCAAGAGGCGGTCGAGAGCGGCCTGATGCTCGAGCTCTGGCTGACGCGCCAGGGCTACGAGGTCGCATGGGCGGCCGATCAGCGCTCGAAGATTCAGAGCACGCCCGATGTTGACGATGCCGACCTGGTCATCACGCTCGGCGGCGACGGCACACTGCTGCGCGCCGCCCGCATTCTCAACTACCGCGAGATTCCCATTTTGGGTCTTTCCTATGGTCACCTGGGCTTTTTGACGGCGGCCAGTCCCGAGGAGCGCGACATTTTGCAGGTTGTGAGCGATGCCCTGTCCGGTGAGCTCCATGTGAGCCGCCGTGCCACCATCGCCGCCGATATCGTCTCGGTGCGCGATGACGGCACGAAGGATGTCGTGCGTTCGTTCGCCCTCAACGACATGGCGCTTACGCGTGGGCCCCTGTCCGATATGGTCGAGTTTGACATCACGGTGTCCGGCCATCATATCGATCGCCTGCGCGGTGACGGTGTCGTCGTTTCGACGGCGACCGGCTCCACCGGCTACGCGCTATCCGCCGGCGGCCCCATCGTCAGCCCCGATTACACGGGTATGGTCTGTGTGCCCATCGCCCCGCATACCATTCAGGCTCGCGCCTTCTTGACCTCCCCGAGCGATGTCGTCGAGATCTTTATGTCCGATGATCGCCCGAGCGTGCCGGCCATCGCCATCGACGGACAGTTTGTTACCTGCGATGGCACGGTCGAGAGCGTGGCTGTGCGTCGCGGTCCCGGCGATGTGCTGCTGCTCGACTACGGCCCCGAGAGCTTCTATAACTCGGTGAGCCGCGTGTTCTATGGAGTGCGCCATGATCGATGAGCTGCAGGTTTCCAACATCGCGCTCATTCGCGAGGCGACGTTGGTTCCGAGTACCGGCTTGACCGTTCTGACCGGCGAGACCGGTGCTGGCAAGACCGCGCTGCTCTCGGCGCTCAAGCTCATTTTGGGCGAGCGCGCGGATTCGTCGACGGTTCGCGAGGGCGAGGCGCTTGCCAGCGTCGAGGCGCGCCTGTTTGACGGCCCGCACGACACGGAGGGCTTCACCGTGCAGCGCAGCCTTTCTGCCGAGGGCCGCAGCCGCGTAAAAATTGACGGCCGCATCGCCAGCGTGCGCGAGCTTTCCGAGCGCGTCGGCGTGATGATGGATCTATGTGGCCAGCATGAACATCAGCGTCTGCTCGACCCGGCGCACCATGTTGCCATGGTCGATGCTTGGGCTGGGCGCGCGGCGCTTGAGGCGCTCGAGAAGTATCGCACCTGCTTTAAGGCTTCGCGTGCCGCCGCCAAGGAGCTTCGCCGTGTGGAGGAAGCCTCACGCGCGCAGGGGAGTCGCGTCGAGGAAGCGCGTTTTGCCCTTGAGCGTATCGCCGAGGTCGACCCCAAGCCAGGCGAGTACGAGGAGCTCGAGGAGCTGCTGCCGCGTTCGGAGCACGCCGAGGTCTTGGTGGTGACGGCCAACGAGGCCCATGCATCGCTTGCTGCCGAGGGGGGAGCGCTCGATGCCGTGAATGGCGCCGTGGCCGAGCTTTCACGCATGGCGACCGTTGACCGCAAGCTAGGCGACATCGCTGACGCACTTTCGGATGCCTGCATCTCACTTGAGGATTGTGCCAACGAGCTGCGTGCCTATCGCGATGGCGTTGCGTTTGACCCTCGTGAGCTGGCTCGTATGCGCGAGCGCTATTCCGACCTCAAGGGCCTGCTGCGTCAGTGGGGTCCCACCTTGGACGATGTCTTTGCCATGCGCGACCGCTCACAAGAGCTCTTGTCGCTGGTAGACGATGGTGATGAACAGATTAAGAAGGCGCGCGAAGCGCTTGGCGCGGCGGAGCGCGAACTGTTTGCCGCTGCCAAGGCGCTTAAGCGCGCACGCAATACGGCTGCCCCGCGTTTTTGTCACGAGGTGGGTCGTCAGATGGCGCGCCTGGAAATGGGCGACGCTGAGCTGGTCTGGGAGTCGCGCGATCTTCCGCGTGCCGAGTGGACACCGGCGGGGCCTTCAAGCTATGAGCTTTTGTATCGCAGCGGTGCCGGATTGACGCCGCGCCCCCTGCGCCGCATTGCGTCGGGCGGCGAGCTGAGCCGCGTTATGCTGGCGAGCAAGGTTGTCCTCGGCAATGCGGATGGCGTGGATACGCTGGTGTTCGATGAGGTCGATGCCGGTGTCGGCGGCTCTACTGCGCGTGCCCTTGCGAGCGTACTGGCAGATCTCGCCGCTACGCATCAGGTGCTTGTCGTAACCCACCTGGCGCAAGTCGCGGTCATGGCCGACAAACATTATGTGGTCAGTAAAGAGCCCGGCGACGTTCCCCAGACGCACCTGGACGAGGTGACCGGCGATGCCCGTACTGCCGAGATCGCCCGTATGCTGAGCGGCGATCAGTCCGAGGCAAGCTTGGTCCACGCAAAGCAGATGCTCGAAGAAGCTCGAGGTTAGGTCGTATCAGCGGTGTTGGTGGGACAAAATAGACTGAAATTTTTGTCCCACTACGCGTTTTACTCAACGACCTTGTCCGGCTGGATGAGCTCCTCGTAGTAGCTGATATGCTCACGCGCGTCTTCAATCTCGGGCAGCAGGAAGTTGTAGATGACCTCGATGATCATCGTGGCGCTCATCTTGGAGAACGCAAAGTCGCCCGTCGTCAGCAGCGCTTCGTGGTTGACGGTATTAAAAGTGTAGTCTGCCAGGCGCGCGAGCGGGGATTTGCTGTCGCTGCTGATGACGACTACGGTGGCACCGCAGTCGCTAGCCGCTTTTGCCATGCGATTCAAACGACGCGACTTGCCTGAGTTCGAAATCAGCACGATAACGTCACCCGGGCGTAACGTGAGTGCAAAGCCGATTGATGTCTCGCTAATGGTGCTCGCCATGCAGCGCAGGCCCAGCTGCGAAAACTTAAACGTCGCATCGAGCGCGACCGCGTTCGTATTGCCCACAGCCGCAAACTCAATAACCCCTGCATGCTTAAGGGCATGCACAACAGCCGCCAGCGTATCGTGGTCGATCCCGTCGATAGTCGCATTAAGCTCGCTCACCTTGGCAGCCAGGATGTTCTTGAGGCTCTGCTCCATATTGTCGAGCGAGACCTCGTCGGTCAGGCCCTCGTTGCGCTGGCTTTCCAAATCCCTCGCCAACGAAAACTGAAAGCTGCGGAAGCTACCAAAGCCCAGCTTGCGGCAGAAGCGCGAAACGGTCGCTTCGGACGTGGTGGCGGCGCGTGAGAGCTGAGCCGCCGTGAGGCGTGGAGCCTCGGACTGGTGCTCCAATATATAGTCGACAATGCGCTGCTCGGATTCGCTGTATCCCTGATGGGTGCTAATGAGGGAAAGTGCGCTCTTGCTACTATCGGTCATGGATGGCTCCTGGTTGGCATGAAAATCTAATTTGATTCGCAATGCCATAGTATACGGGCATTTTCAATTACAAGATACACCTTGCCGTTTCAAGTGTTGATGGTAAACTTTCACTTACCGTTTACGGTTATGAAAGAACCTTTCACCGGAGAATTGCACCTTGTCTCTTCTCACGCGGACGGTAGGTTGGTATCTTTCAGTTGTGGAAAAACGCGCATCGAAGCGCGTGTAGGGGAGCGCCCGCGGGCGCTGTACTCAAGAAGGAGGGACACATGGCTAAGTTTGACATCATCGCCGCGACCGGTTGCCCGACCGGCATTGCGCACACCTTCATGGCGAAGGAGGCGCTGGAGAAGGCTGCTGCCGAGCGAGGTCTGACCATTAAGGTCGAGACTCATGGCCAGGTCGGCGTCGAGAACGAGCTCACCAAGAGCGAGATCGCCGGTGCCAAGGCCGTCGTCGTCGCAGCCGATAAGGATGTCCAGGCTGAGCGTTTCGCCGGTAAGCCCATGGTTTCCGTTGGTGTTTCCAAGGCCCTGTCTGTCGAGGCTGCTGGTAAGCTGATCGACCGCGCGCTCGCCGCCAAGGGCGACGACACGGTTGCCGCTGCCGCCGATGTCGAGGACGAGGTCGAGGAGAAGGAGTCCATCGGTCACGTCATCTACAAGCACCTCATGAACGGCGTCAGCCACATGCTGGTCTTCGTCGTTGCCGGTGGTGTTCTGACCGCCATTTCGTTCCTGTGGGGCATTACGTCCTTCGATTCGACGGCGTCTGACTACAACAGCTTTGCTGCGATGCTCAAGATCATCGGCGGCATCGCCATGAACCTCATGGTTCCGGTGCTTTCCGCCTACATCGCCGAGTCCATCGGCAAGCGCCCGGCGCTCGTCCCCGGCTTTGTTGCCGGTATGATCGCCATCCAGGGCCTGCCTGTTAACGCCGAGACCGGCATGATCGACGCCGGTGGCGCCGGCGTGGGCTTCGGCTTCCTGGGCGGCATCGTCGGTGGCTTCCTCGCCGGCTATGTCATCCTGCTGCTCGAGAAGGTCTTTGCCGGTCTGCCCAAGAATCTGGACGGCCTCAAGGCTATCTTCCTGTACCCGCTGTGCTCGACCGCCATCGTCGGTCTGGTCATGCTCGGCATCTCCGGCCCCATGGCTGCCATCAACACCGCCATGATGGACTTCCTCAAGGGTCTGTCCGCTTCTGGCGCCGTTGTCCTGGGTCTTGCCATCGGCTGCATGTGCGCCTTTGATATGGGTGGCCCGGTCAACAAGGCTGCTTACGTCACCGGTACCGCTATGCTCACCGAGGCACTGGCTGCTGGCGTTGGCACCGATACCTACAACTTCGGCACCAACTTCATGGCTGCCGTCTCCGCCGCTTGCATCGTTCCGCCGCTGATCACCACCTTTGCCGTCGTTGTCGGCAAGAAGTACTTCAGCCAGGAGGATCACGACGCCGGTGTCGTTAACCTCATCCTTGGTTGCACCCACATCACCGAGGGCGCCATTCCGTTCATGACCAAGAACATCTGGCCCGTGATGCCCATCATGATGCTCGGTTCCTCTATCGCTTCGATCCTGACCATTATGTTCAACGTTCACGATCCGGCGCCTCACGGTGGCTTCCTGGTCCTGCCCGTTGTCGAGAACGGTCCGCTGTGGGTCCTCGCGATCCTCATCGGCGCTGTGGTCGGTGGCATCCTGTTCGTGGCCTTCAAGAAGTACGACTTCGAGAAGAATCAAAAGGCCGCTCCTGCAGCCAAGCCGGTTGAGGCTCCCAAGGCCGCTGCCGTCGAGGCCCCCAAGGCCGAGGCTGCCGACTTCGTGAAGGTCGAGAATGTCTTTGTCGCCGAGGACTTCGCTTCTCGTGACGAGGCTCTGAGCTTCGTTTCCAACCAGGCCGTCAAGGCAGGTATCGCCAGCGACGCCGACGCCGTGATGAACGCCTTCCTGGCCCGCGAGGCCGAGGGCACCACGGGCATGATGGAGGGCTTCGCCATCCCGCATGCCAAGTCCGACGCCATTACCGAGGCTGCCGTCATCGTCGTCAAGGACGAGTCCGGCGTGACCGGTTGGGACACCATGGACGGCGCTCCCGTCAACGTGGCTATCGCCCTGCTCATCCCCGGTGCCCAGGCCGGCACTACGCACCTCAAGATCCTGTCCAAGGTCGCCGAGGCGCTCATGGACGAGGACTTCCGTGCCACCGTCAAGGGTTCCACCGACGCCGCCGAGATCGCCAAGACGATCAACGCCCGCCTGGTCTAATCCAGCAATACGCGAATACCATCGCCCTCTGCACAAAAGGCGAGGACTCCACTAGGAGCCCCCGCCTTTTTTCTATCCCTCCCATAAGTTGCGGTGAAATAGGGACTGTTTAAACGATTCAACCCCAAATACAGTCCCTATTTCACCGCAACTTATAAAAGGATATAGAGGGGACTACCTATCGAGTCTTTATCGCGAACAGTTCTTCAGCCAGAATTCCGTTCGCAC
Organism: Collinsella sp.; assembly: GCA_048342875.1. Taxonomy (GTDB): domain Bacteria; phylum Actinomycetota; class Coriobacteriia; order Coriobacteriales; family Coriobacteriaceae; genus Collinsella. The sequence continues at coordinate 88,177 of DBGDEA010000036.1, read as the reverse complement.
GATATTACTTTGGACCGACCGAGTTTCCGCAGCTTGCTCGCCGGGCGGGGCGATTAAGTTTGTCGCGAGTTCCGCACGCAAAGGAAAGCACTTAATGTGCTTTCCGTCTTGCGCAGGACTGTAGAGCAGCAAACTTAATCGCCCCGCCCGGTGAGCAAGCGGACGACAAACACATCTGTCCAATAATTCGTCTGAAACACAATGAAAAACCGTTTGATGTGAGTTAATATAAACAACGTCGTGAATCTGACTCCTGCCACATGCATGACAGGGGTTAAACACAAAAAGGAGTCAATTATGGTTTCTGAGAAGGCTACCCTCGTTAATCCTCAGGGTCTGCACATGCGTCCGGCTGGTCTGTTCGCCTCCACCATGGGCAAGTACGCCTGTGACGTGACGGTCGTCACCCCCGAGAAGGAGGTCAACGGCAAGTCCCCGATGGCCCTCATGGCTGCTGGTATCCCCTGCGGTACCGAGGTCGAGGTCAAGTGCGACGGCGCTGACGAGGCCGAGGCTCTGGCTGCTGCCATTGAGCTCATCAAGAGCGGTCTTGGCGAGTAGAACTCAAACGGGTCGCATGTTGAACAACTAAGTTCATATTTGGGGGCGCAGTGACCTGTTGTAAGGTAGCTGCGCTCTTTTGTCATGGATATGGCAAAACGCTTTATCACATGACACGGAGAGAGGAATGGGAATGTATCAGGGAGTCAACGCTTCCGAGGGCATCGGTATCGGCACCGTCATGGTCGCCGTCGATCCCGACTTGACGTTTGAGCCGCACGAGGTTGCTGATTCGGCAGCAGAGAAGGAGCGCTATCAGTCCGCTCTTTCGGTCTTCTGCGAGAAGACCCAGGCTCAGGCCGACCACATGAAGGAGACGGTGGGCGAGGCCGAGGCCGAGATCATGACAGGACACATTGTCCTGGCTCGGGACCCGGGCATGACCGACGCCATCAACGCCGCCATTGACGGTGGCACCTGCGCCGAGCAGGCGCTCATGGACACCTCGACCATGTTCGAGAACATGTTCCTGTCCATGGACGACGAGATGTTCCGTCTGCGCGCGGCCGACATCGCCGACATCCGCACCGGAATTCTGGCCGAGCTGCTGGGCAAGGAGGTCGTCGACCTCTCCGTCCTGCCCGAGAACACCGTCGTTGTCGTGCACGACCTCACGCCGTCCATGACCGCCACGATCGATAAGGCCCACGTTGCCGGTATCGTCACCGAGACCGGTGGCCGTACGTCGCACTCCGCGATCATCGCGCGCGCCCTCGAGATCCCGGCTGTCCTTTCGGTTTCCAACAGCTGCACCGCGCTGCGCAACGGTATGACCGTTGTCGTCGACGGCGGCAAGGGTATCGTCGAGGCCGATCCCGACGAGGAGACGCTCGCTGCCTACACCGCCAAGGCCGAGGCCTTCGCCGCCGAGAAGGCAGCCCTCGAGGCCTTCCGTGGCAAGCCGTCCGTGACTGCCGATGGCATCAAGAAGATCATCGCCTGCAACATCGGTAACCCCGATGACGTGCCCAACGCGCTCGATCACGACGCCGAGGCCATCGGTCTGTTCCGCTCTGAGTTCCTGTTCATGGACTCTGCTGAGCTTCCTTCCGAGGAGGAGCAGTTCAACGCGTACCGTAAGGTCGCTAGCGCGCTTAAGGGTGCTCCGGTCATCATCCGCACGCTCGATGTGGGTGGCGACAAGGAGATTCCGTATCTGCACATGGTCAAGGAAGATAACCCCTTCATGGGCTTCCGCGCCGTGCGTTACTGCCTGGCCAATCCCGACCAGTACAAGGTCCAGCTCCGCGCTCTGCTGCGCGCTAGCGCCTTCGGTGACGTCAAGATCATGATCCCGCTCGTCACCTGCGTCGAGGAGGTCTTGGCTGTCAAGGAGCTCGTCGAGCAGTGCAAGGCCGAGCTGACCGAAGAGGGTCGCAAGTTCAACGAGAACATCGAGGTCGGCATCATGGTCGAGACGCCCGCCGCTTCGCTGCTCGCAGACCGTCTTGCCGAGGTCGCCGACTTCTTCTCCATCGGCACCAACGACCTGATCGGCTACACCATGTGCGCCGACCGTGGTAACGACACCATCTCCAACCTGTACCAGGTTTACTATCCCGCCGTGCTCCGCTCGCTCAAGAACATCATCGAGAGCGGCGTGAAGGCCGGCATCATGGTCGGTATGTGCGGCGAGGCCGCTGCCGATCCGCTGCTCGAGCCGCTGCTGATCAGCTGGGGCCTCGAGGAGTTCTCGATGAGCGCTCCGTCGATCCTTCGCGCCCGCAAGACCATCAGCCAGTGGACCAAGGCCGAGTGCGACGAGCTCGCCGAGAAGGCGCTCGCCTGCAACACCGCCGCCGAGGTCAAGGCACTGCTTGAGTCCGCAGCTCGCTAATTTGGTATCAGAGGTAACCGCGTGGTTGGAATGGGCCGGCCACGCGGCCCTCACATATACAGGGGGTACTGTAAATGTTCTACACGCTAACCGCTAACCCGGCTGTCGACATGACGGTTTCGAGCTCTCCGCTCGAGCCTGACGAGAACGTTCGCACCGGCTCGGCCAGCTACACGGCTAACGGCAAGGGCCTCGACGTGTCCTTCGCCTTTAAGAAGATGGGCGTCGACACCGTCGCGCTCGGCTTCTTCGCCGGCTTCACGGGCAAGTTTATCGTCGAGGAGGTCATGAACCTGGGTTGCCTGTGCCGCCCGGTCTGGACCGACGGTATCACGCGCATCAACACCTACGTCAACGATGGCCAGCACGAGTACGGCATCCTGAACCCCGGCGCTCCGATCACGCCGCAGCACCAGGAGGAGCTCTACAACATCCTGGACACCGCGGGCGATCTTGAGTGCCTGATTGTCTCCGGCTCCGTGCCTCCCAAAGCTACGCCCGACTTCCTGGCTCAGGTCATGGAGCACGCTCAGGCTCGTGGCGCTGACGTCGTCCTGGACCTGTCCTCCGACAAGCTCAAGGAGCTCGCTCACAAGAAGCCGCTGCTCATCAAGCCGAACCATCACGAGATGAAGGCCATCTTCGGCGTGCCGGTCGATACCGACGACGAGGTTCGCGTTGCCATGAAGATGGCTCACGACGCTGGCGTTCAGAACGTGCTGCTCACCCGTGGTAGCCGCGGCGACGCTTACTTCTCCAACGGCGAGGACATCTGGTACGCCAAGCGTGAGTTCAACATCAAGCTGGTCTCTTCCGTCTGCGCCGGCGACTGCACCCTCGCTGCGTTCCTGCACAAGTGGTACAGGGATCGCGACAACGTCGAGGAGGCCATGAAGCTCGCTATGGCCACCGGCGCCAACGTTGCCGAGTCCGTCGGCATCGGCGACTTCGGTCACGTCGATGAGTACAGCAAGCGCGTTGCTGTCCGCAAGCTCGATCGTCAGTAATCGAAACGCGACATATTCGTGCGCATGCGGCGCCCCGGTTTCGGCTGGGGCGCCTTTTTGTTCCGCCACGGGGGAGAGGTGTCCCGCCGTACTTCATCGCTTCCACACCGTTCACCGAGTTGTCCTAGCCTTTTAACGATGCGTGGAATATACTTTCATTAACACGTTGCTTCGTGAAAGGAACATTCATGATTTACACGCTCACTGCAAATCCCGCCATTGACTACAACATCGCCTGCGACGGCCTTGCTGCCAACACCGTCACGCGTACTCGCAACGCCGTCTATACGCCCAACGGCAAGGGCCTCAACGTCTCGTTTACGCTTGACCACTACGGTGTCGACACCACGATCCTGGGCTTCTTCGCTGGCTTCTCGGGCGAGTTCATCGTCAAGGGCGCCGAGGCCCTGGGCGTGCCCGTCAAGCCCGTGTGGACCGACGGCATCACGCGCGTCAACGTCTTCCTCAATGCCGGCCCCGACACCGAGTACAACATGGTCAACGCCGGTGCCGCCATCAACGAGGCCAATGAGCAGGAGATGTTTGAGCTCATCGATTCGCTCGATGACATGACCTGCCTGGTAATCAGTGGCTCGCTGCCTCCCAACACTTCCGAGGGCTTCCTGGCCGAGGTTCTGCGCCGCGTCAAGGCCAAGGGTGCCGAGTTCGTTCTCGACATCTCGAGCCATCAGCTGGCAGATCTCATTGCCATGGAGCCGCTGCTGATCAAGCCCAATGACGACGAGTTGCTCGATATCTTTGGCATTAAGGTGAGCGGTGGCGACGATGAGTCCGTCAAGGGCGCTATGGCTGAGCTTCATGCCAAGGGCGCCAAGAACGTGCTGCTGACCCTCGGCGGCGCCGGTGCGTACTTCTCCAACGGCAAGCACATCTGGTTTGCTAACCGCACCTTCGACGTCAAGCTGCTGTCGACGGTGTGTGCCGGCGATTCCTCGCTCGCTGCCTTCCTGTCCGTGTGGCATGACGCCCCCGAGCGCGTCGAGGACGCCCTGCGCCTGTCGATGGCCACCGGCGCCAACGTGGTCGAGTGCCCCGGTTTGGGCGATTTTGCCAAGGTGGACGAATATAAGAAGCACATCGAGGTTCGCCAGGTCTGCTAGCCGCATCGATACATCGTTGCCGAACACCCGCTTTGGATTACCAAGGCGGGTGTTTTTTGCGCGCTGAACATATGTGGTGTCTGCTGTCTCGTTTTATCTAATCAACGACGCGATTGCGTGTGCGCGCTTTCTCGTTTCTTGTTAGACTTCTTGAGAACCATCGATTAACGCTCACAAGTGCAGGAGGCCATAGGCATGTGCAATGTTTCGCTCAACGGTACACAACCGTCCGATGCGTCCCTACGCGTCCTGCGCGCGCTTGAGGCGGCTGGTCTTGAGGCTTGGTACGTGGGCGGTTGGGTGCGCGACGCCCTGATGGGGTGCCCCAGCCACGATGTTGATATGTGCTGTAGCGGCCTGTGGCAGGAGTCCAAGGCGGCGCTCGAGGCCGCCGGCATCGTGGTTGTGGAGTCGGGCATTAAATTTGGCGGAATCACGGCTATTTCCGATGGCGAGCGTATCGAGGTCACCACGTACCGTCTGGATGGCTTCTATACCGATGGGCGCCATCCTCAGAGCGTCGAGCGCGCCGCCTCGCTCGAGGACGATCTGGCGCGCCGCGACTTTACCGTCAACGCCATGGCCTGGCATCCCGAGCGCGGGCTTGTCGACCGCTACGACGGCCAGGGTGACTTGGAGCGCAAGCTGATTCGCGCCGTCGGCGATCCCAGGCGTCGCTTTAACGAGGACGCCCTGCGCATGCTGCGCGCGGTGCGCTTTGCCTGCCGCCTGGACTTTATGATTGAGCCCGAGACCAAGCGTGCGCTTGCCGAGTGCGCGCCGCTGCTCGATGCCGTAGCGCGCGAGCGTGTGGGTATTGAGCTCGAGGGCATTCTTTCGACCGGTCACGGGGGAGACGCCATGCTTCGCTATCCCGAGCTCATCTGTGCCGCTGTGCCCGAGTTGGCAGCGGGTCGCGGGTTTGATCAGCGCAGTGTCTATCATGCGTTTAACGTCTACGTGCATATCGCCCGTGTGCTGACGGTGGCGGGGGAGCTCGCGCTGTGTGACGGCGTCGCGCCCTCGTCGAGCCTTATGTGGGCGGCGTTTTTGCACGATGTGTCCAAGCCCGAGTGCTTCACGGTCGACCATGCCGGTAGCGGACACTTCTACGGTCATCCCGAGCTCGGCGCCAAGAAGGCGCGCGTCATTATGGATCGCCTGGCGCTCTCGCACGACTTGGTGCGCGACGTGTGCCTGCTCATCAAATATCACGATAAGCCGCTGCGCCCCGAGCGCTCCTGCCTGCTCAATATGATGCGCGCGCTTTCGGGTGAGGGCGTCGACACGGCCCGTCTGATTGACGAGCTCATGGATCTTAAGCGTGCCGACACGCTCGGCAAGGCCCCGTCGTGCTTCTATTACGTTGAGACGATTGAGGAGATGCGCGCGATGGCGCACGAGCTGCTGAAGGCGGGGGAGCCCTATACGCTCAAGATGCTCGCCATCAACGGCGGCGACCTGATCCGCGCCGGTGTGAAGCCGGGGCCCGAGCTAGGCCAACTACTCAACTCCGCCCTCGACGCCGTGATCGAAGACAACATTTCCAACGAGCGCGAAGCTCTTTTGGTCCATTTCAACTTGAATTAGCTACCCAGTTTACCTGCGTGTTCCATAACCTGCCGACAATTTTTCGGCAATTTGGAATTTCTTCTTGCGCTGTCGTTTTATGTCCCGTAATATATTTCCTCGCAGCAAGGCAGTGCAGATGTCATGTGGCCCGTTCGTCTAGCGGTTTAGGACGCCGCCCTCTCAAGGCGGAGATCACCAGTTCGAATCTGGTACGGGCTACCACGCATCTGATACCCGGACTTCCCATGGAAGGCCGGGTTTTTTATTTTCAAACAACCGTCTGCAATTCCCGTTTGAACCAGAGCTTTGCGTTCTGTCTATGGTCCTTGCGGGTACAATATCCAAGATATTTTGACTGTTAGAAGGAGTCTCATGACGGAGTCCTCTCAGCATACGTCTAAGCCCCAGGTCGAGGTTGAGGCCTCGGGCGGAGATGACAATAAGAGCGCACGCCGCGGCGCCATCTTTATCGGCGTCGTGCTGGTGGGTTATATCGTCTATCTGGTGGTAACCGGGCAGATGGGGCAGTTCTGGGCCGCTATGTCGAGCGTCCAGGCGTCATGGCTCGTTGTCGCGTGTCTCTGCATGTTCATGTATCTGTTCTTTGGCATTGTGGCCTATGCGATCGCTGTCTGGCTCGACCCCAATTCACCCGTCGGCATTCGCGACCTGATCTCGGTCGAGGCGAGTGGCATCTTCTTTGGCAACCTCACCCCTATGATGATGGGCTCGACTCCTGCTCAGATCTACCGCCTGACCAAAGCGGGCCAAAATGTCGGCGAGGCCGGAGCCACGCAGTTCACGCGCTTTATCGTGTATCAGTTTGGCCTCGTTGCCTGGGGCGCTATCCTACTGCTTGCTCGCATGCCGTTTTTTGCCGAGCGCTATGGCGACATGATGCTGCTGTGCGTCTTTAGCTTTGGTGGACACTGCTGCATCTTGCTTGGCATCTTCGCCGTCGCTCTCATGCCTAAGACCGTCACGCGCGTCGCCCATTGCATCATCAATTGGCTTGAGCGCATTGGTGTCTCGGCCACTAAGATCGAGGGATGGCGCACGTTTGTCGATGGCGAGATCTACTCGTTCTCCGAGAAGTTCAAGCTTTCGGCTGGCCACTTTTCGTCCATGCTGCTCACGGTGGTCATCACCATGCTGCAGCTCGCGTTTTTCTATCTGGTGCCGTATTTCCTGATGCTTGCCTTTGGCCACCACGAGGTCGACTTTTTCTCGGTCATGGCCGCGAGCGCCTTTGTCCAGCTGCTGAGCTCTGCGGTTCCCTTACCCGGTGGAACTGGTGGCGCTGAGGGAGGCTTTGCATTGTTCTTGGGTCATTTCTTTGGGTCGGCTTCGACCGCCGGCTATCTACTATGGCGCCTCATTACGTTTATTGCGCCGACCATTTTGGCTGCGCCCCTGCTGGGGCTTAAGAGTGCCCACAACGAGAGCATCCATGCGCGCTGGGATCGCGTGATGCGCAAGCTCGGTCGCACGCCTCAAACGCCCTCTGCGCCCACAAAGCCCCACCCCACGAATGTTGTTACCGTTGATCCCAAGAAGCAGGCTCAGAAGGCTTCTGGGACCGCTAAGCCGGCTCATAAAGCCTATGTGCGCCAGACAGGCGACGGTATTCGCGTATCTCCGTCGGCACTCAATAAGAAGAAGCATCCCAAGTCGCAGTAGGGCAGTCGTGCGTTCTTCATGATGCGGGGCATATTTGTGCTGTATGGGGGATAATCCTCTTACGTAGATTATCTCTCATCTGTTGATGAATGCTTGCATATCGAAGGGACACGCCCATGGCAACCAGCAAACCGCGTCTTGATCGCCGCATCGTTCGCAGCCGTAATGCCATCCTTTCGGCTTTCGAGCGCCTGCTCATGGAAAAGCCGCTGGCAGACATTACGGTGAGTGCCATCGCGCGCGAGGCCAATGTCGACCGCAAGACCTTTTACGTTCACTTTGGTACGGTTGACGGCCTGCTCGATGCCATTGCCGTCGATGTGGTGGAGATGATTGTCGACTCGGTCGAGAAAACGCTTGCTTCTATGGACGGTGACACCAGCGAGCGCGTTCTTGGCGCGGCGGCGACCTTCTTTAAAACCGTTAATGAGGCACTGTGCAACAACTTAGTGCTCAATCGTCAGCTGATCGAGAATATTCCGCTCGATGATTTCATGGCTCGTCTTCGTGCGCCGCTCGAACATGAGATTGCCGAGCGCGATCTGCTGCCCCAAGGTCTCAAGGACGAGATGTTCGACTATTATCTGGCGTTTTTGCTGTCGGGTATTATCGGTATCTATCGCACGTGGGCACTGTCTGACGGCTCGGTTCCTATCGAGCGTGTCTCTGAGGTCGCCAACGACCTAACTCTCAATGGTCTGTCGAGTCTGGAATCTCGCTTGGATTAGGCCTAGTTGGGCTCGTCGGCGTGGAAATACCTGTTCACGAGGTTCTCCGGCGCCTTGGAGACCTCGTCGGCGTAGGAACTGTAGCCTGAGGATCCTTAAAAGAAAGTCCAGTTTATCCTTCCCACTCCAATTTGGAATCCTCCAATGCGCCTTCGCACGCTCGCATGACCTCGATACCATGTGAGCGTGCGAACTCGACGAGCTCTGCGTTGCGGGCGTTTATGGTGCCGAAGGCGGCGGGGCACACGATAAGGCGCGCACAGTGGACGAGGAGCTCTTTGGCGTGGGCTATGGTTTTATCCCCGATAGGCTCGAAGGCGCGCTCGGCCACGCATTCCGCCGCCAGGTCGCGCGCGAGCTCACAGTCGATGTCCCCTTCGTGCAGAACGCCCGCGTAGAACGCCTTGCCCTGCCGGATGAGCTGGCGAAACACAGCCGACCCCGTACCCGCGCCGGCGATGACGAACGTGTGCGCATCGCCGTGCGGGCGCCCAATTTCCACGCTGCCGAAGCGCTCGTTGAAGGTGCCATGTTGAAGGCCGTAGAGCTCGCCAATCGTCTCGCGCGTGAATATGTCCTCGGGTGCGCCGGCGCGGAAGACCCGGCCGTCCTTCACGCAAATCACCTTGTCGGCGCTTTTCTGCGCGAGCTCGAGTTCGTGGATGGACATGATGACAGCAACATTCCGCGATTTCGCAAGGTGGCGAAGTATTCGCAGCAGGTCGATCTGGTAGCGGATATCGAGATACGACGTGGGCTCGTCGAGCACGAGCACACGCGGATCCTGCGCGATGGCGCGTGCGAGCATGACGCGCTGGCGTTGCCCGTCGCTTATCTGCATGAAGTCGCGCTCGGCGAGCTCTTCCACATGTGCGGTTTTCATGGCCTCGTCGACCCGACTATGGTCGTCGGGCGAGAGTGTACCCATTCGCCCGGTGTAGGGATGCCTTCCCGCCTCTACGATATCGCGGCAGGTGAGGAGCTCGGTCCGGGGGCGATCTGTCAGCATAACGGCAAGGTTCCTTGCGAACTCCGCCGTCTTCCATCTGGAAATCTCCCGCCCGTCGAGCTCGACCGCGCCGGCAAGCGGTGCCAGATGGCGTGTGATGGTTTTCAAGATGGTCGACTTGCCCGAGCCGTTCGGCCCGATGAGCGCCACGACGTCGCCCGCGCGAACCTCCAGATCGACGCCTTCGACTACGACCTTCTTGTCGTAGCCCGCCGACAGGTCGCTTATGCGGAAAAGCGGCGCTCCGTCAGCCTGCGTTTCGACCGGGGTTTCGAGGTTCGACTCCGCTCGGAGGAGATGTTCCGCGCGCAGTTCCGCACGAGCAGAAAGTGCCTTCTGGCGCTTTCGTGCGAGCTCAGGACTGTATAAGCATGGAATGTCCCCTCCGAGCGTTTTGGGCCGCGGCACGAATTCCCCCATCTACCTCACCCGCTTCTTCAACATGAGCGCTATAACCACCGGTGCGCCGAAGATAGCGGTGACGGCGCTGATGGAAAGCTCGACGGGGGAGAACAGCGTGCGCGCGATCAAATCGCAGCCCGCGCAGAAGATGGCGCCTCCCAAGAAGCACGCAGGAATCACGCGGATGGGCTTCGACGACTTTAGCGCCGACTTAACGAGATGCGGAACCGCGATGCCTACGAACGACACCGGACCAGCGAACGCGGTCACGCAGGCGGAGAGCATGCTCGCTAGAAGGACGAGCACCACGTGGAAGCGTGCGACGTTCACGCCGACGCTTTTCGCGTAGGCTTCTCCCAGCTGGAAGGCGGAAAGGGGCTTCGATATCGCGAATACGCATGCGCTCACGGTGATCACCACGACCGCGATGACCGCGATGTCGTCCCAGCTCGAACCCGAGAAGCTACCCAAAGACCAGTTGTGCAGGTTCACGATGGACTGGTCGTCGGCGAAGGCGATAAGGAAGTTCGTCGCCGCCGAGCAGATGTATCCCACCATGACGCCCGCCACGATGAGCATGGCCATGGAACTTATGCGCCGTGCGATGAGGAGCACGAAGCCGATGGTGATAAGCGAGCCCAGAAACGCTGCGGCCACCATGGCCGGCGAGGACATGGCCTGGTTCGCGCCCAGAAGTACGATCATCGTAAGCGCGACGACGAACTTTGCGCCCGAGGAGACGCCCAAGATGAACGGGTCGGCGATGGGATTGTTGAAAAACGTCTGCAGCAGGAACCCGGAGAGCGAAAGTGCCCCGCCGAGAAGCACGGCTGAAAGCACGCGCGGCAGGCGAATCTCCCAGATGACTTGGCTTTCCATGGAATTGGCCGCGCCGCCCGAAAGGATGCCGGGGATGTGGTCTGCGGGCACGAGCACGCTCCCGATGCACAGGTTGGCCCCGACGAGCACAATGAGGGCAACAGCGAGCAGCGCCGTCACGACGCGACACCGCGCGGCGCGCCCCGATTCGTCGTATGTCATGGTAAGCCGGCTTCTCATGGCGCTAGCCGAGCTTCCTCAGATAATGGAAGTCACTCGTGTCATCGCCGGTGAACGCCCCGTGCAGCTCGTCGATAATGTCGGCGGTAGAAGTCATCTGCTGGTACATGTCGGCGCTTGTGACCCAGACGTTGCCGTTCTTCACGGCTTTGAACTGCGACAATAGCGCGTTTTTGCTTACGAAGTCGCTCAAGGTGGCAACCGATTCGTCGATGGTGCCGTTGTAGACGATGATGTCGGCATCCTTCGCCGTCGCATAGAAGCGCTCCATTTCGAGCGTTACTGACGAACCTGACGTCGACGCCGTCTGTGCGTCATCGAGCGCGTAGCTGCCGCCTGCGAGCTCGATCATCTGCGCCACGTAGTCGCCCCTCCGCCGCGTGACGGCGGCCCCGTTCGAGTTAATGTAGAAATACGCCACGGTTTTACCTGACGACGCGAGCCCCGACGTTTGCTCGACGCGGGCCTTCTGCTCGTTGAACAGGTGCGCGGCCTCCTCTTCCTTGTCGAACAGGACGCCGAAAAGCTTAATCCACTCGACGCGTCCGAGTGCTTCGGGCTCGCTCGACGACTGTTCGGTGAGCACGACGAGCCCGAGCTTCTGCAGCTTTTCCTTCACATCGGGCGTGTGGTTGATCATGGTGTTCTCGATGGCGAGCGTGCAGCCCGAGGCCGATATTCGCTCGTAGTCGGGCGCGCTGTACTTGCCGCCGTAGGCGATCGCCCCACTTTCGAGCGCGCTTTTGAAGCCCGCGACCGAGCAATCGTCGGCCTTCGTGCCCGACATTAAGATATTGTCGTTCGCATCGAGCGCGTCGACCAGGCACATCGTCGCCGACGACACGAGGTACACCTTGTCGGCGGGGCGTCTTATGACCGCGATGTCGGAGCTCAACCCGTCAGGTACCTTCGCATCTTGCGGCACCACGAGGAAGCGCTCCCCGTTCGAAACGCAGATAAGCCGCAAGCCGCCTTCGAACTCGTCGACAGTGAAGTGCTTGGCGTATTCAAGCTGAAGCGCCCCCGTCGGCTCCCAGCCGCAGCCCAAATCAGCGTTGTGGAAGTCGGCCGCGGCGCTTGAAGCCGTTCCCGCAGGGGAGCCGCCGCTTGCATCGTCGCCCGATTTCTCCTTCATGGTGGATGAGTCGAAGTGGAGCGTGTAGTCGATGGTGTGCGGCGTCGACATGGCGACGGTCTCGGCCGACACGGCGATGTCCTCGTCGAGCGTGACGGGTATCTCGAACGTGGAGTTGCCGCCGTCGTTTACGGGCGCGTAGTCCACGCCGTCGACGGTCATCTTGTCGTAGTTCGAACTCGACCAGGTGATGGTCGCGGTGTAGGTGTCGCCATCCTTCACAATTGTGGTGGGCGAGGCGATGCTTGCGCGCCCTGACCCGCCGGAAAGCGAGACGCTCACAGTGTATTCCTGAGAGCCCGCCGTGGCACCGGTCACGTTCGGGCTCGCACTGCACCCCGCGAAGGGAAGCGCGAGCAGGGCGACGAGAACGCAGGCGATCGCGCGCGCCGCGATGCTGCGGCGCTTCCTGTTTTCCCCCTTGGGAAGAATCGACCGCATGGCGTTACTTCAGTGCGTCGGCGCGCAGATCGACGCCGGCGGATTCGAATACGAGCGTGCGGTCGTACCACCGCTCCCTTTTAATGCTCCACGCGGCGCAGGCGGTGTCCTCGTCGAGCGCATCAACGGGCACGTCGTAGGTGTACTTGCCTTCCGCGTTTTCCACATAGGGGATGAAGTCGGCCTCGCTCGCGGCGGCAGCCTCGTCGCCCGTGCCCATGAAGAGCTTGCCGTAGCCCGTGCCGGAAAGTGTCATCACGCAGTGCATGGAGCCGTTTTCCACGATGAGCTGGGCATCCACAATCCTGAACATGTTCGAGCTGGAATCTACGGTGATCGGATAGGTGCCGTCGGCCACCTTGTCGGCGGTGATGGGGGCAGCGCTTGCGCCCTCGGGCGCATCGGCCGCCTGTTCGGTCTTTTCCTGGGAATCGGCATCGCTTGCCTTTGCGCTGTCGATTGAATTTCCGCCGCAGCCGGCGAGCGAGAACGCGAAAAGCGCCGCCGACAGGGCGAAGGCGAGGGTTTTCTTCAACATGGAGGGGGTTCCTTTCAATCGCTTCGACCGCCCGCGCCGTGCGGTGGGCGGGCGGGATGCGAATGCAACGGGCATGCGCCGTCAGTCGGGGAAGGCGCATGCCCGTTGCACGGGGACGCGACCGGCGCCCCCGTGCGCGGCGAGTTTACAGCTTGGCGATGGCGTCGTCCACGTGCGCGACGTAGATGTCGTCGACCGCGACGTTCTGTCCCAGACCCTGGAGCAGGCACGTCACTTCGAAGCCGGCAGCCACGAACTTCGCAGCCCAGCTGTCGGGGTCGGTCTCGTCTGCCATGTCGTTGTTCGCGTGGTCGCCCGCGACCACCATGAACGGCGCGAGCACGGCCTTCTTGTAGCCTGCGGCGCTCGTGGCGGCGATAACATCCTCGCAGGTCGGTTCAGCCTCGACGGTGCCGACGAAGAACTGCGTCAAGCCCTCGTTCTTAAACACTTCCTGCATCTTGGCATAGTCGGCGTTGGAATCGGCTTCGGTGCCGTGGCCCATGAGGCACAGCGCCGTCTTGCCGTCGTCGAAGGACGCCATGTTCTCCTTAATGGCTGCGGCCACCTTCTTGTAGTCGTCGTCGGAGGTGAGCAGCGGGTCGCCGAGCGAGATTTTGTCGAACTTGTCGGCGTACTTGTCGAGCTCGTCTTTCACGTCGGTGTATTCCAGGCCACCCATGAGATGCGTCGGCTGCACGACGATTTCCTTCACGCCGTCTTCCACGCAGCGGTCGAGCGCCTCGGTCATGTTGTCGATCGTGATGCCGTCGCGCTTCTTCAGCTTGTCGATGATGATCTGCGCGGTGAAGGCGCGGCGGATGTCGTAGTCCTGCCAGTACTTCTCGCGGATAGCGTCTTCGATGGCGCCGATGGTGATGTGGCGCGAGTCGTTGTAGCTCGTGCCGAAGCTCGTGACGAGGATGACCGGCTTCACGGCCTTCTCCTTTTCACTCGATTTCTCGGAACTCGCGGAGGTGTTGGAGCAGCCCGCGAGCGCGACTCCGGCGAGCGCGAAGGCTCCGGTTGCTGCGGCGCCCATGAAGCCGCGGCGTGACATCTGGTCGGACATGGTTTTTCCTTTCCTCGGTTTGCCGGTCCCCCGGCGACAGTTGCTTGTCGGCACAAGCGAAAGAAAAGCGCACCCCTCGGGGTTCACAAGGAGCTAACGCCACGGCGATGCCGTGAGGAAAAGGCGAAGCAGTCTGGCTTGGGGCGCGAGGCGGTTCGCCCGTGCGTCCTATACAGTAATGTCCCTTGCCCAGGATTCCCACCTGGTTCCCTCCGCAAGCCAGCGCGGGCTGTGCGGGCGCCGCGCCGGTCATTTCCTTTTATCCGATTGTCATATGCTCGTTGCCGAATCTTTTACTATGATAGTGGGCACTTTTGAACGTGTCAAAGCCAGGGCGGGCGGCATTGCGCCTCCTGCCTGCGTATTTGCGCCGATTGCCGCTGCGGGCGCCGTGTTTTGGCCGCTGCGCGAATGGCAGCGTAAACGGTTGCGATGAGAAACGGGAAGGGAAGGCTCGGATGATTCATATCGTTGGCGCTGGCTCGGGCGCCGCCGACCTTATCACGCTGCGCGGGGCGCGCCTTTTGCGCGCGGCCGACGTGGTCGTTTGGGCGGGAAGCCTTGTGAACCCCGAGCTGCTCGCTGAGTGCAAGGAATCCTGCATCGTCTACGACAGCGCGCACATGACCTTGGAGGAAGTGCTCGACGTGATGTGCGCGGCAGATGCGCGGGGCGAGGACGTGGTGCGCCTGCACACGGGCGACCCGTGCCTGTACGGCGCCATCCAGGAGCAGATGGACGCGCTCGACGCGCGCGGCGTGGACTACGAGGTGGTGCCCGGCGTGTCGAGCTTTTGCGGTGCCGCGGCGGCGCTTCGCCAGGAATACACGCTGCCGGGAATCAGCCAGTCGGTCGTGATCACGCGGCTTTCCGGACGTACCCCCATGCCCGCGGGCGAGGGCATGCGCACCATGGCGGAAAGTGGCTCGACTATGGTCATCTTCCTGAGCTCGGGTATGCTCGCCGAGCTTTCCGCCGAGCTTTTGGCCGCGGGCCGCAGCTCCGACGAGCCGGCCGCGCTCGTGTACAAGGCGACCTGGCCTGAGGAGCGCGTGGTGCGCTGCACAGTGGGCACGCTCGCCGATGCGGGCGCGCGAGAGGGCATCGACCGCACGGCGCTCGTGGTGGTGGGCCGCGTGCTCGGAGCTCGCGGCGGGTTTTCGCACAACGGCGCGCAAGCAGAGTCGTACGAGCGCAGCAAGCTTTACGACCCTTCGTTTGCCACAGGGTATCGGAAGGCGAGCAGCTAGCGTGGCCTTCGAGCACTACATATATACCGGGACGACCCGCCTGCGCTGCGGCTACACCACGGGGAGCTGCGCCGCGCTCGCGGCGAAGGCGGCCTGCGAGATGCTTTTGTCACGAAAGCCCCTCGGCCGCGTGTCGATCGTCACCCCCGGCGGGCTGCCCGTCGAGGCGAACGTGGTCGACGCATGCATCGGCGAGGGGTGCGCCCAGTGCGCCGTGCGAAAGGACGCAGGCGACGATGCCGATGTGACTGACGGCGTACTCGTGTACGCGCACGTGGAACATGCGGGGTCGGGCACGGGTGCTGCGGGCAGCAAGGACGTGCCCGCGCGCGAATCGGAAGTTTCCGTCGATGGCGGCGTGGGCGTGGGGCGCGTGACATTGCCCGGGCTCGAGCAGCCGGTGGGGGCGGCCGCCATCAACGCGACGCCGCGCGCGATGATCACTTCGGCGGTGCGCGAGGTGTGCGCCGCGCACGGCTTTTCTGGAAATATTGCTGTGACGATTTCGGTACCCGAGGGTGTTGCCCTTGCCAAAAAGACCTTCAACCCGCATCTGGGGATAGAGGGCGGCATCTCCATCCTGGGCACGACGGGCATCGTCGAGCCGCGCAGCCTCGCTGCCTTGCGCGACAGCATCGAGCTCGAGATCCGGCAGCATGCGGCTATGGGGCGGCGCGGAGTCGTGCTCACGCCCGGCAACTACGGCGGGCAGTTCATCTCGGGGCATTTCCACCTAAACGGTGCGCCGGTGGTCTTCATCTCCAACTTTGTGGGCGATGCGATTGACTGCTGCGTTCGCGAGGGATTTACCAATGTCCTTCTTGTGGGACACATCGGCAAGTTGGTGAAGGTCGCGGGCGGCATCATGGACACCCATTCGCGTACCGCCGACTGCCGCGCGGAGATTCTGGCCGCCCACGCGGCCATGGCCGGCGCGGGCGCGAAGACCGTGCGCGAGATCATGTCGTCCGTCACGACCACGGCGGCGCTCGAGGTAATCGAGGCCGCCGGCGTTGGGGACGCTGCGCGCGCCTCGCTCGCTGCGGCAATTGAGGACAGGTTGCGCCGACGCGCGGCGGGCGCATGCGACATCGCCGCGGTCGTGTTCGACGCCGAGCGCCGCGAGCTTTTCCGCACGTCGGGCGCCGATGCAGTTATCGGGAAATTGGGGGCGACGTATGAGTAAAGGCGTTCTGTACGGGGTGCGCCGTGCAATCGGCTGGCCGGGGACGAAGGTGGTCATGAAGGCGCGCCGCTCGCTTGCGGACACGAAGCGCTTCCTTTGCGAGGAGGGTGCCTTCGACGGTGCCGAGCTTGTAGAGGACTGTGGGCTTCCGGGCGAGCGCGTGTACCGCTCGCTCGACGATGTGCCCGATCGGGGCAGCTACTTCTCGACGATGGTGGTGCGCTAGATGAGGGTTTCCTGCATAGCGTTCACTGAGAGGGGGTATGCGTTGGCGGTGCGCACCGCACACGCGCTTTCCGATTGCGCGCAGACAGGTGAAGACGACCCTGGCTGGGACGTTTCCGTTTCGCGCGGGTTCGGCGAGGGGAAGGCCGACCTGCGCGCATGGACGGCGCTCGCGTGGGAAGCGTCGGACGCGCTTCTGTTCGTGGGCGCGGCGGGCATCGCCGTGCGGGCGATCGCGCCGCATGTCGCCTCGAAGGCAAACGATCCCGCGGTTGTGGCGATCGACGAGGCGGGGCGCTTTGCCGTCCCGCTTTTGTCGGGGCATTTGGGCGGTGCGAACGAGCTTGCGCAAACTGTGGCACGCGCGGCAGGGGCCATCCCCGTCATCACCACGGCGACCGACGTCCGCGGCGTGTGGGCGGTGGATACGTGGGCGCGCTGTGCGGGGCTCGCCGTTTCGAATCCCGAGGCCATCAAGCGAGTGTCGGCGCGGCTGCTTTCGGGCGGGCGCGTGGCGCTCTATTCCGACATGCCGATTTCGGGACAGCCGCCTGAGGGGGTTGACATTGCGTCCGACCGCGCTCGGGCCGATATCGTCGTGTCGCCGTTCGCTGGCGCGAATGCAGGTGCGTCCGTTCGTGCGGCGGAGACAACGGGCGAGGTCGTGCCCGCCGGTGAGACGGGGAAGCCGGCGGGCGTGCGGGCGCAGGCGCCTGCGCCCGAGCCGCTTCGCCTTGTCGTGCCCTGCATCGTTGCGGGCATAGGATGCCGTCGCGGTGCGTGCGCCGAAGCGATCGAGGAGGCGTTTCTTCTCGCGTGCGGGCAGGTGGGTATCTCGCCTTCGGCCGTGCGCGAGGCGGTGACGATCGACGTGAAGGCGCACGAGGAGGGTCTGCTCGCCTTCTGCTGCGCGCGCAATATCCCGCTTGCGACGTATTCCGCAGAGGAGTTGTCGCAGGTCGAAGGCAGCGTTTCGCCATCTGATTTCGTGCGCGCGACGGTGGGGGTCGACAACGTGTGCGAGCGGGCAGCGCTCGCGGAGGGGGGCGAACTTATCTTCCCGAAGCTCGCTCAAGGCGGCGTGACCGTCGCGTTTTCCAAGGTAACTATTAAACTTTCGTTTAAGGAGCGGTGATGGGAAAGCTCTTCGTGGTGGGAATCGGCCCGGGCGGCCCCGACGGCATGACGATTGCGGCTCGGCGTGCGCTCGAGGCGTCCGACGTCGTTGTGGGTTACACGAAATACGTGGAGCTCGCGCTCGCCGCCGTGCCCGACGCGGCGCATCTCGCGACGCCGATGATGCACGAGGTCGAACGGTGCCGCCTTGCGCTTTCGCGCGCGCAGAGTGGAGACGCCGTGGCGCTCGTGTGCAGCGGCGACGCGGGCGTGTACGGCATGGCGAGCCCCGTGCTGGAGCTTGCGGAGGACTACCCCGATGTAGACGTGGAAGTTATCGCCGGGGCCACCGCGGCTCAGAGCGGGTCGGCGGTGCTCGGCGCCCCGCTTGCCCACGACTTCGCGGTCGTGTCGCTCTCCGACCTGCTCACGCCATGGGAGGTCATCGAGCGCAGGCTCGCCGCCGTGGCGAGCGCCGACTTCTGCATCTGTTTGTACAACCCGCGCAGCAGAAAGCGCGCCGACAGGCTCTCACGCGCGGCGAAGATTATGCTCGAATGGAAGGCCCCCGACACGCTCTGCGGCTGGGTACGCAACATCGGGCGCGAGGGGCAGCAGTCGGGCATGTGCAGGCTCTCTGAGCTGGGGGAGATCGACGCCGACATGTTCACCACCGTGTTCGTCGGCAACGCGGACACGAAGCTCGTAGGCGGCCGTATGGTCACGCCACGCGGGTATCGGGAGATTCCATGCGAAAGGTAACGATCATCGGGGCGGGGCCCGGAAACCCCGACTTGCTCTCGCGCGCGGCGCTCGACGCTATCGACTTCGCCGACGTGGTCATCGGCGCTCATCGCGCGCTTGCCGGCATCGACGTGCCGCCCGACGTGGTGAGATGTGAGCTCGTGAAGACGGCGGACATCGTCGCCGCGCTCACCGATGCGGCGTCGTGGCGGCGCGCCGTGGTCGTGATGACGGGCGATGTGGGGCTGTTCAGCGGCGCGCGCCGCCTGGTGGAGGCGCTCTCCGGCGACGCGCAGGTGGACGTGCGCGTCGTTCCCGGCATAAGCTCAGCGTCGTATCTCGCCGCGCGCCTTGCGTGTCCATGGCAGGATTGGCGCTTCGCGAGCGCTCACGGCGTGGCGTGCGACATCGTGGCCGAGGCCGAGCGCGCAGGTGAACTCTTCCTCGTCACGTCGGGCGGGGAAGACCCCTCGCGGCTTTCGGGTGAGCTTGTGCATGCGGGCTTCGGGGACGCGCGCGTGACGGTGGCCGAGCGCCTGTCGTACCCCGACGAGCGCATTACCTGCGCGACCGCAAGTGAAATCGCAGGTCAGACGTTCGACGACTTGAACGTGATGCTTATCGAGTTCGCAGGCGGCGCCGGGTCGCCTGAGGGCTCTAGCGCAGCCTCCGAGGCGCCGGCCGGCGCGTCTGCGCCCGCGGCGGACTCTGCGGGCGCATCCCGTGCCGCGAGCTCTCGCTGGCCGTACGCTTCCTCGGGCATTCCCGACGAGCTCTTCATCCGCGGCGACGTTCCCATGACCAAGCAGGAGGTGCGCGCCGTCGCGCTCGCGAAGCTGTGCCTTACCGCGACCGACACCGTGTGGGATGTCGGCGCCGGCACGGGGAGCGTGTCGATCGAGGCGGCGCTCGTCGCGCGAGCGGGATCGGTATGGGCGGTCGAGCGCAATGCGGCCGGCGTGCGGCTCATCAGAGAGAACGCGGATGCATTCGGGTGCGGCAACGTGTATGCGGTCCCCGGCGTCGCTCCCGAAGCGCTCGCGAAACTGCCCGTCCCCGACGCCGTGTTCGTCGGCGGGAGCGCGGGCGAGCTTCCCTCCATCGTGGAGGCGGCGCTCGAGAAGAATTCGCAGGTTCGCCTGTGTGTGCCATGCGTCACCATTGAGACACTCACTGAGGCGTGCGCGCTCCTCTCGGGTTCGCGCTTTAAGGGGTTCGAGGCGTGCCAGTTGTCGGCCGTCCGCGCCGAGGCTGTAGGCTCGCATCATCTTATGAAGGCGCAAAACCCCGTGTTCCTCGTCAGCACGCGTGGTGCAGGTGGGGAAGGCGGTGCCCGGTGAGCACGTCCATCCCGCGCTTCATGGTCGCTGCGCCCTCGAGCGGGAGCGGCAAGACAGTCGTTACGTGCGCGCTCCTGCGCGCCCTCGCGCGCCGCGCCCTCGCATGCGCGGCCTTCAAATGCGGCCCCGACTACATTGATCCGCTCTTTCATCGCCGCGTCGTGGGCGCGCGCTCGGGGAACTTAGACGGCTTCTTCACCGACGCCCCGACGCTGCGCGCCCTGCTCGCACGCGGCGCCGCGGGCGCGGATGTCGCGGTTCTCGAGGGGGTCATGGGCTTCTATGACGGCATGGCGCCCGGCGTGGCCGACGCGAGCAGCTACCAGGTTGCGCGCGACACGGAAACGCCGGTCGTTTTAGTGGTGAACGGGCGCGGGGCGTCTTTATCGCTCGCCGCCGTAATCCGCGGCATCGCCGAGTTCCTGCCTCGTGCGAACGTGCGCGGCGTCGTGCTGAACAAGACGAGCGCCGCTGCCTGCGCCTACGCGGCGCCTGCGATCGAGAAGCACACGGGCGTCGCGGTTTTGGGGAATATCCCCGCCGACGAGGCGTTCTCGCTCGAAAGCCGGCATCTGGGGCTTGTGACCGCCGACGAGGTCGAGCAGCTCTCCGCGCGCATCGACAAGATGGCCGAGCTGGTGGAAAAGAGCGTCGACGTCGACCGCTTGCTCGAAATAGCGGCGACGGCACACGATATCCGCGAGGAACCTTACCGGTTGGAGCCGATCGCGGGAGTGCGGCCCATCGTTGCCGTCGCGCGTGACGAGGCGTTCTCGTTCTACTACGAGGAGAACCTGCGCGCGCTCGAGGACCTGGGTTGTGAGCTGGCCTTTTTCAGCCCCCTGTGTGATCGTGAGTTGCCCCGGGGGACAAGCGCCCTCTATCTAGGAGGCGGCTACCCGGAGCTCCATGCGCAGCAGCTCTCCGAGAACGCGCCGATGCGCGAGGCGGTGCGGCATGCGGTGGAATCCGGCATGCCGACGGTCGCCGAATGCGGTGGGTTTCTGTACCTGCAGCGCGAAATCGCCGATAGCGAGGGGCGGCGCTGGCCTGTTGCGGGCGCCCTTGAGGGCGCAAGCGAGAACGGGGGAAGGCTGTCCCATTTCGGGTACGTGGAGCTCACTTCTCAACGCGACGGGCTCTACGGGCCGCGCGGCACACGCATCCGCGCGCACGAGTTCCACTACTGGCAGTCCTCCTGCCCGGGCGGCGACTTCTGGGCGCAGAAGCCCCGGCGCGACAAGGGCTGGCCGTGCATGACGACCACCCCGTCCCTGGTTGCGGGCTTCCCGCATGTGTACTATCCTGCGAACCCCGATGTTGCGCGCGCGTTCGCGTCTGCCGCAGCGTCGTTCGCAGAGAGGAGATGGCATGGCTGAAGCAACCGAAACCGCGCTGGCCTGCATCCGCGAGGAAGTCGAGCGCGCGTTCTCGTCGGCGCCGGGCGCCGTGCTCGAAGCCGCACTCTCCCGGATCGCGCCCGCAGACGAGTGCGCCCGCGCCGCCGCGTACGCCGCGTGGGACTCCATCGCGCATCCCTTGGGGGGATTGGGCGACTTTGAAGACGCCGTCGCGTGTATCGCCGCAGCTCAGGGGAGCGCCGAGGTTGCCGAGTTTCCCCGTGCGCTCGCGGTATTCTTCTCCGACAACGGGGTCGTTGCCGAAGGCGTGTCGCAAAGCGGGCAAGACGTGACGCGAGCCGTCGCGCGCAACATGTGCGAGGGGGCCACGAGCGCCTGTCGCATGGCGGCGTTCGCGGGTGCCGAGGTCGTGCCCGTCGACGTGGGTATGGCCCGGGGCATAGAAGACGCGCGCATGGTGCGCGCGAACGTACGGCGGGGGAGCGGCAACATCGCGCACGGCTCCGCCATGTCTCGCGATGGGGCCGTGCGCGCGATCGAGGTCGGAGTCGCCGTCGCGTGCGGGCTTGCCCGCGCCGGCGTGCGCCTTCTCGCTGCGGGCGAGATGGGCATCGGCAACACGACCACCTCGGCGGCGGTGGCCGCAGTGCTCATCCGGGCGGACGCGCGGAGCCTCGTCGGGCGCGGCGCGGGGCTCTCGGACGCCTCGCTCGCGCGCAAGCGCGACGTGGTCGAGCGCGCTATCGACGCGAACTCGCCCGATCCCGCCGACCCGATCGACGTGCTCTCGAAGGTGGGCGGCTTCGACATTGCAGCGATGTGCGGCTTCTACCTGGGGGCCGCGGCCTCGAAGGCGCCGACGCTCCTCGACGGGGTCATATCCTGCACGGCGGCCCTGTGCGCGACGCGTCTGTGCCCCAACGCCTTGGGCTACCTCGTGGGCACCCACGCATCTAGCGAACCCGCAAGCCAGGAGCTCCTTCGCGAGCTCGGTATTAAGGCACCCCTCGACGCAGGCATGCACTTGGGCGAGGGCGCGGGCGCAATGGCGTATCTGCCCCTTCTGGATTCGGCGCTGCGCGTGTATCGGGATGGGAAGACGTTCACGGCGACTGGCATGGCTGCTTACGAGCATTTCGAGGCCGGGAAATGACGGTGACGCTCGTCATCGGCGCCGCCGCTAGCGGCAAGAGCGCCTACGCCGAGTCCCTGTGCCTCGGGCACGACGGCCCTCGCGTGTACCTGGCAACGATGGAGCCCTTCGGGGAAGAGGGCGCCCGCCGCATCGCGCGCCATCGGGCGCTGCGCGAGGGC
Organism: Collinsella sp.; assembly: GCA_048342875.1. GTDB lineage: Bacteria > Actinomycetota > Coriobacteriia > Coriobacteriales > Coriobacteriaceae > Collinsella. The sequence goes on along the minus strand of DBGDEA010000036.1, from coordinate 65,479 downwards.
AAGGGGTTTTCCACCCTCGAGCGCACGCGTGACGTGGGCGCCGCAGTGTCCGGGCTTCCGCGCGGCTGCACGCTTCTTTTGGAGGACGTGGGCAACCTGGTTGCAAACGAGCTTTTCGCGGAAGGCGGCTTGTCCCCACGTGACCCCGACGCTGCGGCGCGCGAGGTGCTCGGAGGCATCGAACGGCTCGCTCAGGCCGCTGCGTATACGGTGGTGGTCACCGTCGACGTGTTCGCCGATGGGATGCGCTACGATGAGGGGACCGAGGCATGGAGGCGCGCGCTCGCGCGCGTGAACGCGGGCGTGGCGGCGCTGGCCGACCTTGCAGTCGAAGTGGTATGCGGGATTCCCGTGTGGATGAAAGGCGAAGGACCTACAAGGTGAAGATAGCAGAGGCAATCGGCGCGGCGTTCGGAACGTTCTCGCGCATCCCCGTCCCGAAATCGGCCTGGACCGATTTCGGATCAACCCATGCGCTTGCCGCGTTTCCCCTGGTGGGCCTTGCGGAAGGCTTCCTCATGACGGCGTGGGGGTACATGGCGAACCTGCTCGGCGTGCCCGCGACCATCGTCGCGGCTGTGCTCGTGGCGCTGCCTGTGGCGGTGACGGGAGGCATCCACCTAGACGGGCTCTGCGACACCTCCGATGCGCTTGCAAGTTGGGCCCCACGCGAGCGAAAGCTCGAGATCATGCACGACCCGCGGGCGGGCGCCTTCGGGGTCATCGGTGTTGTCGTGTACCTTATTCTGCAGTTTTCCCTGTTCACCGCGCTGCCGCTTACGGCGGGGGCGTTCCTCGCGCTTCTGTGCTCGCTCGTGTTCTCCCGCGCGCTTTCGGGGCTCGCCGTTGAATGCTGGCCTGCCGCGCGGGCGGACGGCATGGCCGCGGGGCTCTCGCCTGCTAAGAAGCGCGCGGCGATCGTCGTGCCGCTTTGCGCTTTCGCTGCGGCTTCGGCTGCAGGGATGGTCGCGTGCGCTCAGGCCGTCGGCGCCCTTATGGCGGTGGCGGGGCTTTTGGCTCTCGCGTGGTACCGCCATGTTGCCCTGTCGCGCTTCGGCGGGGTGACGGGGGATTTGGCCGGATGGTTTCTGCAATGGGCCGAGCTCGCGATGCTTGCCATGCTGGTGGCGGGGGGCATGCTCCTATGATTCTCGTGGTAGGTGGCGCGCATTCGGGGAAGAGGACCTTCGTGCGCGAAAAGCTCGGGTTCGCGGCGGACGATTTCGTCGACGCGGCGCAGCTCGCGGCGGGCGGCGTGCCCGCGGCTTTTGCCGGCCGCGTCGCGTACCGTGCTGATGAACTCGTACGCGCGCTCGACGCTGACCGGGCGCTCGAGCGGTTGATCGGCTTCGACGCAGTGATTCTGTCCTTGGTCGGCTCGGGGGTCGTCCCCATGCGTGCGGAAGACGCCCAATGGCGCGAGCGCGCGGGGCGCCTGGGATGCGCGCTCGCTACGCGCGCCGACGTCGCCGTGCGCATGACGTGCGGGATCCCCCAGGTCATCAAAGGAAACCTTGCCGATGCACCTCGAGGGACGCAGGGCGCGGGCGCGCCTTTGGAAGTCGTCTTTGTGCGCCATGGTGCCACGGCGGGCACGGAAGACCATCGCTACAGCGGGGCGGGCACCGACGAGCCCCTGTCGAGCGCGGGCGAGCGCGCTTTGCGCGATCTCGAGTGCGATCGTGACGTGTTCCGTGTTATCACGAGCGGCATGGCCCGCACCGACCAGACGGCGCGCATTCTCTTCCCGAACGCGGAGCTTATGGCGTGCCCCGGTCTGCGCGAGATGGATTTCGGCGACTTCGAGGGGCGAAGCGCCGCCGAGCTTAAAGAGGATGTGCGTTACCGCGCCTGGGTAGACTCCTGGTGCGAGACGCGCTGCCCGCATGGCGAGGGTAAGAGTGATTTCACCAGCCGCGTCGTCGCGGCGTTTCGGGAGGCGTGCGAATCGGAGCGCGCCCAGGGGAGTGGGCGCGCCGTCTTCGTCGTTCACGCGGGTACCGTGAAAGCGCTGCTCTCCGAGCTAGCTGTCCCGAAAATGGGATACTTCGACGTGCATACCGAGCCGGGCGGCGCATGGGCCGCCACCTGGGATGGGCGCTGCCTTCGCGACGTTCGCCCCGCTTCGGGGGGCGATGCCCGGTGATGACGATTCTTGCCGTCGCCGCCGGGTTCGCGGCCGACCTTGCCTTCGGCGACCCGCGCTGGCTTCCCCATCCCGTCGTCGCCATGGGGCACGCGATCACATGGGCCGAAGGCCGCCTGCGGGGCGCATTCCCGCAAACGTCCGCGGGCACGCGTGCCGCAGGGCTTGTGCTTGCCGTGGCGCTTCCGCTTGCGTGTGGGCTTTTGACCTGGGGTATCCTACATCTTTGCGGCATGGTTCACTCCGGCTTGCGCTTCGTGGCCGAGGCATGGGCGAGCTATCAGATTCTCGCGACATGCGAGCTGCGCCGCCAGAGCCTGGCCGTGGCCCGCGCGTTCTCGAAGGGCGGCCTTGTCGCGGCGCGCGAAGCCGTCGGGCTCATCGTGGGACGCGACACGTCTGTTCTCGACGAGCAGGGCGTCGCGCGCGCCGCCGTGGAAACGGTGGCGGAGAACGCGAGCGACGGCGTCATCGCGCCGCTTTTCTACCTTATGATCGGGGGTGCGCCCTTGGGCATGGCGTACAAGGCGGTGAACACGCTCGACAGCATGGTGGGCTACAAAAACGAGCGCTACATCGACTTCGGCCGCGCCTCGGCGCGCCTCGACGATGCGGTGAACTGGATTCCCTCGCGCTTATCGGCCCTGTTCATGATCGCCGTGTGCCCGATCGTCGGGCTCGACGCGCGCGGGGCGGCGCGCATCTGGCGCCGCGACAGGCGTCGCCATGCGAGCCCCAACTCGGCGCAGACCGAGTCAGCGTGTGCGGGCGCGCTCGGGCTGCGCCTGGCAGGACCCGCGGTGTATTTCGGCAAGCTCGTTGAGAAACCGACGATAGGCGACGCGTCCCGTGAAATCGAGTGGGGCGACATCGCCCGGGCGACAAGGCTCATGCTCGCCGCGTCCGTATGCGCGCTCGTCGTCTTCGGCGCCGCGCGCGCGGCGGTCGTGCTCGCCGTGGGGGCGATGGCATGAGGGAAGACCACGCCGCGTCCCGGGCTGCCGGGGGAATCCTGCGCGCCCGTGCGCATGGGGGCAGCTCGCAATCGCTCGGCATCGCTTGCGAAGGGGGCGCCTCCGACCTTATCGACTTCTCGGTGAACGTGAATCCGGCAGGCCCCTCGCCGCGCGCCGTCGCCGCAGCTTGCAAGGCGCTTTCTCGAATCGACGCCTACCCCGATAGGGAAAGCCGCGCCCTCGTTCGCGCCCTAGCGCGCGCCCAGGGCATTCCCGAAGATACTATCGTCTGCGGCGCGGGCGCGTCCGACATCATCTGGCGACTCGCTGCGGCGGTGCACCCGAAACGCATCGTCGTGTGCGCGCCGACGTTCTCTGAATATGCGGAGGCGGCATCGTACTACGGCGCTTGCGTGCAGGAGTTCCCGCTCTCCGAAGCGGACGACTTCGACGTGCCCGCCTCCTTCGCCCGCGCGATCGAGGGGCCGAGAGACGTGGCGTACCTCTGCAATCCGAACAACCCGACGGGGCGCCTCGTCGACCCCCGCGTGATCGATGCCGCGGCTTGCCGCTGCGAGCAGGTGGGCGCGCTGCTCGTCGTGGACGAGTGCTTCCTCGGATTTGCGCCCGACGCCCGCGAAAGGAGCGTGGCCGCACGCGCCGCGTGTTCGCGCCATGTGGCCGTGCTCTCCGCATTCACCAAGCTCTACGGAATGGCGGGGTTGCGGTTGGGATATCTGATCAGCGGAAACGCCCAACTCATCGAGGGGATTCGCCGGGCGGGGCAGGCGTGGCCCGTCTCTTCGGTCGCCGAGGCCGCTGGCATAGCCGCCCTGGAAGATGTCGAATACGTCTCGCGCACGCGCGATGTATTGGCGGGCGAGCGAGCGTGGCTTTCCCACGAGCTGTCCGCGCTCGGACTTTCCGTCGTGCCGTCGGATGCGAACTTCCTTTTAGTCCGCACGCCGGCGAAAGACATCCCCGAGCGCCTGTATAAACAGGGGGTTTTGGTTCGCACGTGCGACTCGTTTTCGGTACTGTCCCGTTTCTGGTGCCGCGTCGCGGTGCGCACGCGCAAGGAGAACGCCCGGCTTGCGACGGCGTTCAGCCGCGCGCTTCGGGCGGAAGGTGCATCGGGCGAAGGCGAACCCGACGAACGGGGCGGCGCTTCTTGCAGCGGCGCTATGGCGGGCGCGGATGGCCGAGGCTCGGCGAAGGAGGTCGATACCCGTGGGTAGGGCGAAGCCCATCATGATCCAGGGCACCATGTCGAACGCGGGGAAGAGCCTGCTTGCGGCGGGGCTGTGCCGTGTGCTTTCGCAGGACGGCCTGCGCGTGGCTCCCTTCAAGAGCCAGAACATGGCGCTCAACAGCGGTGTCACGGCCGACGGGCTCGAGATGGGGCGCGCTCAGATCATGCAGGCCGAGGCGTGCGGCATCGCGCCCGACGTGCGCATGAACCCCATCCTGCTCAAGCCCGAAAGCGATCACCGAAGCCAGCTCATCGTGGCCGGCAAGGCGCAGGGAGCCTTCGCTGCGAGGGACTACTTCGCGCGAAAGAAGGCGCTCATGCCGCAGATTTTGGAGGCGTTCGATTCGCTCGCGGAGGAAAACGACGTCATCGTCATCGAGGGCGCCGGCAGTCCCGTCGAAATCAACCTTGCCGAAAACGACATCGTCAACATGGGGCTCGCGCGCGCCGTGTCCTCCCCCGTGCTGCTCGCGGGCGACATCGACCCAGGCGGGGTGTTTGCCCAGCTCTACGGCACGGTCGCGCTCCTTGCGCCCGAGGACCGCGCGCTTTTGCGGGGGCTTGTGGTGAACAAGTTCCGCGGCGATGTGGAAATCCTGCGCCCGGGTTTGGCTCCGCTCGAGAAAATGTGCGGGGTTCCCGTCGTGGGGGTCGTGCCGTATCTTACGCTCGACCTGGACGACGAGGACTCGCTCGCGCCGCGCCTAACTGCCCGCGAGGCGCGCGGCGTCATCGACGTCGCCGTCGTGCGCCTTCCGCATCTGTCGAACTTCACCGACTTCGACCCGCTTTCGCGCGTGCCCGGCATGGGCGTGCGCTACGTTTCCTCGACGACCGATCTGGGCCGACCCGACCTGGTGGTGCTCCCCGGCTCAAAGACCACGCTCGACGACGCGCGCTGGCTTGCGGCTAGCGGCATCGGAGCCTGTGTACGCGCGCTTTCGGGCGCGGGCACGCCGGTGCTCGGCATATGCGGAGGCTACCAGCTTTTGGGAGACGAGCTTTCGGACCCGCACGGCAGGGAAGGCGCTGGCACCGCGCGCGGGCTCGGGCTCATCCCTGCAAGTACGGTGTTCAAGGAGGAAAAGCGCCTCGCCCAGTCGGAGCTGCGCATCACGGGCGCCCAAGGCGCGTTCTCGGTGTGGAACGGCATGACGACGCGTGGGTACGAGATTCACGACGGCGAAACGACCGTCTCCTGCGCCCCTGCGGGCACGATTGGAGGCAAACCAGAAGGCGCGGCCTGCGGAAACGTGTTCGGAACCTATCTCCACGGCCTGTTCGACGAACCGGGGGTGGCACTCGCCCTCGCGCGCTCGCTCGCGCGCATGCGCGGCCTGCCCGAGAGCGTCGTGGGTGCTGAGGGCGCGGTGTCCGCGGCCGATCACCGTGCGCGCGAGTTCGACCGCCTGGCCGACTCCGTGCGCGGGGCGCTCGACATGGAGTATGTCTACCGCATTATCGAGGAGGGCGTATGATCCACGTGTATCATGGCGACGGCAAAGGCAAGACCACGGCGGCGATGGGCCTCGCCCTTCGCATGCTCGCCGCAGGCCGCCGCGTCGTCGTCGTGCAGTTCCTGAAAGACGGCGAAAGCGGGGAGGTGCGCCTGCTCGCCGAGCATTTCGGCGTGCCCGTGTTCGCGGGGAAGGCGTCGGACAAGTTTACCTGGTCCATGACGTCGGAAGAACTTGCCGCGACGCGCGAGTTGCACGATGGGAACCTCGCTTCCGCGCTCGCCGAGCTCGAGGGCGCGCAGGAGGGGCTGCTCGTGCTCGACGAGGCGCTCGACGCGCTTTCGAAGGGGCTTGTCGACGAGGCGCTCGTGGACCGCGCGCTCGATATGTCCGCGCGCGGCGTCGAAGTAGCGCTCACCGGGCGCGCGCCTTCCCGCAAGATCGTGGAGAAGGCCGACTACATAACCGAGATGCGGTGCGAGAAACACCCCTACGAGCAGGGGATATGTGCAAGGGAAGGAGTGGAGTACTAGATGGATTCCAAGGAGATGGCGCCCGGCGACATCGAGCGGCGCAGCTTCGAGATCATCACCGAAGAGCTCGGCGGCCGCACGTTCCCGCCGCTCGAAGAACCCGTCGTGAAGCGCGTCATCCACACCACTGCCGACTTCTCGTACGCCGATTCCCTCGTGTTCACCCATGGCGCCGCGCACTGTGCGCTCGACGCACTGCGCGCAGGGGCCACGGTGCTCACCGACACGAACATGGCGCTCGCAGGCATAAGCAAGCCCGCGCTCGCGAAGCTCGGCTGCAAGGCCGTGTGCTATATGGCCGACCCTAATGTCGCCGCGGCTGCGCGCGCCGCGGGCACGACTCGCGCCGTTGCGAGCATGGACAAAGCTTGCGGCATCGAGGGTCCGCTCATCGTGGCCGTCGGCAACGCTCCGACAGCACTTCTGCGCCTCGCCGAGCTCATGGACGCGGGGAAGATCGCGCCCGCGTTCGTCGTTGGGGTGCCGGTCGGGTTTGTGAACGTGGTCGAGGCGAAAGAGGAGCTGCTTGCGCGACGCGTGCCGGCCATCGTCGCGAGGGGTCGCAAGGGCGGCTCGACCGTGGCGGCCGCCATTATGAACGCGCTGCTCTACCAGATCACGCGCCCAGGCGGCCCGAAGTGACGGCGCCCGCGTCCGCGCCGGCGCTGCGCATCTTCGCCGGCACCACCGAGGGCCGCCTTCTGTGCGAATGGGCGTGCGGGGCGGGCATCCCCGCCCGTGCCTACGCGGCAACCGAGTACGGAGGCGAGCTTTTGGGCGAGCTTCCGGGCATCGAGGTGCATGCGGGCAGGCTCGACGAGGCCGACATGGAGCTCGAGCTTTCCGGCGCGCGCATCGTCGTCGATGCCACGCACCCCTTCGCTACGCTCGCAAGCGGCAACATCCGGGCCGCTTCGCTCGCCGTGGGTGCACGATGCCTGCGCCTTGCGCGCCCGGCCGAGGCGCTGCCCAAAGGCGTCGTGCCGGTCGCGTCGATCGCCTGCGCGGCGCGCTTTCTCTCCGAGAACCCGGGTCGCGCGCTTCTCACGACGGGGAGCAAGGAGCTTGCTCCCTACACGCGTGTCGCCGATTTCGCGGAGCGCTTCTTCGTGCGTGTGCTCCCGCTGCCCGGTGCTATAACGAAGTGCATCGACGCGGGGTTTTCGCCGTCGCACGTCATCGGCATGCAGGGGCCCTTCACCCGCGAGCTCAACGAGGCGATGCTTCGGCAGGTGGGCGCCCAGTGGCTTGTGACCAAGGACTCGGGAACCGTAGGCGGCACGGCCAAGAAGCTCGCCGCCGCGCGCGACGCGGGAGCGCACTGCATCGTGGTCACCCGTCCCGCCGAGGGAGACGGGGCTCTTTCGCTTCGGGAAGTGGAAGACGCGCTCTTACGGGAGTTCGCGCGCTAGGCGCTCGCCGCGCCTGCGTGCCCTCCCGCCCGCGAGGAGGAGCGCCTCGAGCAAGCTCGAACCGTACAAGACCGTCATCCGCCAATAGCTCGAGGACGACGCCCGGAACTGGCGCAAGCAGCCCTTCAATAAGTTGCGGTGAAATAGTGTCTGTTTTTGCTGCTAGATAGCATATCCAGTCCCTAATTCACCGCAACTTGTTGCTGGTGGCTTACTGGTAGCGTAGGCACTCCACCGGGTCGAGCTTTGCCGCGCGGCGAGCGGGATAGAAGCCAAAGATTACGCCGATGCCGACGGAGACGGCGAAGGCCAGCAGTACCGTGGCGATTGAAAAGCTCGGTGTGATTTGCCCGCTGGCACCGAGCTCGCCGAGAACCCCTGATCCTGCGGCAAACATCGCAAGAGCCCAGGCCAGCAGATAGCCAATCAGGACACCTAGCAGTCCGCCGGTGACGCACAGCGCCGAGGATTCGGCCAAAAACTGCGCAGTGATATCGCGACGACTTGCGCCCAGAGCGCGGCGGATGCCGATCTCGCGGATGCGCTCCGTTACGTTGGTAAGCATCATATTCATAATGCCGATACCGCCGACAAGCAGCGAGATGCTGGCGACAGCACCCATGATGAGCGAAAACGCGCCCATAAAGGAGTTGAGTGCATCGATGGCGCTTTTCATGGAGGTCGCCGATACACTGTTGTACTCATCCTCCTCCTCGATGCCCTTCATCGCGCGCACCTTGGACTCGATGGTCTTGCAGAGCTCATCCATGTCCGTGCCCTCGGCGGCGAGCGCCGTCACGCTGGGGAATGAAGGATTCTCGTCGCCAAACAGGCCGGAGATGGTTTCGCGTGGCATATACAGCGTGAGCGAGCCCATGGAGTCGCTGCCGCCGTCAATCACGCCGATAATCTGCACCTCGCCGTTGGACACCTTGATGGTTTTCCCCAGCGCATCCTGTTCGTTGCCGTAAAGCTGATCGGCGCCGCCGCGGCTGATGAGCGCCACGCGCGAGCCTGATTGAGACTCGGCCTGGGAATAGGTACGCCCCGCAACGAGCTTTCCGGCCCCCACGGCGTCGAGCATGTCGCTATCGACACCCTGTGCCATGACGGTATAGCTTTTATCGCCGGTCTTGTACTCGGTATACGCGCTGTCGACAATGCCGATCTGCTCTATCTGCGGCACCAGTTTTTGAAGCTTCTCGATGTCCGACTCGGTGAGTTCTTGCGACGAATAGATTTGCACCATGCGTGCCGCATTGAGGCCCAGGCTGTTGACCAGGCTGTTTTGGATGCCGCCGATGAGCGAAGTCATGGCGATAACCGAGGCGATGCCGATGACAATGCCCAGGATGGTGAGCAGGCTGCGCCCCTTGTTGGCCTCGAGCGAGTGAAGGGCTTCCTGGATGAGATCGCGGGCGCTCATGCCATCTCTCCTTTCGGCGGGTTGGCGGAGGCGGAAATCATGGGCAGGCTATCCACGGCGCTGCGCAGGGTCCGCGGTGCATGTGGAATATACGCGCCATCGTGAATGCGACCGTCGCGGATGGTCACGGCACGGTCGGCCTCGGCGGCGATGCCGGGGTCGTGTGTGATAAGCACGATGGTTTTGCCGCGCTTCTGGAGCTTATGGAAGGTCTCCATCACAAGCGCTCCGGTAGCGGAGTCCAGGTTTCCCGTCGGCTCATCGGCCAGGATGATGGGCGGGTCATTGACGAGGGCGCGCGCGATTGCGACGCGCTGCATCTGGCCGCCCGAGAGCTCGGATATGCGGTGGTCCCAGTGGTCGACGGGCAGCGTGACAGCCTGCAGCGCGTGAACGGCGCGCATTTCGCGCTGGCTACGGGGCACATTGGTGTAGGCCAGCGGCAGCATGACGTTTTCGATAACCGACAGGCGCGGCAGCAGGTTGAAGCTCTGAAAGACAAAGCCAATGCTCAGGGCGCGGACTTCGGTGAGCTCGTCATCATCGAGCTCGGCCACGTTGAGCCCTTGCAGGTAATAGTCGCCCGCCGTCGGTTTGTCCAGGCAGCCCAGGATGTTCATGAGCGTTGACTTGCCCGAGCCCGAAGGGCCGGTAATGGCGACGAACTCGCCGGGTTCTACCGCCAGGCTCACGTTGTGCAGGATGTGGGCGCAACCCGCCTCGCTCTCAAAAATGCGGTGCACGTTGCGGATGTCGATAACGGGACGCATTACATGCCCTCGTCGTCAGGCATGCTGCCCGAATCCGTGCTGTAGCCGCCGTCAGCCGTTGCGTCCGCTCCGGTGTCCATGACGAGGGTGTCGCCATCGCGCAGCTTGGTAACCGGCACGTTGGGGTTGATCTCGTTGCCCTGGTCGTCGCGCTTTACCTGTGTCTTGCCGACTACGGCTTCGTTGTCGTTTTGCGTCACGACGGTCACCTTCACGCGACGGGTATGCTTGCCCTCGTCATCGGTTGCCACGTTGACGTAATAGTGTTCGCCGTCTTCGGTCATGAGCGCCATCGTCGGCACCATCACCACGTCGTCGAGCTGCTCGGTCACCACCGATACCTCGGCCGTCATGCCCGGCTTCAGGCGCGCGTCGGGCGCCTCTATGAGAATGTCGACGTTAAAGGTTACGCTGCCGCCGCCACCGTTGGCGGCGTCGGAGTTTGCCACCGAGGCGATGGCCGTGACCGTTCCCTGGCTTACGATATCGGGAAACGCGGGATACGTGACGTTGGCACTCTGCCCAACGGCGATCTTGGCGATGTCCTTTTCGCCCACCTGCACGGTCACCTTCATCTTAGATAGGTCGGCGATCTGCATGCACTGCTTGCCGCCGCTCGTATCGCTTTCGCCCATGATCATGCCGCCTGTTACCGTGGCGCCCACCTTGGCGTTGAGCTCCACGATACTGCCCGAGCTCGGGGCCGTGACCGTACGACTGGCCGCCTTGGCGTTCGCCTGATCGAGGTTTGCCTGGGCCGATGCGAGGCTGCGCTGCGCGGCCGATACGGCGTTCGTGTCCGCCGATGCGGCGGAGACGCCAGCCGCTGCGGAAGCTCCATCGACGTCCGTCGTTGGGGTGGCCTGAGCGGCAGCTGCGGCTTTCTTCGCATTAGCGAGGTCTTCTTGAGCGGCAGCAACTGCACGCTGCGCCTCGGCAACGTTGCGATCGAGCTCGTCGTTTTTAATGGTCATAAGCACGTCGCCCTCGTTGACGGATTGGCCCGCCTGCACGTTGATCGAATCGACCGTACCGTCGACAGAAGGGGAGACCACTGAGGACGAAATGGGTTTGAGCTGGCCTTTCGCCTCGACCGTTGTGGTAAACGTGCGCTCGGTCACCATGTCGGTCACCGGCCCGTTGTTGCCTGCGGGCCGTGCGTTGATGGCTAAGGTCACGACAACGGCGATGAGCACAATGGCGGCCACGACGCCGGCCGCAATGCCGCGTCGGATGAGCTTTTTGCGTCGACGTTCGGCACGTTTTGCCTTGAGCTTGGCATATGCCTCTTCATCGGAAATCTCGGTTGTATCGCTTGTGCTGCCATTTTGCTGTGTGGCGTGCACGTCTGTTATGAGGGGAATCGTTTCGGTGGCACCCTCGGGCGCTCGCTCGGTATCATTTGATCCCGAGGTGATGGTGGGGACATTCGACATGGCGTCTCCTTTATAGAAAGTTCCTCAATAAGTATATGCGCCCGTCGCGTGAGGCGGGCGCATATGGCGGATTCTTTCGGAACTGTTAGATTGGAGCGTCAGTTCCCCGTTGTGTGAAGGCGTGTTTTCCTACGAGTGGACAACCACGCACAGGCCGACTTTGATGCAGTCGTGAAGTGCCTTGGCGTCTGCCAGGCGCAGGTTGATGCAACCGTGGCTGCCGCACCACTTGTACGACTCGGCGTTATCGAAGCTCTTGTCGTTTTGCCAGGTGGCATCGTGGAAGCCGATCATGTTGCCCTCAAAAGGCATCCAGTAGCTCACCGGGCTCTCGTATTTGGGCTTACCGGTCTCGGGGTCCTTGGCTCCGATCAGGGTGCTGCCGCCGTCGTTGCTGTTGATCTGCCACACGCCCTCGGGGGTGGCGTCTTCGCCCGGCTTGCCCGAGATAAAGTTGGCCTCCCAAACGATATTTCCGCTCTCGTCATAGTAGCGCGCGTGCTGTTCGGACAAGTCGACGTCGATATACGCCTTCCAGTCGGGCTCTCCCTTTGCGGTAAAGGTGTCGGCCTTCTGGGAGTACTTGATCTCGATTTCGCCGGTCTGCTTGTTGTTAATGGCGTCCTCGACCTGCTTGGCGAGCGAGCTGCTGTCGATGGACCAACCAAAGTCGCCGCCTTCGACGGCGCACTGCTTGCCATCGGCGCGCGTCCACCAGCGAGTGGAGCCCACGGTATTAAAGCTGTTGGCGAGTTCGGCTGCCCAGTTGCTGATCTGCGACGTATCGAGCGTGGGGTTGGCCGGATCGGCAAAGCTGATCCACTGCAATACGGAGCCGCCATCAACCTTGCCGGCATCCTCGCCGTTGAGCTTAAGGGTCACGTTGACGCCCAGGTAGTTGTTGGCGGCATCGCATGCGGCCTGAATCTGATCATCGGTCAGCGTTCCATTGAGCGGCTCATAGGCATCGTTGCCGAGCTTGGAAAGATCTACGGTCTCGGCCAGCGAGGCAAGCTCGAACTCGACATACTTAATGACATGCTCGCGGTTGAGTTTTTCGTTGGAGCGCGCCTTCTCGACGGTAAACTTGCCGGCCTGCTCGTCATAGGAGCTATTAGCCTCGAACGTGCCCGAACGCCCCTCGTTAAACTCGTCGATGGCGGCGCCCAGATCCTTCTCAAACTTCTTTTGGTCAAAGGTATCGGAGAGCATGGACAGGTCGACGTCTTGATCAAGATCGACTTCGTTGGAGGTAGCGGTTTTATTGGCCTTGCCGCTTAAGGATTCCACAAGGCGGGCCGGCCATACAAAGGCTTCGTTGTGGCTGATGATCTCTTTTGCGGCAGCTTCGCCGTCGACAATGGGTTCATCGGACTCGGGCTGATAGGTCCAGCTAAAGTCATCGCCTGTCACGGTGAGCTTATAGTGCTTCCATGCCGAGTTGACCTTGGTGGCGGCGGACGAAGCGTTGGAGAACGAGACGTCGACGCCGGCAATGGTGGTGTTGGGGTAGGCTAGCTGCGAAAACGCTACGATGCCTACGATATATACAATGACGATAAGACCCAGGATGACAAAGAGCGTCGTCTTTTTGCCCGACTTATTGTTGCCGGCGGACTTGCGCGCGGGGCCACGATCGCCTCGAGCGTGCGTGTGGGGCTGCTTGGGCGCATTGCCGTTTGCCTGGCGCTGCTGACGTTGTTGACGCTGCTGTCGCTGTTGGTTCGGGCGTTGAGAAGCGTTTGCCGCACCACGCTGCTGACCGTGGCTCGGCGCGATAGGGCGCGGCGACTGAACGACGCCGGCGTGCCTGCTCGGCTGCTGCGGATCGGGAATCAGTTGAGTTCGATCGTTTTGCGACATCGTATGCATATCCTTCGATTTTCGCCTTGCGGTTCATCGTGTTTTTACTGGGCTTGCATTATAGCGATTGCCCTGCTGTTTGTGGTACGGAAACGGTGGCATTCAAAAGAGGTGGGACATTTGTCCCACCTTTGAGTCGTTCTTTGTCGCTATCCGCACACACCGCATTTTGCACAGGCCGAAAGTGCGTCCGGAGCCTGCGCGATGCCGCCCTTTGCCGTCTCGCGCAGCGTGGCCGGCAACGCGTGACCCACCGAGAGCATGACATGTGCCATCTGGTCAAACGGCACCAAGCTCTTAATGCCTGCGAGGGCGAGTTGTGCAGAGCTAAAGGCCGCTGCCACGCCGATGGCGTTGCGGTTTTGGCAGGGCACCTCCACGAGGCCACCGACGGGGTCGCAAACGAGACCCAGCAGATTACTCAGCGCGATGGAACTGGCGTCGAGCGCCTGCTCGGGCGTGCCGCCGAGCATCTGCACCAGCGCGGCGCCTGCCATGGCGGCGGCGCTTCCCACCTCGGCCTGGCAGCCGCCCTCGGCGCCGGCAACGCAGGCGCTTGTGGTGAGGTTGAGGCCGATGGCGGCTGCGCAGTAGAGCGCGTCCATGACCTGCTCGTCGTCGAGCTGCAGGCGATCGGCGAGCGCCAGCACGCAGCCGGGCACAACACCCGCGGAGCCGGCCGTGGGGGCGGCGACGATCACGCCCATCGTGGCGGAGCGCTCGAGCACGGCCATGGCGCGAGCCACGGCGTCGGTCTGGACAGCACCCATCAGGCTTATGCTCAAATCGTTGCGGACGGTGGCATCGACGAGTTTGGCCTCGCCGCCGATAAGCCCACCGAGCGATCGCTGCGGATTAGCGATGGGGGCTGTGGTCTCCTCGCGCATGACGTCGAGCACGCGGCGCATGGCGGCGACGGCGTGGGCCTCGCCAGTCAGACGCGCCTCGCGCACGGCCATGACGGCGCCGATGCTGAGCCCCAGTTCCTCGCACGCATCGAGCAGCTGCTCGCCGTCGTCGAAGATTTCCTTGGCCGAGACGCCGGGGGAGAGCGACGAGGCAGAACCGGGGAGCTCGATAAACGTTGCGTAATCGACATTGTCGAGCTTGCGCAGCATGGGGACGACGGTGTCGTCGGGCGTGCCGTCGGTCTCAAATACGGAGTAGGCCTGGCCGCCCACTTCGGTGCGGTAGGTGCGGCAGAAGGCGATGTTCACGTGGGCGTAGGCGAGCAGGTTGGTGAGCGCGGCGAGTACACCGGGGACGTCCTTGTGCGCCACGAAGAGCGTGGAGTACATGCCCGAGATGTCGACGCCGACGCCGTTAATGCGGCTGATGCGCATCTTGCCGCCGCCCAGGCTCTCGCCGCGGACCTGTGCCGTGGCGCCCGTGTCGTCGACCATGTCAATGTCGACGGTGTTGGGGTGGATGGACGCGTCGTCGCCCTTGATGTCAAAGTGATATTCGAGGCCCTGCTCGCGTGCGAGGTCGAAGGCCTGCTTGATGTTCTCGTCATCGGTGTCGAGGCCCAGGATGCCTGCGACGAGCGCGCGGTCGGTGCCGTGGCCGCGGTAGGTGTGGGCGAAGGAGTTCCACAGGCCAAAGGTGACTTTGGTGATGCGGCCTTCCAGCAGGCTGGCGGCAACTTGGGCGCAGCGCAGGGCGCCGGCGGTGTGCGATGAGCTGGGGCCGACCATGACGGGGCCCAAGATCTCGAATGCCGAGGTCGTAGCTAGTGTTTGCGGCTTGCCTGCCATGGGTGCTCCTTTAATCTGTCCCGTCGTCCCGAGGGGCGGGGCATAAGGTCGCCTGCTCGGACAGTCCTGCTCGCACGGAGAGCACATTAAGTGCTCTCCGGCTCGTGCGGAACTCGCGATCGACCTTATGCCCCGCCCCTCGGGACTAAGGATACATGGTAGAAGGGCGCGTGCTGCAAAATTCATTAGCTGGTGACGCAGCGTGGGCTCATATCGAAATATCTTCACCACCGGATTAATAAAAAAGAAGTACCGCTTGGGGGCGGTACTTCTTTTGGTGCGTTGCTATTTGGCTGCGGCTTTTCTCGTTAGCTTACAGACCGCAGGCTGCTTTGAGTTCTTCGACTCGGTCGGTTTTCTCCCAGGTGAAGTCGGCGTCTTCTCGGCCGAAGTGACCGTAGGCTGCCGTCTTTTCGTAGATGGGGCGGCGCAGGTCCAGGTCGCGGATGATTGCGCCCGGGCGCAGGTCGAAGGTCTTCTCTACGGCCTCGACGATCTTGTCCTCGGCAACATGTGCGGTACCGAAGGTGTCGACCATGATTGAGAGGGGCTTGGAAACGCCGATGGCGTAGGCAAGCTCGACTTCGCAGCGGTCGGCCAGACCGGCGGCGACCACGTTCTTGGCGACCCAGCGCGCGGCATACGCGGCGGAGCGGTCGACCTTGGTGCAGTCCTTGCCGCTAAAGGCACCGCCGCCGTGACGGCCGTAGCCGCCGTAGGTGTCGACGATGATCTTGCGGCCGGTGAGGCCCGTGTCGCCCATGGGGCCGCCCACGACAAAGCGACCGGTGGGGTTCACGTAGATGTCCGCGTTGTCCCACGGCATGTTCTCAGCGGCCATGACCGGGGTGATGACGTGCTCGATGAGGTCGGCCTTGATCTTGCCCATGTCCTCGATCTCGGCGGCGTGCTGCGTGGAGATGACGATGGTCGTGACCTCGACGGGCTTGCCTTCCTCGTAGCGCACGGTGACCTGGGTCTTGCCGTCGGGACGCAGATAGGCGAGGGTACCGTCGTGACGCACGGCGGCCAGGCGCTCGGCCAGGCGGCTTGCCAGGTAGTGTGGCATGGGCATGAGGGTCTTGGTCTCGTTGGAGGCATAACCGAACATCATGCCCTGGTCGCCGGCGCCGATCAGGTCGATCGGGTCGGTGGTAGCGCCGGTCTGGGTCTCGAAGGACTCGTCAACGCCCTGGGCGATATCGGGCGACTGCTCGTGGATGAGGCTCATAACGCCGCAGGTATCGCAGTCAAAACCGAACTTGGCACGGTTGTAGCCAATGTGGCGGATAACGCCGCGAGCGATTTCCTGCACGTCGACGTAGGCCTGGGTGCGAATCTCGCCGGCGACGATGACGGTGCCGGTGGTCACGAGGGTCTCGCAGGCGCAGCGGACGTTCTCCACGTTGGCAGGCACGCCGTTGGGGGCGATGTAACCCTGCTCCTGGAGCTCTATTTCTTTGGCGAGGATTGCGTCGAGGACGGCGTCGCTGATCTGGTCAGCGATCTTATCGGGATGACCTTCGGTCACCGACTCCGACGTAAATACGAAGGACCCGTGTTGGGGTGGGATGGAACGAAGTTCTTCTGACATGATTGTCCTTTCAAAAACGTGTCCCGGCGACCGTTACCATTCCGCCAGGCTCTCTATGCAAGGGCACATCATAGCGCGTAAATCAAACATTCACACCCTTTCCGCACCTACTCATTGGGGACAGACTTAAATGACCAGCCTTCCTAAGTGCCGACAGGTTGCCCAATGACTGGTCATTTAAGTCTGTCCCCAATGAGTAGGTAGGTGCCCTTTGTGCGGAGGTTGCCTTGATGCTTTATACTGGTGCGGTTAGACATCCATCCTGCAATCGAGGAGATTTCCATGGCATCAGACGTTCGCGTCCGCTTTGCACCCTCACCGACGGGCAAGCTGCACATTGGCGGCGCCCGCACCGCTATCTATAACTGGGCTTTCGCCCGTGCTAACGGCGGCACGTTCATCCTGCGCATCGACGACACCGACCCCACCCGCTCCACCGACGAGAACACGCAGATCATCTTGCGCGCCATGCGTTGGCTGGGCCTGGACTGGGACGAGGGTCCCGAGGTGGGCGGCGATTTTGGCCCCTACGCCCAGACCGAGCGCCTGGACCTGTACAAGCAGGCCGCCCAGAAGCTTTGGGATGAGGGCAAGGCCTATCCCTGCTTCTGCACCAAGGAGCAGCTCGAGGCCGACCGCAAGGCCGCGCAGGAGCGCAAGGACCCCTTCCAGGGCTATCAGCGCCGTTGCCGCGATCTTGATCCCGAGGAGGCCCGCCGTCGCATCGAGGCCGGCGAGTCCTACGTCCTTCGCATCAAGGTGCCCGAGGACCGCGGCGACGTCGTCATCCACGACGCCGTCCACGGCGAGGTGACCTTCGACGCCAAGGAGCTCGACGACTTTGTCATCTTCCGCTCCGATGGCACGCCCACGTACAACTTCGCGACCGTCGTCGACGACGCCATGATGAAGATCACCCACGTCATCCGCGGCGACGACCACTTGTCCAACACCCCGCGTCAGGTCATGGTCTACGAGGCTCTCGGCGCGCCCGTGCCCACGTTCGCCCACATCTCCATGATCCTGGGCGCCGACGGCAAGAAGCTCTCCAAGCGCCACGGCGCCACCTCGGTGGAGGAGTACCGCGACGCCGGTTACCTGTCCGACGCCTTCGTCAACTACCTGGCTCTGCTCGGCTGGTCGCTCGACGGCGAGACCACGATCATCCCGCGCGATGTCCTGGCCAGCAAGTTCTCGCTCGACCGCATCTCCAAGAACCCCGCGACCTTCGACCCCAAGAAGCTCGACTGGGTCAATGCCGAGTACATCAACGGCATGTCCGATGCTCAGTTTGCCGACGAGATCATGGTCCCCGAGCTGCACGAGGCGGGCCTCATCGAGGGCAACGTCGAGTACGGTGAGGACTGGATCGACGCGCTTGCCGCTATCGTCAAGCCGCGCACTAAGATGCCGGCCGACGCTGTGACCGTCGCCGCTCCCATCTTCGCTTCGGCCGAGACGCTCGAGTATGACGAGAAGTCCGTCAACAAGGGCCTGGCCAAGGAGGGCATGGGTGCCATTCTGGATGCTGCCAAGGCCGCGCTTGAGGGCGTGAGCGAGTGGACGGCCGCCAACATCGACGCCGCGCTTGAGCCGCTGCCCGAGCAGATGGACCTTAAGAAGCGCGTGGTGTTCCAGGCCGTGCGCGTCGCTGTCTGCGGCAACATGGTGAGCCCTCCGCTGGGCGAGACCATGGCGCTCGTCGGTCGCGACGACTGCCTGGCGCGTATCGACCGCGCCCGCACGATGGCGCTGTAGCAGCCGCGTAAACGCACGTATCCGAGCCCCGTTCACCCGAGCGGGGCTCTTATTTCTGTAGACGAATGGGATGGGAGGTGCTGGGGCCATGGCCGAGCAACTGTCGCTGTTTGGTTCGCCGGAACCGGAGCAGGCTCCGGCCACGCCCGAGCCTGCTGTTGCCCCGGCCAAGTCCGAGCCTTTACCTGAGCCCATCGCCGCCTACGCGAGCGTAGTCCTGGACATTCCGACGCGTGCGCTGTCCGAGCCATTCGCCTACGGCATCCCGCAGTCACTCGCCAACGATGTCCAGATCGGCTCCACCGTCCTAGTTCATTTTGGCAATCGTGCGGCCGCGGGCTACATCGTCGACATCGCGCCCAAGTTGGCCGGTCTGCAAGGTGACGACGCTCTCGATCCTGCGCGCATCAAGCCCGTCGAGGCGATTCTCAGCAAACCACTCTTTACCGCCGAGGCTGCCCGTATCGCACGCTGGATGAGCCGCGAGTATGTCGCGACGCTTTCCGAGTGCCTGCGCCTGTTCTTGCCCCCGGGCGGCAGTTCGCGTGTGGTCAAGGGCGATGACGGCGTGTGGACCGTTGAGCGCCCTGCCGTTAAACCCATCCAAAACCGCTGGGTCATGCTCACGCCCGAGGGTTTCGACTACACGCCGCCAAAGACCGCGGTCCGTCAGCGTCAGCTCATCGAGGCGCTCCAGTGCGGCCCGGTCACGACGCGCGACCTCAACCTGCTCTATAACAGTATGTCGGCGACCATCAAGGCGCTCGAAAAACGCGGCGTCGTGGTGGTGGAGGAGCGCCGTGCCTGGCGCGGTTGCAGCGAGCAGACCACGCTGTCCTCGGCAAGCGGCAAGGCGCCGGTCTCCCTTACCAACGGCCAGCAACAGGCACTCGCGCAGATTGAGCGCGCCCGTCTGGACGCTCATGGCGACGTGGTGCTGGTCGACGGCGTCACCGGCTCCGGCAAAACCGAGGTCTACCTCTCGGCGATTGAGCGCGTGCTGGCGACCGGCCGTTCGGCCTGCGTGCTCGTGCCCGAGATCTCGCTTACGGCCCAGACCGTCGGCCGCTTCCGTTCGCGCTTTGGCGAGACGGTCGCCGTGTTCCATTCGCGCCTTTCGGCCGGCGAGCGTCTGGACCAGTGGGATATGGTCGCCAGCGGTGCGGCCCGCGTGGTAGTCGGCGCCCGCTCGGCGCTCTTTTGCCCGCTCAGCGACCTTGGTCTCATCATCATCGACGAGGAGCACGAGACCAGCTACAAGCAGGGCTCTAGTCCGCGCTACCATGCGCGCGAGGTGGCGGCCGAGATGGCGCGGCGCTACCGCTGCCCGCTCGTGTTGGGCTCCGCCACGCCTTCTGCCGAGGCCCTCGACCGCTGTCGCCGCGGTACGTACAACAGCGCCACCTGGACGCGCGTCGAGATGCCCGAGCGCCCGGGACACGCTGTACTGCCTACGGTTCGAATCGCAGACCTGCGCCGTGAGTTTTCTCACGGCAGCCGCTCCATGTTCTCAAAACCGTTGATGGAAGGCTTGGAACGCGTGGTCGAGCGCCGCGAAAAGGCCGTGCTGTTGCACAACCGCCGTGGCTTTGCGCCGTTCTTGATGTGCCGCGAGTGCGGATGCGTCCCCACCTGCAATCACTGCTCCACCGCACTTACGTATCACGAGCGCACGCACACGCTGCAGTGTCACACATGCGGTTCGTCTTGGCGCGTGCAGCCCTATCCCGCGCCCACGAGCCGTTGCCCCAAATGTGGCAGTCGCTACCTAGCAAAAATGGGTCTGGGCACTCAGCAGATCGAGGACGCACTGCACCAGATGCTTCCTGAGGATGTCGCCATTATTCGCATGGATGCCGATTCCACGCGCGGCAAGGATGCGCACAAAAAGCTGCTCGAGCAATTCGATGCGGCCGATTGCGCCGTTTTGCTGGGCACCCAAATGATCGCAAAGGGTCTCGACTTTCCCGAGGTCACGCTCGTGGGCGTGGTCAATGCCGACTTCGCCCTCAAGCTGCCGGACTTCCGCGCAGGGGAGCGCGCCTACGACCTGCTGGAACAGGTGGCGGGCCGTGCCGGTCGCGGCGATCGTCCCGGCGAGGTGATCATCCAGACCTACCTGCCCGATGACCCGGTAATTCGCGCCGTCGCTGAGCACGACCGTTCGATCTTTACCGACTACGACCTGGACCAGCGCCGCGACGCGCTGTACCCGCCGTTTGTTCGCTTGGTCAACATCTTGGTGTGGTCGGCGAACCGAGACGACGCGCAGGACTACATCGGGCGCATTGCAAAGCTTCTTAAGCGCCGCTGGCATGCCGCCGCGCCCGACTTTTTGCGGGCGGGCAGCGCGGTGCCGCAGGTGCTGGGCCCGGCTTCGTGTGTAATCGAGAGAGCCAAGGACCGTTACCGCTTCCATCTGCTTGTGAAGTCGCCCGTGGGGTACCATGTCTCTGATGATATCGACGCCTGCCTCAAAGAGGTGGGCTCTGTGCGCGGCGTGAGCGTGAGCGTTGACGTCGACGCCTATGATTTGATGTAACAACCCGAAAGGATGGCCATGGAAGCCAACGGAATCGTTCTGTCGCCCGACCCTCGTCTGCGCCAGGAGTGCGCCGTCATCGAGGAGATTACCCCGGCGATCGAGGCGCTTGCCGAGAAGATGAAGAAGATAATGTTCGAGAACGGTGGCTGCGGCCTGGCTGCTCCGCAGATCGGCGAGCTTATTCAGCTCGTCACCATCGACTGCGACTACAGCGACAAGAACGACTACGACCCGTACGTGCTCATCAATCCCGTTATTGTTGAGCAGAGCGACCATCTGGTGCCCTTTAGCGAGGGCTGCCTTTCCATCCCTGGCATTAGCTGCGAGATTGAGCGTCCCGACCATGTCGTCGTCGAGGCGTATGACTTGGATGCCAACCTTATTCGCTATGAGGCCACGGGCGATCTGTTCTGCGTTTGTCTGCAGCACGAGATCGATCACCTGCACGGCAATACCATGTTCGAGCGACTGAAGCCCATGCAGAGGCTCAAGGCCGTCAAGGAGTACCAGGACGCCCTGGCCCGCGGCGCTCGACCGGGCGAGACGGAGTAGGTTTGTCCGTCCCCGGGGCACCCGCCTATATCATCCCGTGCTCAAACATTCTCGCTGCGCTGCGAAACTGCGCGCGGGACGATATAGGCGGGTGCCCCGGGGACTACGTTAACGCTGCTTGTCTCGCCCGGGTGCCGTGGGCCAGGGAGGGGCGTCTTCGCTGATAATTGCTTTGTTGGAAGAGCTGCTTTTATTGCGGCTCTTTCTTTGGTTTTGGGTATATTTGTTCTTGTTGAACTGTTCTTGCGACTGGGTGCGTTTGCGACCCGGAACGCTTTTGTTTTGTAGCCGTCTCGGCTCGTTATTGAGAGGAGACTAACTTTTATGCGTATTGTGTTTATGGGTACGCCCGATTTTGCTGTGCCTTCTTTAACTTCGCTTGTTGCGGCTGGCAACGAGATTGCGCTTGTTGTTACTCGTCCTGATGCTGTTCGTGGGCGCGGTAAGAAGCTTGAGCCTTCTCCTGTTAAGGCCAAGGCGCTTGAGCTGGGGTTGCCGGTTATTGAGGCTAATCGTATGACGCCTGAGGTCGTTGAGGCGCTTAAGACTGCCCAGGCTGACATTTTCTGTGTGGCTGCCTATGGTTGCATTTTGCCGGATGACGTGCTGCATATGGCGCCGCTTGGTATTGTGAATGTTCATGCGTCCTTGCTGCCTCGTTGGCGTGGGGCTGCTCCTATTCAGCGTGCGATTCTCGCTGGTGATGAGGTTGCTGGCGTTTCTATTATGCGTATTGGACATGGCGTTGATACCGGCGCTTATTGTGCCCAGGCGTCTACGTCTGTTGCCGGTAAGCATGCCGAGGCGCTCACGATGGAGCTTGGTGAGCTTGGCGGCAAACTGCTTGCCGATACGCTTCCTTCTCTTGCCGATGGCACCGCCGTGTGGACTGAACAGGATGAGGCGCTCGTTACCCATGCTGCCAAGATTTCCAAGCTGGAGATGCGTCTGGATCCGCAGATGGCTGCGCTTGATTGCGTGCGCCATGTGCTGGCCTCGTCCGATACCGCGCCTGCCCGATGCGTGATTGCCGGCAAGACCGTGCGCGTGCTCGATGCTGCACCGGCCGATGTCTCGCTTGGCGAGGGCGCTGTTGACGTTAAGAACAAGCGTGTTTACCTGGGTCTTTCCGATGGCTCGGTTGAGTTGCTCGAGGTTAAGCCCGATGGTAAGCGTGCTATGGTCGCTTCTGCTTGGGCTGCTGGCCTGCAGGGCGCCGATCTTATCTGGGGTGTTTTGTCATGAGCAAGCTGTCTCCCGCGCGCAAACTTGCGCTCGATGTGCTGATGGAGGCCGATCGCCGCGGTATGTATGCGCGCGACGTGCTGTCCTCTCGCGCATCTGCCAAGGCTATTGACCAGCGCGATTCCGCTTTTGCCGCTCGTTTGGCACTGGGCGTTGCGGCTACCCAGGGTATTTTGGACGAGCTGCTCGATCAGTTTCTTGATAAGCCTAAAAAGGTTGCGCCGCGTGTTCGCATGGCGCTTCGTATCTCGGCCTTCGAGATGCTCTATCTACATACGCCTGGCCGCGTCGCCGTAAGTCAGGGTGTTGAGCTGGTTCGCTGCGGCGCTAAGTCCGCCGCTGGCTTGGCCAATGCTGTACTGCATAAGGTTGCTGACAATGTTGATGACTTTGCTACTGCGTCCGATGTGGATGAGTCTGAGCGGCGCTTGGTTCGTCTGTCGCGCCTGATGGGCCTGCCGCGCTGGCTGTGCGCTCGTATTATGGCGTCGTTTGACACGCCAGAGGGTGCGCTTAACTTTGCCGGCAATCTGGCCCCCGCGCCGCTGGCCCTGCATGAGAACGCCTTTGCGACCAAGCTCGATCCGTATATCTCGCAGCTCGTCGCGCCTGTCTTTCCGGGCTGTCATGCCCCGGTTGATGCGCAGGTTACCGTTGCTTCGGGTGTGTTTGAGCGTGCTGCCGCGGTGGCATCTGATCTCAACGCGCAGCTTATCGCCACAGCTGCCACGCGCCCTGGAAGCTGCCTTGAGATTGGTGCCGGTCGTGGCACCAAGACCTATGTGATGATGTGCCAGGCCAAGCGTGCGGGCTATGAGCGTCAGCATACGGCGCTCGATCTGCATGATCGCAAGTGCGATCTGAATCTCGCTCGCCTGCATAAGGCCGGTATTCAGGGCGTTCGTACGGTTTCGGGTGATGCCTGCGAGCTTGATGAAGTCCTGACGTCTTTTGATGCCATGCTTGGCAAGCCGGTTAAGTTCGACACGGTCTTTATCGATGCGCCGTGCTCTGGCACCGGAACCATGCGTCGTCATCCCGAGATTCCGTGGCGCCTGACCGAAAAGGATGTGACGGTTGAGCTGCCCAAACTGCAGCTGACGATGCTCAAGGAAGCTGCCGCGCGCGTGGCTGCCGGCGGCGAGCTCATCTACGCGACGTGCTCGGTCTTCGACGAGGAGAACACGCAGGTGGTGGATGCTTTCCTGAACTCTCCCGAGGGCGCCGGCTTTAGCGTGGCGCCGCTCTCCGAAGCACAGATTCTGCAACTCCCCGAGTTCGATCAGGCCAAGAAGCTCGTTTCCGTACGCCAGAACGATCGAGGCCTCTTCCAAAGCGTGCCGGTAAACGCCGATTCCTACGACGGTCACTTCTGCGCCAGACTGGTCCGCAAGTAACTACTAAGTTGCGGTGAAATAGGGATTGAAAAGCCGCTTCTACCCGCCAAACAGTCCTTATTTCACCGCAACTCACAAGGAAACCTGGGTACCTTGATTAGCTACCCATAGAGCAAAGAAATAGCCCCGCTATCGGCGTTGATCGCGGGGCCGCGTTGTTCCTAGTGGCTGTGCGGGCAGTTGGCGCAGCAGCCGCTCGTGGCGCTGGTGCTGGAGCCGCCGCTTCGCTGGTCGGTGTTGTAGAAACCGCTGCCTTCGAACTTAATGCCGCTGGCCGAGAACGTCTTGGATGCCGGGGCGCCGCAGCTGGGGCATACGACCTCGGGCGTTTCGGACATGGGGTGCTCAACCTCAAACACGTTGCCGCAGCTCGTGCACTTGTAATCGTAGCGCGCCATAATACTTCCTTTTCAGCACAAAACGGGCAGAGCGATCTGCCCGCAAAAATTCAAACAGCTGTAACTGTACCCTATATCGGGGGTTTTATCACGCCTCGCCCCAGAATCTATGGGTGCTGCGCAGGAGCTTCGCAGTTTTCTCCTCGGCTGCCGCAACGTCGGCCTCGTCAGCCTGCCATGTCCAGTTGCCCGTGGCCACGCCCGGTACGTTCATTCGTGCATCGTCGCCAAGCCCCAGCACGTCCTGCAGCGGCATCATAACGAGCGGAGCATCGCTTGCCAGGGCATTGCTCATGAGCTCGCTTGCCAATGTAATGCCGCTTGGCTCGTCGTCGTCCGCAAAGGAGCGCGTGCACCAGCCGGCGAGCGTCGAAGTGTCGTGCGTCGAGGTGTACAGGATCTTGCCCGGTGTGGGATGAATTCCGCAGCGAACGTCGTAGTTGCTAAACTCCAGTACGTCCATGCCGGGGAAGCCACAGGTCGAAGCCATCGCACGAACGCCAGGCGTTAGATAACCCAGATCCTCGGCAATAAAGTTGAGTGGACCCAGTTCGTCGTAGGCCGTTTGGAACAGGTCCTTGCCCGGGCCAGCCAGCCAGCGGCCGTCGGCACAGGCCTTGCCGGCAGGGATGCTAAAGTAGCTGTGGAAGCCCAGGAAGTGGTCCAGGCGCACACGGTCGTAGAGCGCGAACGCACGACGCAGGCGATCCATCCACCAGCTATAGCCGTTCTGTTTCATGTGATCCCAGCGGAAGGTGGGGTTTCCCCACACTTGCCCCTCGGGCGCAAAGTTGTCGGGCGGCGCACCCGAAATCTCAATCGCCTTGCCGGTGTCGGACAGCCAGAAGTTTTCGGGCTCGCTCCACGCGTCGGCCGAATCGTCCGAGACATACATCGGGATATCGCCGATGACCTCGATGCCCTTCTTGTGTGCATAGTTCATAAGTTCGCACCAGGCAAGGTCAAAGCGATACTGCATGTACGCCTGCAGCTCGGCCTCGTCGTGGAATCGCTTGTCATCGATCAGGTGCTCGTTGTAGCGCGCGACATCCGCCGGCCAATCGTGGCGCGACAGTCCCTCAAAGTGCTTCTTTACCGCCATGTAGACGCAGTACTTCTCGAGCCAGTCGGCGTTGCGATGTTTAAACGCGGTGTAGAGCGGGTCGGCATCCTCGCCGCCGCGGGTCTTCCAGGTGACGAAGTCGGCGGCCAGCTCCTCGTGGCTCTCGGGCAGCAGGTCGATATTGCCTGCAAAGGCAGATGGGCCGGCATAGGGAGAGCGGAAGAAGTCTGTGGGATTGACGGGCAGGACCTGCCAGTAGCGCATGCCCATGGCGGCCAGATGGTCGATAAAACGACGCGTGGGCGCACCGATTGTGCCGGGCTTGCCATCATCGGTCGGCACCGAGGTGATGTGGCACACGACGCCCGCGCCGTGATCGAGCGGCTCCTGCAGGCGCTTCTCAGGATGGTGATAGACGATCGAAGAGCCCAGCGGGTACAGGTCGAGCGTAACCGTGCCGTTGTGGATTTCGCACTCGTGGCCGCTGATCACTTCGCTCGCACATTCACCGAGCGCCGGGATTGTCACGCAGTGCGAATTGCGCAGGCTGCGATTGATGATAACCGTCGCGGCCTCGCCGTCTTTGCCCGTGCGGGTGTAGGCCAAGACGTCCTCGTTGAGCGCAAAGGCCTTGATCTCGCCATCGACCATAAACGGTAACGCGCGGCGAATGGCAGATGCGTTCTTAACGATGGCTAGCGTATCGAAGTCGTGCAATTGGTCCTTGGTCGGCAGCGTGCGGCGGTTGCCCGGATCGGTGAGGCCCTCCAAGCCGTACTCGTCGCCATAATAGATCGAGGGCACGCCTGGGAAGGTCATCTGCATGAGCGTCGCCAACCAAAAGCGGCTCTTGGCCAGGCCCATGGAGTTCTCGTCCAGGCGCCACTTGCTGCGCTCGCTCTCGGGCAGCTGCGACTCGTCGGGGCCACCGCCGAGCACCGAGATAATGCGCGGGCGGTCGTGGCTCGAAAGCAGATTGAGTGCGCAGGCCAGCGCCTCGCGCGGGTAGTTCTCGCGGAGGGTCTCGATGTCCTCGGCAGCCTGGTAGGCGTTCTTGTAACCCATCAAAAAGCCGATGACCATGTCGCGGAAGGGGTAGTCCATGGCGGAGTCGAGCTCGGAGCCCTGCAGATAGCGGCGCAGATGGCCATAGCTGATCTTGTTGGAGGCGTCTTCCCAGACTTCGCCGAGCAGCAGCGCGTCGGGCTTCTCGGCGAGCACGGCCTTTTTGATTTCGGCAAGGAAGTCGTCGGAAAGCTCATCAGCCACGTCCAGGCGCCAACCATGGGCGCCGGCGCGCAGCCATTTGCGAATCACGCCGTCCTTGCCCAGCAGCTTTTCGCGCACAAGCTCGGAGTTTTCGTTGATGGCGGGCATGTTGCCCACGCCCCACCAGCAGTCATACGAACCGTCTTCATGGAAGTAAAACGCATCGCGCCACGGCGAGTCCTCGCTCTGCCACGCACCGACGCCGGGATAATTGCCGTAGCGGTTAAAGTAGATCGAATCGTCGCCCGTGTGGTTGAAGACGCCGTCCAGGATGATGGAAATGCCGAGCTTTTCGGCCGCCTCGCACAGCTCCGTAAAGTCCTGCTCGGTGCCCAGAATCGGGTCGATCTTGGTGTAGTCGGCCGTGTCGTAGCGGTGGTTGCTCGCGGCCTCAAAGATCGGGTTGAGGTAGGTGGCCGTAAAGCCCAGCTCGGCAATGCGGGGCAGGTCATTCTGGATACCCTTGAGCGAGCCGCCGTAAAAATCCCAGGTCTTGATGGAGCCGTCTTCGGCACGCTCGTACTCGGGCGGTTCGTTCCAGTCCTCGACCATGCGGCGCTGGATTCCTTTGCGTGGTTTTTCAACTTCGGCAAGCGTTCGTTCGCGCCAGTTTTCGTCGCGTGCATAGCGGTCGGGGAAGATCTGGTAGACCATGCCCCGCTCGTACCAGGTGGGACGGTTCTCGCGGTGCTTGTAGACGGTAATCTGGAACGACGGGACCTCGGCGTAGTTGTAGGTTACGCCCTCGCCGCCGGTGCGGCCCTGCGGTGCACCCAAGCGGACCTCGGGCTGGCCCTCGATATTGCAGATAAAGCTGTACCAGATAAGACAGGGCTCAGTGCACTCAAGCTCTACGGTAAATATGCCGTCGCCCTCGTGCGTCATGGGGTACAGAGATTCACCGATTTCATCGACCCAGGTACGCAGGGTGAGCGTTGCCTGGTTGGGGTCGGCATCCTCCAAAATCACCGAGAGCGAAACAGAAGTTCCAGCGGTCACGGCGCCAAAAGGAGTGCGAAACTGCGGTAGACGGCTGTTGTGAATCAATCTCATAATACGGTCCAGTTCAATAGAATCACGGCCTGCGGGCCATGGGCTTTACGCACAGGATGTAAGTATATCTGTTGTACACAGGCTGTATAAACAACATCCGTTTACCATCGGCGAACGGTTGTCCTAGAAAATCGTTTTACCATCCAAATTTTCGCGGTATTCGAAAACGCCCAGACGGATACTATTTGTAGTCAAACAAAAGTACTTCGGTTTACTACGACGATTTGAATGATCTCAACCACAGTCATTTTAGTGATACTAAAACCGCAGGTAGAAGCGTTGCCAATTTCGTAGATTGCACGCCGTGGTCGGTCGGAGCCATTTTGTCGTAGTAAACCGGCCCTCTTTTTAATACAGAAGTTCAACTAAGAAGAGGGCGCCTAGTTGGGGCGCCCTCTTTTGCGTTGGATTAAGTTTTAATCGTCCAGACTAGTGACGCTTTCGGGTGGCCGTTGCCTTACGGACGGATGTCTTCTTGGTCGGAGCCTTTTCCTCGGCTGGAGTAGCGGGGGAGATCGGGGCCTCCTTGGCGGACTCGGCCTTTGCCTTAGCCTTGGGAGCGGTCTTGACCTCGGCGACCTTCGGCGTCGGCTCGACCTTTACCGCGGGCTTGTCCTCGTCCTTAGCCTCTGCCTTGGGAGCTGCAGCCTTGGTCGTGGTCTTCTTGGCCGTAGCTGTAGAGCGCTTGCGCGTGGTGGTCTTAGCGGCCGGCTTTGCCTCGACAGCTGCCTTGGCCTTGGGCTCGGAGGGCGCCTCCTCGACCTTGACGGCGGGCTTTGCAGCAGCCTTCGGGGTCGTCTTCGCGGCGGCCTTCGTCGTAGCAGCCTTTGTCGTCGTCGACTTCGTTGCCGTGGTCTTCTTGGCGGTCGTGGTCTTGGACGCGGTCGTCTTCTTGGCAGCGGTCTTGGCCGGAGCCTTTGCCGCGGGCTCGGCCTTTACCTCGGGAGCGACCTCGGCCTCGGCGGCCTTTTTGGCAGCGGCGGTCGTACGCTTGCGCGTAGTCGATGCCTTGGCAGTAGTTGCCTTAGCGGCGCTAGTCTTGCTAGCAGCGGCCTTCGTGGTCGTGGCCTTCTTAGCCGTCGTCTTGCGGACCGTCGTCTTCTTGGCGGCAGGCTTCGCGTCGGGCTTAACTTCGGCCTTGGCCGCCGGCTTCTCCTCGGCCTTGGGCTCCTCAGCGGCAGCGGGCTCATCGACAGCTGCAACATCAGTCACAGCTGCCGGCCTTTCAATCTCCGGGTGCATAAAGAAATACAGATCCAGATACTTATCGGCTGAGCGCGTCCAGCTAAAGTCCTGGCTCATGGCCTGCGTGACCAGCTGGTTCCAAGCGTCGCGGTTATCCCAGAACAGGCGTGCCGCGCGGAACACCGCGTCGCCCATCTCGTCGCCGTTAAAGTTGGTAAACGAGAAGCCCGTGCCCTCGCCGGTAAACTCGTTGTACGGCTGCACGGTGTCCTTCAGGCCACCGGTCTCGCGCACGATGGGCAGGGTGCCGTAGCGCATGGCGATGATCTGCGACAGGCCGCAGGGCTCAAACTTCGAAGGCATCAGGAACATGTCGGCGGCGGCGTACATGCGCTGCGACAGCGCCGGGTCAAACTCGATGCGCGCGGCCATGGTGCCGGGGTACTTGTCCTGGAAGTAGCGCAGACCGTCCTCGTAGTCGCGGTCGCCGGTGCCCAGCACGGCCACCTGAACGCCGCCGGACAGGATGCGGTCGAGCGCGTACATGACCAGGTCCATGCCCTTCTGGCGCGTCAGGCGCGTGACCATCACCATGAGGGGACGGTCGTCGCGAACCTCGAGACCCAGCTCCTCCTGCAGTTTAGCCTTGCACACGGCCTTGCCGGAACGGTCGTCAACCGTGTAGTTGGCGGCAATGCGCTTGTCGGTCGCCGGGTCAAAGCCCGCAACGTCAATGCCGTTGAGGATGCCCTGCAGCGCGTAGGAGCGCTCGCGCAGCACACCGTCCAGGCCCTCGCCAAACTCGGGCGTCTGGATCTCGTTGGCATAGGTGGGGCTCACCGTGGTAATGGCATCGGCATAGTGCAGCGCGCCCAGCATGTAGTTGATGCTGCAGGCGTCGCAACGCAGCTGCGAGGCGGCCGCGGGAATATGCGCCACACCCAGGATGTCCTCCATCACGGTGTCGCTAAACTGGCCCTGGAACGCCACGTTGTGGATCGAGAACACAGTCTTGACGCGGTCGTACAGCGGCAGGCCCTGGTAGAACTCGCGCAAGAACAAGGGCGCCAGTGCCGTCTGCCAGTCGTTGCAGTGCAGGATGTCGCACTCAAAGCCCTCGGGCAGGTGCTGCAGGCTCTCGGTAATGGCCTTGGAGAAGAACGCGAAGCGCTCGCCGTCGTCAAAGAAGCCGTACGGATAATCTCGCGCAAAGTAGCGCTCGTTGTCCACGAACATATAGGTGACGCCGTCGTGCTCGAGTTTCTCCAGCCCGCAGTATTCATTGCGCCATCCCAGGCTCACGTAAAAGTCGGCAAAGTGCTCCATCTGCGCCTTGTACTCGTCTTTGATGGTGGCGTACTTGGGCACCATCACGATGACCTCGGCGCCGGCGCGCACGAGTGCCGCAGGCAGCGAGCCTGCCACGTCACCCAGGCCACCGGTCTTAACAAACGGTGCGCACTCGGCCGAGGCAAACACGATCTGCATCTTTTTGCTGGAATCTGCCATATTGTCTCCCATGTTGCAATTCGAGAATAGCCGCCTGGCGCTAACCGGGCGGCTATTCTACCTGTTACGAGCGATGTTGCGGTGCCAACGTTAACGTACGATGGTGGTGTCGGAAGTTAACGGAGCCTTGCCCAGCACCAGGATGTTCTCGGGCGTGCCGCGAAGCTCGGTGTTGGTGGGGACCATGTTGTTCTTGTCCAGGATGGCGTTCTCAACACGGGCGCCGCTCTTGATGATGCAGCTCTGGTTGATGATCGAGTTGGTCACCGAGGCGCCTTCCTCGACCACGACGCCGCGCGACAGGATCGAGTTGCGCACGGTGCCCTTGATGATGCAGCCAGCCGAGATGATCGAGTTGCACGCGTGGCTGCCGGTCGCGTAGCGCGAAGGCGGAACGTCGTGGGCCTTGGTCAGGATCGGGCGCTCGGGGTCGAAGAGCTGGTCGGCCACGGTCTGGTCGAGCAGGTCCATGCTGCGGCGATACAGCGACTTCTCGCTAAACACGCCCACGACCTCGCCCTTGTACTCGTAGCTGCACACGTCGATGTTGCCAAAGTCGCCCTGGAGTGCCTCGAGCAGGTCCAGATAGTCGGCGGCCTGGTAGTGGTCGATGATCTCGAGCAGCGTCTCGCGGTCGACGATGCAGCAGTCCATAGAGGCGTTGTCGCCGTACACGACGCCGGCGCTCACGCCCGTCAGGCGGCCGTTCTCGTTGATCTGCAGCTTGGTCTCGTCATCGACGTTGCGCGTGGCCTTGCAGTACACCACGGTCATCTGGGCGCCGGAGTTCTCGTGCGCATCGATGATGGTGTTGAGGTCCATGTTAAAGATGATGTTGGTGCCCATCATCACAACATAGGGCTTGTCCGAGCGCTGGAACAGCGTCTTGTTGGAGATGATGTCGCGCAGCAAGAAGCGCATGCCGCCCTTGGTGGTGCCATACGCGTTGCCGGGCACCATAAACAGGCCGCCCTTCTTGCGGTCCAGGCCCCAGTCCTTGCCCGAGCCCACGTGGTCGATCAGCGAGCGGTAGTTGTCCGGCATGACGACGCCGACGGTCTTGATGCCGGCATTCATCATGTTGGACAGCGGGAAGTCGATCAGGCGGTAGCGGCCCAAAAACGGAACGGACGCGATGGGGCGGTCCTTGAGCAGCACGCTGCCGTAGGTCGAAGAGTAGTTAGCGGTGATATAACCGATGGCCTTGCGATTGATCATCGGATCATTCCCCCTTCCCGATAACGACGTCATTTCCAACGACGGCCGTATCCTTGGTGGTATCGACAGAGCCGAGCTTCACGCCCTCTTCGACCGTGGAGTTCTCGCCCAAAATAGCGCGGCAGATGTGCGCGCCGCTCTTAACGTGCGCACCCGGCAGCAGCACGGAGTCCTCAACCACGGCGCGCTCCTCGATGATGACATCGGTCGAAAGGATCGAGTGGTGAGCGGTGCCGTAGATCTTGCAGCCGTTGGAGACCAAGCAGTCGTCCAGGCGACCATCCGGACCAATGTAGTGCGGCGGTCGCGTGGTGATGTTGGACATGATGGGGAAGTGCTTGTCAAACAGATCGAACTCGGGGTTGTTGCCCAGCAGGTCCATCGAGGTCTCGTGGAAGCTGGCGATGGTGCCGACGTCCTTCCAAAAGCCGTGGAACTCGTAGCTGTACAGGCGCTTGCCCTCGCCGAGCAGCTTGGGGATGATGTCCTTGCCAAAGTCGTGGCTCGAGCGCTGGTCCAGAGCGTCCTCTTCGAGCGCCTCGATCAGCACGTCTGCCGAGAAGATATAGATGCCCATGGACGCGAGGTTCGAATCGGGCTTATCGGGCTTCTCGGTGAACTTGGTGATGCGGCCGTCCTCGGGGTCGGTGGTCAGGATGCCAAAGCGGCTGGCCTCCTCCCACGGCACGGGCATAACGCTCACCGTGAGGTCGGCGTTGTTCTCAATGTGCGTCTTGAGCATCTTGCGGTAGTCCATGCGATACAGGTGATCGCCCGAAAGAATCAGGACGTACTTGGGGTCGTTGGCCTTGATGTAGTCGAGGTTCTGCGTAATGGCGTCTGCCGTGCCCGCATACCAGGCGCCGCCGGTCTGCGTCTCATACGGCGGCAGGATCGACACGCCGCCGTCGCGGCTGTCCAGATCCCATGCCTCGCCGGAGCCCACGTAGGCATGCAGCAGGTAGGGGCGATACTGCGTCAGAACGCCCACCGTGTCGATGCCCGAGTTGGAGCAGTTGGAGAGCGAGAAGTCGATAATGCGGAACTTGCCACCAAAGCTAACCGCCGGCTTGGCGATCTTTTGGGTAAGTGCCCCCAATCGGCTGCCCTGTCCTCCTGCGAGGAGCATCGCGATGCATTCTTTCTTACTCATCGATTTCTCCTTCTGTCATCGATGTTCCTAAACCCATTAGCAACGGGCGCGGCGCAACGTCACGCCCGTCGAGTAATGCCGTGCTGGCATAGGGGAGTTCGCGCGCCTTTACGCGTGCCAGATCTCGTCGCGGTACTCGCGAATGGTGCGGTCGCTCGAGAACCAGCCCGAGGAGGCGGTGTTGAGCAGGGCCTTGCGGTTCCAGGTCTCCTGGTCGCCGTAGCTGTTCGTGAGCTTTTCCCAGGCGTCGACGTAGCTGCGGAAATCGGCCATGACCAGGTCGGGGTCGTTGTTGTTCATGAGCTCGTTGTAGATGCTCTCGAAGTTGCCCGAAAGACCCGCAAAGGTGTTGTCCTTGAGCTCGTCCATCACGCGGCCCAGGCGCTCACGGTCGCCGTTGAGGGTATCCCACGCAAAGTAGCTGTTGGATGCCCAGAGCTGCTCGACCTCGGGGGCGGTCAGGCCAAAGATGGCCTCGTTCTCGCGACCGGCCAGGTCTGCGATCTCGATGTTGGCGCCGTCGAGGGTGCCCAGCGTAATGGCGCCGTTCATCATGAGCTTCATGTTGGACGTGCCCGAGGCCTCCTTGCCGGCCGTGGAGATCTGCTCCGAGATTTCGGCGGCAGGGTAGATGAGCTGGGCGTTGCTCACGCGGAAGTTGGGGATAAAGCAGACCTTCATGACCTCGTTGACGCGCGGGTCATTATTGATGACGTCGGCAACGGAGTTGATCAGGCGGATGGTCTCCTTGGCAAAGGTGTAGCTCGAGGCGGCCTTGCCGCTAAAGATGAAGGTCGTCGGCGTCACGTGGAAGTTGGGATCGGCGATGCGACGGTTGTAGATGTCCATCACCTTCATGATGTTCATAAGCTGGCGCTTGTAGGCATGGAAGCGCTTAACCTGAACATCGAAGACGGTGTTGGGATCAATGACCAGACCGGTCTCGGCCTTAACGTAGGCGGCCAAACGCTCCTTGTTGGCGCGCTTGGAGGCGCCCACGGCCTTCAGGAACTCGGCGTCGTTCTGGAACTCCTTGAGTTTCTCCAGCTCAAAGGCGTCCTTCAACCAGCCGTCGCCAATAGCCTCGGTGACGAGCTTGGCGTAGGTGGGGTTGGCCTCGGCAAAGAAGCGACGGTGCGAGATGCCGTTGGTCTTGTTGTTGAACTTCTCGGGCGTCAGGGCATAGAAGTCCTTGAGCACGATGTTCTTGATGATGTCGGAGTGAATCTTTGCCACGCCGTTGACGCTGTGGCTGCAGATCACAGACAGGTTGGCCATGCGAATCTCGCCGTCCCACAGGATGGCGGTCTGGCGCAGACGCTCCTGCCAGCCCTCCTGCGTGGTGTCGAACGACTCGTGCCAACGGCGGCTGATCTCGTCGATGATCTGGTACACGCGGGGGAGGAGCTTGGAGAACGTGCCGATGGGCCACTTCTCCAGAGCCTCGGGCAGGATGGTGTGGTTGGTGTAGCTCATGACCTGCGTCACGATGTTCCAGGCGTCGTCCCACTCGAGCTTCTTCTCGTCGATGAGGATACGCATGAGTTCGGGGCCGCACATGGCGGGGTGGGTGTCGTTGGTATGGATGGCAACAAACTGCGGCAGCAGCTCCCAGTTCTCGCCGTGCTCCTTCTCAAAGGTGTCGAGCAGGCTGTAGATGCCGGCCGAAACAAACAGGTACTCCTGCTTCAGGCGCAGCAGACGGCCGTGCTCGCCGGCGTCGTTGGGATAGAGAATGGCGCTGATGGCCTCGGCCTCGGCGCGCTCGGCATCGGCCAGGGCGTAGTCGCCGCGGTTGAAGGCCTCCAGGTCAAAGTGCTCCTCGACCGGCTCGGCGGCCCAGACGCGCAGCTTGTTGACGGTCTCGCCGGCATAGCCCACCACGGGGATGTCGTAGGGGACGGCCAGGATATCCTGCGTGTCCACCGTGCAGTAGAACGTGCGGCCATTCTCCTCAAAGCCCTCGACGTGGCCACCAAACTTAATGGTCACGGCCTTATCCTGACGACGGACTTCCCAGGGATAGCCGTGGGTGAGCCACTCGTCGGTGGCCTCGACCTGGCTGCCGTTGACGATCTCCTGCTTAAACAGGCCGTAGCGGTAGCGCATGCCGTTGCCGTAGCCGGCAATGCCCTCGGCTGCCATCGAATCCAGGAAGCATGCGGCCAGACGGCCCAGGCCACCGTTGCCCAGAGCCGGATCGGGCTCCTGGTTCTCGATGACGGATAGGTCAAAGCCCATGTCGTCGAGCGCCTCGGCGACCATGTCGCGCACGCCAAAGTTGAGCAGATAGTTGTCGAGCAGGCGGCCGATCAAAAACTCGATCGAGAAGTAGTACACACGCTTCTTGCCCTCGGCGGTGGCACGGGCGTCGCTCTTGGTGGCAACGGTGCGCGCCTTCTCGGCCACGAGCTTGGCTAGGGCGTTAAAGCGGTCCAGGTCGCTGGCGGCCTCGACGCTCTTGCCGCTGATGCTCATGACGGCATCGCGATAGAGCTCGGTAAACTCCTGCTTGTTTTCGAAGATCTTATTCATACGTCCCTTTCCCCGGGGGATGTTTCTCCCGGAACGGTTATGACATGTATCCTACGCCCACGGGGGGCGGGTAATTACAGTGGTAACGCCTTTGTTACGCTTTCTTGGCAGGAGCCTTAACAGCAGCTGCCTTGGCCTTGGGAGCAGCCTTTTTGATGGCTGCCTTCTTGGTCGCAGTGGACTTGGCCGGAGCCTTGGCGGCAGACTTGGCAGACTTCGCCTTAGCCGGAGCCTTCTTAGCAGCCGCGGTCTTGGGTTTCACCGAGGACGCACGCTTGCGCGTCGCCTTCTTGGGCTCCTCGACCACGGGCGGCTTATAGCTGCTGGGACCGCGACGCTTGAGTACCACACCTGCCAGGCCGGGCACCTTAATCTCGATGGAGTCCATCTGCCCGTTCCAGGGATAGGGCTCGCTTGAGCAGGTGTAGGGCTCCTCGCCGGCGTATCCGCTGCCACCAAACTCGGGACGGTCGGAATCAAAGATGACCTCCCAGTCACCCTCGCGCGGCACGCCCACGCGGAAGCTCTCGTAGCTCGCCGGGTCAAAGTTGATCAAGATCACCAGGTCGTCGTCGACGTCCTCGCCCTGACGCACAAAGCTCACGATGGACTGCTTGGAGTTATCCGCGTCGATCCAGGTAAAGCCGTCGTCGGTGTAGCCGCGCTCGTACAGGGCGGGCTCGGCGGTGTACAGGTGGTTGAGCGCCTTGATAAACGCCTGATGATGACGATGGGTCTCGTATTCCTCGGTCAGGAACCACTGGATGGACTCGTAGTAGCGCCACTCAATAAACTGGCCGATCTCGTTGCCCATAAAGTTGAGCTTGGCACCGGGATGCGTCATCTGGTAGAAAGCCAGCGTGCGCAGGCCGGCAAACTGGCGCCACCAGTCGCCCGGCATGCGGCCGATGAGCGAGCACTTGCCGTGCACGACCTCGTCGTGGCTCAGCGGGCAGATAAAGTTCTCGGTAAAGGCATACATGATGGAGAACGTGAGCAGCCCGTGGTTGCCGGGGCGCCACGGAAAATCGGTCTGCATGTAGTGCAGGGTATCGTTCATCCAGCCCATGTCCCACTTGTAGTGGAAGCCCAGGCCGCCGTCCTGCGGCGGGTAGGTCACGAGCGGCCACGCGGTGGACTCCTCGGCCATCATCATCACGTCGGGGAAGTGAGCCTCAACGGCGCAGTTGACCTGGCGAATGAACGCGCTGGCGTCCAGGTCCTCCTCGGTACCGTACTTGTTGAACTTCTTTTGACCCGGATCGTCGATGCCAAAGTTGAGGTACAGCATGCTGGATACGCCGTCCATGCGAATGCCGTCCACGTGGAAGTTCTCGAGCCAATACAGCACGTTGGAGACCAGGAAGGAGCGGACCTCGCCGCGGGCGAAGTCAAACTTGTGCGTGCCCCAGTTGGGGTGAATCTCATGCTCAAACAGCATGTGGCCGTTAAAAGTGGCAAGGCCGTGGGAATCGGCACAAAAGCCGCCGGGAACCCAGTCCATGATCACGCCGATGCCAGCCTCGTGGCACGCATCGATAAAGTGCATGAGCTGCTGCGGGTTGCCGTAGCGCGACGTGGCGGCGTAGTAGCCGGTCGTCTGGTAGCCCCAGGAGCCATCGAAGGGATGCTCCATAAGCGGCATGACCTCGATATGCGTGTAGCCCATGTCGCGCACGTAGTCTACGAGCTCCACCGACAGGTCGTCGTAGGTGTAAAACTCGCCGCGCTGCGCGGGGAAGGGATCCATGGGACCGGGGTAATTGCCGTACACGTCGGGCTCGCCCTGCGGCGCGTCGCCGTGGCGCTTCCACGAGCCAATATGCACCTCGTAGATGTTAAGGGGCTGCGACATGTGGTTGTGGCCGGCGCGGCGCTTGAGCCACGCGGCATCGTTCCACTTGTAGCCATCGAGAGTCCACAGCACGCTGGCGGTACCCGGAGGGCACTCGGCCTTAAAGGCATACGGATCGGCTTTGTAGAGCTTTTCGCCCTCGTTGGTCTCGATGAGATATTTATAGAGCTGGCCCTGCTCGGCGCCGGGAATAAAGCCTTCCCAAATAGCGCTCGTATGCACGGGCACCAGCGGGTTGGCTTCCTCATCCCAGTCGTTAAATTCGCCAATGACATGGACACTCTTTACGTTGGGCGCCCAAACGCAAAAGCGCCAGCCGCGCGTGCGCTGCTGCGTGTCGGGATGCGCGCCCATCTTTTCCCAGCTGCGCTCCCACATTCCAATGCCAAACAGGTAGACATCGTCCTTGGAGAGCTCCGGTGCGTGCGGAGCCGGTTTGCGGGTTGCGGGCTTTTTAGCCGTTGGCTTTAGCTTTGTATCGCTCACGTTTGATCCCATCATGACGCGGCAGCGTGTTGCCTTGGTGACTAGATGCGAAAGGTCCAAGGCTGCACGAATCGAAGGGACGGCGAAGTTTCTGTGATTCGTTCCACCTCGCGTGCTCGGTGGAACTTTCGGCAGAAACTACGATAACACCTGTGCGTTAGTTTTATGGACGAAAGCGGATTTGCGGGGGCGTTTAATCGGTAAGCGACATGTTTATACCACTGGCAGAATTGCGATGGTAAAACTCTTGACAGTTTTACCAAATAGGGTTTTTAGATTGTTAGTCTGACGTTTGGTAAAACGTTTTTAGCAGGATGTTTACCATTTGACATCGAAAGGCTTGCCCATGTCCCACATCGCCGCCCCCCATGTTGCATTTATTTTCGACTGCGACGGCACACTGGTTAATAGCACCCCCGTTTGGGCTTATTCGCAGCCCGAGTTATTGCACCGCCATGGCGTGGATGTGACCGTGGACGATTTTGCCCAATTTGAGCATCTGTCGCTCGAGGACGAGTGCCAAGCCTACCACGACACGTGGGGTATTGGCGCGAATGGCGAGGAGCTGTATCGCGAGCTGAGCGAAATCCTTATCGACGGTTATTCCAAGGTGCCGCCGCGCGATGGGCTGCTGGCATTTTTGGAGCAGGCGAAGGCGGCCGGCATCGCCATGTGCGTGGCTACTTCTACGCCGGCTGAGCTTGTCGGGTCTGCGCTTGCCGGCGCCGGACTCGATCGCTACATGGAGTTTGTTACGACGACGGGTGAGGCCGGACGGTCCAAGCAGTTCCCCGATGTGTACGAGCTGGCGCTGAGCCGTCTGGAGGAGCGCCATGGGCATGCGTTTGAGGGCGCCTGGGTGTTTGAGGACGCGGTTTTTGGCCTTAAGAGCTCCGGCGCCGCCGGCTTTAAGCGCGTGGGTATCTATGACCCGCATGGCCGCATGGAGCGTGACGAGGTTCGCGCCAACTGCGAGATCTTTATCGACAGCTACGAGGAGCTGGATCTGTCCCGCATGTTGGAGTTTGAGGGGTAGGCGAGGGCTGTGACTTGCAAGGTATTAGTGGTCTGCGGCTCGCCCGTGGTGGCGAGTGCGGATCTGTTGCTCCGGCTGGCGGGGGAGTGCGATCGCGTTGTGGCCGTTGATCGCGGGCTCGATGCGCTGCTGAGCGCCGGGCAGGGCTGCGACGTATTTGTTGGAGACGCCGATACGGTGAGCGACGCCGGCCGCGCGCTGGTGGATGCTGCCGAGGACTTTGAGGTTGAGCGCCACGACCCCTACAAGGACTACACCGACCTGGCGCTGGCGCTCGATTCCGTTCGCCGTCGCTGGCCGGGTGCCGAGGTGGTTGCGACCTGCGCCACGGGCGGCCGTCCAGACATGGCGCTTTCCGTACTGGGACTGCTCGCAGGCTACGATGACGCCCCAGTCTGGATTGCCGAGGACAAGGTAGTCTCCCGCATCCTTCGCGCAGGCGAATCGTGGACCATCGAAGCCGCCGAAGGCAAGACGTTCTCCATTATCGCCATTGCCCCCAACACCGAGGTAAGCGAACACGGCCTAGAATGGGAGCTAGACCACAGCCCCTTGGGATTACTAGATGACACCGGAATATCCAATGTGGTCAGGAGAACGGCCAAGATCCAAGTCCACACCGGCACCGCCATCGCTTACCTCTACAAGTAAGGCCTATCGCATCAGGGTTTTATCGGGACGGTGGATAGAAATAAGCGCTCGAAGAGTGATTATTTCTGCCCCGTCCCAGGAAAACCCGTAAGTAAGAGATTCAACCCAAAAAAGTCCTTGCATCAAATAAAATCTTCCCCTATAGTATCTCCTCGTCACGGGGGCGTAGCTCAGCTGGGAGAGCGCTTGACTGGCAGTCAAGAGGTCAGGGGTTCGATCCCCCTCGTCTCCACCATTGTGAATGCAAAGGCCTTCGGAATTCCGAAGGCCTTTTTCATGCCAAAACACCACGCGCTGCAAACCCCACCTACGCCAACAAAAAGTTGCACAATTTATTTCCCATCTCTGTACATAATTTGTTGGACAAACGCAATTACCAGTACGCCTCGCTGTTCAATTCGGGCTTCAGGGGCATCCATAACCTCCGCTAGCACCCCAATATCCTGCGCCAATGTGAACAACATCCCAAAACAACCCCCTTGAACACGCTAAATGAACGATATGTTGTCCACCACAAGTCAAGTCAGTTTCGCTACCAGCTTGTGCTAGGATACCTAACGTTACATGAGTTCAACTGTGCTCGCGGCTCCAGCAAGTCGCAAAACGCAGGGTCGATCAGCATCCGGCCGTAACGGCGGTGCCAGAAACACCACGAGCTCCAATAAAGAAGTCATGCGACGTTATTTATTTGCATTGAGTTAATTCATAGGTGCGAATAATTATTAGGTTGTATGCCAAAGCGTAGCAGTCCTGCAGCTGTTTGCGCGTGGTCCAGTTTTGTACCCGCTTGACTGGCTCGCGCGCAGCCAGCTGGGGACGCGGTCATTTTGCGATACACGTCCGCGTCTCTAGCAACTGCATTTATACATACCGTTCACGGTGGGGCAGAGCCACGTGCTTGTCTAACTGGGCTCAGGGTTTGAATATGGAGGGCCTTCGCGCACAAGCGCCCTGGCGAAGCCATACCCAAACCCCGTGAGCCACACGTAAGACAGCAAGGGGGTGGTGCTCGTGTGGTATGTGATCCAGGTCATTAACGGTCGCGAAGACGTAATGCGCGAGCGCATCGAGCGCATTGTGCCGGCGAGCGCCATGCAGGAGCTCTTTTATCCCCAATTTCAAACCGAGATCAAAGTACACGGCGAATGGGTCAATGCGACCAAGCCGCTCTTTCCCGGTTATCTTATCTGCGATACGGCAGATCCCCGTACCGTGCAACAGTATCTGCTGCGTATGGACGACTTTGCCCGTGTGTTATCCCAGGACGGTCAGTTTGTGCCGCTGGCAAAAGAAGAGGTCCAGCTTATTGGCGGATTTACGCATAGGGGAGACCGCGTGGTGCCCATGAGCGAGGCCCTGAAAGACGGCGACCAGGTCGTAGTAACCGCTGGTCCGCTACTGGGCCACGAAGGCCTTATCAAAACCATTAACAGACGCAAAAGCACAGCTTTTTTGGAGCTCAACCTGTGCGGCCGACGCGTAACCACCCGCGTTGGCCTCGCCGTGCTTTCGGCCGAGCAGCGCGTCATGCGCAACCTTAAAAAGGCGATCGCCTAGTTGCAGGCGATCGCTACACAGAACAGAGAGGATTTCCGACCCGTGGACGAAGTCTTGGAAGAAAACATGTCGGATAAAACTCAATTTGCAACGGATGCGCCTGCGGGGGCAGCGCTCATTGCTCAGGCCATGGACCGACGCGAGGGCGCCGGCCGCTACAAGGCCATGCAGTCCATCATGGACTGGGATCGTTCGCGCTTGGTCTACCGCGCCGTTAAGCGCGCCTTTGACGTCGTGTTCAGCGGCTGCGTGCTGGCCGTCATCGCCGTTCCCAGCCTTGTGCTTGCCGCGGCCATCCGCCTTGAGAGCGAGGGCAACCCCTTCTACAGCCAGATCCGCGTGGGCCAGACCCACCGCGATGGCAGCCTGTCCACCTTCCGCATGTGGAAGTTCCGCTCCATGTACAAGGACGCCGACGAGCGCCTGGCAGATCTCAAGGAGCAGAACGAGATCGCCGGTGCCATGTTCAAGATGAAGGAGGACCCGCGCGTTACCAGGATCGGCAAGTTCATCCGCAAGCACTCCATTGACGAGTTCCCACAGTTCCTGAACGTGTTTCTGGGCCAGATGTCCGTCGTCGGCCCGCGCCCGCCGCTGCCGAACGAGGTGTCGGAGTACACGGAATACGACCTGCAGCGTCTTGCCGTGAAGCCTGGCATCACCGGCTGGTGGCAAGTCACTGAGCGTAACGCGACTGGATTCGACGGGATGGTCCGTCGCGACCTGGAATATATCGCCAAACGGGGCGTTTTCTTCGATTTCAAAATAATCCTACTCACAGTGATTGAGGTTGTTAGCGGAAATGGCGCTTGCTAAAGAGACTATAGGGAATTACGAAGGCACCGGTTCAGCGGTTGATCTTCCCGGGCGAGTCGAAGTCCTGGGCGCCCCCGTCGACCCCTGGACGATGGGGCAGACCGTCGAGGCGACCGATGCCCTCATCAAGGAGGGGCGCTTCGCCCACCTGATCGGCGTGAACGCCGACAAGTTGCTGCAGATGCGTGACGATCCCGAGATGGATGCGTGCGTGCGCCGCTGCGAGATCGTGAACGCCGATGGCGCCTCCATGGTCATGGCCGCCAAGAAGCTGGGCGTGGACTTGCCCGAGCGCGTGGCCGGCATCGACCTCATGTGGGAGCTGTGTGGGCTGGCCGAGCGTGAGGGGCACAGCGTCTACCTGCTAGGCGCCAAAGCCGAAGTGGTCGCAAAGACCGCCGAGGTACTGTCCGAGAGGTATCCCAATATGGTCCTCGCGGGCTACCGTGACGGCTACTTCGGCGAAGACGAGTTCGATGCCGTGGTCGCCGAGGTTGAGCAGGCCGAGCCCGACATCGTGTTCGTTGGCATCACCTCGCCCAAGAAGGAACGCCTGATCGAGCGTTTCCGCGAGCTGGGCGCCAAGGGCGCTTTCGTGGGCGTGGGGGGTTCGTTCGACGTGGTCTCCGGCAACATCCCGCGC
Organism: Collinsella sp.; assembly: GCA_048342875.1. Taxonomy (GTDB): domain Bacteria; phylum Actinomycetota; class Coriobacteriia; order Coriobacteriales; family Coriobacteriaceae; genus Collinsella. The sequence goes on along the minus strand of DBGDEA010000036.1, from coordinate 22,953 downwards.
GCCCCGATGTGGATGCAGCGAGCGAACCTGGAGTGGCTCTTCCGCATGATGCAGGAGCCCAAGCGCTTGGTGAAGCGCTACGTGGTCGGCAACACCCGTTTCTACATGCTTCTCCGCAAGGAGTCAAAGAGGAGCAAGGCCAATGACAAAGAATAAAGTAATGCTCGTCTTCGGCACCCGCCCGGAGGCAATCAAGATGTGCCCGCTCGTCAACGAGCTGAGGGCGCGCGCGGATGAGTTCGAGACCGTCGTGACCGTGACCGGCCAGCACCGCGAGATGCTCGACCAGGTGCTGCGCGTCTTCGACGTGACGCCCGACCACGACTTGGCGATCATGAAGCCGGGCCAGACGCTGTTCGACGTTACGTGCGACGTGCTGCTCAAGCTCAAGGCCGTCCTCGAGGACGATAGGCCCGACGTCGTTCTTGTGCACGGCGATACCACGACCAGCTTCGCCGCGGCGCTTGCATGCTTCTACCTTCAGATCCCCGTGGGCCACGTCGAGGCGGGCCTGCGCACGCACGACATCTACAGCCCCTGGCCCGAGGAGTTCAACCGCCAGGCCGTCGACATCGTGAGCGAGTACTATTTCGCCCCCACGGAGGCGAGCAAGCAGAACCTGCTCGACGAGGGCAAGCCGGAGTCAAAGATCTGGGTCACCGGCAACACCGGCATCGACGCCCTGCGCACCACCGTGCGCGAGGGGTACTCCCATCCCGAGCTCGAGTGGGCGGAGGGCTCCCGCCTCATCCTCATCACGGCCCACCGCCGCGAGAACCTTGGCGAGCCCATGCACCGCATGTTCCGCGCCATCCGCCGCGTTATGGAGGAGCATCCCGACACCAAGGCGATCTACCCCATCCACATGAACCCGCTCGTCCGCAAGGCGGCGCACGAGGAGTTGGACGGCTTCGACCGACTTCACATCATCGACCCACTCGAGGTTCTTGACTTCCACAACTTCATGGCCGCCAGCCACCTCATCCTGACCGACTCGGGCGGCATCCAGGAGGAGGCGCCTAGTCTGGGCAAGCCTGTGCTCGTGATGCGCGACACCACCGAACGTCCCGAGGGCGTAGCGGCAGGCACGTTGAAACTCGTGGGCACCGAGGAGGACGTCATCTACCGTGAGTTCAGCCGCCTGCTCTCTGACGAGTCTGAGTACGAGGCCATGAGCCACGCCTCCAACCCCTACGGAGACGGGCATGCGAGCGAGCGGATTGCGGACGTGCTGGCAGGCCGGTCGAGATGATTCGGGTCCTGCACATCATTCAACAGCTAGGGCCCGGAAGGGGCGGGGTGAGGACCTTCGTCTCCACGATGCTCGATTGCCCGGCTCCCGATATCGAGCAGAGTGTGCTGTCGGTGGGAAGAGTCGAAGGGGATAGGTTCGGAGAGCGATTCTTCGGTCCTTTAATCGATAGCTACAGCCCGCTACTGGTTGGCACTCTGGGGGCGAAGCGCCTTGGCGCTTTTCTATCGAAGCACCGTTTCGATATCGTTCAGATTCACACGAACAATGCGCTCGGCTTCGTCTTCGCCTCTGAGGCCAAAAAGGCAGGAGTTCCCTCGCGCATCGTACACTGCCATAACAGCGCGCTTGGCAGCACCTCGCGTCTGAAGAATATGGTCAACGTGGCCATGATAGAGAGGTTTCTCCCGTCGGCGAGTGAGCGCTGGGCATGCAGCGAGGTCGCAGGTGAATATCTCTTTCAGGGCGCTGGCTATGCCTTGGTGCACAACGGGGTCGATTCCGATAAATTCCGATTCTCGTCCTCTGACCGGGCTGCCGTTAGACATCGGCTTGGGATCCCGGGCAATGCCACCGTCATAGGGTTTGTCGGGGCAGGCATTCCTGCGAAAAACACCCTGCGCGCCCTCGATATCTTCAATCAGCTGCGCTCCAGTGAGGTCGATTCCCGCCTTCTGCTCTTCGGCCAAGCCGAGGAACTTCCCCTTGCGAAGGAGAAGGCGGCTAAATTGGGGCTGGGCGAATCGGCGGTTTTCATCGGTACCGTTGACGATATCTGGAGGTACTACAGCGCCATGGATGCGCTGCTTGCCCCCTCTTTCCACGAGGGGCTACCGATTGCCTTCATTGAGGCCCAGGCAAATGGACTGCCCATCCTCAGCTCTGACGCGGTTACCCAGGAGGCCGATCTGACGGGCCTTCTCAAGCGCGCAGCACTTTCGCTTTCCGACAGGGAGTGGGCTGATTTGCTGGTAACCTGCGCCGGCAAAAGGGAACTCACTGCCGAGGCGGACTATGTTCCGTTTCTTGATAAAGCGGGTTACACCACGAGGTCGCTCTACGAGCAGCTCTCTGATCGCTATAGGAATATGACTAAAGGAGCGTAATATGACGACCGAGTATTTATCCATGCAAGAGGTGAAAGCTGCCGAGCTGCGCCTCCTTCGCATTTTCGATTGCTATTGTCGAGAGAATAATCTGCGATATTCAATGGGTTCCGGCACTCTTCTCGGTGCGGTTAGGCACAAGGGGTTCATACCCTGGGATGATGATATCGATGTCGTCATGCCCGTTGAGGACTACAGGAAGTTTCTGGCTGGCTTCGCCTCCCGTGCTGGAGCGGAGCAATCCCATGTTGGGCTTGCCAGTCAGCTGAACCTTAAAGGTTCAGCTGCAATTCCTTTTGAAAAACTGGTGGATACCAGCATTGAGGTAAAGTCTGCATTCATTGCAGAGGGAATCCGCGAATATGTGTGGATCGATATCTTTCCGATTGTTTCTTTCGAAAGTGAAGCCGAAGCCAGCAAGGCCTGGGATGCAGCAGTTCGATATAAGTACCTGTTCCAAGCATCAAGATGGAGCTCGGGACAGCCAGGAGTTGCTGGCTGCTTCAAAACCGTCTTCGGCGCGTTTGCCAGGCACACCCCTCTGCAACAGTGGGCTCTCGGTAAGCTAAGAACGATGACGGATAACGGTTGCTTTTCGACTATCGGCACTGCTGCCAATCTGGCTTGGGCAGTCAGCCAGTCGCTGGAGGTTTTCCCCGCAAGCCTGTTTAGCAACTTGGTTGAATACGAATTCGAAAACGAACGGTTCTTTGGCTTTGAGGATGCGGATCGCTATCTCTCGATAATGTACGGGGACTATATGTCACTTCCGCCTGCCGACAAACGTATTGCGCATGAGTTGAAGGCCTGGCGCGTCAGCGCTTCCAGCAACTTCGACCCTACGAGTAGCGGAAGCACCGATGAACAAGATTGCTAAGGCGCTTAAATGGGGCGCTTCCGCCCTGCGGGTTGCCAAGGTGCGAGTTGTGACCGGAAATCGGCTCAAGATTGCCTCAGGCAAACCATTGTACCTGGGCAAGGGCGCACGGTTGATATTGGGCGAGGGCGCATCCCTCAGCATCGGTGCGGGCGTTTATTTGAGCCCCGAGTGCTTCGTACAGGTCAATAAAGGCGCAACTTTAGTGCTGGAAGACGGCGTCTACATGAACGAGGGCTGTCGAGTGACGGTAGTCGAATCCGCCCACATCGGTGCAGACACGCTCTTCGGTCCCAATGTCCAGATTTACGACCACGACCACGAATTCGACAGTAGGGGGGTTAGCTCAAAGTTAATCCACGCGCCGGTTTCGATTGGTCAGCATTGTTGGCTTTGCGCTAATGCGGTCGTTACGCGCGGTTGCTCGATTGCGTGCCGCTCTCTCGTCTCGGCGAACTCTGTTGTCACGTGCGACCTTAACGAGTCGGGTGCGCTGTACGCTGGTGCGCCCGCTCGATTGATAAAGAGATACGACTAGGAAGTCTTCTTAAACGTGGATCAAAAGCTGAAAATAACCCTTATCGTGCCCGTTTACAACGTTAGACGCTATCTTGAACGGTGCGTCCGCTCCATTCTGGAACAGTCGTATTCGGTGTTCGAGGTGCTGCTCATCGACGACGGGTCGACCGACGGGTCGGGCGAGCTGTGTGATCGACTCTCCTTTGAGAACGATCGCGTGCGGACAGTGCATAAGGAGAACGCAGGGCTTGGTTTCGCGCGCAACACGGGACTCGATAATCTGCTTCCAGAGACCACACATGTTATGTTCGTTGATTCCGACGACTGGCTCGAGTCCGGCATGGTCGAGACGTTCGCCCGCGCCATCGAGGACACAGGGGCGGATTGTGTTCTGGGTGGGTTCACCAAACGCGACGGAGAGGGAAACCCTCAGTTCGAGTTCAAGCTCGAGGATGCCGTGTGGGAGGGCGAAATACTTGCGAAGAGGCTCGTCCCCCGCGTGTGCGGCAGCGCGCCCGAGGCGTCCGACTCGATTCCAATGTCGGCATGGTCGTCTATATTCGCAAAGACGAACATAGACGACCATGCCCTGCGCTTTCCCTCGGAGCGTGAGGTGATCAGCGAGGACTTTGTCTTTAAATACAAGTACCTCCAAACTAGCAGCAAGGTGGTGACGACGAGTTGCGTGGGATATTCGTACCGCACGAATCTCTCGTCACTCAGCACTTCTTATAGACCGGATCGCTTCGACGCTAGCCTGCTCTTCTACGACTACGCCCTTCGACTTGTGGCGGACTCGCCTTCAGAAGCGGAATGCATTATGAGGTTAAAAAAGACCCTGTTCATCAATATGAAGATGTGCATCTCGCAGGAAGTGACTCGCGTTAGCGGCAAGAGCCGACGTGATGCCTGCGATGCTATACGAAGAATGGCGAGTGATAGTCGCCTGTCAAAGGTGATAAGCGACTATCCATGCGAGAGACTCGGCTTTACACAGAGAGTCTTTGTGGAACTGCTGAGGCGGCGTGCCGCGAGTATTCTCTATATGGCCGCTTCGTCTGGGGTTTTCTAGATTGGAGGCTCGAACATGGCTTTAATTGATGGACTAAAGACTTTATATAATTCTATTTTTCTCAATAACGATTTACTGATTAGCCGTTTGAGAAAAATAGGCGTTGCCATTGGGGACGATGTGACTTTTTATTGCCCCAAAGAAATGACGGTTGATATTCAAAATCCACATCTAATCACCATCGGTGACCATGTAAAGATTACGGGTCCATCTACAATCCTGACGCATGATTATTCTTGGGGGGTAATTAAGGGAAAAACGGGGGAGGTTTTCGGAAACCAAAAACATGTGACCATTGGGAACAATGTATTCATTGGATGGGGTGCCACAATCTTGTGCGGCACGACCATCGAGGACAACGTGATCGTCGGAGCGCACTCCGTCGTCAGCGGGAGGCTAGAGCACGATTCTGTTTATGCAGGCGTTCCCGCAAAGAAGGTTTGCTCATTAGAGCGCTACCGTGAGAAGCGTGCGTCAGCCCAACTGGACGAGGCGAAAGACTACGTAGCCCGTTTTCGTCGTCGTTTCAAGCGCGATCCTCATGTAGAGGAAATGAAGGAGTATTTCTTTTTGTGGGCCACCCCTGATCGACTTAACGACAGCTATGTTTTTCAAATGAGTCTCATGGGAACTTACGACAAAAGCGAAGCGATTTTAGCAACACCGAGACAATTTAATAGCTTTGAGCAGTTCCTTGCCTGCTGCGACAAGGCCGAAGTAGAGTAACCATGAATATGAACAATAATAGACCCGTTGTAACAATTGTTGTTCCCGTCTATAACGTCGAGGAGGAATTAAATAGGTGCGTTGAGAGCCTTGTGGGTCAAACGATCAGTGATCTACAAATTATTCTTGTTGATGATGGATCGACTGACTTGAGTGGTGAGCTTTGTGACGCCTGGGCAGACCGTGATTCCCGCATCTGCGTTATACATAAGCAGAACGGCGGATTGTCCTCTGCCAGAAATGCCGGTATCGATGTTGCCGAGGGTAAATACCTTGGTTTTGTTGATAGCGACGATTATATCGAGCCCGATATGTACGAAACACTTTTGGCCGGAATGGTCGATGATGAAGTGTCTATGGTCACATGTGGTAGATATGTGCATATGGGAGACACTGTTAAAAATGAATACACAACACCCGAAGTGATGAGGTTTAATTCCGCAGACGCTATGAAGGAGACTTTACTCGGTAACATTATTGATGTATCTGCGTGGGATAAACTTTATCGTCGTGAGCTGTTTGACGAAATCCGCTATCCCTATGGACGCATAAGCGAGGACGCAGCCATTATTTTGCAACTGCTCGATCGCTGTAGCGATGTCGTTCATGTGGGGAAATGTCTGCACCACTACGTTTTTCGTACCGGAAGTATCAGCAAGTCAACCTACAGCCATAAAAAATTTGATGTTATGCATAACTGTCAGGAGATGACAGCTTGGGTAGAGAAATACAAGCCTGATTTTTCTATGGACATCAACTCCTATTGCTGCGCACAAATGGCAGGAATGATTGAGTGCATGATTTGCTCCCCGGGAGCGAGAAAAGAATGGGGCGAGGATTACAGCGCTTATTGGGGCCTATTCCGTCATTGTTTCCAAAGCTACGTTACGCTTGGTGGACACAAAAAAGTTGAAATTGCGCGCGTCTTTGCCACTCGTATGCATCTTTACCGCCTATTCTGGCTAGCCCGTCAGGTTAGAAACGGGGTAAAGCGCTATGTGTAATGATGCTGCAACCGTTTCCATTAAGCGAAAAACTCTTGCTGATGTCACCATCAAGGATATAGACATCGTGTTAGCGACCTTACTCTTTTTCGCTCCGACGGATGGCAGTGGCGGCGGAGCGTACTCGTTGGTTCGCTATGGCTTAATTGCGTATCTTGTCTTAAAGAACATTCTTTGTTGTAAGAGCATTCCAATTGTCATGATGCTCCTTAGCGCATTCTCTGCGCTTATGGCGTACTCGACCTGGATTAATACCCATAGTCCGACTTGGTCCTTTTCCGGATTCATGTTTGGAATGGGAATCGTTGCCGTCATTCTTGTCTATGTTGATGCGTGCTGTCGCCTTTCCACCGAGATTGTTCTGAAACGCGTGCTCGTCATCTTTATTGTTGCGATCTTACTCAACGATTTAATGATGGTTGTTTTGCCCTACAATCGCTCTGATTCCAGTACGGTGTACCTAATCGGAAATAAGTTCATAGTATCCTACGCGCATTGTCTGCTTTCTGGTCTTATGCTCGTTTGCTACAGAGATAAGATTACTTTAAATCGCATTATCGTGATCATAGGCGCCTTTATGTCGTATTTTTCTGGCTCAAGCACAGGTGCCATGATGATGGTCGCTATGCTTGCTTTGACGTTTGTTCCCGCTAAAACTCGATTCGTTATCGCGAACCCTTTGTTTCTAGCAGCCTCTGTTGTTGTTTTGAACATTCTCATTTGGGGACAAGCAAATCTATTCCAAATGCCTGAGTTTCAGAATTTTGTAGTCAATGTTTTGCATAAGAATCCAAATATGACTGGACGTGAGCAGCTATACGCCGTCACTTTTGATCTGGTTGCAATGAAGCCTATTTTCGGGTGGGGATACCTTACCGATATTTACCGAATCACTTTTGGCTACGGTAACGCGCAAAACGGATTGTTTCACCTTATAACCCAGTGTGGAATCTTGGGCACTACGGTCTATTTCGCAGGTTTATTTACGTCTCTTCTCGGAAAACCGATTCAGAACAAAAACCTTTTTGGCATTTACGCCTTTTTGCTTTGCATGGTTCTCGGTTCATCTGTGGAGATCAACCTTTCCTTCCAATTCGCTTTTGGCATTGCTTTGGTTTGCGGAGCTTTGCACGGTTTTGATGCTACGGAGAAATAATATGCTCGTTGGAATTATGACAATGCACCGAGTTCCCAATTACGGGTCTTTCTTGCAAGCCTATTCACTAAAAAGAATGATTGAATCCTTGGGTCATCAGGTGGTTTTTGTCGACTATCACATTGAGCCCGATATCTTGCATAAAGGGGACATAAAGGAAACCCTTCGATGCGAGATGAGGCAAGTTGGACAGTGGTTTAAATCCTCATCATTGGGTCATTCAATAAAAAAGGCTCTCAAGGGGGATGCCGGCTCATCGCGTTCCGTAATGTTTAGTTGCGATGATATGCTTGGAATCACAGATAGACGACACTACAACACGAAATGCGACGTCTTGGTCATAGGCAGCGATGAAGTGTTTAATTGCCTCCAGCTTGGTTCCAATATCGGTTACTCCCTTGAATTGTTTGGGAGGCGCGCCAATGCAGGTAAAGTGATAAGCTATGCCGCTTCGTTCGGCAATACGACGTATGAAAAACTTGACCACTATGGGGTGGCTAGGGAAATAGGGGATTGCCTTAATTGTTTCGAGGGGGTTTCAGTTCGTGACACGAATTCCGTTGACACTGTAAGTAGGCTTACGGGAAAAGCCCCAATCATGCATCTTGATCCTGTACTCGTCGGTGGAGTGGAGAACGAAGACTGGTCTCCCTGCAACGAGAGTGGATTCATGATTCTTTACGGCTACAGCTTCCGATTTACCGAGGATGAATGCAGAGAGGCTCTCGAATTTGCTCATTCCCACGGGCTTGAACTCATCGCATTAGGTGAGGACCAGCCCGTGCGCGATCGCCATATTCGATGCCGCCCTGACCAGGTTTTACCATATTTTCGAGCAGCTGATTATGTGTTAACCGACACCTTCCATGGAAGCATATTTTCTATCGTTACCCATACGCCTTTTGTGACGATTCCCCGTGGAGACCGAAACGGCCAAGGAGGCAATGTCCAGAAACTAACCTCGCTTCTGGACGGACTCAATCTTTCTGATCGGCGACTCAGCTCAATTGATAAATTGGGCAAGGTTCTCGAAATCAAACCAGATTTCGAATCTTCAGACAAGATTCGAAGCTCTGAGTCGCTACGCTCGCTCAACTATCTGAGATCATATCTCTCAAATGGAGGCGTTGCCGAGTGATGACTAAACAGATCAAACCGCTTCCAATATTACAGGGCAAGACCGCTTTTGCGATAAACCTTATCTCGCAAGTGTCTGTTATTGTTGCTCAGATGGTCATCAGCTTGTTGTTGACCCCGATTGTTCTGGAGAAAATGGGGGCAGAAGCCTATGGCTTTGTTGGTCTTGTTAACAACTTTGTAAGCTATGTGGCTGTAATTACTACTGCCTTAAATTCGCTCGCAGGTCGCTATATCACGATTGCGCACCATAGCGGGGACCAAGAGGGTGCGGAGTCCTACTACTCCTCCGTGTTTTTTGCAAACTGTGTAATGGCCGTCGCCGTGTTGGCTGGATCCGTTCTTCTTGCGGCAAATATCGAATCAGTCGTGTCGGTTTCGCCTGGGCTAGTTGAAGATCTCCAGCTTATGATTTTGCTGGCATTTTTCAATTGCGCGCTTAATCTTGTTGTTGTTGTTTTCGGAATTGCCGCATTTATCAAGAACCAGCTATACCTCAACTCCATTGCCCAACTTGTGTCCTCCGTCATAAGGGCGATGTTGCTGTGCGTTCTTTTTTTGACTGTAGTTCCACATATGTGGTATTACAGCGCAGCTGCAGTTGTCGCATCGGTCGCATTCCTCGCATTGCAGATTTGGACTACGAGACGTATTGCTCCAGAATACCGGGTGAAAGCGACCTGTTTTTCAATTCATAGAGTACTCGAAATTCTCAAAAGTGGCTTATGGGTCAGCATCGAGTCAATAAACAAGCTTTTGCTTACCGGTCTTGATTTGTGGATTTCGAATCTCTTTGTTGGTGCCTACCAGATGGGGATTTTATCAGTTGCTAAGACGATCCCCAATGCTTTGTTATCCGTTTCAAATAGTCTTTCCAGCCTTTTCTATCCCAAATGCGCCGAGCTTTATGCCAAAAAGAAAACTGACGAGCTTGTTAAACAGTTTGGCTTTGCAATGAGATTCACCGCTGCGGTCATGATTGTGCCGCTCGCGGGCTTTGTTGCATATGGTCTTCATTTTTACGAACTATGGCTTCCCGGGCGAGACGTATCGGAGCTCCTTCTGATTCAGAGACTATCTGTTCTGACTGTTGTCTCGTTACTCGCGAGCGCGCTCGTTGAGCCTCTTTACTATGCCAATACCCTTACTAATAAGATAAAGGGATCAGTTCTTATTACTTTAGGCTTCAGCTTACTTGTCGTCGCAATTGAATTGTCCCTTCTGTTTTTTACAGAGCTTGAAGGCCTCTTTGTAATCGCTTCTGTCAGCTCCGTTCTCATGACGTTTAGACATTGTTTTATACAGCCCGTTTATGCTGCTCATGTGTTAGGTCTGCGTGGATCGAGTTTCTATAAACCACTTGGTAAAGAAGTTGTGGGGCTTTTCGTCGTTCTCGCAACATTTGCAATTCTTTCGAAAGCGTTGCCGTTTTCTTCGTGGGCGTGCTTTCTGATTTCTTGTCTTATTTCTGCAGCAATCGGTTATACGGAGCTATCCCTCCTTCTACTCGATGGGGAAGAGCGACGTAAGGCTTTTGGAATGTTATTGGTTAGGAGGCGTTAGGTTGCAAGACGAACTTCCATCGAACTCTTTCGACATGCTGTTCGCAAAAGCTCGTTATGCTGTGGCACTTCAGGACTCTGATTCGAAAAGCCTTGAGTTGTCCGCTTCTGGTGGCGCTTTTGCTTTGTTTGCCCGCTCTGTTCTTCGTGTTGGTAGTGCCGTATTTGGAGCTTCCCTTCTCGACAACGGCACTGTCCGTCATATTTGCATAAAGCGGATTGATGACTTGTGTAAACTCCAAGGATCTAAATACGTTAAGAGCAACGTTGCAGATACATATGAAGAGTGTGCCCATCTTCTTTGCAAGAACACCGTAGTGCTATATTCCGGTACGCCATGCCAGATAGCGGGACTTCGAAAATATCTTGAAAAATCAGTTCCGAAGGAAGTCGTTGCAAACAACTTGCTGTGCGTCGATCTTATCTGTCACGGAACACCAAAGCAGGAGATTTTTTCTGCATATCTTGAATGGCTCGCCACGAAGAATAAAGCCGATGACGGCATCCATGGCTATGCTTTTAGAAGCAAAAAGATGGGGTGGGGACTAAATTATTATTACTACTTCTATCGTCGAGGTAGAAAACACGAGGTGCTGGGGCCCGCCCGTGATGACCCATATTTCGCAGCTTTTACGAAAGGGGTCATCTATCGGAGGTGTTGTTACAAGTGTCCCTTTGCAAGACTCGAACGTGTTGGAGACATCACGATAGGAGATTATTGGGGCATCGATTCCGTTCATCCCGGCTTTTCTGACGGACGAGGCGTTTCCGCGGTCCTAATAAACACTAGTAATGGCGAGCGTTTCTTTAATGAGTGCTGTGCCGATGAATGTAAGTGGATTAAATCAACCGTTGAAAGCGTTGCTGCAAATAACTCAAATCTCGTCAAGCCAGCCTCTCGTTCTGCTGATGACGAGAGGCTGGCCGATGAGGTCGAAAGAGCGATTTCTGCTGGTGACCACAAGCTGGCATTCGAAAAGCTGCTGGCACCAAAGCTTAGTTTGATGGCAAGAATTAGGCGAATGCTTCCCTGGAAGCTTGTTCGTATGGTTTACGGACATGGACGGTAACTGCTTTTCGTTTAGACACTTGTAGTGCAAAGCTCACTCACACGGCAAACCCTCAGTGGAAATATCGACAGACAGCTCATTCGTTACAGTCCTTAACAATTTTAATCAAAGGCGAAAGGTGTTTATTCATGTATTACATCAACGAGAGGTTAGTTAACCTACACCGCATTTTTGACCAGAACAAGCGCGAGGGTTACCTCAGACTTGATCTGAACGAGAACCCCGAGGGGCTATCTCAAGAGTTCATCGACGGGGTTCTTTCGGGGGTGACGCCCGAAATGGTGGCCCAGTACCCGGAGACTCTTGAGTTTACCGAATTCCTCGCTGGAAGACTTGGTACGGACATCGAGCATCTGTCGCTTGTTAACGGGTCTTCCGAAGGAATTCGCAACATCATTGAGGCCTTCACTGCGCCTAACGGCGAGATCGTTTGTGTATCGCCTTCTTATGCAATGTTCGAGGTCTACTCGAAGATGTATGGACGTAATTTTGTGCCGGTTCCTTATAGGGATGACCTAACCATCACGGTGGATGATGTGATTTCTAAGATTAGTAATGACACACAGCTGCTTATTCTTGTTAATCCGAATAACCCCATGGGCAACGCCTGGAGCGAGACTGAGATGTCACGCTTTTTCGAGGAAGCGGAACGACGTCAAATTACCGTTCTTGTCGACGAGGCATATCATTATTTCTGCCCCGAGACTTCCATTAATTATGCCCTTACCCATGAACATGTATTTGTAACTCGTACTTTCTCAAAGCTTTTCTCGCTTGCTGGAGCTCGTTTAGGCTATGTAGCAGGATGGCCTAAGGGAGTTGCCCTCGTTCAGAAGCTGAATACTCCCCACAATGTAAATATGTTCGCTATGCTCTTTGCAAAGAAAATCATGGAAACCGAAGGCATGCTCGATTCCATGATCGAGAATCAGCTAGCTGGCAAACAGTGGCTCGTTGAGCAACTTGACCGTAATGGCTATGAATATCGAAGCAGTGAAGGCAATTTCATGTTCATTAAGCCGTTTAGCGATGCGTCTGAAATCGTTCGCCGCATGAAGGCCGAGAAAGGCATCCTCATTAAGGAGTATGACGGTATTGGCGCTTTTGGCAGCTGTCTGAGGGTTACCACTGGTCCTAAGCGTTCGATGGAGCGATTCATGGAAGCGCTGATTGAGTTGGACAAGGCCTAAGCATGACTAAGGTCATTACCTACGGAACCTACGACCATCTTCATCGCGGGCATGTCCGCCTGTTGGAGCGCGCCAAGGCCTTAGGCGACTATCTAATCGTTGGCGTTACGTCGGATGACTTTGACAAACAACGCGGCAAGATTAACGTTCAACAATCGCTTGAAGAGCGCATTGCAGCAGTGCGTTCAACCGGGCTTGCGGACAAGATTGTCGTCGAAGAATACGAAGGCCAGAAAATCGACGACATCAAGCGCTATGGAGTTGATATCTTTACTGTGGGATCGGATTGGGAGGGCCAATTCGACTATCTGAATGAGTACTGCAAGGTTGTGTACCTCGAGCGCACCAGTGGTGTCTCTTCTACGGAAATCCGAAGTTCGGTTAAACTTCGCTGCGGTTTAGTTGGATATACGGACTATATGAATCGCGTTTTTGCTGAGTGCGGTTTGGTTAATGGTCTCGAGGTTGCCGGCATTTGCGTTGAAGATCGCAGCTTGCTAGATGAGGGCCCACTCGGAGCTGAGCTTGTAACGGATGAATACGATAAGTTGCTGGATGCAGTCGATATTGTATATATTCACTCGCATCCTGATCGACATTATGATCAGGTGAAGCGAGCCCTAAATGCCGACAAGCATGTGATGTGCGAAGCGCCTATCGCAAAGAGCGCTAAGGAATGCAGCGAGCTTTTCGCATTAGCCGACGAGCGAGGCCTTGTACTGATGGACTCACTGCGCACGGCATACTCAACCGCCTACGCACGCATGCTATTGTTGGTTACCGGCGGACGTATTGGCGAGGTCGTTTCGGTCGACGCCACTATAACCAATCTTAAGACCAATCGCGCTCCCTTTGATACGCGTCGCGACACTGCTTGGAGCAGCATGACGGCATGGGGTCCGACGGCCTTATTGCCAATCTTCCAGATACTAGGTACTAAACCTAACTCGGTACGCATTTCGTCCTTGTGCGAGAAAAACGACAAGACGTTTGATGAGTTCTCGAGGCTTGACGTTGAGTTTCCAAACGCCGTGGCAACAGCAAAGGTTGGCTCAGGCGCTAAGTCTGAAGGCAGTCTAGTTGTATCGGGCACAAAGGGCTACATATATGTTCCTGCGCCCTGGTGGAAGACTGATTATTTCGAAATCCGTTACGAGGACCCAGCCGATAACAGACGTTATTTCTATCAGCTAGACGGGGAAGGCATTCGCTTTGAATGGGTTTCTTTCCTAAGAATGATCGCCGATGTTGAGAAGGGCATCACAGGTGAAGAGGCACTTCGCCGCGAAGGCGGCATTGATCGCGATATCACCAAAGCCACCTGTGAAGTTATAGGCGCATTCGAACGCGGCGAGAGCGTAAAGTATCTAGAAGTTGCATAGTAGCTTTCGCCTTTAGTTATTTTTTACTGATTAAAATAATCCAGAGCACAATGACATTCGTTGGCATTTTCCATAATGTCATGCGATGGCAGATAGTGTCGATGACCTGAACCTAATTCAAGATGCTTCAGTTGTCATCCAGTAGGGGTGTCTCGGCAAAAGCTGAGGCACCCCTACCTCTATTGAAAGATCTCTTCCTATCATTCTATGCTCTATGATATTTCCGATTTATCATCGCCTAGTCATCAACTGGGAAAGCGGTCATTTCCCCCTTCTAGAAGGTATCCCATAGTTCGCCGCAAGCGCTGCATAACTCATGCCATAGTGAAAGGACTGATTCGACAGCGATAGTTCACGAGTAACTGCACTGTTTTTAACGTAACTAAAAATCTGAATTTCCTTATATCAAAGAGCAAAATCTATTGGCAGGTCCATCAGTTTTCAGCAGTGTCGATTACAACATGCAGGTCGGACATAAATGCGGCAACTCATTCTACACTCGCGCAGTCCACTGTCTGGAGCTAGCACATAGGCCTTAAGTAATTAAGGCTGCGATGAATTGGGCTCTCGAGGCTTCTACCAAGGGGAATTTTTTAACTAAAAGTGATTTGTAGGGCAATATTCATGATACAGCCTGTTGGAATTCAAGTTTATGGTAGGGGAAACAATGGACCTAACGAATCTACCTGAGTACATCTCGGCGATTGTGGCAATCATCGCATTGTTCATTTCTTGTTACCAAGCTCGTCTCAGTAATAAACAGTCTCTATTTAATCGACGTTTAAATATTTGGATAACCGTCGATAAGCTCATGAGCGTTTACGCAAATAACGCGAAGAACTTGAAACATGATGACGAACCGCAAATGGCTATCGACCTACTATTTGTATGGCTGACTAACACCACGTACCTGCAATCAATTTCAGCCTCAATTAATAAGGTGTTAGATGCCGACCTTCAACTCAAATTGCATTTAAAACTTGATGAAATGAGATCGCTCGCCATGGAGGCGAGATTTTGCTTCAAGGGAAAGAGTGGAGAGGCAATTGCCGAATTCATAGAAGCTTATCAATCCCTTTTGTTTTCAATGTATCAGTATCAGATTCTATTTAATAAGATGCTCCAGAATGCAAGGGAATATCAATGGACGCTTGAACAGGCTTCTGAAAAGTTACATGAGCCCGATCAACGGCAAGATCTCTTTGAAAGAGAAAGCGCTCTTGCCGCTTCATACAAGACTCTATGTCAGCAAAACAAGCGGGGTGCAATTCAGCGGCAAATACAACTAGCAGGTCCTATATGGCGCTGGGTGAATTGATGGATTATGGGATGATTAGTAATGCAACGGTTCAGATAACGCGACTTACCGCACCTACCCCAAGCTGCGGTAAGTCGCGTCGGCCATAAGGATATGGCGCACCACCCTTTCGGTCGGGTTCCATCTGTCCCTGGCCTGGTTGACCCGGAAGAGGTAGACGTACCAGTCGAGGTAGGCCTGCAGATTCCTAGCGACATCCCCGTGAAGCGCCAAAGGTAGCGCTTGAGCTAGGAGCACAGGTCGTTCGCCATCTCCATCCGCTCCAGGTAGACCGGGTCGTTCTCATAAGCCCTGTGTGCCCACTCTCAAGCCCGCTGTCCCTGACCTGCACGTCGTGCGCTCTCTACGGGTCATGGATGGGCAGCGACCCAGGTGCTATTCTGCCGGCTATGGCCCTCTCATCCGCGCCGAGCTGGGCTTCCCGTGGCCGCAGGCAACCGCGTCAGGGTTCACTTTAAATGTCGATGGCGACGCAGGTGCAGAGCTTCTGGTGGAATAGGCCGCGCTTGCGGGGCTTCCCGTAGCCTTTGGAGAGGTCGTGTCGTTGATGTACCTCTCGTCGACCCAGACGGTGTCGCGCAGCACGGTACGGTCCTGGAAGCCGGATACCGTGGCGAGCACGCGGTGCCGCCACTCGAAGGCCGTCTTGTGGGTGACGCCGAACAGCTCGGCCGCGCACTCGACGGGGACGATGGGGCGCATGAGTCTAATGAAAGTGACCCAGACAGGGAGCGCCTTTCGACAGTGCTCAAGGATGGCGCTCGTGAGGGAGGTAAGCCTCCCGCCGCAGCAGCGGCAGCGCCACTTTGGGACGCCGGCAGCGATGAAACTGTCCCTCCAGGCGCCGCAACCCGGGCACTTCGGGTCCGGCCCATAGGCCGCGGCAGCCTCGGCGAGCGAGTCCACACCGACCTCCTCGCGGCAGCGCCTCTCGTCTACGGCTTCGCTGAGCGGCAGGAACTCCTCGGCGGCGAGGCACGCCACGAGCGCTCTGAAGGGGTTCGCTCTTCCCATATGGATCTGTCCCATCCGCCCGAGCGCCCACCCGGAGGGATTGTCGCCAAACAAAGATCCGGGCGGGAGCTCGGGCAAATTCTCTGTTTGGCTGGGAAGAGCATAGCATTCGGGGACCTTCCGGTCCCCGAATCATCACCTGTTATCTAAACTGCTAGAATTAAAAAATAACACTAGAAATATAGCCCATTCTTAAAGATTGCCTGCACGATGAAATTTTTCTTTTGGAATATAAACAAACATGATCTTTCTGATCTTATTGTTAGTTTTATTATTACCGAAAATGTAGATGTGGCAATTTTTGCAGAAGCATCAAAAATGGACTTCGCATCGCTTCAAATTAAACTAAACGGTAAATACAGACTTTTAGGATTTAATGAATTTCCTGGTAAAGTACGCTTTTTAGTGAAATCAAATATCAGAGCCTTCGAGTTCATGGACGCTCAGCGTTATTCGATCGGCACTTTTTCTCTTGGATCGTCACTAATTAATATTGTTGGAGTTCATTTACCCGACAGATCATCTGATCCATACGGCAGTGGTCGAGAATATGCGGCTCGTGAAATAATGGAAGAACTAAACGAAAGAGAGCTGCGTTTTGAGCACACCTCCAATGTGATAATTGGTGATTTCAACGCATCGCCCTTCGATCACGAAATGATTAAAGCGACCAGCTTTAATGCAACGCTATATTCGGAAGTCGCATGCCGCCTAAAAACGAAGACGTACTCGTTTCACCAATTCCCTTTTATGTATAACCCTACAATTGAGTTTATTTCCGAGGCGAATGATAACTGCGGATCATTTTATCGGTCGAACGGTGCCGACACGTACTATTGGCATTGCTACGATCAGGCCATCGTAAGCCCCGATTTGTCCAAAAAAATACTCCGCTACCGTTATCTTCGCTCCATTGGTAACACATCTCTTATTGCCAATAACTCACCGAATAAAGCCTTAAGCGACCATTTGCCTTTATTTATCGCGATTGGAGAATAAATCATGGGTACAGAGAATTTATGGGAAGATTTATTCACTAGCAACGAGATCAATACTACCGACTCGTTCATATCAATTATTGATTCATATGCACGAGATTTGGAATCCGCCTCAAGTAATAAGGTGCATGCTAGATTTACTCGAATTAAAATCACCGAGTCTTCGCCGCTGCTAATCTCACAAGAATATGCCCAGACTTTAAAATCAGCTTTACAAAATACAAAAGCTGAGAAGGAACAGCTCTCACAAAAGGATGCCAATTCCCTATACGATACTAATAGATATGCTTTTGACATCTACGGTGATGAATACAAATTCCGTGTGTTTACGGCAGATGTTGGCCCCGTTTATCCGGTACGCGTAGAACCCGATAAAGATATTTGTTACGAAGTCGAAGATGACCTCGAGCGTTTTCTTGATTTTTACACTGAAACGCTTAATTACTGGATTAATGATGACGAGTCGGTTCATTCCTTTTTCAAGGTAATTATTAAAAGCCGTAAAATGCAATTCATGGTTAAACGGCTTTCGGGAGACTAATTTAGCGATTTAAAAAGGAGCACGTTCTGAGGGTCAACCTACTCTCATCATCTTATATAAGATGATGAGAAATGCGATCAAGACTCATTAGAGGAATGGTGAGCTCTCTGACGTTACCGTCATATTCTCCACGAGATATCTGCACAGGTTGGTCTTGAGAGAGTCGGCAACACATAAAGGCAACATGCGAGCACGCGGTGGTTCACGTGCCCGCGCCCAATACGAATTCTTCCTTTCACCGATTGGCAAAACGATTTACACCTAATTATCGACACTGTTCAGGGGTATTTTGTTTGTTCATGCCTTGATCTCGCTAAACTAATAGCTGCTGCTACCAGGGCATTTTCTGGTGCATATTTTATTGGCTCCTGCGAAGATCGGAGCGGGTATGTTTGCTGCCGAGTCCTACACCAGCCGTCATTACATTGCGATTGTTGCCATGGCCTGCCTATGCGTTTTGCTGGGCGGGCCTTCTTATGCCGCGGGCGCGGAAAGCCTCATCATCGCGGGCGCGACGTACTACGAGCCGGGCGTGTCGGGTCCCGGCTGGGCCTGGACCGATGCCGACCACCTAATGCTTAACGGCTACGCGGGCGAGGCCATCGGCGCCGAAGGCGACCTGGTGCTGACGCTTGCCGGGCAAAACTCCGTGACGGAGTCGCATGCGCCCGATGCGGACATCTCGCTGTGCGGCATGGAGGTGTGGGGCTACCTGACGCTTCGCGGCACCGGGACCCTGACGGCGACGGGCTCGCAGTGCGGGATCCACGTTTCGCAGGCGCTCGTGGTGGACGGATGCACCGTCGATGCCCGGGCGGATGGGGCCGATATTTCTGACGAGGCGGTCGCCGGCGTGATCGCAGGCGACATGGCCGTGCGCGGCGGCGGACGCGTCGTTGCCGCGGGCGCCGGGTCCGGAGCGGGCGTGCGCGCCTACGGCGTGTACCTGCAGGACTTAGGCCTTGGTGGTGGCGCGGCCGGCTGTCGGCTTTCCGTCGACGCCTCGTGGCTTGATGCGACCGGTGCAGATGGCGGGGTTGCTTGCACGGGCGGGTCGCTTGTGTCCGCACGGTTTGTGGCGCATGCTGGCGGGGCCTTTGGTGCTGGTGGCGTGTTGGATGCTGCAGGCGCTGTGGCACCGCACGTGGTGGTTGAGCCCGATGTCGCCACGCCTCCGGCGGGGGAGACCGACGGGCGAGACGTGCCTGGCGATAGCGTGGATAAGTCTCCCGCCGATGCTAACCCCGCTGCCGGACAGCCCACCACAGGGCCCACGGCAAATCCCGCGCTGAAACCCGCAGCCGCGAAAAACAAGACAACAAAGACAGTAACCAAGGCCACAGTGTCCACGCCGTCCAAGTCCAAGTCCGCCACCGCGACCACTGTGGTACTCCCCAAGACCGGCGACAACTGCTGGATTACAGCATCAATGACGCTTTTCCTTCTTGGCACAACGCTCCTAGGCGTCGCGAATCACTGCTATAACGTCTAATAAGTATTTTGCTGACAACGATTTGAATCTGAGCTTCGGCTGACTCTTAAAGCCAGCGCAAACGGTTAGCATCTGCTAAACCATTTTTGCTCTCGGTCTTTTGAGAAAGTACGCACGACGAATTCATGTCCGCGCGTTATGAAAAAATTTGTCGTGTAGATTAGAAGAGAAATCATCGAGGCCCAACTCGACATATCTTTAAATTTGGTACATAATCAGCCCGTTTAAGGTCTATAGGATAAGTTTTGCCAACTGAGGGGAGAGTGAAAATGGAAGCGCTGAACGTTGCGAATTACATCATTGATAACTGGAGTGACAAGTTCGAGATTACGAATCTCAAGCTGAATAAGCTCGTCTATTATTCGCAAGTCGAATCGTTGCGCAAATACAATCGTCCGCTTTTCGATGACATCGTTGAGGCTTGGCAGTACGGTCCAGTTGAACCTGTGGTCTATCATACGTTCTCCTCGTATGGCCGAAACTGCATCACCAAATCGAGTGACTTAGCGATACTTGACGGGACTTCTAAAAAACTCATTGATTCCGTGATGGATAAGCTTGGGATGCTCACTGCGTTTGATTTGGTCACCTTGTCGCATAAGCCAGATGGGGCATGGGCGAGCGTATATTCGCCGAACAGGGATAACCCCATCACTCCGGAGGCAATTCTTGCGTCTAATGATGGTTTAGACATTAACGACGTCGTAACAATCGATCAGGCCGTGCAATCAACAATTGCAGCCATGCCCAATGCGCTGAGGCTGCTGGAGAACTCCTAATGTCTCTCATAATGGGGCAATCGGCCCCTATCGATCCCCTTGTATTTGATGATGAGGAAGCGATAGGGGCTCTTGCCTCTTCTGTAATGTATGCGCACGAACGCTTGCTTGCATCTGGAAAATGCTACACAACCTGTATGACGGGCGATAGAGCCGCCCTAATTCATGGTCGAATTGAATCTGTTCTATCAAACGCATTTTGCACTATCTTTGGGCAGTCCCCGATTGATAGGTTTTCGGACATCTTCGACCAGGCAAGCTATATTGCGGAACACATGGCAAAGGACCACATCTTTGAGGATGGAAACAAGAGGACTAGCCTAGTTATTGCCTTTGTCATTATTAGCTTGAGAAACGTATTGGTGGACTTTTCCGATAACCCAACTCCTGAAGATAACCCCTATTATGAATGGATTCAGGACCTGGTCTCCGGGAAACGCACGCGCGAAGAGCTCGCAAGCGAGTTGCGAAGGAACAGCAAGCCTGTGAGGCCTTAGAATTATCTTGCGCTTGAGTTTTGGTTCCGTATATCGCTGCCGATACGCCAACTTTTTCGGAAGTGCGGGGAAAACAGAATCCGTCGACCACAACCCGCTATTTACCAACAAAACCGCAGTTCGCAAAAGTACAAAACTGGGGTTCGATTGGTAGATCTTCATTTTTCCCCGCACTTGCGAAATTGCCTTCCAATAGGGACTAATCAACGTGCGTCGATTGTCTCCCATCAGTCAGTTGGCGAAATATGCCTGAGATTACGCATATCGATGCGACATTTGTCGTCTTTCGCGTGCCGCGTCGCTACGAGAACCCACGGGCGCTGACCTGGCCTACAACAACGCGCGACTTATCTGCCGTCCCGAGACCTCGTGGATTAAACGATAAAGGGTGGTTAAGCTGCGGTTTTGTTGGTTGACTGGATTGAAACAGTGCGGTTTGCTCTCACGAATTTAAAATCGGGGCAAAAAGTTCTTGGAAAACCTCGCGCAGCTATGTTAGTATCTCTTTTGCCGAAAGGCGACGGGCGATTGGCTCAGGGGTAGAGCATATCCTTCACACGGATGGGGTCACAAGTTCGAATCTTGTATCGCCCACCATCTAAAGCACAGGTCAGAGGTATTAAGCCTCTGATCTTTTTCTTTTTGACACCAAGCTTGACACCAAAATCGAATCGAAAAATTTAAACGCGTTTCTAGCTGATCTCTCCTGTGCTGACGTCATCGCGCGTTTTGCATAAAGCTCATGCGCTCTTTCATTGAATTTGCCATGGGATTCACGCACAAATGTGGAGATAGGGACCACGGCCCCAGAACGCCTGCCAGCAGATTTGTGCCACACGGCGATCTTTAGGCGAAATGCGTCAAGCTATTTGTCGGCATTTGGTCAGCTTCCGGTACTTACCCGCATGATGCCGCCATTGATAATCGGTCTACCTGCAAACATAACGGCACGCAGCCAAAGCTAGGGGAGGCCCATATGGACGAGATCGTCTGCGCAAACACCGCATTCCGCTACTGGCGCTGCCCGCCCCAAGTGCGCAACCTCTACCCGCAACTGCCAAGCCCAGAAGACGGCTGGCGAGCCCTAGCCCAAGCCCCTTTCGTAACCGATATCCTCAAGACCCCGATTATTACCACAACAGTGCCCGGTGGCGTTAACTACCATTCGGGATTACGGACAACAATCCACTGTGATGATGCTTCGGGGGTGGATAGCACGCTGGAAACCGCGATGAGCTTTAGGGTTACCAATCCACTTGCGACGCTATTCACCATGGCGCGCTTTGTATCTCCAACCGATCTTGTCCTTGCCATGTACGAATTTTGCGGATGGTTCTCAGTCTTTGAGCCCACCGCAGCAGCAGAGGCGGAACTAGACACAGCCAATGACGCCGCCGAGAATGCAACCACCGAATCCCTCTTTGACCTCGATGAAAGCCAAGACGAACCACAATGGAAACGCGTTTATGCGCGCATAAAAGTCAAAGAACAGGTAAATACGAAGGGACCCAACGGACAAAAGAAAACGAAGGAGGTCACAAGGCTAAAGGGCACTTCGCTCTGGATGAGGAAGCCGCTCATCGAATTACACGAGCTTCATGAATATGCCAGTAAGATGAAAAGACGAAAGTGGGGTACGAAGTTTTACAAAGCCGCGCAGCTGGTGACAGGTATAGCAGCTTCTCCGCTTGAAGTTGCAGGAATTTTATTGCTATCGCTTCCTCGCTCTCGCGGCGGTGCCGGCTTTCGAAACGTTTATGTTAACGACCTTACGCCGCTTACCGCGTCGGCGCAGAGCATTGCAGGGCAAAAAGTCTGCTACGGGGATATCGTGATCGTAAATCCAACCATAATGAAGGCAGGCATCGTGGAGATTCAGGGAGAGGTTATCCACGGATCAGGCGCCGTGCTCGACCACGATGCCAAACGCATGACGGCGCTGCAAAGTATGGGGTATGACGTCTTTCTGGTTACGCACGACATGCTTAACGATGCCGAGCAGCTTGATGCGATCGTGCGAAGTCTTTGCTCGCGCTTGGAATTGCGCTATAGGTGCAAAACTAAGGCGCAAAAGACGACGGAAATGGAGTTACGAGCCAACGTACTATGCAACTGGCTGGAAATCGGTCGTTAGACGGGTGCCTTGCTCACTTCCGGGCGCCCTCGGTCGGCTGCCTGCGATGCCGCCGCCACGAAACCGGCCCATCTACTACGTTTGACCCCGGCCCCTAGACCATACCCCGTATTTCGCGAAAACCGCA
>DBGDEA010000035.1:0-18593 GCA_048342875.1 Collinsella sp. | reverse complement strand
ACGGGTCAATCTGCAGTGCGGCCCGAACCCCGTGAGGGCCGGCGCCTTTAGACGCGTGCCGGAAATCCAAGGGTTATACCCTAAGAGCAAACCACCCCTTTTAGGGGTGGTTTTGATTTCCAAAGACTTTGCATGACAAAGGGGCGTTCCTTTGCTGCGTCCACTGTTGACGGCTACACTCAGAGAGCGTCCCAAATTAGCTATCATTTTATTTGGCAAGCAATATCTGCAGGTAATCGCGCTTTCTGTGGAGGACGCGGTCGATATAGACCTTCTGGTGATAGCGGTAAAACGCGAGATAATTGTCACAGATCACGAACCGGTAATCGGAGCGTAGGGGATGGATCGATGAAAGTGGCGTGCCCGACTCCGGGAAGCTGGAGAGCAGGTCTATCCGAGCGAGGATGCCCTCTACGATTCTCTCCGCTGCTGCGGGATTGTCCTTTTCGACGGCAATATAGTCCCAGATGTCGTCGAGATCTTGCAGAGCCAGCGGAGAGTAGACGACCGCGCAGCTATGCATGGCTTGCGGCCTTGCGGCGGAAGTGCTCGGCGACGTTGTCCGACGAGACCCATCCGCTCTCATCACCCGAGCTGCGCCCGCGCTCAAGCTCCGACATCAGCGTGCTGATGGCGCAAAACCGGTCGTAATCTTTCATGTCGAGCACAGCGTAGCAACCGTGCCCATTTTTGGTCAGAAACACCGGGGAGCCCTCGTGGACATCGGAGAGCACCTCGTTGTAATTGCGCAAATCGGAAACAGGTTTAATGGCAGGCATGTAAGGCTCCAATCGATGTACGGGAACTTACGATAAATTATACGAATAATATACAGCACCTGCCAGCCAAAATACCCCCACACAAAACGAGCCCCTGGCCAATCGGCCAGGGGCTCACAATCTTTTATTCCGCTCTAAGTGACGGGCTGATTGTGCGCAGGAGGGTGCCCCGGGGGCGGCGGGGTATTTCCTCCGCGCGCAGTTTCGCAGCGCAGCGAGAATGTTTGAGCACGGAGGAATTGCCCCGCCACCCTCGGGGCGCCCTCCGTCAGTAACCGGTCCTACTCGAGCTCAAACGCTCCGGTGTACAGCTGGTAGTAATACCCGCGCTTGGCAATCAGCTCGTCGTGGTTGCCGCGCTCGATGATGCGGCCGTGGTCCAGACAGATGATCGCGTCGGAGTTGCGCACGGTGGAGAGACGGTGCGCGATGACAAACGTCGTGCGGCCCTCCATGAGCTTATCCATGCCTGCCTGCACGATGGCCTCGGTGCGGGTGTCGATGGAGCTCGTGGCCTCGTCCAGAATCATTGCCGGCGGATCGGCGACGGCAGCACGTGCGATCGAAATCAGCTGGCGCTGGCCCTGCGACAGCTGTGCGCCGTTGCCGGTGAGCATCGTGTCGTAGCCGTCGGGCAGGCGGGTGATAAAGTCGTCCGCGCCGGCGAGCTTTGCCGCCGCGATGCACTCCTCGTCGGTGGCATCCAGGTTGCCGTAGCGGATGTTGTCCATCACGGTGCCGGTGAACAGGTTCACGTCCTGCAGTACCACGCCCAGCGAGCGACGCAGATCGGCCTTGCGGATCTTGTTGACGTTGATGCCGTCGTAGCGAATCTTGCCGTCGGCGATGTCATAGAAGCGGTTGATGAGGTTGGTGATGGTCGTCTTGCCCGCACCGGTGGCGCCGACAAACGCGACCTTCTGGCCCGGCTTGGCAAACACGGACACGCCGTGCAGCACCTCGTGGTCGGGCGTGTAGCCAAAGTCGACGTTGTCCATGACCAGGTCGCCGCGCAGCGGTACGTACTCGATCTCGCCGGTTGCGCGGTGCGGGTGTTTCCATGCCCACATGCCGGTGTGGTGGTCGGCCTCCTCGAACTCCCAAGTCTCGGGGTTCACCTGCGCGTTGACGAGCGTCACGTAGCCTTCGTCGGCCTCGGGCTCCTCGTCGATGAGCTCAAAGATGCGGTCGGCGCCGGCGAGGCCCATGACCACGGCGTTGATCTGCTGCGAGATCTGACCGATCTGTCCGCAGAACTGCTTGGTCATGTTGAGGAACGGCACCACGACGGCGATGGACAGCGTCATGCCCGAGATGCTCAGGTTGGGCACGCCCAGCGCCAGGAAAATGCCGCCGGCAAGGGCCACCAACACGTAGAGCAGGTTGCCCAGGTTCATAAGGATAGGCATGAGGATGTTGGCGTACATGTTGGCCTTCTGCGAGACCTCGAAGAGCTTTTCGTTGCGCTCGTCAAAATCGGCCTCGGCGGCAGACTCGTGGCAGAATGCCTTGACGACCTTCTGGCCGTTCATGACTTCCTCGATATGGCCCTCGACCACGCCGAGCTCGGTCTGCTGCGCAATAAAGAAGCGCGCGGAGTTGGAGCCGAGCAGCTTGGTCATAAAGGTCATAAAGGCGACGCCGGCCACAATGACCAGGCACATCCACACGCTGTAGTACAGCATGATAAAGAACACCGTGACGATGACGATGGTCGTCATAAGCAGGTTGGGCAGCGACTGGCTGATCATCTGGCGCAGCGTGTCGATGTCGTTGGTGTAGTGGCTCATGATGTCGCCGCGCTGGTGCGTGTCGAAGTAGCGAATCGGCAGGTCCTGCATGCGGTTGAACATCTTCTCGCGCAGCTTCTCGAGTGAGCCCTGCGTGACGATGGCCATGGCGCGGTTCCAGAACAGTGAGGACAGGATGCCGACGCCGTAGATGCAGGCGAGGGTGGTCACGAGCTGTGCGATCTTGGGCTGTGCGGCTTCCCAATCGCCCGACTGCCACGATTCGCTAATAATCTGCAGGGCGCTCTGAAGGAAGGTCGCGCCGATGGAGTTGATGATGGCGCAGAGCACCACGCCGACGACGACGAGGGGCAAAAGCACGGGGTAGAAGCCAAAGAGCGTCTTGATGAGGCGCGACATGGTGCCGCCCTTGCGGTTGAGCGCGCGCTCGGCGGTCGTTGCCTTACTCATGTGCCTCGCCTCCTTCTTGGGTCTGAGCTTGCGTTGCGGATGCCTCGGTGTCGGCCTCGACGGCCCCTTCGCCCTCGGCAGACATCTTGTTTTGCGAGGTAAAGGTCTCGCGGTAGATCTCGCTCGTCTTGAGCAGCTCGTCATGGTTGCCGATCTGCGCGATACGGCCACCCTCCATGACGATGATGCGGTCTGCGTCCTGCACGGAGCTAATGCGCTGGGCGATGATGAGCTTGGTCGTGTTGGGCAGATAGCTTGTCAACCCTGCGCGGATCTTGGCGTCGGTCTTGGTGTCGACGGCGCTGGTGGAGTCGTCCAGGATCAAGATCTTGGGGCGACGCAGCAGGGCACGCGCAATGCACAGGCGCTGCTTCTGACCGCCGGAAACATTGGAGCCACCCTGCTCGATCCAGGTGTCGTAACCCTTGGGGAAGCCGTCGACAAACTCATCGGCGCAGGCCAGATGCGCTGCCTCGCGGACTTCCTCGTCGGTGGCGTTCGGGTCGCCCCAGCGCAGATTCTCGGCGATGGTGCCGCTAAACAGCACGTTTTTCTGCAGCACCATGGCGACCTGGTGGCGCAGTGCGTCCAGGTCGTAGTCGCGCACGTCCATGCCGCCCACGCGCACGGTGCCTTCGGTGGCGTCGTACAGGCGGGCGATGAGGTTTACAAGCGTGGACTTGGCCGAGCCAGTGCCGCCGATGATGCCGATGGTCTCGCCGCTCTTAATGTGCAGGTCGATATCGTCGAGCGCCTGGCGCTTCGCATGCGCGGAATACTTAAAGCTCACGTGGTCAAAGTCGATGGAACCGTCGGCAACCTCGAGCACGGGCTCGGCGGGATCGGCGATCGTGGGCTCGGCGGCCAGCACCTCGGTAATGCGGTGCGCCGATTCGTCGGCCATGGTCACCATGACAAAGATCATCGACAGCTGCATCAGGCTCATGAGGATCTGGAAGCCATAGGTAAAGATCGAGGAGAGCTGGCCCACGTCGAACAGCGTGCCCTGGCTCGTGATGATGAGCTTGGATCCCAGGTAGATGATGACGACAAATGCGCCGTTGACGCAGATGTTCATCATGGGGTTGTTAAAGGCGAGCAGCTTCTCGGCGCGGGTGAAGTCCATCTGGACGTCGCGCGCGGCGGTGGCGAACTTCTCCTTCTCAAAGTCTTCGCGCACGTAGCTCTTGACCACGCGCATGCCGGTGACGTTTTCCTCGACGGACTCGTTAAGGGCGTCGTACTTGTGGAACACGCGCGAGAAGATGGGGCGTGCCTTAAAGATGATAAAGAACAGTCCAAAGCCCAGCAGCGGAATGATGACCAGGTAGACCATGGCGACGCTGCCGCCCATGATAAATGCCATGGTAAAGGCGAAGATCAAGACCAGCGGCGCGCGCACGGCGATACGGATGATCATCATAAAGGCCTGTTGAACGTTGTTGATGTCAGTGGTCAGACGCGTGACGAGCGAGGAGCTCGAGAACTCATCGATGTTGGCAAAGCTGAACGTCTGGATCTTGTAGAACAGGTCGTGACGCAGGTTCTTGGCGAAGCCGCAGCTCGCATGGCTGCAGGTGACGCCGGCAGCGGCGCCAAAGGCAAGCGACGTCAGCGCGATGAGCACCAAAAAGCCTGCGGTGGGAAGCATCTCGGCTACGGTGGCACCGTCTTTGATGGCGTCGATCAGGTTGGCGGTGATAAATGGAATCAGCATCTCGCAGAGCACCTCGCCAAGCACGAGCAACGGCGTGGCAACGGTGACTTTCATATAGTCGCGGATGCTGCCCATAAGGGTTTTAATCATCCAGTTCCTCCCAGGTTACACGGATTTTATCGAGCATTTCGGCGAGGTCTTCGCGCTCGTCATGGGTGAGCGCGCTAAAGGCCCGTTCTCTAAAGCGGATGCGGGCCGCCTGGTCGATGCGGGCGTTTTCCCGGCCGGTTTCGGTCAGGCGAATGGTGAGTTGCCGTCGATCCTTGGGGTTACGGCTGCGTTCAATGAGGCCGTTGACCTCGAGCTTGGACAGGATCTCGGAAAGCGACCCCGGCTTGAGGTCAAAGTGCATGCCGAGTTCCTGCTGCGACATCTCGCCGCCGGGCTGCTTGGCCAGCAGGCAGATGATGGGCGCCTTGCCGGACACGCCTCCGCCATGAAAATGCATGTAATGGCCGCAAAAACCCAGGCCGCTCAGGATGCGCTTGGCGAGTTTGTCTTCGGCGCTGACCGCTTCGGGTATGTCTACCGGTTGCGACGGGTCACCGCCGGGCTCATGTGGAAGGACGAGTGGTTCAACACACATATCTAAGCTTCGCTCCTTTCTTTAGTTAGGTAGTGGAATTGTTTTGTGCCTAACTAATCTAGGAGCATAAGAAATCAATGTCAAGGTACCAAACTTATTAAGTTACGGAGTTTTGCCAAACGCCGTAACCGCTCGACGCTGCAAGCGTTCCTAAGCAGCAATCTGACGTTCAATCGTCGGGCATGGCCACAAGGCCTATGCCCTCCTCTTTCACGTCACCTTGCTCGCTTAGGAACGCTTTCGCTGTCCGTCCTCAACCTGTGATTCCGCCACGGTCCGCTTCGGTGCATGTGATCCCTTGGGGACGGAGGAAAAGGGATCATTTTCCGAAACCTTTTCGCAACAATGCGCTCTTCGCGACCGTAGCGCCCGCTCACAACGTCCCCTGCGCTACACTTAGTCGCACTGTGGTGCTGCTGCGCCGTGCCCGAACCAAGGGAGACCCTCATGAAGAACACTCAGCTGCTGCTGATCAACGATATGTGCGGCTACGGCAAGGTCGCGCTTTCCGCCATGCTGCCGGTGCTGTCGCATATGGGCTATCGCATCCACAATCTGCCGACGGCGTTAGTGTCCGATACACTCAACTATCCCAAGTTCTACATCCACGACACCACCGAGTACGTGCGCCAGAGCCTCGCCATCTGGGAGGAGCTCGGCTTTGAGTTCGACGCCATTTCGACCGGCTTTATCGTGACCGAGGAAGAGACGCGCATCATTTCGGACTTCTGCCACCGTCGCGCGCAAAAGGGTACCAAGGTGTTCGTCGACCCCATCATGGGCGACAACGGCAAGCTCTATGCGGGCGTGCCCGAGTCCACGATTGGCCTTATGCGGCATCTGCTGGAGTGCGCAGACTACGCGGTGCCCAACTATACCGAGGCATGCCTGCTCACCGATACGCCTATCGCCGAGCAAATCACGCCCGACGAGGCCCGCGCCCTTGTGGACGCCGTGCGCGAGCTGGGTGCCAAGTCGGTGGTCATTACGAGCGCCGTGGTCAATGGCACGAACGCGGTTATCGGTTACGACCATGTGGCGGGGGAGTACTTTACGATTCCCTTTGAGCTCATTCCGGTTTATTTCCCGGGCACGGGCGACACGTTCTCGGCGGTGCTCGTCGGCCGCGTTATGGCCGGTTGGAGCCTTCAGCGCGCGACGAGCGATGCCATGCGCGTGGTAGCGGAGCTTATCGAGCGCAATGCCGACCAAGAGGACAAGTCGGCCGGCCTTCCCATCGAGGCCTGCCTGGATGTGATCGACCATGAGTAACGCTGGCGAGAACGGCGCCAGGCCTGTGGGCGGGGGCAAGCCGCTCGGCGCGCCGCGTGGAAAGCGTCCACGTATCCGCGTGAGTTGCGTGGACCAGTTGGGCACATGCCGCTGCCATCACGGGCACAAGCCGGGCGACGTTTTTGACTTCGACCGAGATCGCGGCAAGATGTGCGCCATGGCCTGCCATGTGGGCTTTCCCTATATCGATATCTTGCGCTATGGCGGAACCGTGCCCGGCAACGAGCCTGGTACGGCAAAGTTCTGCGGTCCCGAGGTCGATACGCTGAACGTCTGGCTTGCCGAGATCGTCGACGAGTAGTCGAGCGCAATGTGACAAAGGGACAGTTCTTTTGTCACATTCGCCGGTGGTGCCCCTTCTATTATGCTTGTAATCTCAAATCTCTGCATTTCATCCGATTTTAGGTTCTAAAAATTCTGCGTTTCATCGATAATCAAGCGTATAAAACTTTGCATTTCATTTGATGACACTGAGGGGAGAGCCTATGCTGCGCAGGAAAATAGCTGCAGAGCTGGAGCGCTGGCTGAAGTCTGCCGAGCAAAAGGCCTTATTCATTACGGGTTCTCGCCAGATTGGCAAAAGCTATTCGATTCGCGCATTTGGCAAGGCCAACCATGCAACCTACATCGAGCTTAACCTCATGGAAAATCGCCAGGCAAAAGATGCTCTTCTCGAGGCGCGGGATGCCGATGATTTCATCAGCAGGGTGACGCTTCTTTCGGGAAAGTCGATTGCACCAGGCAAAACGCTCGTGTTTATCGATGAGGTCCAAGAGGCCCCCGACATCATGACGATGGCAAAGTTCCTTGTTGAGGACGGGAGGTGCCGCTGGGCGTTTTCGGGGTCAATGCTCGGGACTCAGTTCAAGGGCGTCAGGTCCTATCCCGTGGGGTATGTTCACGAGCTTAGGATGTTCCCGCTCGATTTTGAGGAGTTTTGCTGGGCAATCGGGGTGAGCGAGGGGGCTCGCCAAACGATACGTGACGCGTGTATCAGCGAGAGGCCCATTCCTGATTACATTCATGACGCGATGATGGCAAACTTCAGGACCTATACCGTTGTCGGCGGAATGCCGGAGGTCGTGCAGCGTTTCCTTGACACGCAGGGCGACCTTGCCTCTGTTCGTCAGCTACAGTCAGAGCTCAACGAACAGTACCGGCGGGATATCTCCAAGTATGCAAGCGGGCGAGCCCTTCAGGTGCAGAGCATCTACGATCAGCTCCCTATTATGCTCGAGGGCGAAAACAAGCGCTTCGTGCTCAATTCCATTGACCCCAAGGCTCACTACGAGAAGTATCAGCGAGATTTTGTATGGCTTGTCGATGCCGGCGTTGCTCTCAAAGCCGATATCGTAACCGAGCCAAAATCGCCCCTGCTCAAGACGGCGCGGCCATCGCAGTTCAAGCTATATCAATCGGATACGGGCATGTTGATGGCGCGTTACCCCGTTGGAGTCGCCCAGGCGGCGTATCTTGATAGCAAGGAGCCCAACCTGGGCGGCATTTACGAAAACGTGGTGGCCCAGCAGCTGGCTGCCCAAAATCGCCAGCTTTACTACTATCAGACAAAAAAGCGCGGTGAAGTGGACTTTGTGGTCGATGGACCGGATGGGACGGCTGTTCCGATCGAGGTTAAATCGGGCTCTTATTACCACGCGCACGCTGCGCTCGGTCATGTGCTTGATACGGCTGAATATGGCGTAAGGCTCGGGATTGTTTTCTCGAGAGGCAACGTTGAGCGCAACGGAGCGGTTCTCTATTTGCCGCTATATGCGACCTGGGCCCTTTCGGATGTTTTGGGCGACTTCTGTGCCAAGGGGATTAAGCTGGAGGTCAAGCCGGTCTAGGGCCGGTCCCGGATGTGACAAAGGGACAGTCCCTTTGTCACATTCATGAGTGTGGATTTTCTCCCACCGAGATAACGAGCGTGGATTTTCTCCCGTTTAGAGCGCACTCGAACGCTCAAAGTGGGAGAAAATCCACGCTCGTTTTATGCCGATGGCGTGGCCCGTGTGCCCGCGCCGCCCGAGCGCCTACAGCTGCTCGAGCATGGCGGTGCAACCGGCGAGTACATCGCGGTAGGTGGCGTCGAAATTGCCGGTGTACCAGGGGTCGGCCACGTCGCCGGGGCGATCGGTCCAATCGAGCAGGCGCGAGATCTTGCCATCGGGGTCCTTCCCAAAAATTCGGTACAGGGCGCGGGCGTTCTCGTCGTCCATATAGACAATGTGGTCCCAGTCGCCATACTCCGCGCGACGTACCTGACGTGCGCGATGTGCGACGACGGGAATCCCGACCTCGCGTAGCTTGGCAACGGTACCGTGGTGTGGCGGGTTGCCGATCTCCTCGGTCGAGGTCGCCGCGGAATCGATGGCAAACTCCGCCTCGCGCCCAGCGCGGCGCACGAGCTCGGTAAACACCGACTCGGCCATCGTCGAGCGGCAGATGTTTCCATAGCAGATAAACAGTACACGTTGCATATGCGGTTTCCTTTCGATCGCCATCATCGAGCTCGAGTATCGCATCTACGCCTGCGCCTGCGCCCTTGCTCGCCTGCGCTCCCAGCGAGCCAACTTAATGGTCACCAGCGTGAGCGCCCAGGCCACAAGCGAGAACGCGGCGCCCACTGCACCCACGTACGCAATGCCAATGCTGCTTACCACGGCGCCGCCCACTGCGGTGCCAAACGAGATGCCGACGTTAAACGCCATGGGCTCAACCGAACTTGCGAGTACCATCGACTTGGGATGGCGGCTGCGTGCCACGTCCATAAAGTGCGTGATGCATGAGACCGAGAACAGGTACATGAGCATCGCCAGGCTAAAGACAAAGACCAGCGCGAGCGGCATGGCGGCGCCCACGGCAAACAGCCCGAGCAGTGCCGCCGCCTGCAGCACAAACGTAACCAGCAGCGCCTTCATGCCAAAACGCGCATCGATCCATCCGCCCAGGATGTTCGAGATCAGGCAGAACACGCCATAGGCCATAAGTGTGGTGCTCGCCTGAACGGTATCCATGCCCAGCACCTGCTCCAGATAAGGCGTCACGTAGCCGTAGAATACGTAGACCGAGCCCACGCCAAACAAGAAGATGAGCATGCCGGTGATGATACTCGGCTCGCGTAGTAGCCCCGCCTGCTCGCGGAAGGTGGCGGGCTCATCGGTCTGCCCGGCGCGAGGCATAAACGCCACGAGCGCGCTACAGATCAAAACGGCAAAGGTCAGCGTGCCGTACATGGCCACGTGCCAATCGAGTGTGTCGGCCACAAACTTGCCAATCGAGGTCACAAAGACCATCGCCACGGAAAACGCGCCGTACACGACCGAGATGGCAAGTGAGGTTTGCTGCGGGGATAGCAGCTCAGGGATGTACGTCACGCCCACGGCGAGCAGCGCACCCGAGACAGAGCCCAGGACAATGCGTGAGATAAACAGCACCTGGAAGTTGGGAGCCAACGCCATGACCAGGTTGCCGAGCACAAAGACGACGCTATAGCACACGAGCAGCTGGTAGCGGCGGAATCGCCCCGTGCTGAGCGCGAGCACCGGCGTCGCGATAGCGTAGACGAGCGCAAACACGCTGATGAGCTGGCCCGCAGTGGCAAGTGATATGCCGAGTTCCGTTGCCAAGTCGCTTTCGATGCCGATGACTACGAACTCGGAGCAGCCGAGCGAGAATCCCAACAGCACGAGCAGCGCCAGGCAGAGCTTGGTGCGCGCGGGGGAGAGCGCGGCGGCGGTTGGCTTACTTTTAGGCGTGGTTGCGGCGGTCAAGGTTGTCACTCCAATGTCGCATGAATAAGCGGGATTCAATCCCTGCAACTCTAACAGAATGTGACAAAGGGGCAGTCCCTTTGTCGCATTGCGCTGCCGGCCAGTCGCCCAAACCGTCACAACATTCGGCGAAAATCTCGAAATCGAGGAAAAGCGTCGAATGTTGTGACGGTTTTTGTGTCCGGCGCGGGTGAGCTTCGGTGTCGTCTGGGGGTATAAAACTAGCGAGTGTTTATTTGCGAGGCCTAAGGGGCGCCCCGTATGGATATCGATAACTTTGAATGGTGGTATAGCGAGGGTGAGACTCCGGACGAGGGGTGGGACGAGCCTACGCCGCGTGGCGTGTCGAGCGACGAGGACGAGACCGGCAACGACGTCGCCGCCGACTCGGACGCCGCCCTCGATCCCGTCGAGCCCCTGACCTTCGAACAAGCTTGGGCCCAGGCCGAGGCAGACGAGGCCAAGGCCGACGCTACGGCCACGCTCGGCGAGCCAGCCGACATGTCGATCTCGCCGGCAAAGACCCCGCAGCCGCGTCACACCATCGATCCCGACAGCACGGCATCCTTCAGTATTCTCGACGTGCCCTCGCAGGGCGCTCAGGCGCCCGCACCCACACGTCGCCCCAATCTGTCTCGCGAGGAAGATGCAGGACGTCGCTCTCCGCTTGGCCCCATCCTTATCGCCTTCATGGCCGGCGTTATCGCATGCTCGGTAATTGGAAACGTCTGGAGCCATGTCGAGCAGCAGCGAAAAGACGCCGCCAGGGTCGAGATGTCTGTCGAGCAATCGCTCGGCCGCACGCGCTCGGTACATGTGTCGGTCGAGGTCAAGGACGGCGCGACGTGGGACACCGCGCGCGGCGACAGCCAAATGCTCATCCATATCGTGGGGCGCACGCTCAAAGGGCAGACGATTGACGAGTATCAATACGTCAATTCCGCTGGTGACGGCATCGAACTTAAGCCCGGCGACTACGAGCTCACCGTCGATGAACCGCCCGTCGCCACCGACGGCACGCGCTTCCGTGCCTCAAAGCGCATGGTTCCCGTGAGCTTTAACTCGCAGGCGCCCGATACGGTCGACACCACGCCACAGGGCGGGTTTGACCTTTACGTAGATACCCAGTAGGCGCTCGCCGCTCATTCCGCTATGGCTACTCAATAATCGCCTGCCGTCCCGTCCCGCCGCCAAGAGTGGGACAATAGCCCTCGACACTATTGTTTACTTTTGGAGGAAGTAGCATGTCTACCGTCACTACCATCAAGCGCGGCGGCCTCACCGCGGCCATCGATTCCATGGGCGCCCAGCTCACGAGCCTTGCCCTCAACGGCAACGAGTATCTGTGGCAGGGCGACCCCGCCTTTTGGGGCAAGCATGCGCCCATCCTGTTTCCCATTGTGGGTTCGCTGCGCAACAACACGGCAACGTCTGCGGCCGGCACCTGCGAGATGCCGCGCCACGGACTCGCGCGCATCGTCGAGCACAAGCTGGTCGAGGTTTCGGAGGACGGCTCCTCGGTAACGTACGAGATCACCGACACGTCCGAGTCGCTCAAGGCCTTTCCGTTCCACTTTAAGCTCAACATGACCTATGCCCTGACCGGCGACGCCATCCTCACGCAGACCTTTACCGTCACCAATACCGGCGACGTGGACCTGCCGTTCTCGGTGGGCGGCCACCCTGCGTTTAACGTACCGGCTCCCGGTGCCGAGGACGAGGCATTCGAGGATTACGAGCTGGCGTTTACCGAGGCTTGGACTAACGAGGCTCCCATCATCACGCCCGACGGTCTTATGACGTTCGAGGGCAGCTACAAGGCTCCCGATAACTCGGACGTGCTGCCCATCACGCACCGCAGCTTCGATAACGACGCCATCATGTTCACCGATACCCCGGGCTCCACGCTCACGCTGCGCGGCCGCAAGTCGGGTCACGGCGTCAAGATCGACTTTGAGGGCTTTAAGTACATTGGCGTGTGGTCTGCCGCCAACGACGCTCCGTTTGTGGCGCTCGAGCCCTGGACCGGTCACACCACCATGGACACCGAGGACGATGTCTTTGAGCACAAGGTCAACACCATCACCCTGGCCCCGGGCGAGACGGACAAGCGCAGTTTTAGCGTTACCTTGCTCTAGAGGTTCCGCCGCTCGGTCGATGCTGCGCGTCGTCCAGAGCGACAAGTTGTCATTCAAAAGGCAAGGCATAGACCTTCTGGTCATGCCTTGCCTTTTTCATGCCACTTGTTCGCTCTGGACGTCGCTCGCCGGCATTGCCAAAACATCGGCGTCCCCAATGACTACCGCGTGTCTATTAATTTTTCGAGCTTGTGCTGCGCTGCTAGTTGCTGGCGTATATCCTGTTAAGTCGTCAGCATACGATTCAACAGGGAAGGCAGATTATGCATTCTCCCCATCAACGCGACGCGCATCCACAGCCGGTATGCAGCCGTCGCATCTTTTTGGGTAGCGCTCTCGCTGCGAGCGCTTCCGTCGTCGCCGGCGCGCTTGCCGGCTGTCAGCGCCCGTCAACGCTCAAGGTGGTTCGGCCCACGACGGGCGGCGGTCGCGACGACCTGTCCGATTCCGTGATCGGCAAGGACAAGATCCGCATTGGCATGGAGGCGGCCTACGCCCCGTACAACTGGCAGGTCTCCGAAGCCAGCGAGTACACCATCCCCATCGACAACGTGCAGGGCGCCTATGCCGATGGTTACGACGTGCAGATCGCCAAGATCGTCTGCAAGGCCCTCGGCGGCGAGCCCGTTGCCGTCAAACAGAGCTTCTCGGGTCTTATCGATTCGCTCAACAACGGCCAGATCGACCTCATCATTGCCGGCATGAGCGCCACGCCCGAGCGCGAGGAGTCCGTCGGCTTTTCCGATCCGTACTTCATTGGCTACTTTGGCCTGTTCGTAAAAGAGGGTTCCCCCTACCAAAACGCGACCAAGCTCAGCGACTTTAGCGGCGCTACGGTGCTCGGGCAAAAGGACACCATGCTCGATACCGTCATCGACGAGATCCCGGGCGTTGTCCACAAAAACCCGGTCGACTCGGTCCCCACGGTGTTTTCGAATCTGCTGCAGGGCACCTGCGACGCCGTGACTTACAACACCGAGAATGAGAAGGGCTATATGGCCCGAAATCCCGGTATCGTCCCCATCCAGTTTGCCGAGGGCGAGGGCTTTAAGCAGGAGGTCACGGCAAATGTCGGTTGCCGCAAGGGCTCGGACAAGCTGCTTAAGCTCATCGACAAGACACTCAAGGGCATTAGCCAAGAGGAGCGCGACCAAATGTGGGACGCGTGCCTCGACCGTCAGCCGGCATAGGGAGGCAGCATGAAAACCATTAATCGCCTGGCCTCCTTTATCAAGGCCGACCACCGTTATGTATACCTGGGCACGAGTGTTATCGCGGCGCTCGGCCTGGCGTTTAGCCAACGCAACCCCACGCCGCTGAGCTTCTTGGCCCCCACCGGTATCTTCCAAGACTGCCTCTGGGCAATCCTTTGGGCCTGGCTCGTCGTGTCGGCGGCGGCGCTGGTCACCAAGCTCATGCACTGGAACGACTATCGCGAAAAGTCGCCGTTCGCATCCGAGCGCTGCCGTCGTGGCGCACGCCTGGGCAGCTACGTCGTGGTCGCCATCGCGGCAGTTTTCTTTATCGACCGCTGCGTCATGTCGTTTATCGACCTGGTGCAGGTGAGCATTGTCTCGGATTCCAACCCCAGCGACTTTTTGTCGAGCCTGGTCTACATGACCTACAAGAGCGGGGACTTCTTCATTCGCGGTATCGAGATCACCATCGCGCTTGCCACCTTCGGCACCGTCATCGCATTCTTCCTGGCGCTGCTCTTCGTGTTCCTACGCATTCAGACCTTCGACCGCGTGGATAACGACCTGGTGCGCTTCGTTAAGAGTATCGGCCGCGGCTTTGCGACCGTCTACTCCACCATCGTGCGCGGCACGCCCATGATGGTCCAGGGCCTGCTCATCTATTACGCGGGCTTCACCGTTTTGCGCGGCATGGGCTTCGAGACCGCCCAGGCCAACCAGATCTGGAGCACCTTCACCGCCGGCCTCGTCACCATCTCGCTCAACTCCACCGCCTACATGATGGAGGTCCTGCGCGGCGGCATCGAGTCCATCGATTCCGGCCAAGCCGAGGCGGCGCGATCGCTGGGCCTGTCGCAGTGGCAGGCCATGCGCAAAGTCGTGTTCCCCCAGGGCATTAAAAATGCGATTCCGGCGCTCACCAACGAGCTCATCATCAACATCAAGGATTCGTCGGTGCTCTCGGTCATCGGCGTGTTCGACCTCATGTACGCCACCACCACGGTCGCCGGCGTGTACTACCGCCAGATGGAGGTCTACTGCGTGGCGCTCGTGGTCTACCTGATCCTGACGCTCGTGGCGAGCCGCCTGCTCGAAGCCTTTGGCAAAAAGCTCGGTGCCGAGGCTCCGGCCACGCTGCCCAGCTCTAACTAGGCTTAAGACGAGGAGAATCATCATGGCAGATACCGCCACTACCGGCGTTGCGGCCGCCGCACAGACCAATGAGCCGCTCATCCGCGTCGAGGGCCTGCGCAAGAGCTTCGGCTCGCTCGAGGTACTCAAGGGCATCGACCTGTCCGTTAACCCCGGCGAGGTCGTCACCATTATCGGCGCCTCGGGCTCGGGCAAGTCGACCTTCCTGCGCTGCCTCAATCTGCTCGAGACCCCGGACGCGGGCCACATCTGGTTCCACGGCCAGGACCTCACGGCCGAGCGCTGCAACATTAACAAGCTGCGTGAGGACATCGGCATGGTGTTCCAGGGCTTTAACCTGTTCAACAACATGGATGTGCTCGACAACTGCACGCTTGCGCCCGTCACGCTCAAAAAAATGAGCAAGGCCGAGGCCGAGAAGGTCGCGATGGAGCATTTGACGAGTGTGGGGCTCGAGAAGTTCGCGCACGCCGCCGTGGGTCGCCTGTCCGGCGGCCAAAAGCAGCGCGTGGCCATCGCTCGTGCCCTATGCATGAATCCGCAGATCATGCTGTTCGACGAGCCGACCTCCGCACTCGACCCCGAGATCGTGGGCGAGGTGCTCGAGGTCATGCGCAAGCTCGCTGCCGACGGCATGACCATGGTCGTCGTCACGCACGAGATGGCCTTTGCCCGCACGGTGTCCGACCGCGTGGTCTTTATGGACAAGGGCGTGGTGCTCGAGGATGCCGCGCCGGCCGAGCTCTTCGGCAACCCCAAACATCAGCGCACGCGCGAGTTCCTCTCGCGTTATCTCGAGGACAAATAACCGACCGCAAACGCTTATGTGGCAGGGCCGCTCCGGTGGGGCGGCCCTTGTCGTCACAATCGAAAGGATGTCATGGCCGAGGTTTGGCGCTTTTTTGCGCATGAGGATGATTTTGCCGATCTGGACGAGGCTGGTGCGTGCGAGCGCCTGGGCCGCGTGCTGTCGTTTCCGACCATCTCGAGTATGGATGCCGAGGCGGTGAACTGGCAGCCGTTCGACGACCTGCGCGCGTATATGCAGCAGGCTTGGCCGCACGTATTTACGGCGGGTAAGGTCGAGCTTATCGACCATTCGCTATTGGTGACGCTTAGCGGTTCCGACCCTGTCCTCAAACCCGTCATGCTCATGGGCCACATGGACGTGGTTCCCGTGGTACCCGGCACCGAGGCTGACTGGACGCATGTCCCCTTTAGCGGACATGTGGACGACACCTACATTTGGGGTCGCGGCGCCATCGATATGAAAGACCAGGTCGCAGGCATTCTCGAGGCGGTTGAGTATGCGCTCGCACACGGCTGGGAGCACGAGCGCACCCTGCTGCTGGCTTTTGGCCAGGACGAGGAAACCACGCAGTTCGGTGCGGGTGCCATCGGCCGCGTGCTCGAAGAGCGCGGCATTGAGCTTGAGTACCTGATCGACGAGGGCGACTACCGCATCGTTCCGGCTGCCGAGTACGGCGCGGGCGAGGGCTGGCTTATGCATGCCGATCTCGCGGAGAAGGGCTACGCCGATATCGTGTTGAGGACGCGTAGCGAGGGCGGGCATTCCTCCAACCCCTACGGGGGCACTTCACTCGAGGTGCTCAGCCGTGCCATCACCGCAATCTGCGATATCGAGTGGCCGACGCGCGTGACCGACTTGCTTGCCGCCCAACTCGTCGAGTTGGGGCTCTACACGGCCGATGAAATTGCCGCCAACGGGGATGCCATTGTCCGCGATTGCCTCGCCAGCAAAAAGCTCTATCCGCTGGTGACGACCACCTGCGCGCCCACGCAGATCGAGGGTGGCAGCACCGGCGCCAACGTAATGCCGCAGGATATGTGGGCCAACATTAACTTCCGCATGCTCGAGGGCACGAGCGTGGCCGACGTTGTGGCGCGCTGCCGTGAGGCGGTTGCCGGGGCGGACCTTGCCGGTCGTGTCAAAGTGGAGCTGGGCCCCGGCAGCTCCGAACCCTCGCCGTCCCCGCGCATCGGTGGTCCCGGTCTCGAGGCGGTTCGCTCCATCGCCGTCCGCTATTTCCGTGATCCAAAGGGGATGGAGGAAAACGGATCATTCGAGCCAGTGGCAATTGTGCCCTCGACCGTGATCGGTGCGACCGACGCTGCCAACTACCAGCACATTTGCCCTGAGTGCATTCGCTTCTCGGCCTTTGTGGTCGATGATGACGAGTGCGACCGAGGCGTCCACGGCACCAACGAGCGCATCACCCGCCGCGCCTACCTCCAGGGTGTTCGCTTCCTCATCGCCCTACTCCATACGCTTTAGAATCCGACAAAGGGACTGTCCCTTTGTCGGATTCCGTGCGGGTTATATGCAGGTTTGCCTGCGCACGCTATCATATATGGGTTAGACCGCAACTATGTACCCCATACGCGAAGGGATGCGCATGTATCTGAAGATCGACATGCTCTAGCTGGACTTACCCCCGCAGCGGCGCCCCGCGCCCCATCAATTCTGCCGATTTTCGCCTTCACGCATATAAAGGAGTCCGTCATGCGCGACAAGCTCGAAAAGATCATCAAGGCCTACGAGGAGCTCGAGAAGAAGCTTTCCGACCCGGCCGTCGCCTCCGATATCAAGGAGTTCACGCGTCTCAACAAGGAGTACGCGCACCAGTCCGACCTCATTGCCGCCTCGCGCGAGTACATCGGCGCGCTCGATGACATCGAGGCTGCCAAGGAAATGCTCCGCGACACTACCGATGCTGACGAGAAGGAGATGCTCCAGATGGACATCTCCGAGAACGAGGACAAGCTTCCCCAGCTCGAGGAAGATATCAAGTACATGCTCATTCCGAGCGACCCCAACGACGACAAGAACACCATCGTCGAGATTCGCTCCGCCGCCGGTGGTGACGAGGCCGCCATCTTTGCCGGCGACCTCTACAAGATGTATCAGCGCTTCTGCGAGTCGCGCGGCTGGAAGACCACCGTGCTCGACTCCAGCCCTAGCGAGGCAGGTGGCTTTAAGTCCATCGAGTTCAAGGTCGAGGGCGACCGCGTCT
Organism: Collinsella sp.; assembly: GCA_048342875.1. Classification (GTDB taxonomy): domain Bacteria; phylum Actinomycetota; class Coriobacteriia; order Coriobacteriales; family Coriobacteriaceae; genus Collinsella. The sequence continues at coordinate 723 of DBGDEA010000035.1, read as the reverse complement.
ACTCCGTCATGAAGTTCGAGTCCGGCGTGCATCGCGTCCAGCGCGTTCCCAAGACCGAGTCCCAGGGCCGCATTCAGACCTCCACGGCTACCGTCGCCGTACTTCCCGAGGCCGAGGAGATCGACGTCCAGATCAACCAGTCCGACCTGCGCATCGACACCTACTGCGCCTCCGGCCCTGGCGGTCAGTGCGTTAACACCACCTACTCCGCCGTGCGCATCACCCACCTGCCCACCAACACCGTGGTGCAGTCGCAGGAGCAGCGTTCCCAGATCCAGAACCGCGAGGTCTGCATGCAGATGCTGCGCGCCCGTCTGTACGAGATGGAACTCGAGAAGCAGCAGGCCGAGCTCGGTGCCGAGCGCCAGAGCCAGATCGGCCACGGCAACCGTTCCGAGAAGATCCGTACCTACAACCAGCCCCAGGACCGCGTGACCGATCACCGCATCGGTTTCAACTCCACCTACAACGGCGTCCTTCTGGGCGATCAGCTCGGCACCGTCATCGAGGCGCTCGCCGCCGCCGAGCGAGCCGAGAAGCTGGCACAAGCAGTTTAGGTTCCGCCGTTCTACCGAACGGCGGACCAGCCGACGCTGCGCGGGCCGCATTTGGACAATCTGACGTTCAACTTCAAGGGCGCGACCAGAAGGTCAGCGCCCTTTCGTTTCACGTCACCTTGTCTCAAATGCGACCCGCTCGCTGTCCGTTCTCTACCTGCGGCGT
>DBGDEA010000034.1:0-23892 GCA_048342875.1 Collinsella sp. | reverse complement strand
CCGAGAGTACTGCGGGGTCAGCCCGTGGGAGGCCAGGGCGCCGCTGACCGGTGGACGGCACCGAGCCGTACGCTTGAACTGAGAAGGGGGAGGCCTCGCGGCCTCCCCCTTTTTGCGTTTACGGGCTTTTGTCTCACATAGTAGCTGTGTTTTATAACCCTCGTTTGTCGCATCTTCTGTGAACGGGCTACAATAACTTAGTCTGTGCGATATGGAGGTGAACATGGCTGAAGCTGGTATCGGCGTTGATATCGTCGAGATTTCCCGGATGAAATCAATTCTTGAAAAGACGCCGTCGTTTGCTCGGCGTGTGTTTACCGAAGAAGAGCGTGCGTATTGCGATGCATCATCGCGTCCCGCTGCTCACTATGCGAGCCGCTTTGCTTCGCGCGAGGCGGTGCTTAAAGCTCTCGGCACGGGTTTTAGTCAAGGCGTGGGTCGCAAGGATGTTTCGGTAACGCGTGATAAACTCGGCAAACCGAAGGCGCTGCTTTCGGGCCGTGCTCTCGAGATCGCTCAAGAACTGGGTGTTGTTGAGGTCGCTCTTTCCATTACGCTTACGGGAGACTTGGCCGTTGCGAATGCCATCGCGATTACCGAAGATGCTCGGCCTAAGCCAAAAGATGAAAAGGTGAGCACCAAGAAACGCGTAGCGCAGACATTTAAAGAGGCTCGCTCTGTTTTAGATGAGCTTGAGCAGCTGCAGAATTCAGCATTGACGGAGCACCTGGGCGATGCTTCGCAAGATACGCTAGGAGCATAGATGAAACCGGTTTTGAGTACCGAAGAAGTCGTTCGTCTCGAGGATATCATCGAACGCGAAGGGACTTCGAAGGCCGAGCTTATGGAGCTAGCGGGTGAGTTTGCCGCCAACGAGGTCTTGAAGCTCAATCCCGATCGGGTTCTCGTTCTGGTCGGTTTTGGTAATAATGGCGGCGACGGTTGGGTTGCCGCCGATATCCTGAGCCATAAGGGTGTGGACGTGGATATCGTTTCTCCGGTTGAACCGGATGAGATTCCTGCTGCTCTGGCACGTCATGTTGCTCGTCGTACTGCCGGCCGCGATGTGCACGTTTGCGTCGGCCCTTCGCGTGACGAACTCGAGGTTTTGATTGATAAGGCCGATGTTGTTGTCGATGCCATTTTTGGTACCGGTTTTCACGGGAATCTGCGTGCGCCGTTCTCCATCTGGATTCCTACGGTCAATGAATGCGCCGATTGTGTCGTATCCATTGATGTCCCCTCGGGCCTGAATGCCGAGACGGGCGTTGTTGATGACGACTGCATTCGTGCCGAGCATACGGTGACGATGATTGCGCCCAAGATTGGTTTGTATAGCGCTGATGGCCCTGAGTATGCTGGCGATTTGATCTGCGGCAATCTTTACGACCGTCTTGACGAGGTCATCGATGATGTCGACCACGCCGCTGAGATTGTCGAGCCCGGTGACTTAGTTGATTACTTTGCCCCACTGCCTACGAATATCGATAAGTATTCCCGTGGCTCTGTGCTTATTGTCGCCGGATCTGCGCAATATCCTGGTGCTGCCATTATGGCGGCCAAGTCTGCAGCTCGCGCGGGTGCTGGTTACGTGGCGGTCGCGGCTCCTGACGCCTGCGCCAATCTTATTCGCATGGCACTTCCTTCGATTCCCGTCTTTGCTATTCCGTCTGATTCCCGCGGCTCCTTTGGCGCCGCTGCGCGCATGACGGTGTGCGAGATTGCAAAGAAGTACAGCTGCGTACTGTGCGGTCCTGGTATGACGACGTCTGCCGGCGCTATGCAGGTGGTTTCGGGCTTGCTCGAGCTTGATGTACCGCTTATTTTGGACGCCGATGCACTCAACTGCCTTGCTAAGATTGCCATTGACGGTATTGATAGTAACCCCGAGATGTATCGTCGCGAGCAGCCGTTGGTTATGACGCCGCACTATCGTGAGCTTTCGCGTCTGGTTGCCGGTGACGAGGTGAACGACCTTGGTACCGCGATTGCAGCCGCGCAGAAGGTTGTCTGGGCTGCAGGCTCCGACAATCTGGTGGTCATTGCCAAGGGGCCGACGACGGCTATCTGTGGCGTTGAGCGTGTACTGCTGCCGCTCTCGGGTCCGGCTTCTCTGGCAACTGCCGGTTCAGGTGATGTTCTCGCGGGTATTTTGGCCGGCACGCTTGCCACCATGCGCGACGAGATGGATCGTTGGGAGTTGCTGTATTCGTACGCCGTCGCACTTCACAGCTACGCCGGTTTTGCCGCGGCGACGGAGTATGGTGAGAAGAGCGTTATCGCGACCGATCTTATCGACTTGATCGGTCCTGCCATGGAGCTGGCGGCAAAGGATGCGCTCGAAGATCTGGGAATCATGGACGAAGGGTCGGATGACTAATCATGAATAAAGCCGATTTGACGCGCTGGTCCTGGGTCGAGATCGACCGCGGGGCGCTCCGTCGCAACACGAGGGCCTATAAGAATTTGCTGAATCCACGTCAGCGCCTGTGCTGCGTGGTTAAGGCCGATGCTTATGGTCATGGAGCTGTTGAGTGCGCCAAGATCATGTATTCGGCCGGTGCCGACATGTTTGCCGTGGCGACGGTTAACGAGGGCGTTGAGCTCCGACAGGGCGGGATTACGAAACCCATCCTCATCCTAAGCGAGCCGCCTATCGAGGCCATTCCGACGTTGCTCGAGTTTGATATCATGCCCTCGGTCTATACGTCTGACTTTGCTCTTGCGTATGGCGAATGTGCCGTCGCGGCGGGCAAGGTGGGCAAGTATCATCTCGCCATCGAGACAGGTATGAATCGTATCGGCGTTCACTACACACAGGTGCTCGACTTTGTCCGCGGTATTAATTTCCATCGCGGTATTCAGTGCGACGGCGTATTTACGCACTTCGCCACGGCCGATGAACCTTCGGGCTGGGACTACAAGCTGCAGTGTCAGCGCTTTACCGAGGCCGTTCAGGCCATTAAGGATGCGGGTTTTGAGTGCGGTATCGTGCACTGCGCCAACACGCCGTCCTCGATGCTCGACCCCTCGATGCATTTTGATATGATTCGCGCCGGCGTTGGCTTGTATGGCATGCAGCCGTGCGAGCTGAGTGGCCGCGTGATGCAGCTTGATCCCGTTATGAGCGTCCATGCGCGCGTGACGCGCGTGGCACACCCTGCGATGGGTGAGGGCGTGGGCTACGGTTTTACCTACCGCGTACCGCGCACGCGCGTTCAGATCTGCACGCTGCCGATCGGTTATGCCGACGGCCTATCGCGTACGCTTTCCAATCGTATGGATGTGCTGTATCGCGGCGAGCGTGTGCATCAGGTTGGCAATATCTGCATGGACCAGTTTATGGTCGCCATTCAGTCCAACCCGGCACACGAGATTCCCGAGGCCGAGTATGGTGACGAGATGATCATTGTCGGCCGCGATGGCGATGCCGAGATCACTATGGACGAGATGGCCCGACTGCGCGGAACGATTAACTACGAGGTCGCCTGCGGCTTTGGCATGCGTCTCGACAAGGTCTACGTGTAGGAGCCGCTATGGGCGTCATGCACATCCCCGGCCATACCCATCAGGCACCACGTGAGGTCGCACTCGAGGAAATTGAGGCCGTTCTGGGCGATTGCCACCTCTGCCAGCTCTACCAGTCGCGTCACAATATCGTGTTTGGCGTGGGAAACCCCCGCGCTCGCGTGATGTTTATTGGTGAGGCGCCGGGCCGCAATGAGGATTTGCAGGGCGAGCCCTTTGTGGGGGCGGCAGGCGAGGACCTCAACGGCATTTTGTCGCTGGCGGGCCTCAAACGCGAAGACGTCTACATTGCCAACGTGCTTAAGTGCCGCCCGCCGGGAAACCGCAATCCGCGTCCCGAGGAAGTGCTGGCTTGCTCGCCGTTTTTGCGTGAGCAGATTCGAAGCATCTGGCCCGATATTATCGTGACGCTCGGCAACCCCGCGACGCACTTTGTGCTTAAGACCGAGATTGGCATTACTAAGCTGCGCGGCAGGTTCCACCAGATGGGGCATTTTGTAGTAATGCCCACGTTCCATCCGGCAGCAGCGCTGCGCAATCCGGCGTGGCAGGAGCTGCTGGAGGAAGACTTTAAGATGCTGGGCGACTATCTGGAGCGACATCCCGCACCAGAGGACGCCTCGGAATAATAAGGAGCATATATGTCCCTGGAGCGCCTGGGGGTAGGTACTTACAAAACGACTTGCGCTGCCGATACGGAGTACTTTGGCAAGCTAATTGCACCGTGCCTTGAGGACGGCGATGTGCTCATCCTGACCGGTGGCCTGGGAGTGGGCAAAACTCACTTTACCAAGGGCGTCTCGCGCGGGCTGGGCGATGGGCATATGGTTACGAGCCCTACGTTTGCGCTCATGGCCGTTCACGATCAAGGTCGTATTCCGCTGTTTCATTTTGATCTATACCGCCTGGAGCATGCCTACGAGCTCGAGGATACGGGCATTTTCGATGTGCTGGGCTATGAGGGTGCTTGCCTGCTGGAATGGGGCGAACAATTCCAGGACGAGCTGACGGATGAGTATCTTTCGGTGACGCTCAAGCGTGATGAGGGCGACAGCGATGTGCGAACGATAACGCTCGAGGCGCACGGTGACCGCGCAATGGAGCTTTCCCATTTGATTGATAAGGCTGTACAAGATGAGCTTGCATAACGACAATGCGCTGGTGGTGGCGCTCGATACTTCGACCGACATGCTTGCCTGCGCGGCAAGCTGGATTGATGGGCAGACGGGCGAGACGAAGCTCGTGAGCGGCGACCACATGTGTCGCCGTCACGCCAACGTTGAGCTCGTGAATACCGTTGATGGCGTGCTGGCTCAGGCCGGTCTGGATCGCAGCGATGTTGGTTGCTACGTGGTCGGCCGCGGTCCGGGGTCGTTTACGGGTGTGCGCATCGGCATCTCCACTGCCAAGGGCCTCGCACGTGGTGCCAATGTTCCGCTGCTGGGCGTGTCGACGCTCGACGCTTGCGCTTGGACGGCGTGGAAGGCTGGCGTGCGCGGCAAGCTTGGTATCTTGGCCGATGCTATGCGCGGTGAGGTATATCCAGCGCTGTATATGCTGGTCGATGAGGGCCCCGAGCGTCAATTTGAGCGCGAACACGTGGTCAAGGCCGCCGTGGCGCTCGATGAGTGGCGCCAAGCAGCGGACTGGGACCAGCTTCAGCTGACCGGTGACGGTCTCGTGCGCTATGGCAAGCTGCTGGGTGAGGACGAGACCGCCCGCTGCGTGGAGCGCGACCTGTGGTGGCCTTCGGGCGAGGGCTTGCTGCTCGCGCACGCTGCGGGTGACGGCGATCCGGCCCGCGTCTTGCCGATTTACACGCGCCTTTCGGATGCTGAGGAAAACGAGCGCAAGCGTCTTGGTCTTGCCGAGAGTGCGCAGAGCGAAATTACGGGCGTTGCCGATGAGCTCGCCGGTCGTCATCTGCAGTTCCGTCCCATGGGCGCGGCGGATGCCGAGGGCGCGAGCGCGCTAGAGGCTGCCTGCTTTGAAGGTGCCGGACACGAGGCGTGGACGCCGGGCATGTTCCTGTCCGAACTGGGCGAGGACGTTGCCGCGCCGCGTAGCTGGTGGGTGGCGCACGACGACGGCCGTCTGCTGGGTCTTGCCGGCGGTATGGTCGTCGACGGGGACGTGCAGATTATGGACGTTGCCGTCGATCCGGCACATCGCCGTGAGGGCATTGCCCGCAAGCTGCTGTCGCATGTGAGCTATGACGCGCAGATGCTCGGCTGCACCACGGCTTCGCTTGAGGTTGAGGACGGCAACGAGGCCGCAATTGCGCTCTATGCCGCTCTGGGCTTTACCGAGGCGGGTCGTCGCCGTGGCTATTACGGTGCCGGCAAGGATGCCATCGTCATGACGGCGCCGCTGCCCCTGGTGCTTCCTCTCGACAATGCCTCGCCCGAGCCGACGGCTGCCGAACAGCGTGTATGGCCGCTGCCCGCGCCCGAACGCGCCGCTGAGGAGCGTGCCGAAATCGAGCGCCGCCGCCTGGTGCTTGCCATCGAGAGCTCCTGCGACGAGACAGCCGTGGCAATTATCGATGCGGATGGCAATATACTGGCCAACCAGGTGTCGACACAGATTGATTTTCATGCTCGCTTTGGCGGCGTGGTGCCCGAGATCGCCTCGCGCAAGCACGTTGAGGTCATCGTGAGCGTCGTGGACGCGGCACTCGAGGACGCCGCAGCGTCGCTGGGCCTTACGGGCGGAGCCATTGCACCAAGTGAGCTTGCCGCCGTGGGCGTGACGCAAGGTCCGGGCCTGGTGGGTGCCTTGGTGGTGGGTGTCGCCTTTGCCAAGGGCTTTGCGTATGCTGCCGGCAAACCGCTGGTGTGCGTCAATCATCTGGAGGGTCACCTGTTTGCCAACCTGTTGGCGCAGCCCGACCTCAAGCCGCCATTTATCTTTACGCTTGTTTCGGGCGGGCACACCATGCTCGTGCACGTAAGGGCATGGGGCGACTACGAGGTGCTTGGCGAGACGCTTGACGACGCCGTGGGCGAAGCCTTCGACAAGGTGGCAAAGGCACTGGGCCTTGGCTATCCCGGAGGCCCCATCATCTCCAAGCTTGCCGAGACGGGCAACCCTAAGGCGATTGATTTCCCCCGCGCGCTGAACAGCAGGGGCGACTACCGCTTCTCGCTTTCGGGCCTCAAGACGGCGGTGACGCTCTACATCGAGCAGGAGACCAAGGCCGGGCGCACGATTCATCTGCCCGATTTGGCGGCTTCGTTTGAGGCGGCGGTCTTTGACGTGCAGTACAAGAAGGCCAAAAACGCCCTGCATGCTACCGGGTGCAAGGAGTATTGCATCGGCGGCGGCGTCTCGGCCAACCCGCATCTGCGCGAGATGATGATCAAGAAACTCGGGCGTCAGGGAATCCGCGTAACGGTGCCGCCCTTGTCTGCCTGCACCGATAACGCCGCCATGATCGCGGAGGTCGCTCGCCGTAAATTCGACCGAGGTGAAATCTCGCCGTTCGATGTCGACGCCGATCCAAACATGACGCTGTAGTCGTACGGGTGCGGTCCCCGACCGGAGGGGCCGGATATAAGGTTTCCTGCTCTACAGTCCTGCGCAAGACGAAGGCCACATTAAGTGGCCTTCTTTGCGTGCGGAACTCGCGATAAACCTTATATCCGGCCCCTCCGGTCGGGGACCTTTCTGTATCGATATAGCTTCTGAGCTGGTTCGGCGTCGACAGCGTCCGGCAAGGTTAGCCAGCCTGCATCGAATTTCCGGCGTGCTTTGGCTGAAAGAATAAGTTGGTGTGCGGAGCTTTGCTCCGCACATTTGGGATGGGAGCTCCTCGGGGGCGGGGCGGGCGCCTGCCGCCATATATGAACTTTATCGCGAGTTCCGCACGAACAGGAGGCCACTTAATGTGGCCTCCGTCGTGAGCAGGACTGTCCGAGCAGGAAAGTTCATATATGGCGGCAGGCGCCCGCCCCGCCCCCGAGGAGCATCTCTCATGCAAAAACTGTCGTGGGGTAAAGTCCGAGGTCAGTGGCGTTTTATACCGAGAAATTCAAAAAAGTGGAAAATTCATTACATATTTGCGTTGACTTTAGGTAACTAAAGTTTCATACTCCTTTTCAACCACTGGGGGATGTGAACACGCACGGATCGTTCACATCATGATTGAAGAGGATTTCTTAGACATGTTCACGCATCAGCTAAACATTATCAGCGTAGTAATTATCTGATGCGGGTTAGCACATACAGCTAGCCCGTACGATAACGGGCGGCTGATGAAGATGAGGGCCGTCGAGCGCAACCGACGGCCCTCATTTTTTATGTCTGGGAAGTTCTTTTTAGAGGAGGAAATGTAATGAACGGAGTTTTGCTCATGGTTGTGGCCGCGGCGGTGCTCGCCTGCGGCTATCTGGGCTATGGCCGATGGCTGGCCAACAAGTGGGGCGTTGACAAAGAGGCCCTCACGCCGGCCAAGCGCATGAAAGACGGCAACAGCTTCTCGCCCGTCTCCGCCTTCACCGCGTTCTCGCACCAGTTCAGCTCGATCTGCGGTGCCGGCCCTGTTACGGGTACGATCGTCGCTATGGCCTTCGGCTGGCTTCCCGTCGTGCTCTGGGTCCTCGTCGGCGGCATCTTCTTTGGCGCCGTCCACGACTTTGGCGCCCTGTACGCCTCGATGAAGAACAACGGCAAGTCCCTGGCCCAGCTCATCGAGAAGTACATCGGCAAGACCGGCCGTCGCCTGTTCCTGCTGTTCTGCTGGCTGTTCTGCATCATCGTCATCGCCGCTTTCACCGACATGGTCTGCAAGACGTTCATGTTCACCCCGGCCGTTGACGCTTCTGGTGCTGCTACCGGTGCCATCGACTTCACCAAGTCCTATGCCGCTGGCTGCGCTGGCACCATCTCCATCCTGTTCACCTTCGTCGCCATGGCCTTTGGTTGGGCCCAGAAGAAGTTCAACCTCACCGGCGCTGCCGAGTTCGTCACCGGCGTGGTACTCATGGTCCTCATGTTCGCCGTCGGCATGCAGTTCCCGGTCTACCTGGACAAGTTCCAGTGGTTCGCCGTCGTCATGGTCTACCTGGTCTTTGCCGGTGCCATGCCCATCCAGATGCTCAAGACCCCTCGCGACTACCTCACTTCCATCATGATGATCGTCATGATCGTCTGCGCTGTCCTCGGTATCGTCGTCCTGGGCGCTAACGGCCAGGCCACCATCACCGCTCCGGTCTTCACCGGCTTTAGCAATGCCTCGGGCATGATGTTCCCGGTCCTGTTTGTCTCCGTTGCCTGCGGTGCTCTCTCCGGTTTCCACAGCCTCGTTTCTTCTGGTACCTCCTCCAAGCAGGTCGAGAAGGAGCAGGACGCCGTCAAGGTCGGTTACGGCGCCATGATCGTCGAGTCCTTCGTCGGCATCCTTGCCATCATCGTCGCCGGCATCATGTTCTCCGACATGAACACCGCCGGTACCGGCGCCCTTAACGCCGGCGTCGCTTCCACCCCGTTCCAGATCTTCGCAGCTGGCATCTCCCGCGGTATGCAGGCCTTCGGCGTTGACGGCACGCTCGCAACCGTCTTCATGACCATGAACGTTTCCGCTCTGGCCCTGACCTCGCTCGATGCCGTCGCCCGCATCGCTCGCACCTCGTTCTCCGAGTTCTTTGCCCAGACCAACGACGCCCTGGCCATCGAGTCCAAGGCCGGCTACATGAAGGTCCTCGGTAACCCCTGGTTCGCCACGGTCGTTACCCTGCTTCCTGGCCTCGCCCTCGCCTTTGGCGGCTATGCCAACATCTGGCCGCTCTTTGGTGCTTCTAACCAGCTGCTCGGCGGTATGACCATGATCACCCTCGCCGTGTTCTGCAAGTGCACCGGCCGCAAGGGTTGGATGCTCTACGTGCCCGTTGTCTTCCTGCTCTGTTGCACCTTCACCTCGCTGGTCCAGAGCGCCATGGGCTGCATGACCGCCGTCCAGGCCTACGGCTTCTTCGGCACCATCCCGGCTACCGCCACCACGGCTGCCGTTTCCGTCGCCGCCACCAAGGGTCTGCAGCTCGTCTTCGCCGTCCTGCTGATGGTCCTGGGCCTCATCGTTGCCGTCAACTGCCTCAAGGAGTTCTTCGGCAAGGAGGCCGGTTCCATGCCCGACGAGGAGCCCGAGTGGTCCGAGATGGGCAAGGCCGAGTATGGCCGCACTGCTGCCGCCGAGGCTCCCGCCGACGCCGAGGCTGCCAAGGCCTAGTCAGCTTGATGAGCTAACCGTTCCATCCATATGACTCGGAAAGACCGGGTCCGCAACGACGCGGGCTCGGTCTTTTTTCTTGCGGCAACGGGTGATGCAAAGGCGTCCTCGCAGATGTTTTGCGTGGATAGGCTCGCGCGATGTACCATATAGACGTATATGTGTACATATGAAAGGGGCCCCGTGGCCAAGACGGTATATTCCGATAACCAAAATAATGTCGATGCCCTGGCTGAGCGTCTAAGCAGCCAGACGTCGCTTTCTGCCGAGCGCGCCAAGCTGGTTGCCTACGACCTGCTCTGCCGCAAGGCGCTTAAAATCAAGTCGAGCGCGCTGGCACAGATTTTCCGCTCCGTCGATAAGGAATGCGACACCAAGGCGATGCGCGACGAACTCATCGCGGCAAAAATCGTTACCAAGATCGAGGGCAGCGGCATTAACGGACGTCCGGCGTTCTATACCATTCATGCCGAGATAAGTGATGCCCAGGAGCAGCTTGCCGAGGTTGCCGAAGAGGCCGTCGAGGACGTTGTCGAGGTGCCCGCTTCGGTGGAAACGGCCCCGCGCGAGCATATCGATACCGACGAGCTGCTCGATGAGAGCGTCGTTCGCGCCTTTACGGCTAAGGCCGGTCGCGGCGGTTTTGGCGGGGGCGGCAAGCGCGATGCTCAGCGCCGTGCCCAGCAGGAGCGCTTCCGTCGCGCCGTTGCTCAAAGGGATGAGCTCGATACCGAGGCTGTCGAGACCAAGGTTGCTGCCGAGTCGCAGAAGCCCGCGCAGGAGCAAAAGCCCGTGGAGGCCCAAGAGCCCAAGCGTCGTCGCGGTGCTCACTTTAAGGCTGCGCAGCAGGATGTCGCGCATGAGGTTGAAGAGCCTCCCGAGGTTGCAGACGATGTTGAGGAGTCTGCCAAGAGGTCTCCGGGTTCGTGTCGTCCCGGCCGCGGTTTTGCGGGACGCGCGTATCCCGTAAAGCGTCAGGAGAAGGGCGAGCCGGCTTCGACCGCTCAGGCCGATAAGGCCGAACAAACCGAGAAAACCGTTGAGCCGGTGGCTTGCGAGCAGCAACCTTCCGAGTCGCAGCCTGCGGCCGACGCCGAGGTCAAAGCTCAGCAGTCCGCTGATAAGCAGGCAGGGGAGAGCGCTTCGAGCAAGCCTCGCCGTCGTCGTCACCGTGGCGGTCGTGGCTCGAATGCCGAGGCCGCGGCCGAGAAGGCGGCGACGCAAAGCAAGGATGCGAAGGTTGAGGCCCCGGTGGAGCAACCCAAGCGCCAGCCGGCGAAGGGGGACAAGCCCGAACGTTCGCAAAAGAGCTCGTCCGCGCCAAAGCAAGAGCGCAAAGCTCAGGCAGATTCCAAGCGCAAATCCCAGGCGCAGCCCAAACCGACTGCAAACGATGCGGCCGCCCAGCAGCCTGAGCCGCCCGCTCATGGCGAGGTTTCGGCGTTTGCTCTGGCCCGTGTCCTGGGCAGGCAGCTGCTCAAGGTCGTTCCCACGCCTACGGCGCTCTCCAAGATTAAGGAGCAGCAGACTCAAATCGTTAAGGTCGAGGGCAAGGACGGCAATAAGGCTCCGCAGCGCACTCAGCACAACGAGATGTCCAACCGCAAGATTGCCGAGGAGATTGCGATCATCCAGGCTTGGATAGAGCAGAATCGCGGCGCCGACACGCCGGTCGCTTCGCGTCGCCAGCGCGCCTACCAGATTTTTAACGATGAGAAGGCCTTTGACGGCAAGCATGGCGAGCGTCTGATTCGGCGTATGACCGAAAAGGGCATTAGCATGCAGGCAATCAAGGTTGCTCCCAACCGTCCTGTGCACTTTACGGGCTTCTTTACGCTGGGCGCCGACAAGCCGTTCATTATGGTCGAGAACCTGGACACCTATGACGAGATCGTCAAGCTCCTGCGCGGCCGCAAGCACGCTAAGCTTTTTGGCACCAAGGTGGGTGGCGTGATCTTTGGCGGTGGCTGCAAGGCGAGCGTTTCGCACGCACTGGATGATTATCTGGCCGAGATCGGCTATCGCTTTAACTATGTCTACTACGTGGGCGATATCGACCGAGAGGGTGCGCGCATTGTCGAGCAGACCCGTAATGCCAATGTTGTTGAGATTCGCCTGCATGCCGGTATGTATCGCGCCATGCTCGCCGAGCACAAGCGCCGCGTGAAGTCCGGCGGTGAGTGCGAGCCCGCGGCTGCCAACCAGGGTGTACCGCAGAACCTGGCGGCGACGATCAAGGATCTGCCCATGGTCACGCGCGTACAGTTCCGCAACGTGCTGCGTGAGGGCGGACGCATTCCGCAGGAGATTCTGATGACCGCCGACTATCGGGATGGCGACTCGGGAAGCTTCGACCGCATGCTTAACAACTAGATTCCGCCGGCCCCGGGAGAGCGGGGACACCGGCTTAGGTTTCCTGCTCTACAGTCCTGCTCACGACGGAGGCCACATTAAGTGGCCTCCTGTTCGTGCGGAACTCGCGATAAACCTAAGCCGGTGTCCCCGCTCTCCCGGGGCCTGTGGTTACTTGGTTGTTGCATGCGGCTCGCTTTTCGGAACAGGGCTGATAATTCTAGATGCAAGGCGCTCTTGGTCGTTATGGGCCTGGGGCGTCTGTCTTATATAGGTAGATTCCTTGCGGGTTCGAATCCCTCCGCTTGGCGGCGTTGGCTCGATTTTCTTAACGCGAGGAGCTCTCGGTCGATGTGGGACGGAGGGATTCCGCGTCCGCCTGCCGGCGGCCGCGCCCGCTGCGTCGCTTCGCTCCTTGCGTGCTGCGCTGGAAAACGCTTCGCGTTTCCTCAGCTCTGCACCCTTGCGGGTTCGAATCCCTCCGCATGCCCACGAAAAAGCGCTCCAGGTTCATAAGAGCCTGGAGCGCTATGTTCTTTGGGGCTGGGACGGAGGGATTCGAACCCCCAACAGCCGGCACCAAAAACCGGAGTTCTACCGTTGAACTACGTCCCAATGTGTGGTGTTGCCCAAAAGCAACCCGTTTAGTTTACCTAATCTGCGAGGGCATCGCAAACGCCATCGAGCAGGCGTACGGCGAGTGTCTGCGCATCACTTGCGGTGAAGGTTCCGTTGTAGCGCGTCATGCCCGTGAGCTCAATGCGGATGCGCGCGGGCTTTTGCTGCGCGGCGACATTGGCGGTGCGGATGCGCTGTGCAAGGTTGTGACACTCGGCAAGGGCGATCGTGGCGCGCGGCGCAGCATCTGCGGGCAGCTCATCGCTTGCAATCTCGAGCACCAGATCCACGTCGGTCGGAACCTCGGAATCGCAAAGCATCATGCCGCTGCTGTCGGTCGTCGCCGTGGCGATGTTCCACATGCGCGATGCAACGCTGCGTGCGATGGGGTCCTCGCCGATAACGGCAATCTGAAAGCGCTCGAGCACGTTGGCGGCGCGAGCAAAACCGATGCGGGACTCGGCTTCGGTGACCGAGGGCTTGCCCTCCCACACATGGTGCAGGCGGTTGATGTAGGCGTAGGTGTCCTGGAAGGCCATGCCGTCGGCAAACAGGCCGACATTTTCCTGGAACTGCTGAAGGGCCGCCTCGGTATGCGGACCAAAGTAGCCGTCGTCTTCGCCACAGGCAAAGCCCAAAACGTTGAGAGCGCGCTGCAGGGCCTGCACATCGGCGCCATGGAAATTGGGCATGCGCAGATAGAGAGTGCGGTCGCCCAGCTTATACGAAGCGTCTACAAGGGCGCTCCAGCAGGGGATATCGACGGCATGACCGGCAGCAAGGCCGCTGTCGAGCCTGAAGGTGCTGACGGCCTGCTCAGTGGTGGCTCCAAAGTACTTGTCGGTGACTTCGGCGGCATCAATCGTGTAGCCGAGCTGTAGGAGACGAGACTGCACGTCTTCGACGGCTGCTCCTTGCATGCCCGTTGTAATAGGTTCCATGAACGAACCCCTTTCGGCGTACCATTCGTACTATTTGAGCGTCTGTCGGATAGACAACGCAAAGGGATGCATAAACATGCACTCAACAGTGTAGCAAGTTGTGCCTAAATACGCTGCTGACAGGTTTTATAACCCCCGTTAGTTAAGGCGCTCCACAAAGAAATCTGCCATGGAGAGGAACAGCTCGCGTGCGTGCGGATCAAGCTCAACGTTCTCGATGGCCGCTTTGGCCTTAGCGGTCAGGTCGAGCGCGTAAGTGTGGGCGTAATCGATGGAGCCGGTCTCCTGGAAGATCTCCACGGCGCGTGCGAGCTGCGCGGGGTCCTCGGTGCCCGAGGAAAGAATCGCCTCGACCTCGTCGTGGTGGCGCTCATCAGAGAGGGCGTGTACGGCGACAAGCGTGCGCTTGCCCTCGGTGATGTCGGTGCGGAAGTCCTTGTTGGCGGCTTCCTTAGTGCCGACAAGGTTGAGCAGGTCGTCCTGAATCTGAAAGGCGAGGCCTGTGTGTAGGCCAAAGGCGCGCAGCGCTTCGATTTGCTCATCGCTGCCGCCGCCGATAATGGCTCCGGCGGCAAGCGGCGTGGCTCCGCTGTAAAACGCGGTCTTGTGCGTCGCCATGTCCAGGTAGTCATCAACCGAGATATCAAAGCGCCCGTCACGGACCCAACCCAGGTCGAGCGCTTGACCCTCGATGGTGCGGACGATCATCTCGGTAAGCTCGTGGAGCACGCGCAGCTTCACGTCGGACTCCAGCGTGGGGTCGTCGAGAACCGTCTTGGTGACCATGGTGAGCGCCAGGTCGCCGCAATTGATGGCAAGGCCCGTGCCCTCGGTAAGGTGCATGCAGGGCTTGCCTCGACGAAGCTGTCCGTTGTCGGCGATGTCGTCGTGGATCAGCGCGCCCGACTGGAAATGCTCGATGGCTGCCGCGGCGCTGCGGGCGCTCTCAAAGCTACCGCCCACTGCGGTTGCGGCGAGCATACAGATAAGCGGGCGGTGGCGCTTGCCGGCGTTGGCCGTAAAAGCCGAGAGCGGCGCATACAGGTAGCGCTCGATATCGGCAGAGGTCGCCTGTCCGTCAAAGAACGTGGCCAGATAGTCGTTAATCTGGTCAAAGTGCTGGGCTAAAAAGCTGGTAAACGGACTGGACACGGGTTCTCGCATTCTTTCTGAGGTTGCGTTGATGCAATATGCAGACAACATATTGCCACATTAGGGCGTTTGGCGCGGCAGTTTTGGCGATTTGGGACAACGGGCGTGCGTTTGATGGAGCGCGCCTAAATCAGCCCAAAATGCTCGAGCGCCGCAACGACACCGTCGTGATCGACGGTGTCGGTCACGTAATCGGCCTTATCCTTGAGATAGTCCGGCGCATTGCCCATGGCGATACCGACATCGACGGCGTTCATCAGCGAGACGTCATTGCTGGCGTCGCCGATGCCGTATACGGTTCCGTGGTGGGGATCGAGGGCGTCGAGTACAGACTGGATGCCCCCGCGCTTCGTGCATTCGCGGGGCGAGATTTCGGTTACCTCGAGTTCGAGCTCGTTAAAGCACAGCAGCGGCTCAAGTGCCTTATCTTGAGCGATGTGGTTGGCGAGTGATGTAGACATCAAGATCTTGTAGACACTGTAATGTTGCAGCTGCGTGACTGCGTCGCCCAGGGTGCGCGCGTATCCGGGCGCATCGGGCGCATCGGCACTCATGCGCACGACGCCGTTGAGGCCCTCAAAGCGGATGACCTCGCCCGATTGCTCAAGGTAGGGGGCAAGACGCTGCAGCATGCCGGGCGTCATCGACAGATCGCGAATTGCGTGTCCGTTGATCTCGGCGTAACCGCCCGCAAGACAGACGATGCCGGTCCAGGGCAGCTCAAGAAGGTTGGGGTGGATGCAGCTCAGGGTGCGTCCTGTGCAGATAAAGGCCATGTTGCCGTTGGCGACAAACTCGCGGATTGCCTGCGAAACCGCCTCGTTGGGATAGGGGGAGAGGTCCCGCTCGTCTTCGGGAAGGTCTTGGGCGAGCCTGGGGTCTTGCCAGGCGAGCGTTCCGTCGATATCGAAGAAGCAAATATCGCCGCGCTTATGGGCTGCGCTGGCGGCAGGGGAGGCCGAGGTGGTGGGCACAAATCCCGGCTCGAGGCCCATGATCTGGTCAAAATGCTCTTTAACGCGGGGAACGGAGATGCCGATGATCACCTGGGCGGTCTTGCCCGTAATGATGAGGCCCTTGGCGCCCACCGCGACAAACGACGCGTTATCTGCAACGATGGAAGGGTCTGCGACCTCGACGCGCAGGCGCGTGGCGCAGTTGGTTGCGCCCACGATATTGCCAACGCCACCTAAAAGCTGAATTACCCGCTCAGCGAGGACGTGATCTTGATCGGATCGACTATTGACCTCGTCATTGGGAGATTGCTCTTTGGCAAAGTCGCTTCCCGTTAAACAATCGATTGCCGCGCGATTGGCGACATGATTCTCGCGGCCCGGCGTCTTAAGGTCATAGACCAAGATGAGTGCTCGAAAACTAACAAAAAAGATGAGGCTAAAGGCAAGGCCGATACCGAGCGCCAAAAGATAGGCACCGGCATGCGTGCGCATGAGCGGAATAAAGTTGAAGGCTGCCATCTCCATGAGGCCGCCCGAGAAGATGCCGACGATGCCAAAGAGATTCATGGCTGTGGCAAGGCAAGACGATAAGACGGCGTAGAGCAAAAAGAGCCCGGGGTGGGTGAACATAAAGAGAAACTCGAGTGGCTCGGTAACGCCGCAAACCACCGAGGCGATGATGGCGGGAGCAAGGATGACCCTGAGGCCGGCGCGGCGCTCGGATTTTGCGGTGGAGTAGAACGCAGCTGCGATGGCAGGAAGGCCAAAGACTTTGACCCAGCCGGTGGCGGTAAAACCGGCCCACGGCGCAAGCTCATTAAGGGGGCGCGTGCTATGGGAGAGGATGGGGAGCAAACTGCTCCACGTGGCGTAGATGCCGTCGTTAATGACCAGGTTGTCGTAGTAGATCGGCATGTAGAGCAGGTGGTGCAGGCCAAAGGGCTCGAGTGCTCGTTCTAAAAAGACAAAGATGCCCACGCCAAAGGGACCGACGCCTGCAAGCGCGTGGCGCAGCGTATCGGTCACAGCGTATACGAAGGGCACGATGGCGGCCGAGATGGCGGCAAGGGCAAACACGGCAAAAAAGCTGATGAGGTAGACCAGCGAGGAGCCCGAGAAGGTGCCGAGCCAATCGGGAACCTTGGCATCGTAGAAGCGGTCATGGATGGTGACGACGGTTGCCGATACCGCCAGCGGGCCGATAATGCCGGTGTCGAGCGTCTTGATGCCGTCGATGACGGTGATACCGCTGGCGGTGGTCAAAGATGACGGGTACTCAAGTCCAAGGTTGTCTCCGCTCAGCTTAATGATCTCGCTCAAAAAGAAGCAGTAGGCAAAATAGGCGACGAGAGCCTCGAGGCAGCAACGAGCCGGTTGTTTTTGGGCAAGACCGATGGGCAGCGCTACGGCAAAAAGGAGCGGGAGGCGTTTAAAGACCGTCCACGAGCCGCGCTGGATGATGGTCCAAAAAACGTACCAAGGGGTTCCGTATACGGCGAGATCGCCGACGATGTCCGCAGTCGTTGCGAGAGCGGAGACGCCGACCATGAGGCCCGATATAGAAAACAGCATGGCGGGCGCGAACATTGCCCCGCCAAAGCGTTGGATTTTTTGCAGCATGTTCTGCCTTCCGAATATCGAGGCGCGTTGCGCGTGGGGAAACGTTTAAACAATGGATTCATTGTAGAGGACCAGACGATTGTCGTACCGGCAGTTTTGAGCGAAACCGATTTGGGCATGACAGAAACCGTCAACGGTTAAATCCTGTCGCTTTACCGATATTCGGTTTAAACAACTTTAAGAAATGCTATCGTGCCTAGCCGGAAATGAATAATGTAGAGGTGAAACAATGCCAAAAGCGATATACGAAGGAATCTACCGAGAAATACGCTCGCGCATCATTAATGGGACCTATGCGTTTCAGGAGATGCTGCCAACCGAAGCCGAGCTGACCGCGGAGTTCGGATGCACTCGCAATACCGTCCGTCGCGCCTTGGGTATGCTGGCCGACGGGATGTTTGTGCAGCCCATACACGGCAAGGGCGTGCGCGTTATTTGGCTTAAGGGCGAAACCGACATGTTGGGCGCACTCGAAGAGGTTGAGTCGTTTGGCGAGTTTGCAAAGCGCAACAATGCCGTTGCATCGACGGACGTTAAGTCTTTTGAACATCTGGTCTGCACCGAGCAACTCTCTCGTCACCTGGGCTTTAAGGTGGGCGAGGAGTTGATTCGCGTGGTGCGCGTCCGTAGCCTTAACGGTAGCGCTCGCCAGGTGGACCACGGCTATTTTCTGGAGTCGATCGCCAAAGGCCTGACGCCCGAGATCGCTGCAAAGTCAATTTACGACTATCTGGAGCACAAACGCGGCGTCAAAGTGATGGCGAGTCGCCGTACGGTGAGCGTCGAGCTTGCCAACGATGAGGACTGCAGCTACTTGGACCTTGGCAAATACAACTGTGTCGCCGTCATGGAGAGCCAGTCATACACCTCGGATGGCATTTTGTTCGAGGTTACGCACGCCCGTACGCATCCTGAGATCTTCCACTACCGCGTCAACTCCAAGCGATAGCCGGCTAGCTCGCAGCCTGACGAGACTCATGCCCTCAAAGAGAAAACGCCCGGTCAAACCGACGATGCATCGGCTTGACCGGGCGTTTTCTCTGCATTCGATAACAAATAATTGTTTATACAAAACTTGTCAAGTATCAAGTTGAAATTACCGTTCACCGAAGTTTTTCTACCGCTCTAGTAATACTTGTTCAAACAACTAGCCAAATAGCGTATCGTACAAATCAGCAAAAGGGGCAAAGTCCCCGAGCCAATCTCCGAAGGCGGCGGCAAAGGGTGCCGCCACGGTGTGAAAGGGTGGATTGTAATGAAGAACGAAATGAGCAGAAGGCAGTTCCTGGGCTTTGCTGGTTCCGCGGCTGCGGTTCTTGGTCTGGGTCTCGTGGGCTGCGGCGGTTCTGCTGGCTCCGGCTCCTCTGCTTCTGGTGACGCTGCCGAGGTCTACTTCCTCCAATTCAAGCCCGAGGTCGACAAGGAGTGGAAGGAGATCGCCAAGGCCTATAAGAAGGAGAAGGGCGTCGAGGTCAAGATCGTGACCGCCGCCTCCAACACCTACGAGGAGAAGCTCAAGTCCGAGATGTCCAAGAGCTCCGCTCCGACCCTGTTCCAGGTCAACGGCCCCACCGGTCTTAAGAACTGGAAGGATTACTGCGCCGACCTGTCCGATACCAAGCTCCGCGGTGAGCTCATTGACGACTCCCTGGCTCTGCAGTCCGACGGCAAGGATCTGGGTATCGACTGGGTCCAGGAGAGCTACGGCATTATCTACAACAAGCAGCTGCTCGAGAAGGCTGGCTACAAGGCCGAGGACATCAACTCCTTCGACAAGCTGAAGGCTTGTGCCGACGACATCCAGGCCCGCAAGGACGAGCTTGGTGTTGAGGGTGCCTTCACTTCCGCCGGCATGGATGACTCCTCCAGCTGGCGCTACACCACCCACCTTGCCAACCTCCCGCTCTACTACGAGTTCGAGAAGGAGCACAACCAGGAGGACGACGAGATCAAGGGCGAGTATCTCGACAACTTCAAGCAGATTTTCGACCTGTACATCACCGACTCCACCTGCGATCCTTCGCAGCTTGCCTCCAAGACCGGCGACGACGCCACCAACGAGTTCGCAACCGGCAAGGCCGTCTTCTATCAGAACGGTTCTTGGGCCTACGCTGACCTCACCAAGGCCGGCATGACCGACGATCAGATTGGCATGATGCCCATCTACATTGGTGTCGACGGCGAGGAGAACCAGGGCCTGTGCTCCGGCGGCGAGAACTACTGGTGCGTCAGCTCCCAGGCTTCCGAGGATGCCCAGAAGGCAACCGAGGACTTCATGTATTGGTGCGTTACTTCTGACACCGCCACCAGCATCATCGCTGACAAGATGGGTCTGACTGCCCCGTTCAAGAGCGCTAAGGAGACCACCAACGTCTTCTCGCAGCAGGCCGTTGCCATGGCCAAGGACGGCAAGAAGACCGTCGCTTGGGACTTCGTCTACATTCCCTCCGAGGAGTGGAAGAAGAACCTCAAGCAGGCTCTGATTGCCTATGCTGCCGACAACAGCAAGTGGGACGGCGTCAAGAACGCCTTCGTCGATGGCTGGAAGACCGAGAAGGCTGCTTCCGAGTAAGCAGTTGCTGCCCAAGCTATCTGATTAGCGACAGGGGGCGGGCAGACGTTGGTTTGCCCGCCCCCTGCATATTGAAAGGACCCTTCTATGGGCAAAGCACTCAAGCGCTGGTGGCCGCTCTTTATGCTGCCCACGTGTCTGGCGTTTATGATCGGGTTCGTGATCCCCTTTATCCAGGGTTTCTATCTCTCGTTCTGCCAGTTTATTACCATCAACAACACGCACTTTGTCGGTATCGAGAACTACGTGCGCGCACTGTCCGATCCGCAGTTTGCCACGTCGTTCTTCTTTACCGTGGCGTTTGCCTTCCTGTCGACGGTGCTCATCAACGTGATCGCCCTCGCCATCGCGCAGGCGCTCACCCGCAAAGCGCTCAAGGGCACCAACATCTTCCGTACGATCTTCTTTATGCCTAACCTGATCGGCGGCATCGTGCTGGGCTACATTTGGCAGATTCTGATCAACTGCCTGCTCTCCAACGTGGGCGCCCAGCTCATCGCTCTTAACTCTGCTGCTGGCTTCTGGGGCCTTATCATCCTGACCCTGTGGCAGCAGGTCGGCTACATGATGATCATCTACATCGCTGGTCTGCAGTCCATTCCGTCCGACTACATCGAGGCCGCCAAGGTCGACGGCGCTACGGCATGGCAGACGTTTTGGAAGGTTAAGATCCCTAACCTGATGCCGACCATCACCATCTGCCTGTTCCTGTCCATCACCAACGGCTTTAAGCTGTTCGACCAGAACCTCGCCCTTACCGGCGGCGCCCCCGCGCACTCCACCGAGATGCTCGCCCTGAACATCTACAACACGTTCTATTCGCGTGCCGGTATCGCATGGCAGGGCATTGGTCAGGCCAAGGCGGTTATCTTCTGCATCCTGGTCGTGGCCATCTCCATGATCCAGCTTAAGGCCACGAGGTCCAAGGAGGTGCAGCAGTAATGAAACGCGATAAGGTTATCAACCGCGCGCTCTCGATTTTCTTTACGATCCTGTCGCTCGCGTGGATCTACCCCGTGTTCATGATTGCGCTTAATTCTTTTAAGAAAGCGACCGCAATCAGCACCACCACGGCATTCGATCTGCTCACGCCCGAGACGTTCAACGGCCTCGCAAACTACATGCACGCCCTTAACGAGCAGGGCTTTGCCTCGGCATTTATGTACTCGCTCATCATCACGGTCACGTCGGTCGTGCTGATCTTGGTGTGCTGCTCCATGTGCGCTTGGTACGTGGTTCGTGTCAACAACAAGATCTCGAACTTCTTCTATTACCTGTTTGTGTTCTCGATGGTCGTGCCGTTCCAGATGCTCATGTTCACGCTGTCCAATTTGGCGGACCGCATCGGCTTTAACACGCCGTTCAACATCTGCTTTATCTATCTGGGCTTTGGCGCGGGCCTGGCGGTCTTTATGTTCGCCGGTTTTGTAAAGAACATCCCGCTCGAGATCGAGGAGGCGGCCATGATTGATGGCTGCAACCCGGTCCAGGTGTTCTTTAAGATCGTCCTTCCCATCATGAAGCCCACCTATCTTTCGGTCGGCATCCTCGAGACCATGTGGGTCTGGAACGACTATCTGCTGCCCTACCTTACGCTCGACTCCACCAAGTACAAGACCATTCCTATCTTGATTCAGTACTTCCGCGGCGGCTACGGCCACGTCGAGCTCGGCCCCATGATGGCCTGCATCATGATGGTCGTTATCCCCATCGTTATCATGTACATCCTCTGTCAGAAGTACATCATCGACGGCGTGGTGGCAGGTGCCGTCAAGGGCTAATGCCGTAACTGTTTTGCAAGTTTCTGCGGCGCCCCTCAGCGCGGCGCCGCATATCGAAAGGTAGAGACATGGCCGAGATTGTTCTCAAACATGTTCAGAAGGTGTATCCCAACAACGAGTCAAAAAAGAAAGGCTTCTTTGGCAAAAAGAAGAAGACCGAGGAGAAGAAGCACAACCTCAAGGTTACCGAGGACGGTGTGCTCGCTGTAGAGGACTTCAACCTCACCGTTCACGACCAGGAGTTCGTCGTCCTCGTTGGCCCCTCTGGCTGCGGTAAGTCCACGACGATGCGCATGGTCGCCGGCCTGGAGGACATTACCTCGGGCGATGTGCTCATCGACGGCAAGCGTGTCAACGACGTGGCGCCCAAGGACCGCGACATCGCCATGGTGTTCCAGAGCTACGCTCTGTACCCCAATATGACGGTGTACGAGAACATGGCATTTACGCTCGAGCTCAAGAAGGTTCCCAAGGACGAGATCGACCGCAAGGTTCGCTCTGCTGCCGAGATTCTGGGCATTACCGAGTACCTCGACCGTAAGCCCAAGGCGCTCTCCGGCGGCCAGCGCCAGCGTGTCGCTATCGGCCGCGCCATCGTGCGTGACCCCAAGGTCTTCCTGATGGACGAGCCGCTGTCCAACCTGGACGCCAAGCTTCGTAACCAGATGCGTGCCGAGCTCATTAAGCTGCGCCACGAGATCAAGGGCACGTTCATTTATGTTACTCACGACCAGACCGAGGCCATGACCCTTGGCGACCGTATCGTGGTCATGAAGGACGGCGTCGTCCAGCAGATCGCCACGCCGCAGGAGGTCTTCAACCATCCCGCGAACATCTTCGTCGCCGGCTTCATCGGCGTGCCGCAGATGAACTTCTTCGATGCCCAGCTGGTGCGCTCGGGCAACGGCTTTACCGTCAAGACCGAGGATATGAACGTGGCACTCGCCCCCGAGACTTGCGCTCAACTTGCCCTCAACTGGGACGGCGGCGACGTGAAGGAGATTACGGCCGGCGTGCGTCCCGAGCAGATCCTGCTTGCCGACAAGGGCGAGGAGGGCGCGCTCCAGGGTACCGTCGAGGTGACCGAGCTCATGGGCTCGACCGAGCATGTCCACGTGACCGCTCCCGACGGCCAGTTTGTCCTGATTATCCCCGTCGTCGACCTCGAGGCCAAGGGCGCGCTCAAGGCTGGCGACACCATCTGGTTCAAGTTTGAGAAGAACGCGACCCACCTCTTCGATAAGGTCTCTGGCAAGAACCTAATCTAGGCCCGGTGCATCCAGGCCCTCCCTTTGGGCGACTGCGGTATTGCCATCCTTTTGCCGCGGTCACATATAAGGCTCCCCTCCCGTCCACTGGGCGAGAGGGGAGCCTTTCTTTGTGTTGGGATTGTCTGACCGGTCGTTTGTCTCGATCTGTAACGGGTAGGGCCGATTTCGGACGTTAGATGTTACAGATCGAGACGGTTCCGCTGAGCTAACCATTTCATCTAAATCTGTAACACCAAAGGTGAATTTCAGCTGCTAGATGTTACAGACTGAGATAAACCCAAGGGAAGGGGCCGGTATGTCTCAATCTGTAACAGCTGGGACCGTTTTTACCGAGTAGCTGTTACAGATCGAGATTGTTTGGTCGAGTCGGGTCACAGGGTAACGTGCGGGCACAAAAAACGGAGCCGTGTTGCCACGACTCCGTTTCTCAAGAGGATGGGTAAGGGAAGCGAATTAGTTCAGGTGCCAGATCTCGTCGTTGTACTGGGAGATGGTGCGGTCGGACGAGAAGGTGCCGGCGTTGGCGATATTGATCAGCGTCTTGCGCATCCAGGCGTCCTGGTCCTCGTAGTCGGCCAGCACGCGCTCCTTGGTCTGGATGTACTCCTCAATGTCGAGCAGGGCCATAAACCAGTCCTTGCCCTTAATGTCATCGTGCAGGCGCT
Organism: Collinsella sp.; assembly: GCA_048342875.1. Taxonomy (GTDB): domain Bacteria; phylum Actinomycetota; class Coriobacteriia; order Coriobacteriales; family Coriobacteriaceae; genus Collinsella. Next base: position 210 of record DBGDEA010000034.1, on the reverse strand, counting down.
GCAGGCGCTCGGCGTTGCCGGTCGCCATAAAGGCCGGGTTGGTGATGAAGTCCACCAGCAGTTTAATACCGGGCTTGCGGTAGAGCACACCGGCGTCATAGGTGCCGTCGGCATAGAGCTGCTCGACCTGTTTGGACGAGGCACCAAAGGTGTAGATGTTCTCGTCGCCCACGAGCTCGGCAATCTCCACGTTGGCGCCGTCAAGCGTGC
>DBGDEA010000033.1:0-6151 GCA_048342875.1 Collinsella sp. | reverse complement strand
CACGGGTCAATCTGCAGTGCGGCCCGAACCCCGTGAGGGCCGGCGCCTTTAGACGCGTGCCGGAAATCCAAGGGTTATACCCTAAGAGCAAACCACCCCTTTTAGGGGTGGTTTTGATTGCGTGCGGAACTCGCGATCAATCAAATATAATGCGGGCGGGCACGCGGCCCTCTCGGGTTCGGGGCGCGACACACCGGACTGGGTTATCTGAATGAATATGGTGAAGGCCCCTTTCGGGGCCTTCTTTTTATAAAAATTCGCCCACTCGGTGGACTTCGGGTTCTAGGTCTACGTTGAACTGCTCTTTGACGGTTGCTTGGATGTGGCGGATGAGTTCGTCGACGTCGGCTGCGGTGGCGTGGTCGGCGTTGACGATGAAGCCGCAGTGTTTTTCGCTCACCTGGGCACCGCCGACCGCGTGGCCGCGCAAACCGGCGTCCATGATGAGCTTGCCGGCAAAGTGGCCCTCGGGGCGCTTGAAAGTGGAGCCGGCGCTCGGCATGTCGAGCGGCTGCTTGTCCTCGCGGCGCTGACGGTAGTCGTCCATGTCGGCCTTGATCATCGCGGCGTTGCCCGGGGCGAGATTGAAGGTGGCCGAAAGCACGATGAAGCCGTCGTCGGCGATGCGGCTCTTGCGATAACCCAGGTTGAGCTCGTCGACATCGAACTCGATGATATTGCCACTGCCGCGGGTGCCGTCGTCGAGCATGCGAGCGGGCTTGTAGACGCGTACAGATTCCAGCACATCGGCCATGCAGGCACCGTAGGCACCGGCGTTCATGTAGCAGGCGCCGCCGACCGATCCAGGGATACCCGAGATGGGCTCCATGCCGGTGAGGTCGGCCTCGGCTGCTGCCGCGGCGACATCGGAAAGCAAGGCGCCGGCTGCCGCCGTGACGTGCGTGCCATCGACGGTGATGTCGGAGAGGCCTTCGCCCAGCGCTACGACGACGCCGCGGATGCCCTTGTCACCGACGAGTAGGTCGGAGCCGTTGCCCACGATGGTGAGCGGCAGATCGCAGCGATAACAGGTATCGAGCGTGGCGACGAGGCCCTGCTCGGTGTCGGGCGTGACAAAGACATCGGCCGGGCCGCCGATCTTAAACGTGGTGTGCTCGCGCATGGGCTCGCTCATCAGTACGTTGTCCTCGCCAGCAACGCCGGCGAGCGCGCAAAGCAGGTCCTCGTTAAAAAAGTCGTTCTCGTGCATACGAATATCCGCCTTTTGGTGGTTGTTGTCATCAATCGATTGCAATATACCCCACCTGGACGGATTTGGTGCGCTGACGGCGATAAAACAGCCGTCCACCGGATTGGTAAAGTGTTTATCACCGAGGTAGATGGGCAGTCGCTATACTTTTAAGAGATTGCGCGTAAACCCGGAAGGAGCGAGATAGCCAACAAAGTCACCCTCAAGCAGATCGCCCAGGAGGTGGGGCTTTCCCCTTCGTCGGTTTCGCTTGTACTCAATAATCGGCCCTGTCGCATCTCGGAAGAAAACCGCAAGCTCATCAAGGAGGTTGCGGCGCGCAACCACTATGTTCCTAACCAGATCGCGCGCAGCCTGGTCATGCGCGAGTCGCGTACGCTGGGCCTTATCGTTCCCAATATCGAGAGCCGCTTTTTTGCCTCGCTCGCCGGCAGCTTGGAAAAGCGCTGTCGCGAGGACGGCTATGCACTCTTTATTACCAGCTCGGGTGGAAGCGCCGATGACGATCTGGAACTGCTACGCCAGCTGGTGACGCGCGGCGTCGATGGTGTGTTCCTGGTCGTGGGCGACGAGTTCTCCGACGATCGCGCCCTGCGCGAGGAAGTGAGCCATCTGCCTATCCCTGCCGTGATGGTCGACCGCGCCATTGAGGGCCTCGAGTGCGACAAGGTGATGTTCGACCACGAGATGGGTGGCTACATGGCCACCCGCTATCTGATCGAGCAAGGCCACCGTCGCATCGCCTGTCTGGTTAACGCGCGTCGCTCCAATACGGGTCGCAAACGACTCGCCGGTTACGAACGCGCGCTGCGCGAGGTGGGGCTGCCCATCGACGCGCGCCTGGAGTTTGAGAGCGAATATTACATCCCGAGTGCCTATGAGGCCTCGGAGGCTGTGCTTGCAACCGATGCCACCGCCGTGTTCGCAAGCTCGGACAACATTGCCCTCGGTTTGCTCAAGCGCTTGCACGAGATGGGGAAGAGCATCCCGGGCGATATCTCGGTCGTAAGCTATGACAACTCGGCGGCCGACGTTCTCTTTGAGCCGGCACTGACCGCGATTGAGCAGGATCCTGGTGTCCTCGCGGAGCATGCTTTTGGCTGCATGTCCAAGCGTCTTGCCGGTAGGGGCGGTAGACGTGCCGAAGAGGTCGTTCTGGAGCCGGCGCTTATCGTGAAGGGCAGCGTGCTTAACCTTACCGAATATAGCTAAGCGCACTTGTTTGTTTGCATAGATTGCATGCGGAGTGTCCGCTATTTGCCGGCGGGGCCGGGGCGCCTGCTTTGTTTTGAGAAGTTCGCGAAGCCCACCTCTCAAAACAAAGCAGGCACCCCGGCCCTCGTCCGTAAGCTCTTCCGCTGGGCGAGCCATAGACGCCGCGCACCGATCTACTAAAGCATGAGCTTGAAATTGGTGCTATATTCGGCTTGAGTTGTTTAATGCTAGTACGGGAGGCTGATATGGGGCTGTTCAAGAAGAAAAACCCGCAGGATGCCTTTGATCCCGATGTGTTTACCATCACGGATACGATTTTGGACCCGCCGCGGTTTACGTTTTTGCCGGCTATCTACCAGGATGCCACGCGTCGCAAGTGGGCCGTGCATCAGCGCGGCGGCGAGCCGAAGATTTTTGACTATGCGGACGTGTTGCAGTGCGAAGTGGCCGAGGCGGGCGATCCGGAGGCCGAGGAAGTGGTCTCAAAACAGGAATTTGCCCAGCGTATCCTGGCAAATCCTGCCAAGGCGGCGAAAATAAACGCTGCCAAGCGTAATATGTGTCTTGGTATGGGCGTTGTTGTGGCGGTTCAGACGGGAAAAGACGAGGTTTCCAAATTAGAGATTCCCGTTATGACCGACGAAGTCAAACGCGATTCAAGTCTATATAAGTCGTATCGGAATGTTGCCGAGAAGATCAAGGCCGAATTTGATGCCATGGGAGGGCTGGTCTAATTTTGGCGGCATACGTTTCTGAATGAGGAGTCTGTGCAATGGCAGGCGAATCTTATGCAATTCCCCCCAAAGATCGTGCTGTTGAGGGAATTCTTTGGTATATCCAGCACCACCAGCTTGCCGGCGGCGATCGCCTGCCGGCCGAGCGCGTGCTGTGCGAAGAGATCGGCGTTTCGCGCACGGCGTTGCGCGCCGGTATCACGCGGCTCATCTCGTGTGGAACGCTCGAGAGCCGTCGCGGATCGGGTACGTATGTGTGCCCTCCCAAGCCGCTGAACATCTTCCAGGAAACGTATAGCTTCTCCGATGCTGTGCGGACTGCCGGCCTGCACCCCTCTTCTCGTCTGGTTTCCACCGGGACCATCGAGGCGGATGAGGCACTTGCCGACAAGCTTGGGGTGTCTGTAGGCGCTCCTTTGCTTCGCATGCAGCGCGTTCGACTTATTGAGGGCGAGCCGGCGTCAATCGAGACGGCTCACGTTAACCTGTCCCTGTGCCCATCGCTTATCGAGCACGATTTTGAGTGCGAGAGCCTTTACGATGTCTTGCTCAAAGAAGGTGGCGTGCGTGTTGAGCATGGACGTGAGCATATCTCCATCTCGCGTTTGAACGCCGAAGAGGCCGAGCTGCTCCAGCAAGAAGAGGGAACGCCGGTGTTCTATGAGAGCACGATCGAATTGGATAAGGACATGCGTTTTGTGGAGCATTGCAAATCGGTGATTTTGCCCACAAAGTTCCGCTTTGCCGATAACGGCGAAGAGAACGGCATGAGGAGCGTGGCAGGTGAACAATGGCTGAAACAGTAGATGCCACCCCGGTCTATATGCGCATTCGACGCCGCATCGAGGAGCGTATCGAGCACGGTATATATCCCACGGGTTCCATGATTCCGTCCGAAAAAGACCTCGCCGAGGAATTTGGTACGACACGCTTGACCATCCGAAGCGCTGTCGATGAGCTGGTTCGGCGCGGGCAGATTCGCCGTGTTCGGGGAAAAGGTGCCTTTGTGGCGCAGAAAGTACCTGCTTTTTTTGAACGCACGGGCGGTTTCCGTGAATCGGTCCGTGCTTCGGGCGGCGAGCCGTCCGTCCGTATTCTCGCGCGTTCCAAGCGTTATGCGGGGCCATACTACGCCGACCTGTTTGGCATCGCCGAGGATGATTTGCTGTATTCGATTCGGCGTTTGAACTGCGTCAACGGCGACCCTGTATCGATTGAGATGGCGTTCATCCCGTGCCTGCTGTTTCCAACCATCGAAGATATTGACGTGTCGGTCTTCAGTTTGTACGAGACCTATGAGATGCTGGGCCGAAAGCCAGTTATGGCACAGGAAAAGCTCGATATCGAAGCGCTGGGCGCGCGAGATGCCGGCCTGCTTGGACTGGAGCAGGGCGATCTTGCCTTGACGCTGGAGTGCGTAAGCTTCGATGCGGGCGGCCAAGCGATCGAGTACGTCAAATCGTTTAACCGCGGTGATGCGGGTGGATATACCTATACGTACTAGCTGGTGTTTTGTGAATAACGCCTGGGAAACTAACTAGTTTTGATCGTTGGGTCAGCTGTATATACAACCTTACAGGGCCCAAAATCGACCGTTCGCCGAAGGGGATAAATTAATCGACAGAGAGGTATCAAAAAGCCGTAACCTGTAACTGTGATTGGTATCAAATACTAATGATTTGTTTCGAGGTGAGACGATGAAGATGCTCGATTACGTTCAACTCGCCCATGTGCGTATGGGAGAGAACCTCGAGCGTTCGTCTGAGCTGGTAGCGCAGCTCGTTGATATTTTCCAGTCCGGTTCTTTTGACGCGCTGCGCATCGTTGCTTCGGGTTCGTCGCGCCATGCCGCCGATTGCGCCCGCGATTACCTGCAAGATGCGCTGCAGATGCAAGTGTCCGTTGTGACGCCCGAGGCCTTCGTCGATTTTGAACACACCTATCCGCAGCATGCGCTCAACATCGCCGTCTCGCAGAGTGGTTATTCGACCAATACGATTGCGGCGCTCGATTACATGCGCGCCCACGATATGGCTGCAGTTGCGCTCACGGCAAACGTCGAGGCACCCATCAAGGAGCACACTGACATCGTTCTTGACTACGGTGTGGGCGTCGAGTCGGTGGACTTTGTGACTCTGGGCGTCGAGGTTCTCGTTGAGTACCTGGTGCTCTTTGGTATTTACGGCGGTCAGGCGCGCGGAACGATTGACGCCAAGGGCGTTGCCCAGCGTCTTGACGACCTGCGCGAGGCTATCCAGGCCAATGCCGTGATGTGCAAGACCGCCGAGGCATATGTTCAAGGCCACATGCTCGAGCTTTCTGAGCACATGCCCGCCATGGTCGTCGGCAACGGCCCCAACTACGGTGTTGCCGAGGAGGCGGCGCTCAAGCTGAGCGAGACCATCAAGATTCCCGCCATGCATCACGAGGGCGAGGAGTTCGTTCACGGTCCCGAGATGCAGATCGTTCCGGGCTATCTGGTGTTTATTGTCGACGATCCGCAGGGGTCGGAGCGTCTTGCGAATATCGCCGATGCGCTATCGAACGTTACGACAAAAACGGTGCTGCTCACGGCCCATCCCAGGGGTAGGGCTCACGAGGTTGCGGTGCCTCAGGTGGCTCCGCTGCTCAGCGCGATTCCCAATCTTGTGTTCTTCCAGACGATTGCGGCAATAATCGCCGAGCGTCTGAAGTCATGGGACGTTCACCCGTATCTCGATGCTGTCTCCAAGCAAATGGAGGTCAAGGCAGAGGGCTACGAAGAGTCAGTCAATGCGCTTAAGGCCAAAGCGGCTGAGTGTTACGGAATGTAAGCGGGTTTTGATGCCCGTTGGCATGGGGGATGTGGAAACAACCCCAGAAAGGAGAGACAAATGAAGGAAACCGAGAAGATCGAGATCATGCATTTCGACCAGGAGGGCTATCTCGAGGACGGCAAGGCGCTCTACGAGACCGGCAAGAAGATGACCGCGCTCGCCGACAAGGTCGCCGA
>DBGDEA010000032.1:0-84773 GCA_048342875.1 Collinsella sp. | reverse complement strand
GCGGCTGATCCGGTTCCACCGGGCCGCGCGGCAAGGAGATATATTGCCAGACCGGAGGGGTCCCGGGGGCGGGAATCTGGCACTCCATATTTTGTTCACAAATGAATATGTCCCTCAGTCGCGTCCCTGAGGTTATAACTGAAGCATCGGCTTCTGATATTGGTGATGACCAGCTGGTTTATAGGTGTTAAGGCATCGGTCATCTCTGGAGCGCCACTTTACTCCAAAAGCATCAACTATTTGTTTCCCGTCGGTAAAAGGCAGGTTTTGTTCGCCAAGCGTTCTTATATATAGAGAAGTTCGGGTTCGAACCCATGCACCGGCAACAAAAAAGCGATCAACCGGAGTCGATCGCTTTCTGTTCTATGGTGGAGCATCCAAGGGATGTTTCCGAACTCACTTTCTCGCTGCCATTCATGCTGTCGAAGCATCGTTCGACCTCCGCAGCCCCATGTTTTGAGGATCTGCCGTGTTTATCACTGCTATTAATGAGTGTGCGGAAGTGATCCTCATACAGATACGTGCGATCCGCCAGAGAACTGAGAAGCATCTTTCTGCAGCCCTCGTTGTCTATCCTCGCATCTCTCAGGTCTTCCGGAAATTCACAAGCAGTCTTAGGGTCAGTTTGTTTCTGCTTTCAGAGACTTGTTTGAGAGTTATTAAAGACAGTTCAAAACAATAAGTGAGACACCATAAAGCAGAGCAAGATGTGCCGGATAGAAAATGTAGAAGAAGTATTTCAGCTTCAGCCCTCGCTTGCCATTATAAAGATTGATAAGCAGCAACGAAACGACCGCGGCAGCAACATCAGGATTAAATACATTAGCTGTAGCAAACTCAAATCCGCCGCCAACTATATGGCATGACGAAAGGAGCACTGCGCATACTGCAGCAAAGAGCATCTTGGCCTTGCTGTCGTGGAATAAATAGAATGCAGCCACAAGCAGAATGCCATACACGCCGCCATCTAGTTTAGTGTATTCAGCTGCCAGTGCTATCAAAACAATCAGAGCAAATTCTGCGATGTGCCTCTTCCATTTTGAAAGACTTTGTATCTTTTCCAGAATAATCAAAAAGACCAAGGAAAGCAGGAGCTCACACATAACATTTTGTTGCCGAAGGTCGAATAGTTGCCCGGTTTGAACGAAATCGTATATGGGCTCCGCAATGATTGCGAAGACAAGCATATTTCGCAGGTACTTCTTTATGTCATGAGTATGCAAAAATCCCTCAACTATCAAAAAGCAAAATAAGGGAAATGCAATTCTGCCAAGAACATGAAGCACATCCGAAGCCTCGCTTAGAATCGCCCACTGCTCGTCTGATATCTGATTGTACGATGCGTGAGTCATGATTCCATTGGTCAGGACGATCCTGCTTACATGATCGAGAACCATCGAAATGGCCGCTATTATCTTTAATGTGCTGCCGCTAATTCCGTATCTGTCTGTTTTCATTTCGTTTTCCTTTCTTTGGGTGGGCCGTCGGGGGTTCAGCCTGCTCCGCAGGCGGCCGCTGCGGCGCTCCGCGCCCCGACGGGTTCGAACCCGTGCACCGGCAACAAAAAAAGCGACCAACCGGAGTCGATCGCTTTCTATTCTATGGTGGGCCGTCAGGGGTTCGAACCCTGGACCTTGGGATTAAAAGTCCCCTGCTCTGCCAGCTGAGCTAACGGCCCGCGGGTGGCATTGTACCACGGTCTGGGACTATTCCCAACTCCATTGGCCGTTCTGGAAAATCACAACTTCACGTCCATCAGGCGTAATGCCCGTAATATCGATGTCGTCCGTGCCGATCATAAAATCGACGTGCGTGCTCGAGACGTTAACGCCATGCTCCAGGAGCTCCTCCTTGGACATGTCATACCCACCCTCGATGCATTCGGGGAAACCGACACCTAGCGCGAGATGGCAGCTAGCGTTCTCGTCATAGAGCGTATCGTAGAACAGAACACCACTTTCGCGGATCGGCGTGTTCTTGGAAATGAGCGCGACCTCTCCCAGGTGAGCAGCGCCCTCGTCAGTATCGATGATACTTGCGAGCGTTGCCTTGCCCACGCGGGCGTCGTAGTCCACCACGCGGCCGCCCTCGAACTTAATCCAAAAATCTTCGACCTTATTGCCGTGATGGATGAGCGGCATGGCCGAGTACACGATACCGTCGGCGCGCATGCGATCGGGCGAAGTGAAGACTTCCTCGGTGGGAATGTTGGGGAAGAAGGGGTGCCCATCGGGCGTCTTGCCCTTGCCGCCGGCCCACTCGTGACCTTTCGTCATGCCAATCGTCAGATCGGTTCCATTTGCCGCGTTGTAATGCAGGTAGTCGAAACGATTGTCGTTCAGGAAACGCAGGTTCTTTTCGAATGCGGCGTCATGGAGTTCCCAGTCGCTCTCTGGGTCCTGGCCATCGGCGCGCGCGGTGTGCAGAATCGCATTCCACAGCTTATAGATTGCAACCTCATCGGCGTCTCCCGGGAACACCTCGTGCGCCCAAGCCACGACCGGAGCGCCGGCGATGCACCACGGATTGATGTTGTAATCCAGTCCACGGCGGAAAACTTTGCACTGCGTATTCCTCGCCTTTGATGCCGCGGCCGGCTTGGCTGGATCGATGCCCTTGAGGGCCGCAGGATCCGCACCCTCGATAAAGACAAAGCAGGCACCATCCTGGGCCAAGGAATCCAGCTGCATGCGCTTCCACTCGGGCGTCTGCTCAAAATAGCTTTTCTCGACATGCTCGTACGTGAGCCTCGTCACGGCATCATCGGCCCAAATGACCGTCACGTGGCCGGCGCCGGCAGCATAGGCCTCCGCGACCACCACGCGCGCAAACGGCGCGCACTCGACCGGAGACTGAACGACGACCTCCTGGCCGGGCTTGACGTTTACGCCCTTGCGGACGACCAGGCGCGCGTAGTTTTTAATCTTGGGCTCCAGGGCCTTCATGCCCTCCAGAGCCTCTTCGACCGTCAGGGCAGCTCGAATCATGTGCCACTCCATCTATCTATAGGACAGTAAAAAGGCGCGCCGCAAAAACGACGCGCCTTATATCTTAGCGATAAGTATGTATGCAAACGCTACTTCTTCTTGGAGTCCTTCTTGTCCTCCTCGGCAGCCGCGCGCTCAATAAGAGCGTTGAGCTTGTTCTCGGACATGCCCTCGGCCTGCGCGCGGTACATGTTGCGCAAGGGACGAATACGAGCGAAGTCATAGATAAAGTCGCCCAAAATGATGACGTAGGACAAAACAATGCCGACCATCTGGACAGGGCTGGACACCATGCCAGCGGGAGCGAAGTACAGTGAGGCCCAAATTGCCACGACGAGCACCATGCCAATGGCGAGCACAATCCACCAGATGCGACGGCGCTTGGTGTAGTCCTCGTCCTGCTTGAGGAGGATATTCGACACCGTATAGATGCGGTCCTCCTTGGCGCGCTGCTTAGCCTTGCGGGCGCGCTTCTCCTCTTTAGAGAGGCCCTCGAGGTTCTCGCCCTTCTCGAGCTCTTTGCGGCGTGCCTTAGACGAAGCCGGCACGACGCGAACGGAGCTCGCTGCTTGGCGGGCGGGCTTAGCAGATGCGGCAGACTTGCGCGCAACCCCGGTAACTTCGTGGGATTGCGTGCGCTTGTTCGTGGCGCTACGGGTACTCACTTATGCGTTCTCCTTCATGCTTGTGAACTGGGAGCCCGTGATGATCTGGAAGGCCTCGCGATAGCGCTCGGACGTGCCATCGATGACCTCGGCGGGCAGGTGCGGGGTCTCCCCCGTCATATCCCAGTTGGCCTTGAGCCAATTGCGGACGAATTGCTTGTCGTAGCTAGGCTGGATCTTGCCCTCCTCGTAGCTGGCAGCAGGCCAGAAACGGCTGGAGTCGGGCGTGAGACACTCGTCGATCAGCGTGACCTTGCCATCAATAACACCAAACTCGAACTTGGTGTCGGCAATGATGATGCCACGGGTCGCGGCGTACTCGGCGGCAGCCTTGTAGATCTTGAGGGAAAGGTCACGAATCTGCGTGGCGATGTCCTCGCCCACGATCTCGCAGCAACGCTCGAACGAGATGTTCTCGTCGTGGTCACCGATCTCGGCCTTCGTGGACGGCGTGAACAGCGGCTCAGGAAGCTTGGAAGCCTCGGTCAGGCCCTCAGGCAGCTGGATGCCGCAGACGGTGCCGTTCTCGTCGTAGGTCTTCTTGCCCGAACCGGTCAGATAGCCGCGGACGATGCACTCGATAGGAATCGTCTGGGCCTTCTTAACCAGCATGGCGCGGCCAGCGAGGTAGTCACGATACTCAGCAAACTCCTCGGGGAAATCCGCCGGGTCGATGGAAACGAGATGGTTGGGGACGATGTCGGCAAACTTATCGAACCAGAATGCCGAGATGCGATTGAGTACCTCTCCCTTAAACGGAATCTCGTCGGGAAGAATGAAGTCGAACGCAGAAATGCGGTCGGTGGCGACCATCAGCAGGTTTTCACCGGCATCGTAAATATCACGAACCTTGCCACGGGAATCCGGACGACGCTCCATCGTTGTCACGTGAGTCACTCCTTACCTAAATACGACAGAAATGCGGGTTCTTTCCCGCATGTTTTCGCAAACTCGGAGCGGCAGGGACGCGGCCCCTCCTTCACCGAATAGCGAAAAGCTAGTGCTCCATTGTAGTAGATGCCGCGTCTGCCGTGTGCTCGCGGGGCAGATGAATTGTAAAAGTCGTACCCTTTCCAAGCTCCGACTCCACGGATATGTAGCCATGGTGACGCTCGACGATCTGCTTGGTCACGGCGAGGCCAACGCCCAGGCCGCCAGCTTCGCGGGCGCGGCTGGCATCGGCGCGCCAAAACCGCCCGAAGATGCGCGACAAATCGTCCTTGGCAATACCGATGCCGGTATCAGAAACGGCAATGCTGACGTGCTTGCGGTCACTGAGCACCGACACCACGACCCAACCGCCCTCGGGGGTGTAGCGCATGGCGTTGCTCATGAGGTTGATAACACATTGCGTGATCATGTCGGGATCTGCCTCGACAACGTCATCGTGGCCCTGCGTCTCATCTGCAAAGCGCAAACGCAGGTCACGGTCGGCAAACAGGCGCTCCTGGCCATTCACAATCGATCGCACGAACGGAACCATGTCCACCGGTTCTAGATTGAGCGGAGCCGTGCTGTTTTCCATACGCGATAGGTCGAGCATCTGCTGCACCAGACGAGCCAGGCGACGCGTCTCGGAAGCAACGGTCTCCAAATGCTCATCGTCGGTGGGATACACGCCATCCTGCATGGCCTCGACCGTTGCGAGCATGGCCATAAGCGGCGTGCGAAGCTCGTGTGCAACGTCTGAGGTCAGGCGCTTCTCGTGTTTCATATCCTTCTCGAGCGAAGTGGCCATCTCATCGAAGGTCTCACCCAGCTGATCGATCTCGTCATCACCGCGCAGTCCCGTGCGAGCCGACAGGTCGCCGTCACGGATTTGCTTTGCGGTACTGGTGATGCGATGAATCGGCTTGGTGAGCATGCGCGACACGAGCGATCCGATAACGACCGAAATGCAGATTGCAACAACCGCGGCGAGGGCCATGGCGTTAAAGGTCTTCTCCCTAAACGCAGAGTCCGCCTTGGTGAGCAGAGCGTCGGAGCCGATGGCCCACAGCTTTACCTGTCCGACATGCTCGCCGGAAGACGTTACAATCTCGACGTTAGCAACGCTATCGGAGTCGGTTGGAGCAGACGAGACCGGGCTATGCGATGCCCTCTTGCCGCTCGTGTCGTCGGTCGTAGCCTGGTTTTCGCGTACATCGGCGGTGGCGCTTGCCGAGGGCCAGGAATCGTCATAAACGATCACGCCCTTTTTATTGACGACCTGCATACCCAGATCGTCGGAAACCAAACTCGACGTTGCGACCGTGCGCAGTTCTCCCGCGGTCCAAGAGCCGTTTTCCTCATATGAGGTCGCCAACTTCTCGGCAGCGGAATTTGCGATTTCGACGATATTGGAGCGTGTGTAATCCGAAAAGACCGTGCCCCACACAACAGAGACAACGCCCACCAGCACCAATACTGTCATGAGCGATGTCAGAGCAAAAGCAAGTGCCATGCGCGAGGGATAGCTCATCGTTGGCCGTGAATCGGAACGAGGCGTGTTCCAACTAGCCTTGGAACCCGCCTCGCTCTCCTGCTTGTGCTTTTGTCCGATTTCAAAGCGCGCAGGTGTCATATGTGATTTCCCTATTTCTCGTCCGACTTATCGGTCTTAGCCGGAGCCTCGAAGCGATAGCCGACACCATGGACGGTGTAGAGCCACTTGGGCTTCTTGGGATCATCGCCCAGCTTGGCGCGAAGGTTCTTCACGTGGCTATCGATGGTGCGCTCATAGCCCTCAAAGTCGTACCCGAGCACCTTCTCGACCAGCTCCATGCGGTTATACACACGGCCGGGATGGCGGGCAAGCGTGGTGAGCAGCTTGAACTCGGAAGCCGTCAGATCGACTTCCTTACCCTCGACCAAGATCTTGTGGCCCGAGATATCGATGACCAGATCGCCGAAGTCGAGTACCTCGACGGCGGGCTCGTCGGCCTGATGGGCACGGCGGAACAGAGCGCGAACGCGGGCGACGAGCTCGCGCGGCGAGAACGGCTTGATCAGATAGTCGTCGGCGCCGAGCTCAAGACCGATAATACGGTCCTCGATCTCGCCCTTAGCCGTCAGCATGATGATGGGGACATCCGAGGTATCGCGAATGGTGCGGCAAACGCGCTCGCCGGGAATCTTGGGGAGCATAAGGTCGAGCACGACCAGGTCGAACTGATGCTTCTCGAACTCCTCGATCGCGGACTGGCCGTCGCCGACGCCCACAACCCAGTAGCCTTCGCGCTCGAGATAGGCAGCGACGGCGTCACGGATTGCCTTCTCATCCTCGACCAGCAGAATCTTTTTTGCATCTGAAGCCATAACACGGCCCCCCTGTCTCAATTAGCTAAGAACAAGCCCATTTTAACGCACCTGAGCCCGCCGGATGCCGCTATGACGCGGCAGCTCGGCGGGCGGTACTCACAATTACAACGCGTTTATTCCCCTGTTGGCGCCTTTTTAACCCCTCTAAGCTTAAAGAGAGAATAGACGTGCAGTGACCGTCTCTGGTATACCCTGGCTGTTGCGCACCGTGGCGTACGTAAGGAATGAGTCCGATTTTCCCGCCGTAGCTGGATAATCGCCATACTCCAAAGCGCGGTCGGGCGACAGCAGCGAGCCATAGGTCTTGGCAGAGGTGTCGATCAGGAAATGCGACGCCTGTACCTTAACAAGGTATTTATTCTTCTTGCCAGCCGCACATGCGAGCGGCTCGCGGGACAGGAAGAGGTACGGCCCTCCCTCATTACCGATATATGTGCCCATATTGCCCAGGCTGCCCACGCCACTATAGGCCGCCTCGATAGAAAACACGAAGGTATCGCCCATATATACGGCCTCGAAAGGCGAGACTGACGAGGGAAGGACTAGCTGGGCACGTTTGGTGTTGTTGCCGTCGGTCAGATCGATTGCCGTTATGCCGTAGTAGACGCCCTCGTCGTTGCGGACACGCGGCGAGATGGTCAAAATGCCGTCGCTCGCGCGCGGGGCCGATGCAAAGCGGCCCGTCGATTTCCAAATTACCTCGGCCTTGGATTCATCAAGCGAGCGACGATAGCAAAACGAATCACTACTCGTTTTATTGCCGCCTGCCGAAGGCATCTTATACCAGATGACTGATGCCCCGAACGCCGTAAACAGCGGCGGATCGTAGTCCTTGCCACCTCGATCGAGCTCAACCACGTCGCCAGAGAGCGAAGCGCCCGACAGATTTTGAGCGTAGAGCTTCCACGATGAATTGGCAAAGTTCATCTCAACCCACGCGAATACGCCGTCGCCGGCACGGACATCGTAGAATGCATATCCCGTGCCCTCGATAGGATCCTCGATTAATGTGGTAAGCGAGCCATCGCCCAGGTTGAGCACACCGAGCGTGTTGGCGTGCAGTGCCGATGCGGGCGCCATCATTGCCGCGGCGTAATCGCCGTCGCAGTAGTACAGCAGCGTACCCAGAGGCAGCGTCCACGACGCCGCCGGCTCAAGATCGATGTCGACTGCCTCGTACTCATCCGTAATCGAGATGATTTTGGAATCATCCTTGATAACCTGCGGCTCGCCGGCGGCATCATCGCTGGTGCCCGTTTTTTTCGAGCATCCGGCAAGCACCGTGGCAGCGCCCGCGGCAGCCCCACCGAGTACAAAGCCGCGACGCGATATTCCGTTCTTGATGTGATCGGCGATACCCATTAGGCGATCTCGGTGCGAGCGGCCTCGATAGCGCGTGTAAGCTGGTCGGCGCAGGAGGTCTTTTTCATACCGCAGGTATTACCGGCGAGAACCTCGATTACGCGATCGGCAGGAGCGCCCTCGACCAGCTTGGAGATTGCCTTGAGATTGCCGTCGCAGCCACCGGTAAACTCAACGCCTATCACCTTGTTGCCGTCATCGGAAAGGTCAAGGTGAATATTGCGAGCACACACGCCCTGAGGCTTGTAATCAAACGAAATCATGCGATCCCCTCTCAGAATGTTATTCGAGACGACTATTATCCCCGTCTTTCCCTAAATGCAACGAGGCGCTTTGCCGGCAACACACATTACCAGCAAAGCGCCCTAAAAAGCTAACGTTATGCCCGAACCTACTCGAAGCTCAGCTGCTCCAGACGATCAAAGACCGTGTCGATACGGGTGAGGAAGTCCCACGGATCAAAGATCTCGTCGAGCTTCTCCTGACTGACGGTGCAGCGCGGGTCGGCCTCGAGACGCTCCTTAAAGGTGGGGCCGGAGACACAATCCTGCACCTCGTGCCAGGTTGCCATAGCGTTCTCCTGCACAATGGCGTACGCGTCCTCGCGGGTGATGCCCGTGTCGACGAGGGCGAGCAGTACCTTGGAAGAGAAGATGAGGCCGCGGGTCTTATTGAGGTTGGCCATCATGCGGGCGGGATACAGTTGCAGGCCGTCGATAACGCGAATGAGGCACTGGAACATGTGGTCGAGGGCGATGAAGCTGTCGGCCTGGGCGACGCGCTCGGCAGAGGAGTGCGAAATGTCACGCTCGTGCCACAGGGCGACGTTGTCGAAGGCAACCTGCGCGTTGGCCTTCACGACGCGCGACAGGCCGCAGACCTTCTCCATGGTGATGGGGTTGCGCTTGTGCGGCATGGCGGAGCTGCCCTTTTGACCCTTACGGAACGGTTCCTCGGCCTCGAGTGTATCGGTCTTCTGCAGATTGCGAACCTCGGTAGCGATGCGCTCACAGGTGGCCGCGGTGGTGGCGAGAACGCCGGCGAGGTAGGCGTGATGATCGCGGCTAATAACCTGCGTGGACAGCGGGTCGTGAACCAGGCCCAGGTGCTCGCAGACATATTCCTCGACAAACGGCTCGATGGAGCTGTACGTGCCGACAGCGCCCGAGATGGCACCAAAGGCAACGTTCTTGCGGGCATCCTCAAGACGGTCCAGATCGCGCTTGAGCTCCCAGGCCCAAGAGCCAAACTTCATGCCAAAGGTCATCGGCTCGGCATGGATGCCATGAGTGCGGCCGGCGCAGAGCGTGTTGCGCTCCTCGAAGGCGCGACGCTTGCAAATCTCGCCGAGCTTCTTGACGTCCTCGATGATCAGGTCGCAGGCCTGGGTGAGCTGGTAGCACAGGGCCGTGTCGCCCAGATCCGAGCTGGTCATGCCATAGTGAACCCAGCGGCTGGGCTTGGGGTCGCCCTCGGGAACATCGGCATCGATGTATTCCTTCATGTTGGTCAGGAAGGCAATGACGTCGTGGCGCGTGACTTCCTCGATCTCATCGACCTTCGCCTTCTCAAAGTTGGCATGGTCGCGGATCCACTGGGCCTCGTCTTTGGAAATACCGATCTTGCCGAGCTCCGCCTGGGCCTCGCAGGCCAGAACCTCGATTTCCTGCCAAATGGCGTACTTGTTCTCGAGGGAGAAGATGTGTCCCATCTCCGGGCGGGTATAGCGATCGATCATAGCGGCTCCTTTTTGGTTATTGGCACGTTGGTCGTAACCCAACCATTGTACCGTGCGCAGGTGCAAGTATGGGCAGCAGGCATTAACCTAACATTTTGGAATTGGAGCGAGCATGGGGACGTCCGCGCATTTGCTTCGCAAATACGCACCGGCTGCGGTCGGCAGACCCGGTCCGCGCACACGCACGGGCACAGCGGGTTGGACCCGACGTTCCCGAGGTCCCCCGTACTCGATGGAGCGGGCAACGGGACATCCGCGTATTTGCTTCGCAAATACGCACCGGCTTCAGGCGCCTGTCGGCGCCTTCGCCTGCTCGCTACAAACGCTTCGCGTTTGCTTAACGCTCGCACCCTGGCGGGTTCGAGTCCCGGCGCTTGGTAGTAAAAAGCACGGCAACGTAACGCTGCCGTGCTTGTGCTTTTTACTGGAGCGGGCAACGGGACTCGAACCCGCGAGTGTCAGCTTGGGAAGCTGATGCCTTACCACTTGGCGATGCCCGCTTGTGTGTTGGCTAGTATAACGCGGTTGTCTTGTCCGATACAAGGGTGGCGATGCTTGTTTTAGCTGTGGAGATTCGTTTGAAAATCGCGTCAATTGTGGAGATGAGGACCTTTGACCTCCTGTTCTCCCTATCTTCTACCTGCGCTTTTGCTTGATTGTTGTATTTGAGCTCAATTTGTCAGGAATTGGGCAAGCTTTTGGTCAGGCTCCGGTACTTACCCGCATGAACCTCGGGGGTAGCCTCATCCTACGCGTCGCAGCCTCCCCATGCGGCGCACGAGGGATAAGGAGCAGCCATGTCCAACGCACCCACGCACTCTGTCCACAGCGCAATCGCAACAGGTCCGCTGCTCCTGCTCCTCTTCCTGCTTTTCGGCTGCCTGGCACCGAGAGCCGCATTTGCCGTCGATGGCTACGACCAACTCGGCTTCCGCACTATTAGCGATGATTGTGGGCCCTTCTTCATCGGCAAGTATGAAGCTCAAGACGCCTCGATTGCCTACTGCATGAACCAGGAGCGCCCCGGCCCCACCAAGCCGGGCGGCCCATGGCTCAACTTTGATCAAGGCTGGGTGTGGCTCGACGACGAGTTCGCGGCAATCGTTTGTCACGGATATCCTACCGCCACGTCGTTTGGCGGTTACCATCTTTCACCCGATCGCGCCCGCGCCGCAACCCAGCTTGCCGTATGGATGCTCAACGGCACTACCCATGTCGACGGTACCTATTCCTACACGACCGCTCAGGGCAAAACCAAGAGCGGGCACTTTACCGCCGACAATGAAGTCGTGGCGGCTGCGCGGTGGCTCCACGACAACGCAAAATCAGGAAGCATCAAAGCCGCTCCGCACCGCGCGCGGCGCTATCTAGGAGCCGTATCGGGCGGCAGCAAACGTCAAGACATGCTCTATGTACTGCCGGCAGTCTCTGTTTCCTTCAAAAAACAGTCTGCAAACGCCGCCATTACCAGCGGAAACAATACTTATCAGTTTGACGGGGCAACATTCGATATTTTTGAGAGCGCCAGCGGCGCGCATGTCGGCACCGTCCAGATGGACAGCAACGGTCGAGCGCAAGCAACACTTCTGCCCAACACGGCATACTACCTAGTTGAAACGAAGGCGCCGGCCGGCTATGTCCCCCGCCACGATCGTATTGCCTTTACCACGGGGAATGACGGCGGGCGGGTCGCCATTGATGAACAGCCCGGCACCATCAACCTGCGTATCGTAAAACTCGATGCCGCGACGAATGCCGGCCACCAGGTGGGAGCTTCGCTCGCAGGAGCAGAGTTCACGTGTGTGTCGCAATCAACCCCTGGATGGGCACAAATCCTCACGACCGACGAAAGCGGTCGGGCCACCCTCGCCGATGTCCCCTTAGGAACCTTTACCATCTACGAATCAAAAGCCCCCGAGGGCTACCTGCCATCCAACGACAGCTGGACCTATACCGTTGGAGCCGACCAGCTCGGCGATTCAGGCGTGGTCGAGATCGAATCTCGCGTTTCCGATATCCCCATTGCGTTTAACCTTGAGATTTCCAAATTCAAGGATTACGGCAATAGCGACCAATCCGGCCTGGAGCAGCCGGCGGGTGGTGTTGTCTTTGAGGTTGTCAGCAACAGCTCTCAGCAGGTTGTTGGCACACTGACCACAAACATCTATGGCTTTGCCTCCACCGAAGATCAGCCCGAAGCATGGTTCGGCACAGGCAAGCGACCCGCCGGTGTCCACGGAGCCGTCCCATACGACCGTGCCGGCTACACGGTTCGTGAGGTTCCGGAAACCGTCCCCGAGGGTTTTAAACGTGCAGGGGAATGGACCGTCGGGGCAAATCAGATTTCCGACGGCGCCGAGCTTCAATATATCGTGGACAACCACGCTCTGTCGACGCATCTCCAGATTGTAAAACGCGATGCCCAAACAGGCGCTTCTGTTCCCCTAGCCGGATTCACCTTCCAACTCCTCGACAGCAATCACGAACCTGTCTCACAAACTTGCTGGTATCCAGCACATAACGTAATGGACACCTTTACGACTGACGCGACCGGGACCGTCACACTGCCAGAATCGCTCGTGCCGGGCACCTATTATGTACGCGAAACCTCGGCCAAAGAGCCCTATCTTGTCAGCGAAGAAATCGAGGTAAACATACCCGCCGACATGAACCTAACGCCCGTTGCAATCGCCTCGTATTATGACCGCGCCGCGACCGGAAATATCAGGATCGTTAAAACCGATGCCGTAGACGGCAGCAGCCTCGCGGGCGCCATCTTTGAGATCCGTGCCTCGGGTGATATCGTGCGCCCCGACGGTAGCATTGCCGCACTCGACGGTGAGACTGTCGCTACCGTCACGACGGATGAAACTGGAGAAGCACGCGCGGACAACCTCCCACTGGGATCTGGCACCGCACGCTACGAGGTTGTCGAGACTCAAGCGCCGGCAGGCTTCTTGCTCGATCAGACAACCCATATTGTCGACCTTACTTATGCCGACCAGAAAACACCCGTTGTAGAAGCACGGCTTAACGTATCCGACGATTACACCAAGGTTGATATCTCCAAGGTCGATGCAAGCGGTGAGCAGGAAGTAGAAGGCGCACGGCTCACCTTATATGGTCCCGATAAAACCGAAATAGACTCCTGGACCTCATCCGACAAGCCACACCGCGTCGAACATCTTGCACCCGGCACCTACTCGTTGCGCGAAATGATGTCTCCGCGGACCTATGACCTTGCCGAGGAGATAACGTTTGAAATAAAGGATACGGGAGAAGTCCAATCCGTCGCGATGAAGGATGCGCCCATCGAGATCAAGGGGCAGGTCGACAAGCGTCAGGAACTTGTCCAACCTATCGAAAAGGGCCTGTTGGCTAACGGCGATGGTAAAAACCGTGCCGCGATGCAAACCAATACGGATGGGCTTTTCTCCTATACCATCGACGCTCGAAACGATTCAACTACCTGGGTTGATGAGTTTACAATTACCGATGATCTTGAGTGTGCCGAGGACGATACGGCGAGATTCGTCTCAATCGAAACCCCCGTCGCCATCGGCGACCTCAACGGTCTGTGCAACGTGTGGTATCGCACGACGCCGTTGGACTCGACAGACGTCGATGAGCCGGCAAACGCGACACTTGACGATGGGCACGAAAATCCGTGGCTTGAGTCCGACGAAGTAAAGGAAAGTCTGGGTGAGGATTGCCGCCTCGTCGATTACGACGGCTGGCACCTCTGGAAGGCGGATGTCTCGACCACGGAATCCACCACACTCGAGGCGAAAGAACTCGACCTTGCGTCCAATACCGTCGTAACGGGCATTCGCATTGAATACGGTGCGGTAGCCGCCGACTTTACGACTCGAAGCGATGCGGATTCTTGGACCCGCGATGATCTCAAAGATGAGCACGACGACCTTGACGATGCCAAAGCAATCCTTGGCACAGACGCTCGGGGCGCAATCGTGCACATGCAGGCGACGTCGGCTTATACGCCCCAAACCGCACTCACCAACAGCGCGCGCGTCGATCTTTGCCGCAATGGTGGCGGCGATAAACTTGAGTCACATGACGAGGACAGCGTTATTCAACGCTGTACCCTACCGCAGGACCTACCGGCAACAGGATCAGTTCCCATCGCCGCTTGCATCACCGCGCTCCTGACCTCGGGTGCCGCAGCCCTATGGTTCGCTCGCCTTAGGTCGATCCCAAAGAAGCGCTAGCGCGATGAAAAAGCGGGCGAGCCAGTCCCCTGGCTCACCCGCTTTCAATCATGTAAATCGCCGTATCTACTCTGCAGACGAAGATCCACCATCAACGATTGCCTGCTCGGACTCAGGAATCCCATCGGCACCCGTACTCTGTTCTTGCTCCACCTCTTCGCTGATTGCGGAGGCGGGGGTCGAGCCCTTTGCACCCACGATGTAGGCAGCCCCAAATCCTAACGCAATGGCAATCAAGGTCAAAATCACGTAGACAGGCCAATGGCGCTTAATATACGAAAACACGTTGACTCCTTAGAGCTCCGTCTACGAACGGCGGATAACCTCGGTCACGACCTCGGATACCGTAGCAATGTTCGTCGGGTTGACATTGTGGGGCAGGTCGTCCTCGGTACGAGCGCAAGCCAGACGCGTGCCGTCCACGCCGGCGATAGTGAGGGCTCGGCGGCTCGCCTCGAGCGCGGCATAGGCATCGGTCTTGGCATAGGGCATCTCGAGCGCGCCACAATCGACATGGAACGACTTGCACACCTTGCTGACCAGGTTCATGATGCGGCGATCGCCCTTGAGCAGCTGCTGTTCGCCCTCAACCGTCACCACCGAAAGCCTACCGGCGCCGACGGATTCAAGATTGATAAAGAATACGCCGCGGAGCTTATCGCGATGCGAAGCCAAGAAGGCCTTCATGCCGGCGCCATCACAATCCGAGGCGCCCGTTGCCACAAACCAGATATCGTGACCGAGCAGCTCATCATCGCCCATAGAGGCGACAGCCGAGAGCATATCTTCGGAAGAAGCGCCGTCGGAAGACGTAGCGCCGCCCTTCCAGCCATCGTTATCGTCCTCGAAATTATCCCACGAACCGATGCCGCGACCGGACTTCTTGGCATCGTAATCGTCTTCGACGCCCAGCCAGTCACTCATGCTGTCCTGCTCGTTTTTCTTTTTACGACCGAACAGGCCACCCAGGCCGCGCTTGCGAGACTTGGGTGCCGCCGGGGCGGGAGCCGAAATGGTCTCGATCGGCTGCGCGCCCGACGCAACGGGCATAGGAGGCGCAACGGGTGCCGATGTGGGTTCGGGACCCTGGGCAGTAGCAAAGGGGTCGTTGACCTGGGCAGAGGGATCGGGAAGGTCGAACAGCGACGTGCGAGACGCAACGTTTGCCTGCTTCATAGACGGAAGCGACGGATCGGGGACCGAAGCCAGCGGAGACGAGGAGAGCGCAGGCGACGGTGCCGACGCCGGATCGGGAACATTCATCTGCGGACGCGGCGATGCCTGGGAGGAAATCTGGGCCATAAGGGAATCGACCGTTTCGTCCTGGGTGGGAGCAACATTGGCAACCGCGGCACCGGAACCACTCGGGGTCGGCATGGTGAAAATCTGCGTGGAGTAAGGCCTCGACTCATCCGTCTCGGGAGTCTCGGAAACCGCAGACACTTCCTCCTGCTCGGCCTCGGTCGAATCATCTTGCTCGGCTGCCGCGTACTGCTCTTCGTCAGAGTTGGCCTCGACGGGCTCGTCCTCAGCAGCATCCTGAATTTCAGCAGCATCCTGAATTTCGGCAGCATCAATGGGCTCGTCATCGTCTGCCACGTCGTCCTGCTCATCGGAAGCAGGCAGGGGCTCGGCAATCGCGGTGCCTTGATTTTCAAACGTTATCGTGGAATCGAACTGCGCGGCATCAAACGACATGGTGCTATCGACGTGCTGCTGGGCCTCGAAAGACGTTGTAGCTTCGGCGGCGTCGACGGGCACGGACTGCACAGCCTCGTTCTGCTCGAACTCTTGCGCCGCGAGCTCACGCGCCGCCTCGGCTGCCTGCTGCTGAGCGATAGCCTCCTGCTCGGCAGCCTCGCGTGCGGCAGCGCGCTTCTCCTCGAAATCGTCGACAAATTTCTTGCCCTTTGCAAGCGCGCCCTTAAAGAAGTTGGAAGCGCTGGCGCCAATCGAAGAGAACGCGGATGCAATATCGGCATGGGGCGTTGCCGCGGGAATCTCGGCCGAGAAATCAGTATCGCTCTCGTAAGACACGCGCCTCGGCTGTTCAACGTAATCGTCGTCAGACTCGTCCGCAACGTCTTGCGCCGGCGCGGCGGGAGCCAAAATGTCCAGTCCTGCCGCGGGATCGATCGCGGACACCGCCTCGGGCTCGGCAACGGCAGCGGCAACCGCGGCAGACTCATCACCCACGGTGACAACGGGGACAGGCTCGAGCTCAAACGTCGGCTCCTCGCCCTCCTCGTAATCGAGCGTGCAGGACTCGGGAAGCATTCCGAGCGCACGGATGGCATCCGAACCAAAGCGGATGTTGCCGGCGGCGTTGCGATAGAGCTTGGGCTCGGGCTCGGCAGGCTCCTCCGCCGGCTCGGCAGTGGGAGCCTCGTCATTGAACTCTTCGGCCTGGACAGCCTGATTCTGATCCTCGGGCACGATGGCGCCAATCAGTGTCTCGTCAGCAGACGCACCCTCAAAGCCCTCGATCTGCTCGTCGAAAGCCTCACCCTGTTCGGGCTCGGTCTGAGCGTCGGGAGCAATCGGCTGACCAAACTCGTCCTCGACGTAGGTAGGCTCTTCATACTCGATGGTGTTGCCGTAGTCGTTTTGCTGCTGGGCCGCGGCATACTCCGCCGCCGCGCGCGCCATTTCCTCGGCACGACGCTTCTGCTCCCCAAAATAGGTATCGAACGGAACATCGTCGGGAAACTCGTTTTCGCCCTGGAAGGGAGCAACGTTGTCCATAACGCCGAGCATAGCGGCGACAGAAGACTTGTTGCACACCGCGCCGGACGTATAGGGAAGAATGTGGCGGTTAGAGATGATGTTTGCCGCGTTGGCAAGTGCAACGAGGGAAGCGAGGATCGCGACAATCCACAGCAGAACCTTGAGCGCGCCGGGGAGCGGCAGGATACGCAGGATGGCAACGGCAGCAGGGGCAACCGTGGCAACGGGCAACAGCTTGGCGATGAGCGCACGATACGAAGCATAGGGCTCGCGGGCGAGCAGCTCAGCACGGGGAGAGTCGTAGTGTGCGACAACGACCACCGGGCGGTTGCGTGGAGACGCGAGCGGGCCCGAGGCCTTGTGGTAGGCGATGACATTTTGGCTCACGCCCGTCTTGCCCAGGCGCGAAACCACGGGGTGCCCTGTGCGCTCGAGCACGTAGAGCACGGCACCGACAATGGCCAGCAAGGTGCCGACCAAGCCGATACCGCCGCCGATGCCCATCAGCAGGGCGCCGGCAAACGCAAGAATACCGGTAACGGCAAATGCCAACCTACTGGGCGCCGGGGCATTGAACTCCTGAACCTCGGGGTCAAAGCCGTGGTTGCGGAAGATCTGAGCGATATCCTCGGCAGCCAAGCGCTCTTCTTCGCTGCATGCCGGCGTAATGCCGGTGTTCTGCAGCAGGTGGTTAATATAGTTCTGGGTGTTCGCCATGTGCGCTCCACATCCATAATCCGACAAATAGGCCCAATGCATGCACATTAGAACCGTATATAGTCGAAAGTATACCCCGAGCGAGCGCAAACGACCGAATTCGGGCCATCTTAACGCCCCGAGCGGACAAGGATATAGCCTAATCTCCATATCGGACTAAAATCATGGCAGCAAACTACCTTCTCATGCGAGGACTCTATGACGGCAAGCGACGCGACCGCGACAATTAAAAAGGGAAGTTCGGAGCCCAGTTTCGATAAAACGGCTCAGCGCATCCTCAACCTTTTCTTTGTGCTCAACAGCTCCCCCGAACCGCTGACGACCGAGCAGATCGTCTTGGATTCCGACCTGGGATATGGCTCGGGCAGTATCGACTCGGATAAGCGCAAGTTTCGGCGCGATCGTGACAAACTGCTCGAGCGTGGCATCTTAATCAAGGAGGTTCGCCCCGCCGGTGCGCAGGAGACCGAGGAAAGCTCGTGGACAATCGACCGCGAGCACACGTTTGCTGCAGGCGGCCTCATCACCGCAGACGACGCCGATATCCTACTCAACGCCATCGACCAGACGCTAGCGGCCGGCTCTTCCACCTTTGCCGCGCCGCTTGCCGATATTCGCTCCAAAATTGCCTACCTCACCGGCATGTCGGCGGTGGACGAAGTACCGATCCGCCGCTCTCCCACCGTCGATGCGGTATGGAGCGCCTTTGCCGAGCGATGCGCGCTGCGATTTTTATATCAGAACGGACGCGGCGAGCAGAAAGAACGTACCGTCTGTGTCTACGGCATGTTCGAACGCGAGGGCGTGGCGTACTTCTGCGGCCTCGACAATGTCACCGACGACATCAGGACATTCCGCTGCGACCGTATCGTTCGCGCATGGCGTCCTTCGAAGGCCTACGCCATCCCTGCGGACTTCAATCTCAACGACTATCTGTTCTTTGAATTCGATTTCGCCGACCGACCGCCCGTTGCAGCCACGTTCTCGTTCGCCCCTCAGACGCAGATCGATATGATCAACGGCCTCATGCGCGGGCGAGGTGAGCTCACACACACCGATGCGGGATGGATCTGGACCGTTGACGTGCGCGACCTTGAAGCCGCCGCCTCATTTTGCATGGCCCACGCCATGGACGGCATGAGGCCCATGGCCCCCAAATCGCTCAAGCAGGCGTGGAACCACCTCATAGAAAGGACGGTGCACGAGCATGCCCGTGCGTAAACTCACCAGCGAGCAGAGACTCTCGCGCGCCATCGACATCATGGAGGCCCTCTACGCCGCCGGCGATGGCGGCATGACACGAACCGAGATTTGCAGCCGCTTTGACATCACGGGGGCGTCGCTCGACGAGATTCTCGAGATCGTCTCGACGCTCGCGGACCGAGAATCTGGTGCGCGCATCATCTGCGAATGCCACGGCGAGCGTGTGATCCTCACCGGTGACGCCGGGCGCGTGCTACCGTTGCGCCTGAGTGCCGCCGAGGGCGCCGTGCTCAACCATGAACTTGAATCGTTGGGGATCGAGCCGCAGACGGCAGCTCGGATTCGACATGCCCTTCTGCCCGAAGAGCTCGGCTATAACCAGCGCGTCTTTGACACCGTCAACCACGGGTCGCACTGGCAGCAGCTGAGCTGCGCCATTCAGGACGGTGTTCGTTGCCGCATCTCGTATCGCTCGATGGACGATGCGCGGCCACGCGAGCGTCTGGTCGACCCCTTGCGCATTACGGCAAACGGCGACCAAACATACCTGATTGCCTGGGACATCGCGATCGATGAGCAGCGCACCTATCGCATGGATAAAATCGAGGGACTCACCTTGACGGAAGACTCCGTCGTGCCTCACACACCGGGCGTCGCATCCCTCCACGATTCCCTTGCCCGGACGCAGCGTAGCGCAAAGCTCTTGATGCCATTCGATATGGCGGAGCATCTGGACTGGGCCGGCATCACCCTAATCGAGCGCAGCGGGGCAGACATGGCAACGGTAACCGTGCATTACGGCTCCGAGCGTTGGCTACTGAGCCAGGTAATCGCAGCGGGCGGAGCCATCCGCATCTTGGATGACCCCGCCCTGTCAAAGCGTCTGTGCGATATGGCAAAAACCCTCGTCTGTCCGCTTTAGCGCCGCCGCTCGTGACGTGCGCGCCACAGTTGCAGATAGTGACCGATCTGCGCCGATTCGATGCGCTGGTAGGAGCTCGTGGGCAGCGACGTTAAGAACTTCTTTCCGTAGCCCTTCGTCACCAGGCGCGGGTCGGCCAGAATCAGCACGCCGCAATCGGTCGACGAGCGGATAAGGCGGCCGGCCGCCTGCTTAACCTCGAGCACCGCCTCGGGCAGCGAATAGCGCGCCCAAGCGCGGTCTTCGCGCAGGTTGCGCTCGCACGAGAGCGGGTCCGTGGGGCTCGAGAACGGCAGCTTGGGAATGATGACGCAACGCAGCGTCTCGCCGCTGGCGTCAAACCCCTCCCAGAAGGCCTTAAGCGCAAAAAGCGACGAGGTCGGCTCGTTGATAAACCGGTCGCGCAGGCGACGAGGAGATGAGTTGCGCCGCTGGCAGTCGAGCTCCAGACCCGCACGGGCCATCTTGGGCTCAACGCGGGCGTACAGGTCTTCCATGTCGCGCCGATTGGTGAACAGTGTGAGCACCGATCCGCCCATGGCAAGATGGGCGTCGACCAGCACGCGCTCGAGCGCCGTAAGATAGCTCTCGCGATCGCGCGGATCGGGGATATCGCCCGCAACGACTACAGCCATGTTCGAATCGAAGTCGTAGCTCGAGTCCAAGTGCAGCGATGAGGATGTTGAAGCACCGATGCGATCGAGGCCGACCGCATGGTTAAAGTGTTCAAAGCTTTTGGACACCGTCATAGTCGCCGAGGCAAAGATAGCCGTGTGAACCTCGGGCAGCCACTCGGTTGCCAAGGCCTCGCCAATGTCGATGCGCTCTGCGGTCATCGACTCTCCGCCGGCACGCAGCCTGCGATTGACCTGCAGCGAATACACGTAGTGTTCATCGGTGCCATCAATGATGAGTTTGAGGTTCTCGACCAGCTCGTGCAGGCGACGCGAGATATCACCCAGGTCAACAACAACCTCGGGCTTGTCGGCGGCGACGGCTTGCACCAGCGCGTCGACGCTCTTGTCAGCCTGTTCCAATGCGTCGATGCCAGTGTAGGCCGACTGTAAGAAATCATGCCAGTCGTCAGATTCGCGCAGCTCGGGGCCAATCCATAGATTGGTATTGTCATAACCCCCACGCGCACGGCGGCCGAGCTCGCGAACGCCATCGAACACGTCGGCGATTGCCATGCTCGCGCGCGCAACCGTCGACGTCGCCTTGGCAGTAAGGCCCAGATAGAGCGTAGAGCCCTCGGAGGTTGCCAAATCACGGGAAACCTGGCTTAGCGCACCGGTGCTCGAGCCACCCAGGCGCTCAAACAGAACGCGTGATTCGTCCGCCGACACCACGCGCGCCCACTGACGGCGCGCCTCGCGCTCGATGGAATGGGCCTCGTCGATTACCCAATGACGAATCGGAGGTAAAATCCTGCCCTCGGCCGCGACATTGCGGAACAGCAGGGAATGGTTGGTGACCACCACGTCGGCATGCGCTGCACGACGGCGAGCGCCGTGGACCAAACATTTATCAGGGAAAAACGGGCAGAGGCGACGAGCACACTCGCGCGAGGCCGTCGTAAAGTCGGGGCGGTTGACGCTGCGCCACCGAATGCCGAGCGAGTCGAGGTCGCCATCGGCTGATTGGCAGACGTACGCCATAATGACCGCGACCGCCGTGAGCGTGTCCGCCGGATCGCGCTTGGTGGTAATCTCGACCTGGCCGCGGCTCATGCGCTCAAGCTTGCGCAGGCACGGATAGTGGTCATAGCCCTTGAGAGCGCAAAATGACAGGCCACCGTCCAGTTGCTCGGCAAGTTTTGGCAGCTCATGGTACATGAGCTGGTCGGCAAGATTGTTCGATTTGGTCGCAATACCAACCGTGATGTTGTTACGGCGTGCTGCCTCGGCAAAAGGCACCAGATAGGCCATCGATTTGCCGACGCCCGTGCCCGCCTCAATTACGCGATGTGTGCCCGTGACCAGCGCATCGCGGACCTCGAGCGCCATCGCGATCTGCTCATCACGCGGCTCGTAAGTGGGATACATGCGATTGACCAGGCCACCCGGCGCATAGTCTGCCTCAATCTCCTCACGACTCGGCATCTTGAGGACCGGCAGTTCGTCGGCGTCCACCCGATCGTCGGCGCGATCGGCCTTGAGAACGTCAGCACGAGCGGCGCTGAGAGAGAAGATAGAACCAGGGTTCTGCCCCGCCAAGAATGAGAAGATAGGACGATAGGACCAAGGCACATCCGGATGCATGTCGGCTAGGCGCGCCATGAGGCCCTGGGGCAAGTCGGTGAGCGCCACGAGCAACACACGCCATACGCCACACAGGGCGTCGACGTCGGCATTGGCACGGTGTGATACCGAGTCACAGCCAAACAGATCGGCCATAAAAGACAGCTTGTGCGAGGCCAGGCGCGGAAGCGCGATGCGCGACAGCGCCAGCGAATCGATCCAGATATCGCTCACGTTGACGCCGCCTTTGACCGACTCGATAAACGAGCGATCGAACGTGGCGTTATGTGCGATCACCGGGCAACCATCGACAAAATCGGCGAGAGCGGCGACGGCCTCAACGGCCGACGGGGCATCTGCCACATCGGCATTTGTAATGCTCGTGAGCTCGGTAATCTCGGCGGGAATTAGCTGCTTGGGATGCACGAAGGTATCGAAGCGGTCGACGATCTCGCGGCCCGAAAGACGGGCCGCCGAGATCTCGATCAGCTCGTTGTCCTGCACCGAAAGACCTGTGGTCTCGGTATCGAGGACAATCACATCTTCCTCGATAAGGCCGAAGGACTGCGTTTTGGCGCGTTCGGCAAGCGTGGCATAGGAGTCGATGACAAACTGCGGCGTTCCTGACGAAACCGCGTCCTCGATTAGCATGCAATGCCCGCTCGACGAAGGCCCATACGGATCAGGCTGTCACAGACCTGCGGGAACGTCATGTCGTCTGTGTGGCGAATCTCATCCGGATACAGCGACGTATCGGTCATGCCGGGAATGGTGTTGGTCTCGAGGATGACGGGGCCGTCCTCGCTCACGATAAAATCGCTGCGCGAGATGCCCAGGCAACCGAGGGCCTTGTGAGCAGCACAGGCAAGCTCCTGAGCGCGAGCGTAATTCTCGGGTGAAATCTGCGCCGGAATACGATGGATGTCCGTAGGGTCGACATACTTCACGTCCAGATCGTAGAACTCACAGTCCTCGGGCTTGCGAATCTCGACAATCGGCAGGGCGCGCACGTCGTCCTCGCCGTACACGCCGACGGTGATCTCGGTACCCTCGATGCACTTCTCGACCAGCACTTTGTCGCCGTACTCAAACGCCTTGGCAATTGCCGCGGGCAGCTCGGAGGGCTCATGGACCAGGGAAATGCCATAGCTGGAACCGTTGACGGCCGGCTTCACAAAGCTGCGCTCGCCACAAACCTCGACGATATGATCGATATCGACTTCATCGCCCACCTCGAGCGCAAGGCCGGGGGCAATGGGAATGCCCGCCTTGGCGTACAGGAGCTTAGAGACCTCTTTGTCGGCACCGCAGGCGCTAGCAAGCACGCCCGAGGCCGTGTAGGGGATACCCAGGGTCTCCATGGCGCCCTGCATGGCACCATCCTCGCCGCCGGCACCGTGCATGGCGATAAACGCCACGTCAAAGCCGCCGGTTGCCATGGTTACCATAAAGTCATCAGCGGCCGTATCGAGCAGCTCCACCGAGGTGTAGCCGGCTTCCTTCAGTGCCACCACAACGTTCTTTCCCGAATTGAGCGAGATCTCGCGCTCAGCGGAATGACCGCCCGCCAAGACCGCTACGTGCATGTTCTCTAGGCTTTTACCCGGCATGGGCAGACTCCTCCTCTATAATTTCTGCAGCTGATACCATATTGTAGCGATACCCTCTACGTTTCCCCAAAATCGAAAGGCTTCCATGAATCCCAGGACTAAATCTCAGGACATTCGCGACTTGAGCCAAAACGATATTCGCGAGCTCGTGGCCGAACTTGGCCAGCCCGCGTTCCGCGCGAAGCAGCTCATTGAATGGGTCTTCGAGAAGAACGTTTGTTCGTTTGACGATATGACCAACATTCCCAAGGCTTTCCGCGAGCAGCTTAAAGAGGCTTTTGCCTTTGACACGCCCACTGAACTCACCAAGCAGGTTTCCAAAGATGGCTCGCGCAAGTATCTGCTCGAATACCACGACGGCGTTTCCGTCGAGACTGTCGGCATGCCCCGTCGTAACAAGCTTTCCGTCTGCGTTTCCACCCAGGCAGGCTGCGGCATGGGCTGTGCCTTTTGCGCTACCGGTCTCAACGGCCTCAAGCGCTCTCTGACCGCTCAAGAGATCGTCGACCAGGTACTTCATGTATCCAACGACTTTGGCGAGCGCGCCACGAGCGTTGTCTTCATGGGCCAGGGCGAGCCGTTTGCCAACTACGACGAGGTTCTCAAGGCGCTGCGAATCCTCAACGACCCCGATGGCATCGGTATCGGCGCTCGTCACCTCACCGTCTCTACCAGTGGCGTTATTCCCGGTATTCGCAAATTTGCCGACATCCCCGAGCAGTTCACGCTTGCTGTTTCACTGCATTCCGCCATCCAGTCGACGCGCAATAAGCTCATGCCCGGTGTTAAGAAGTACACGCTGCTTCGCCTTCACGAAGCACTTCAGCTCTACACCGAGAAGACCGGCCGCCGCCCAACCTATGAGTATGCCATGATCGAAGGCGTCAACGATACGAATCCGGAAATGCAGGCGCTCTGCGACTTCTGCGAGGGAACGCTGTGCCACGTTAACCTCATTCAGCTTAACGACATCGAGGGTAGCCCGCTCAAGCCGTCGCCGATTCATAAGGTTGAGGATCTTCAGCGTCGCCTTGAGTCCCGTGGCATCGAGACAACGATTCGCAACTCCCGTGGTAACGATATTGACGCCGCTTGCGGACAGCTGAAGCAGCGCTTCAAAGTTCAGAAGAACGCATAGGGGAGTCGCACCCAAAACGTTTCATGTGAAACATCGAACGACCCCGGTTGCAGGATATGCAACCGGGGTCGTTTCATTTATTGACCTTAATTTTGAATCAGCTGCTACTGGTCCCATTTTTACGGCCAAAATAAGGGGTCCTTGTCTCGTGAATCAGACAAGGACCCATCACAATATGCTAAGTAATTATTAGGTACCTAATAGCCTACATTTTCCCATTGGTTGCTGACCCAACCCTGATTAATCTTGGGATTCTTCGTTACCTGAGCAGTACGCATTGCAACATCTTCTGTCATAACATCCATTTTCTTCTTGGATGTATCGATAATATCTTGCGCACTACGAAGCAAACGACCTCGAAGTTCATCGTCTGTCGCGATCTTATAGCCAGCAAAGGCACCAGCCGCGACAGTCGTCGCCAATGCAATCGCAGTTAAAATTCTATTCCTCATCTTGGCCTCCTTGATCAAACTGAATCATTTCGCCAAGAATACGAGAGAGCTCTTCCTCGTCTTTAAACTCAATCTCAATCTTATTCTTTCCACGCGAGCTCTTCACACGAACGTTGGTATTAAAAACCTGACGAAGCACGCGGGCTGCCTTTTTAAAAGACTGAGGGGTTGCAGGCCTCGGCGTCTTAGGTGTCTCTCCGGCAGAAAACAACGGAGCAAGATTTTCTGTCGCTCTTACGGAAAGGCCCTCTGCAACAACCTTCTCTGCAAGTCGAATTCGAGCATCCTCATAGGGAACTGCAAGAATCGCACGTGCATGACCAGCAGTAAGTTTACCCTCAAAAATCATCTGCTGAACTACTTCGGGGAGATCGAGAAGACGCAGTGAGTTTGTAATTGCAGAGCGTGACTTGCTTACTGCCTTCGACAATGCCTCCTGGGTCATACCGCTGGCATCGATGAGCTGTCGATAGCCCTTAGCCTCTTCGACGGGATTCAGATCTGAACGTTGAAGGTTTTCGATAAGAGCAAGAGCCAGCATCTCTTCATCATTTACCTCTTTAATGATGACTGGCAATTCTTCAAGGCCAGCAAGCTTTGACGCCTGGTAACGACGCTCACCAGCGATGATCTCATAGCCGTTTCCATGCTTGCGAACCAAAAGCGGCTGCAAAACGCCATGTTCTTGGATTGACTCGCTCAACTCGCGAAGTTCAGTTTCGTTAAAGTGAATTCGCGGCTGATTAGGGTTGGGAACGATATCCTCAATAGGTAGTTTTGTTTCAGATGCAGCATTAGAAGCCGATGCAGCCGAACCGCCGGTCTCATACTCGGCCTCTGAAACCAAAGCATTCAGTCCACGTCCCAATCCGCCACGTTTCTTTACACTAGGCACGCTTGATCACCTCTTTTGCAAGGTTCATATATGCTTTTGCACCCTTATTTTGAGGTGCATAGGTAATTACTGGTTCTCCAAAAGACGGAGCTTCGGAGATTTTAACCGTACGGGGGATTAGCGTCTTAAACGCCTTATCACCAAAGTACGATTGAACCTCCTCAACAACCTGATTCGATAGTGAAGTACGCGAGTCATACATGGTCATAAGCACACCATAGGTGTCTAAGCCCTTGTTCAGCCTTGATTTGACCATCTTCATTGACTCAAGCAGCTTCGTAACGCCCTCGAGTGCGTAATATTCGCACTGGATCGGAATCAAAACGCTGTCTGCTGCGGTCAAAGCGTTGATAGTAAGCAGGCCGAGCGAAGGAGGACAGTCAATGAAAATAAAATCGAACTCGTCCTGAATCGGCTCAAGCAAATCTTTGAGGCGGGTTTCACGTGCAATTGCGCTTACGAGCTCAATTTCGGCGCCTGCAAGCTGAATTGTAGCTGGAATTACGAATACCTTTTTGCAATTTGTATCAAGAACAAGTGATTCTGCCGGCACATCATTCAACAATGCATCATAGATGCAGTGATCAAGGTCTTCTTTTTCAATTCCGAATCCACTGGTGCTGTTTCCCTGCGGATCAAAATCGACAATCAGTGTCTTACGACCCTGCTCA
This sequence comes from Collinsella sp., assembly GCA_048342875.1. Taxonomy (GTDB): domain Bacteria; phylum Actinomycetota; class Coriobacteriia; order Coriobacteriales; family Coriobacteriaceae; genus Collinsella. The sequence continues at coordinate 57,917 of DBGDEA010000032.1, read as the reverse complement.
CCCAGTGCTGCTGCAAGGTTTACAGCCGTCGTTGACTTACCGACGCCACCTTTTTGATTGATGATTGCAATGATACGCGTGTCTTTTGCGCTCTTTGAACGCTTAACGTCGCGAAATCCCACGGTCCCTCCTGGTGTGTATTAAAGCTGTCAAACGGAGGATGTTTCACGTGAAACATTCCGAATCGATATCAACCGCCATGTTTCACGTGAAACACTGCAAGTTGTTAGTATCCATTATGTTTCACGTGAAACATCTAGGCAAGCGGATTCTTCTTTGCCACGCCATTTGCACGAGGCAATGAAACGGATGCTGGATGACTCTTCTTAAGAACAATGAACTCCCTGTGACCCAAGCCTTCAGGCAAATCAATTGCGTCATTCAGAAGCAAAGTGAAGCCGCAAATCTTAGCTGCTGACATGCCGGAAGCAAGCTCCTCATCCGAAGGATTGCCCTTGGTTATAACAAATAGCCCTCCATCCTTCAGATACGGAGCCGCATACTCAACAAGAATCGGTAGAGGGGCCAGTGCGCGGGCAGTTACAACAGAGAACTGCTTCTTATGGCTCCGAGCATATTCTTCAAGACGATCATGAACCGCATGGGCATGTTTCAATCCAAGAGCATGGACAAAGGAATTTACCGCATCAACCTTCTTGCCAACAGAGTCAATATAAGTAGCTTTACGATGCGTGGTTATGGTTAATGGAATACCAGGGAAGCCCGCACCTGTTCCCATATCGAGCAAAGCTCCCTCAGGAGCCTTGTTGATATAGGGGAGCAAAACAAGTGAGTCGAGGATATGAAGTACTGCAGCATCTTCTACGTTAAGAATACGGGTGAGATTGGTTGTCTTATTTGTTTCTAGAACCAAATCCAAATGCTGAATACATTTCCTCAGCTCAACATCAGTTACGCTCAAGGAATACTCTTTGCAATAGAAAGCTAGACGACTCAACATCTCGTCAGCTTGCTGATCAGTAAGTACTAACAACGAAAGCTCCTTTCTGACAAAAATCAGCGTATCGAGAACTTTTGACAAAAAAAGGGGACGTGGAAACCACGTCCCCTTAGCATAAACTCGAGTAGATTATCGAGCAACAATCACCACATGGCGATCAGGGTCAGAACCCTCAGAATGAGTATCGACGGCATCATTGCCACGAAGTGCAATGTGAACCAGTCGACGCTCGTAGGCATTCATGGGCGGAAGCGAAACACTCTTATGAGTGCGAATGGCACGCTCGGCAGCAGACTGAGCCATGGAGGCAACCTTGTCCTGACGGCGGCTCTTGTATCCCTCGACGTCCACTACAACCGGATACCTAAAGCCAAGTTTGCGGCTCACCAGCAAAGAGAACATAACCTGAAGGGCATCAAGGGTGCGACCATGACGGCCAATGAGAACAGCAAGGTCGGGAGCCGTTACATCCAAAATCAGCTCACCTTCGTCGCCCTCATACTCATCGATAGGAGAGTTGGCGGCATCGAAGTGCGAAAGGATGGAACGCAGGATGGAAATAGCAACATCGGCAATGGTGTCGAGCTCCTCATCGGTCAGCTCTTCACCAGCCTTGTAGCGCTGTGCAATCTCGGGATAATCGCCCGCGACCTGCGGGGCAACCTCCTCAAGCATATCCTCGATGATCTCTTCAGACATAACGTACTCCAAAAGTTAGGTACCAAAATAAGATTGATATCCCACTACTTCTTCTTGTGCGGGCGCGGCTTCTTCTCTCGACGAGTGACCTCAACCTGCAGCGGAGCGTTCTTAAGACGCTCCTCCTCATCGGCCTTCGCCTTGTCGATGACCTTCTGCGTCACAAAAATCTGCTGGATAACCTGCCAAGCAGACGAGACGTCGTAGTACAGCAGAACACCAACGGGAAGGCTCCAGCCCATCCAAAGCATCATGACCGTCATGACAACGGCCATCATACGCATGCTCTGAGCCTGCTGGCCGGTCTGGTTGCGCGACATATAGAGCTGCGGAATCAGGGTCAGGACGGCGAACAGGATCAGGCAAACCAGCGCAGGCAGTGCGACCATAAAGCCATCGGCAAAGGAAGCACTCGGCGTGGTGGTCAGGTCGGGCAGGATGTTGAAGAACGAGAACGTGCCGTCGTTAAAGTACTGCGGCAGGTTGCGCAGCAATGTAAACAGGGCGAACAGGATAGGCATCTGAATCAGCAGCGGCAGACAGCCAGCCATGGGGTTGAACTTGTTCTCGCTGTAGAACTTCTGCATCTCCTCGGCCTGACGCTGGGGATCGTCGGCATAGCGCTCCTGGATCTCGAGCATCTTGGGCTGCAGCACCTGCATGCGAGCCGTCGACTTGGTCGACTTGAGCATGAGCGGCGTCAGCAGCAGACGGATGATGACCACCAGGATGATGATGGACAGGCCCCAGTCGACCGCAAAGGTCTGGATGAGCTTGAGCAGCTCGAAAAGGATGTTAACGATCCAATCCCACATGTAAGTTTTCCTCCGATAGCGAGTGCCCGCTAGGGCACAGGGTCATAACCGCCGACGTGCAGGGGATTGCAACGAGCGATGCGCCTCACGGCAAGCCAGCAGCCTCTCAAAACACCGTGCTTCTCAATCGCCTGGATGGCGTATTGCGAGCACGTTGGGTAATAAATGCAGGCGTCAGGCAATAAGGGCGAAATAACCTGTTGATATATGCGAATAGGAGCGATGGCAACACGTCGCAAAACGTGATTGCTCATCGCTCCTCCCCGGCAACGCCGGCGCGCTTCATAAGCGAACGCAACGCCTTGTCCATCTCCTGCGGCGAGGAAACCCTCGTCTTGGGAGTTGCAAACAAGATGATGTCATAACCCGCAACGGGAAATCCGCAGCTGCAGGCGGCCTCGCGCATCACACGCTTAGATCGGTTGCGCACGACGGCACAACCGAGTCGCTTAGCACCAACGAAGGCGACCCTTCCGGAGTCGCCTTCGCCAACCGATTCACATATGGTCATTCGAATCAGAGGGTGATTGAAACGACGCCCCTGACTGAACACATGCTCGAAATCTTGCCGAGACTTAATAGTCTTCATGCGAGATGTGTGTATCGCTGCTAGACAGTGAGACGCTTGCGGCCCTTGGCGCGACGACGGGCGAGCACGGCACGACCACCCTTAGTAGCCATACGGGCACGGAAGCCATGGGTCTTGGCACGCTTACGCTTATTAGGCTGATACGTACGCTTCATCTTAAGTTCCTCCTGCTGCATTTCGAGTGTCCGCGGGGACGCGGACGCAGATATAGACACGTGAGCTTGAAGATTGTAGGGAAATCAATGTTCAAATGTCAAGAAATCAAAGGTAAAAGGTTGCGCAGTTCACACGGTTCCCCCATAAGCACAACCGAAATTTGCGCCTCATGGCAACCTTTCACGATATTTCATCGAGTTTTCAACAGGTCATGTTGGCAATGTTGAGAACTTTTCGCCCGTTTTCCAAAGTTTTCAACAAGTTTTGAAAAGTTGTCGAAAGATGAGAAACGTTGCACGGTGAGCTACTATTTGTTCGAAACCTTTTGAAAGATTGCGAGCGGCATGTCTGACGACTTTTACACCATGGTCGATTCCGGAGACCCGGCACCCGACAACGAGCACATCACCGGCGTGCGCGAAGAGCGTGCGGAAGGCGAGCAGACGACCACGCAGGCGCCAAAAGCCATGTACGCCGCGCGCATCGCCGTCTATGACGACATGCTGTCGACACCGCGGGTGATCGTCATTGATCCGCAAGATGTCCGCACGTATTTGGAAGAGACGACCAACACCGTCTACCAGTGCATGAAAGAACAAGGTGGCCATATCTCGCTCATGGTCATCCGCGAGATTGTCGAAAACTTTATCCACGCACACTTTGCCGAGCCCATCATCTCGATTCTGGACGGCGGAGACACCATCCGCTTTGCTGACCAAGGACCCGGCATCGACGACAAGGAACGTGCTTTCGACTTTGGCGTTACCAGCGCAAACAGCAAGATGAAGCGCTATATCCGTGGAACCGGAGCAGGGTTTCCCATGGTGCAGGAGTATTTGGAAAACGCCGGCGGTGCCGTATCCATCGAGGACAACATGGGCAACGGCACCGTGGTTACGGTAAGTCTGAACCCTAAACGCGTGCAGGAAATCGAGCGTGCCGGCGGACGCGGCGCTGCCGTGCGGCCCGAGACGGAGCAGCCCACATATCCCCTGCCGGGAGCTTTTGCGCAGCAGTCCATGGCAGCGCAGCAGATGCAGCCCACCGTGGGACAGATGCAGCAGCCCGGAATGCCTCCTACACAAGAACCCCAGGCGGCATCTATGTCGATGCCGCCAAACATGCCAGAGGCCATGCCGCTGGCTGATCAGGATGCAGCAGCAATGCAGCAGGCGACGGGGGCGCCGGGTGGCCAGCAAATGGGCTATCAGCCGTACCAACAGGGATATCCATATCAGCAGATGCCGCCACTGGGGTATGGCCAGCAGTTCCCGCAGCAGTACCAGCAGGGATATCAGCAGCCGTACCAGCAGATGCCGCAGCAGCAGTACAACCCTTGGACCCAGCAGATGCCTCCACAGCCTTACCAACAGTGGCCTCAAAGTTTTCAACAGCAAATGCCGCCGATGCAGAGTTCTCAACAACCAGCAGCTCAAATGATGTATCCTAATGCAGCAAATCAGTATGCGCAGCCACAACCGGACGTGTTCGTAAGCGATCGCGGCAACGCCGCGCTGGGCTATCTGGCGCAAAATCAAGCGTGCGGTGCAACCGATCTGGCGAGGACGTTTGGAAACTCGGCCCCCACTTGGTCACGCACGCTCAATGACTTGGCGCAGGCCGGCTTGGTCATCAAGCATGGCCAGAAATACCATCTGACCGAACTCGGCGCCGCTCGCGTGCGAGCTCAGAGCTAAAGAACGGGAGAGACAGTGGACGAGGAAGCAAGCATCATCCTGGGGGATGCCATCGCCTTTTGTCAGCGCGACGGCCAAGATGCACGCCTCATCAACATGCTGGGGCAATCGCGCGCCATAAGCCTGACCGAAGATACGCTCACGATCGAGGCCCCCTCGCGCTTTGCCATCGCGCAGCTCAAAAAGCATCAGCCGACTATTGAGGCCTATCTGGAAGAAATCGCCTTTGCACCGATTGCGCTCGACATCGTGGCACCGCAAGGCGCCGCGACGGAATCCGCTGCCGCGACGGCGCCCGCCACGGCTCCCGCCGCTTCCCCGGCGGCACCGACCTCCGCAGGCGACGTGCCGACAATCGAGCACCAGCACAGCGATGTTTCCCGTGAAACCATGGCACCGTTGCCGACCGCGGCAGCGACGTCAACGAATGCACCCGTCACGCACATGCCCATCGCTCACGACGCAGCGGCGGGCGCGGATTCGGGCATTGCAATCAAGAACACGCTCTCGGCCGATGATTTTCGTCGCATGATGAACCAGATGAAGGGCGGAGCGCCGACTAAATCCACGCAAGCTGCGGCCCCCGCTTCACCCATGCCAGCGCCGACCGTGCCGGCCGAGCAGAATACGGATGGAGCCCCACTCGCCGCGAACTCAAAATTCACCTTTGAGAACTTTGTCTACGGCCCCGAGAACAGCCATGCCTATCGCTCGGCACTCAAGTTTGCCGCCCTCGCGGACGAGCGCGGCACGTGCACATCGCTGTTCATCTACGGCAAATCGGGCCTGGGCAAGACGCACCTGCTGCTTGCCATCAAAAACGAGCTCGCCGAGAAGTCGCCCGAGATCAAGGTCAAGTATGCCAACTCCCAGGCATATCTGGACGACCTGATGACCGAGTTCGACCGCCAAAAGAAGAGCAACGCCCCCATCATGCAGGCGTACCACGGCGTGGACGTGCTCATCATCGATGACATCCAAAACATCATCGGCAAGCGCGCGAGCGTGGACTACTTTTTCCAGCTCATGGACGAGTTCATCCGCAACAACAAGAAGGTCGTCATCGCGGCAGACCGCGCCCCCAAGGACCTGAGCATGGATGAGCGTCTGACCAGCCGCTTCAACGCCGGCATGCTCTGCCTGGTCGCAGAGCCCAGCTACGAGATGAAATACAAGATCTTGCAGCGCTATTACGAGAACACCATCGTCGCCGCTCCCGAGGCAGGCGACGACTCGCTGCTGGCGGCCTATGGGGGCGACGGCGGGCACCTGACCGACGAGCACTTTAAACACATGGCCGAAGTCTCGGGCACCAACATCCGCGAACTCGAGAGCTTTTGCGAGCGCTGCGCCGGCGAGGCGGGCGACCGCGAGCGCGAGGGCGGGGAGCTCACCTTTGACGATATCGACGCCATTGCCAGCCAGTACTTCGACACATCGGCCAAAAAGATCAACGTGCAAACGGTTCAGTCCGTCATTGAAGAGCAGTACGGCGTGACGCACGAGGAGCTCATCGGCCCGCGTCGCAACGCCAATATCGCCAAAGCACGCCATATCGCTATCTACCTGGCTATCGAGATGTGCGAGATGACGACCACGGCGGTGGGCGCCGAATTTGGCAACCGCAACCACTCGACCGTCAGCACGAGCTACAAAAAGGTCCAGAAGATGATTCAGGAAGACCGCACCGTCACCGAAGACCTCAAGTCGCTGCGCGATAAAATAACACTGCGCTCGTAGGGAAATAGAGACACCTGTTGAAAACTTGTCGAAACCACGGGCATAAGGTGTCTAAAACCCAACCCGCGGTGATGAAAAGTTTTGCGCAGGTTTTGAACGTGGAAAACCACCCCTGTTGCACACAGGTTGCTGTCGATTCTCTTTCTGGGTCTGACCTGCGTCTTTGGGAGTAATCAACAGTTTCGTCAGTGCTATTACTATTATTAAGATATTTATATCTATAGAAAGGTATTAAAAGATGAAGTTCACCGTCAGCCAGAGCTCGCTTACACAAGCCATCGGCGTCGTTATGAAGGGTGTCGCTTCGGCATCCACCCTTCCCATCCTGTCGGGCGTGCTCGTTAAGGCCCAAGACGGCATCTTGGAATTCCAGACCTCTAACTACACCATCTCGATCCGTCATCGCATCGCGGCGCATGTCGAAGAAGAGGGCGAGATGGTTATCCCCTGTAAGATGCTCTCCAATATCACCAAGACCCTCCCCGATGCCCCGGTCACCTTTGAGCTGTCCGAGCGCCAAGTGCTGATTGGTTGCGAGAAGAGCTCTTTTAGGCTGAACACGCTCGATGCCAATGACTTCCCCGAGTTTCCGGCCTATGCCATCGAGAGTGCCGTGGAGCTGCCGACCGATATCTTGTCCGAGATGGTCAGCCGCGTGTGGCGCGTCACCTCGACCGACAAGGCCCGCCCCATCCTGGGCGGCGTGCACATGAAGGTCGAGAACAACACCGTTCGCCTGGTGGCGACCGATTCCTTCCGTTTGGCCGTGTGCGATACGCAGGTCGAGACCTCGACCCTCGAGGGTTCCTTTGAGCTCAACGTTCCGGCCGACGCCTTTAACGACGCGCTGAACATCATGGCAAGCCAGGCGACCATCATGATCGGGGCTACCGACACCCAGGTCGTCTTCGAGGCCGGCAACACCACCTACGTGTCGCGCCGCATCGAGGGCGTGTACCCCAACTACAAGCAGCTCATCCCCGATTCGTGCGTGACGAGCGTCAAGATCGACGTCGCCGCCTTCAATGCCGCCCTCAAGCGTGTTGCCGTTATCGCGAGCGCCAACCCCGCCGTCAAGTTCGAGATCGATGTCGAGAACGGGCAGATGGGCCTGTCCTCCATTTCCAATGACCAGGACCTTGCGCAGGAGACGATCGATGTCGAGGCCGAGGGCGAGTCGGGTACCATCGCCTTCAACTACCACTACATCTTCGGCTGCCTCAATGCCCTGTCCAAGGAGAAGGAGATCACGCTGGAGCTCAAGAGCTACTCGCAGGCGGGCATCTTCAAGTCCTACGACAAGATCAACTACCTGTACCTGGTCATGCCGGTCCGCATCTAGCGCTGCGCCATGACCATGTTCGCCCGTGATCTTTCCGTTGCGCATTACCGCAGCTTCGATAGCTATCGCCTTGCCTTGGACGAGGGCGTGACGATACTTGCGGGACCCAACGCGGCGGGAAAGACCAATCTCATAGAGGCGCTGCAGCTGCTGACGAGCGGCGCCTCGTTTAGGCATCCGACCGCCGCCGAGCTCGTCCATGATGGCGTGGGCTCGTGCAAGGTCGAGCTGAGGCTCGAGGGCGACGGCCGCGTGCTTGATATGGGATTGAGCGCGGAGGACGGTAAACGCTCGTTTAGCCGCAACGGCAAGAGATGCTCTGCCGCCGGTGTGCGCGGGGTTCTGCCGAGCGTGCTGTTTTGCCCCGACCATCTGGACATGGTTAAGCGAGGCGCCAGTGTGCGCCGCGCCGCCCTCGACGACTTTGGCATGCAACTGAGCGCACGCTATGCCGATCTTGCGAGCACCTATGGTCGCTGCGTGACCCAGCGTAACGCCTTGCTCAAGGAGGCCTGGTGCTGCCGCGAGATGCTCGGCGCGTGGAACGATTCGATTGCCCGCGCGGGCGCGGCTCTGCTCGTGCACCGGTTGGCCCTGCTCGACCGGCTGGCGGGCCATGTGCGTACTGCCTACGGGCAAGTGGCGTCCGGTGAGGCTGCCAACGTGACCTATACGTCCACGCTGGGGGATTTGCCCCAGGTCGGGGATCGCGAAGAGCTGAAGGGCTGGGCGTACGAGCGCATGCTGGCCGCCCTTGATGAGCACGCCGACGAGGAAATTCGCCGCGGCGTGACGTTGGTGGGACCGCATCGCGATGAGATTGAGTTTACCGTGGCGGGTCGCTCCGCCCGTTCGTTTGCCAGCCAAGGCCAGCAGCGAACGTTGGTGCTGGCCTGGAAGGTGGCGGAGGTGGCCGTGGCCCGCGATGTCCTGGGCACCGCCCCACTGCTGCTTTTGGACGACGTGATGAGCGAGCTCGACGGCGAGCGTCGCGGTGCTTTCCTGCGGTTGATCGGCGATGATATCCAGACGGTCATAACCACGACCAACCTGGGGTATTTTACCGATGACCTGCTTGATCGTGCCAAGGTGGTGAGCATGGGTGAGACGTGCTAATTACGAGCGCGAGAGCGAAACGGTCGCCTTCAGTGGGTTTTTGAACGCAGAGCGCCAGCGCATCCTGGCGGCTGCAACGCCTAAGCGCCGCGCGCAGATGGAGGCTGCCGAGGAGTCGCGCGCGGTCTATCGCGCGTGGAACGCGGTGTGCTCGGGCACGCGCGAGGGGCGGCATGTGACGGGTCTGCGCTACCTGCCCGAGTCCAATGAACTGCTGGTATATCTCGATTCGCCCTCGTGGACGCAGGAAATGACGCTGTTGCGTGAGATCATCCGCACGCGCATGGAGCGCGCCGGTGCGCATGTGGACGGCCTGGTGTTCAAAACCACCGCACCCGGTCACACGCCGCCCGCCGCCAAGGAGCGCCTGCGCCCGGCGACGACCGAGCACCCGCCGGCCCCGCACGCCGACCTAAGTGAGGCCGAGCGCACCGAGATTGAGCGCCAAGTGGCGCCCATCGAAGACCAAAAACTGCGCGAGGCCCTCGAGAATGCCATGAGAGCCAGTGCCGAGTGGGCCACGGGCGTGCAAAGCAAAAAAGAGCCTTAAATCGCATCTGGTGGCCTTGTAGAGCCAAATACCCTCATTCCCGAGGGTATTTTTTTACGATAAACTAGTAAGGCTGTACACATTTTCTTGACTGAAGGAGGACGTGTGGCAAACGAAAACGATTACGATGGCGGCGAGATTAAGATTCTCGAAGGTCTCGAGGCCGTTCGTAAGCGCCCGGGCATGTATATCGGCTCGACGAGCGCCAGCGGTCTGCATCACCTGGTGTGGGAGATCGTTGACAACTCCGTCGACGAGGCCATGGCCGGTTTCTGCACCGAGATCCAGGTGACGGTCCACGCCGACAACTCCATCACGGTCGTCGACAACGGGCGCGGCATCCCCGTCGACGAGCACCCTGTTAAAAAGATTCCGACGCTCGAGGTCGTCATGACGATCTTGCACGCCGGCGGTAAGTTCGATAACTCGGCCTATAAGGTCTCGGGCGGCCTGCACGGCGTGGGCATCTCCGTCGTCAACGCACTGTCCAAGCGCGTGGTCGTTCAGGTTCGTCGCGATGGCAACACCTACGAGATGGAGTTCTCGCGCGGCAAGACCGTCAAGAAGATGGAGGTCGTGGGCACCTCGGATTCGACGGGCACCACCGTCACCTTCTGGCCCGACGACGAGATCTTCGAGACCTGCATCTACGATTTCGATACGCTGCACAACCGTCTGCAGGAGACGGCGTTCCTCAATAAGAACCTCAAGATCGTGCTGACCGACGAACGCGAGGCGACTCCCCACGTGGAGGAGTTTTGCTACGAGGGCGGCATCATCGACTTCGTCAAGTTCCTCAATGAGGGCAAGGACGTCCCCGAGGCCTTTAAGGAGCCTATCTACATCGAGGGCAAATCGGACCCGGACGCACCTGTGGCCAAGATGGGCGAGGTCGAGGTGTCCCTGCAGTGGAATGCCGGCTACGGCGAGAACGTCATGTCGTTTGCCAACGACATCTACACCCCCGAGGGCGGCATGCATCTCGAGGGTTTCCGCACCGCTCTCACCCGCGTGATCAACGATTACGCTCGCAAGCAGAACCTACTCAAGGAGAAGGAGGCCAACCTGAGCGGCGACGACGTGCGCGAGGGGCTTTCGGCCGTCATCTCGGTCAAGCTGCCCGACCCGCAGTTTGAGGGCCAAACCAAGGCCAAGCTCGGCAGCTCCTACATGCGCGCGCTCACGCTCAAGATCGTGACCGATGGGCTGACCGATTATCTGGAGGAGCATCCCAAACCCGCCCGCGAGATCGTCAAGAAGGCCCAGCAGGCATGCAAGGCCCGCAACGCCGCCCGCAAGGCGCGCGAGGCGACCCGCCGCAAGAGCCTGCTCGAGACGGCGTCGCTGCCCGGCAAGCTCGCCGACTGCTCGGTACGCGATGCCGAGCTGACCGAGCTCTTTATCGTAGAGGGCGACTCGGCAGGCGGTTCGGCCAAGGACGGCCGTCGCCGAGACATCCAGGCGATTCTGCCCCTGCGCGGCAAGATTTTGAACGTCGAGCGCGTGGGTGACCACCGCGCGTTCTCGAGCGACACCATCCAATCCCTGATCACCGCGATCGGCTGCGGCGTCACGACGAGCGCCGGCGACGGTGGCGACTTCGATATCAGCAAGGCGCGCTACCACAAGATCATCATCATGACCGATGCAGACGTTGACGGTGCGCATATCCGCATCCTGCTGCTGACGTTCTTCTACAAGTACATGCGCCCGCTGATCGATGCCGGCTATGTCTATGTTGCCTGCCCGCCCATCTTTGGCATTAAGGTACGCAACAAGATCCATTACGTGTATCCCAACGGCCGCCAGCCCGAAGACGAGATTCTGCGCGACACCATTCAGAGCCTGGGCCTGAACCCCGACGACAACGACGAGGACGGCAAGGCCAAGGACGGCAAGATCACCAAGAAGCGCAAGGGCTATACCGTTCAGCGCTACAAGGGCCTGGGCGAGATGGACCCCAAGCAGCTTGCCTCGACGACGATGGACCCCAAGACCCGTATCCTGCAGCGCGTGTCGATCGAGGACGCCGTGGTGGCGGACCGCGCCGTGCGCGAGCTCATGGGTTCCGAGGTCGGCTATCGCCGCGAGTACATTGAAAAGCATGCGCATGATGCTCGGTTCCTTGACGCTTAAGAGGAGGTAACGTGGCAGACGATATCAACAACAACGAGGGTGTGGACGAGGCCGGCGACGCCGGCATGCCCGATGATCTGAAGCGCCTGCTCGCCCGCGCTGAGCAGGGCGAGGACGGCGATCCGGATTCCTATAACCCCGACGCCGAGGATGAAGAGGATGAGGATGACGACGCCGAGCTCGAGGAGAGCTTCGGTGCGGTCGACCGCGGCGCCTCGGCCGGCGAGGATATCAACGGCGGTCAGCTCCAGATTTCGGAGTTCGGCCGCGAGATGAAGCAGTCGTTCATCGAGTACTCGATGTCGGTCATCACGGCGCGCGCCCTGCCGGACGTGCGCGACGGCCTAAAGCCGGTGCACCGCCGCATCCTGTACGCCATGAACGAGAGCGGCATCTACCCCAACCGCCCGCATAAGAAGTCGGCCTGGACGGTCGGCGAAGTTATCGGCAAGTACCATCCGCACGGTGACTCCGCGGTTTACGAGGCCATGGTTCGTCTGGCGCAGTGGTTCTCCATGCGCACACCGCTCATCGATGGCCACGGCAACTTCGGCAACATCGATGGCGACGGCGCGGCGGCCATGCGTTATACCGAGAGCCGCCTGGCAAAGCCTGCCATGGAGCTGCTGCGCGACCTGCAAAAGGATACCGTCGACTGGCAGCCCAACTACGACGAGTCGCTCGCCGAGCCCGTGGCGCTGCCCGCGCGCTTTCCCAACCTGCTGGTCAACGGTAGTCAGGGCATCGCCGTCGGCATGGCCACCAATATCGCCCCGCATAACCTCACCGAGGCGATCGAGGCCACCTGCTACCTGATCGACAATCCCGACGCCACCGTCGACGAGCTTATGCAGATCATGCCCGGTCCGGACTTCCCCACCGGCGCCATCATCATGGGCAGCGCCGGCATTAGGCAGAGCTATGAGACCGGTCGCGGCTCCATTACCGTGCGTGCCAAGGCTCACGTGGAATCCACCAAGACCGGTCGCAGCCGCCTGGTCTTTACCGAGATCCCTTACATGGTCAACAAGGGCACCCTGCAGGAGAAGATCGCCCAGCTCGTGAACGACAAGCGCATCGAGGGCATCTCGGACATGCGCGACGAGTCCAACCAAAAGGGCATCCGTCTGGTCATCGAGCTCAAGAAGGGCGTCATTCCGCAGGTCGTGCTCAACAACCTGTATAAGTACACCTCGCTGCAGACGACTTTTGGCGCCAACAACTTGGCGCTCGTCAATGGCGTTCCCAAATGCCTGAGCCTGCGCGAGATGCTGCAGCACTACATCGACCACCAGGTCGACGTCGTCACCCGCCGCACTCGCTTTGACCTTAAGAAGGCCCAGGCGCGTGCCCATATCCTCGAGGGCTACTTGATGGCTCTCGACCATATCGACGAGGTCATCAGCATTATCCGTTCCTCGCAGACCGACTCCGAGGCAAGCGGCCGCCTGATCGAGCGCTTTGGCTTTACGCCCGAGCAGACCACGGCCATCCTCGAGATGAAGCTGCGCCGCCTGACTGGCCTGGAGCGCGACAAGATCCAGGAAGAGCTGGACGGTCTGCGCCGCGCCATTGCCTACTACGAGGACCTGCTGGCGCATGAGGAGAAGATCCTGGGCGTCATCAAGGAGGAGATGCGTGAGATTTCGAAAAAGTTCGGCGACAAACGCCGCACCGAGATCAGCCATGTCGAAAAGGATCTGGATGTCGAGGACCTCATCGCCGACGAGGACATGGTCGTGACCATCACCCACACCGGCTACGTGAAGCGCATCCCGGTGGCTGCCTACCGCGCCCAGAAGCGCGGCGGCAAGGGCGTGTCGGGCGTCAACCTTAAAGAGGACGACGTCATCGACGAGATGTTTATCGCATCCACGCACGAGTACGTGCTGTTCTTCTCGAGCAAAGGCAAGGTCTACCGCCTGAAGGTACACGAGCTGCCGGTGGGTACGCGCCAGGCGCGTGGCACCGCGATCGTCAACCTGCTGCCCTTTGAGGAAGGCGAGAAGATCGCGAGCGTCATCAGCTGCCGCGAGTTCCCCGCCGACGAGTACCTGATGTTTGCCACCAAGAGCGGCATGGTCAAGAAGACCGTGATGAGCGCTTACGACCGCAGCCGCCGTGATGGCCTGATCGCCATCAATCTGAGAGACGACGACGCGCTGCTGAACGTGCGCCGTGTGCGCGAGGGCGACAAGATCATCCTGGCCACCACTGCGGGCAAGGCGATCATGTTCCCCGAGGACCAGGTTCGCGCCACGGGACGCGACACCAGCGGCGTTCGCGGTATCGGTCTGAAGGACGGCGTGAGCGTTCTGGGCATGGAAGTCACTAACGGCAACGGCGATCTATTCGTCATCACCGAGCGCGGCTACGGCAAGCGCACGCCGGTCGCGGACTACCCGGAGCAGAATCGCGGCGGTCAAGGCGTCTACACCATTCAAATGACCGAGCGTAAGGGTAACCTCGCGGCCATGAAGACGGTGGGCCCGCAGCACGAGCTGTTCATCGTGACGGAGGGCGCGACGGTCATTCGCGTCAAGACCGACGAGATCAGCCAGACCGGCCGCGCCACCCAGGGCGTCAAGATGATGACCGTCGACGACAACGACCGCATCTGCGCCGTAGCCCGCATGACGGCCGCCAAAGAGAGGCCCGAAGGCGAAGCCATAGAAAACGGCTCCGCCCCCGAAGAAACCCCTGTCGATCTAGGCGACGGCAACGACATGCCGGAAGATCTCCTTGACGAGTAAGAGGCCCTAACTGTTAGAAAATATCAGACCCCATATATCGGCGGTCGGCGCACTGCGCGCCGACCGCTTTTTTGAAAACCTTTGAACCCCGCGTCGGCCCCGGCTGCCCGGCGGCATGCGAAGTCGATCGCGAGTTCCGCACGAGCCGGAGAGCACTTAATGTGCTCTCCGTGCGAGCAGGACTGTCCGAGCAGGCGACTTCGCATGCCGCCGGGCAGCCGGGGCCGACACCCCTCAAAGATTTTCAAAAAAGTTGTTGACGCGCGCGTAACGACTCGTCTAATATATCCCTTGCGCGATGGACCTGTAGCTCAGTTGGTTAGAGCGTCCGGCTGATAACCGGGAGGTCACAAGTTCGAATCTTGTCAGGTCCACCACTTTCTTTCGCAATAAACACCCCAGCGAGAGCCGAGTCGCCGCTGGGGTGTTTGTTACTGTCTCCGTGGGGGTTTAGCTCAGCTGGGAGAGCGCGGGCTTTGCAAGCCTGAGGTCAGGGGTTCGATCCCCCTAACCTCCACCATGATGGACCTGTAGCTCAGTTGGTTAGAGCGTCCGGCTGATAACCGGGAGGTCACAAGTTCGAATCTTGTCAGGTCCACCATCAAAACTGTTAAAAGCCTCGGGGCAATTGCCTCGAGGCTTTTTTCTTAGCCACAGAAGGTAGTCAAAAAAGCTCTGTCCCAAATTAACTACTTTGATTTTGTGTGCTACGCGAAAGTTTGGGTAGTATAGCTATTCAACGCGGCGGGCCGCCGCGTGTTAACCGCTACGTACCGGAGGTGTTCCATGGTTCGTGTCGACATAGAGACCATCGTCATGGCCGCCGGTCCCGTGCCATCGCTTATCGTGCTTCGCGAACGCTGCAGCAAGTCGGATTCCCCCGCGCCGCTGCGCTCCCTCTCCATCCAGACTGGCTCGTTTGAGGCTGCGGCAATCAGCCGCGGCATCGACAGCGGACGCGCCGATCGCCCGATTACCCATGACCTGTTGCTCGATACTGTTGGCGCCCTGGGCGCCAAGCTCGAGCGCATCGAGATCGTTCGCGCCGAGCCGCCGGTGTTCTACGCGACGATTGTCGTACTGGCCGATGGTGACGAGCGCAAGATCGATGCCCGTCCCAGTGATGCCATTGCCCTTGCCGTGCGCAGCAATGCCCCCATGTTTGTGGAGGACGACATCATGAATCGCCTGGGCACTGTTTCTGCCCATACCGAGGAAGTTGACGACGAGCAGGAGTTCGAGAAGTTCGACGAGTTCGTCCATACGCTCTCGCCCGATGACTTCTAAATGCGGGGCGGCCAGGATGCGGAGCGTTCGCTGATGGCCAGCGGTATGTCGGCTGAGGCGGCTGCGATCGCCCGCGAGGCCCAGATGCGCTCGGAGGCATCCGAGGCTGCACGCATCGCCTACGTGACGCAGGCCCGTACACTTCGCGAGCGCCGTGCCTCCTTTATCAAGATGGTTGCCGTCTCTGCACTTGTCGCGGCAATCTCATCGCGCCTTCGTGGTACAGTTGGTGCGCTTGGGTTTTCGATTTCGACGGGCTTAGTCATCTGGGGCGTGGTCGATGCCGTGATGTTGACCAACCAGATTAAGGTTCTCGATAAGCGTGCGGCCGATATGACGCGCGTCCGCGACGCCGCCGCCAAGATCGCTGCCGAGGCGCAAGAGATGTAACGACGCCGGACTCGATGGGAAGGTCTAAAAATGGCACAGGATATGCAGGACGCCGGAAACGTCTCCGCCGAGCTCGACGCCATGGTGTGCGACCTCATCGGGGCCTTTTTGGACGATCTCGCCGCTGGTGAGAACCCCGGCGTTGTCGTTGCGATCGAGGACGCTGCGTCCAACCGCTATCTGGCGGCACTCGACGAGGACGGCGAGGAGGCATGCCTCGAGGCTGCCACCAACTTTATCTCCGAGCACAAGATGGGCCTTAAGGACGAGGGCCTGGGCCGCATCGCCCGCTATGCCATCGGTTACACCGGGTGTGTCGAAATTGACGGCGGCTACCATGACGCCCTGCTCGTGAGTTTCTTTGAGACGACGCTCGAGAGCGGCTTTTCGGCATACGTACTGTACGAGGGTGTGGGCGCCGGCGATGGTTTTATGTGGAGCGACCCTGAACCTGCAGGTGAGGAAACCCCTCTCATCTAAAATCGCTAAAATAAACGAGTTTTCGGTAAAAGGCTCAATATTCCCGCTGAGCGTTGTGTTGCTGGGCGGGTCGCATACGCGTGCCGGTTGTATATAGATAGAAGATAGGGGAACTACATGCGCGTAGACAATCTGAGGAACATCGCTATCATCGCTCACGTCGACCACGGCAAGACGACGATGGTCGACAAGCTCCTGCGTGCCACGGACGCCTTCCGTGCCAACCAGCAGGTCGAGGACCGCGTCCTGGATTCTAACGACCAGGAGCGCGAGCGTGGCATTACGATTCTCGCCAAGAACATCTCTATCGAGTACAAGGACGTCAAGATCAACGTTATCGACACCCCGGGTCACGCCGACTTTGGCGGCGAGGTCGAGCGCGTGCTGCGTATGGCCGACGGCGCCCTGCTGCTGGTCGACGCTTTTGAGGGCCCCATGCCCCAGACCCGCTTCGTGCTGCGTCATGCCATCGACACCGGCCTCAAGATCATGATCGTCATCAACAAGATCGATCGTCCGGGCGCCAACCCCGAGAAGGCCTACAACGACTGCCTGGACCTCATGGCCGACCTGGGCGCCACCGACGACCAGCTTGAGTTCGCCATGGAGCACGTGGTCTACGCCAGCGCCATGAATGGCTTTGCCCGCCTTGATCCCAACGACGGCAACATGGACATGTATCCGCTGCTCGATATGATCATCGACGACATGCCCGCGCCCGAGGTTGACGAGAACGCTCCGCTGGCCATGCAGTGCGTGACCATCGACCACTCCAACTTCGTTGGCCGTATCGGCATCGGTCGCGTGTATTCCGGCGCCATCCATCAGGGCGACCAGATTCTGGTTGTGAAGAACGACGGCTCCAGCGCCACCGCTACCGTCAAGCAGCTCTTTACCTTCGACTACCTGGGCCGCACCGAGTGCCAGGAAGTCGGCGCCGGCGACATCGCCGCCGTCGTGGGCATCGACCGCACCGATATCGGCGATGTCTACACCGATCCCGAGAACCCCGTCGAGCTCGAGCCCATCGAGATCGACCCGCCGACCCTGTCCATCGTCTTCGAGGCTTCGACCTCCCCGCTCGTCGGTCGCGACGGAGACATCGTGGGCGCCCGTCAGCTCAAGGAGCGCCTGTTCAACGAGGCCGAGAACAACGTGACCATGAAGATCGAGGAGCTCGAGGACAAGAGCGGCGTCGAGGTCTCGGGCCGCGGCATTCTGCACCTGTCCGTTCTGATGGAGTCCATGCGCCGCGAGGGCTTTGAGTTCCAGGTCGGCCGTCCCCGCGTTCTGTTTAAGAAGGACGAGAACGGCAACAAGATGGAGCCTGTCGAGCAGGCCGTCGTTGAGTGCCCGGACGAGTACTCGGGCAAGGTCGTTGAGGTCTTCGGTACCTCCGGTGGCATCATGACGAGCATGGATACCTCGGGTATCGTGACGCACCTCGAGTTTAAGATCCCGACCCGCGGCATCATGGGCCTTAAGAACCGCATCATGAACGTCACCCACGGCGAGGGCGTGTTCTACCACACCTTCCTGGAGTACGGTCCCTACGCCGGCGAGATCGGCAACCGTCAGAACGGCGCAATGATCTCCATGACCACCGAGAAGGCCGTTGCCTATGCTCTGGGTACGCTGCAGGAGCGCGGCCAGCTTTTTGTTGAGCCGGGCACCGAGTGCTACGAGGGCATGATCGTGGGCGAGCGCAGCAAGGCTGGCGACATGGTCGTCAACATCGCCCGTACCAAGAACCTGGGCAACCAGCGTTCCTCGACCTCCGATATCTCCGTTCAGCTGGTGCCGCCCCGCACCTTCTCGCTGGAGGAGGCGCTGGAGTACATCGCCGACGACGAGCTGGTTGAGATTACCCCCAAGAACATCCGCCTGCGCAAGCGCCTGCTCAACGCCACCGACCGCAAGAAGGCCGCCGTCCGCGCCGGCCAGGTCAACAAATAAGCGCTGGACTTTATAGCGTCTAACAAGAAAGGGCGTCGACCGTAATGGTCGGCGCCCTTTTTGTGCATAGGGACTGAGCTGGTCTGCACCACCACAAAGGTGCCTGGTCCCTTTGTGGTGGTTGGCGGCTAAGCGGTGGGGAGTCCTGGCGTGTTAGCCGGCTGCTGCGGCTTGACGCGGGCGTTGCGCCAGATGATTTGGATGATGTAACCGAGCATAAAGACAAAGGCCACGCCGCTGATGAAGTCACCTACGAGGGGAAGCCCCGTGAGGGCGCCTGCGATTACGCCGCCCACGGCTGCCATGGCGTAGCGGTTTTGGTTGTGTCCAACCATGCGGGCGATCGCGCACCCCGCAAAGGCACTCGACATCAACGCGATGCCGATAACGCCGCACAAGAGGGTTCCGGCAAGCGACAGACCAGCGATAGAGATAATCAGCAGTAGGACGGCGGGGACGATAGCAATCGTGCCCAGAAGACCGCTCACCCACAGGGGCATGGAGCGCTGGTGGAGCATGCCGGCGGCGCTGGCGGTCGCGCGCGGAAAGATGAGCTCGAGCAGCAGAGCGACAAAGCAGGTCGAGAGTGCCGCGGCGACGATACCGCCGATGACATCGTTAACGGTGGAAGTATCCTCGTTCTCGGTGCGGTCGATCTTGAGCGCACCGACCTCGGCTCCCGCGGCGCGCTCGGGGTCCTCGGAGACGTGCGCGTTCACGGTGCCGGTGATGTGGGCGTTCTTGCCCAGGATGAGCTTGTCGGCCCAAACCTCGACATCGCCCTCGACGGTGCCATCGATGGTCACCGTGTCGCCCGCAAGCGCTGCCGACTTGGTAGAGCCGCGCAGGGCAACCGTCTCGCCTATCGCGTAAAAACAGTTGGCGGTGCTGTCGGAATTGAGCACAACGTGCTGACCGACGACCGTGACGCTGCCATCAACCGTGGTCTTGGCGATATCGATAGTGCGTGCCGCCAAGCGGACGGCGCCGCCCACCGTGCAGTCGCGGATGGAGAGGCTCTCGCCTGCTGCAATTATGTCGCGGCCGATGGACGCATCGTCCAAGTTGAGGGCCTGACCTGCCCAGTACAGGTCACCTTCGACGCCGGACGAATTGGCGTCATTGTCGGTCGCAAGTACGTTGCCTGCGGTGTCCGTGCCGGCGAACGACGCCGTGGGAAGCGCGGTGACCGCTAGAGCGATGAGCGCGAATAAGATCGTGATGCGGCCCCACGCTTTACGGCGCTGGGTCGACGGGAATTGATTACAGGGCATAGTGAATCCTTCGTCAGATGCTCGACATGCACCTAACAGGGTACCCAACGCGTGGGCGCTCTAAAAGAACCTCTCGGTTGCATTTCGAAGGATGAGCCCGCGCCACCTACTTTTTGCGGTGCAAAAAGCGTGCGATGTCATCCTCGGTGGGGCTTTTGATATCAAAGCGCAGCGACAGCCAGCGTAGTCCCATGGTCACCACGACGCAAACGACCAGTGCGACGACATTGCTGACCAAGCCGCTCATGACAAGGCAAACATAGCTTGCCGATCCGGCGATGGCCGCGATGGCATAGAAGTTGGTGCGTTGGAAGATACCCGGCACCACACCCATAAAACCATCTCGCAGCATGCCGCCGCCCACCGCGGTAAAAAAGCCCATCATGATGCACACCGCCGGCGCAAAGCCGTAGACCAGCGCCTTGTCTGCGCCGGTTGCCGCATAAATACCCACCGAGATGATATCGAGCAGGGGAATGAGCTTTTCGGGCTTGTCGACGATTGCCGGGAAGATGTAGATGATGGCCGCGGTGGCGATGGAGAGCGGGAGCGCCATCGGTTGGTTGAGGATGTAGACGTTGCCCACCTGCAGCGTCATATCGCGCAAAAGACCGCCGCCCAGTCCACAGACCACGGCGAGCGCGACGGCGCCCACCAGGTCGAGTTTGTGCTCGCGTGCGACCAACACGCCCGAGATCGATGCCGCGACGACGGCGAACATCTCGAGCCAAAACGGGATGGCAACCATGGCATCCGAGGCGTGTGCGGTAACGATCATAGCGGCGGCAACGGGCAAGATGGGGTCCTTTGAGTTACGGGTTTAGACAATGCCCGTACATAGTACATGTTCGGCGCCGATTGCGACCCTATTGCTCGGCAAACGGTCGGGACTGGGTACGGTCATAGGTTCCATGTTTGGGGATCCGGGTTGATGCTGAACGCGATGGGGGCGTGGTCGAATAGGAGGGATGTCCAAATTTTGAGCTTTGCTCAAAATTTATCCGGTCGGCTTACGCCGACCGCGCTGCGCTAAAAACGCGCCACTGGCGCGTTTTCTTTACGCTTTGCGCCCTGGCGGGTTCGAATCCCTCCTCCTCCGCCGTATTTGCTTGTAAGGGACTTAAAAGAAAAAAGCCCCCGATCTGGGAGCTTTCTCAACCAAAATGGCGGAGGAGGAGGGATTCGAACCCTCGTGACCTTATACAGGCCAAACGGTTTTCGAGACCGCCGCATTCAACCACTCTGCCACCCCTCCGCGTGGGGTAAAAACAAAGCAGGCTCGAAGGCCTGCTTTGGAATTAACTGGCGGAGAGTCAGGGATTTGAACCCTGGAGACGCTTTTGACGCCTACACGATTTCCAATCGTGCTCCTTCGGCCACTCGGACAACTCTCCGTTAAATGCGAAAGTCAGTATACACGAGGAATCGCAAAGTGCAAACAGAAAAGTTGGCATTTTTTAAAACGCTTGGCCGCGTTTGGCGTTGCAGCGGGGTTTGAGATGCCAAAAAACGGCTTCCGACCAGCGTAGTTGATCAACTCAATTGTTCAAAAGGGGTATTTATAAGCGATTTGGCAATGAATTTAAAAATCTTTGGGTGGTGCTGTGGGCCACTGGTATGCATTTTGCGACCACAACCATGCGCCCGTTGACCTGCGACTTGGCTCAGCTTGTCCTCACGGCACCGTATCTTGTCCACAGATCCGTCAAGCTTTTGGTCAGCATTTGGTTGGAATGCGCATGAAACGTCGTGCGAGTATGGGCATATGTGGAGGTCATGAGGTTGTAGCTGCATATTCTTGCAGCCTAGGAGGTTGAAAGATATTATTACCAAGTCTTTTCCTGCTTCAGGCGCACCTTCACGACCTGAAGCCACATTTGCCCAGAGGAGGTGACAATATGAAGGCTTATGAACTGCTGTTCTTTGTTGACCCGTCGCTCGACCCCGAGACTCGTCTCGCTGTTATGAAGCGTATCGATACCACGATCGCTGAGGGCGCTGGCAAGGTCGACTCCGTTGACGAGTGGGGCAAGCGCAAGCTCGCCTACGAGATCAACGACCTCACCGATGGTGACTACACCCTCATCAACTTCCACGCAGATCCTACCCAGATCGCCGAGCTTGATCGCGTCCTGCGCATCACCGACGCTGTGGTCCGCCACATGATCGTCCGTCGCGACGACCAGGAGTAAGACTGTCGTTTTGGACTGGGCTTGTGCCCCAAGAGGAAGTAGTGAGTTATGAGCATCAATCGAGTGAACATCACCGGTAACCTCACCCGCGATCCCGAGCTGCGCGCCACCGCCGGCGGAACCCAGGTTCTGTCCTTTGGCGTTGCCGTGAACGATCGTCGCCGCAACGCGCAGACTGGCGAGTGGGAGGACTATCCCAACTTTGTCGACTGCACCATGTTCGGCACCCGCGCCGAGGCCGTGAGCCGTTTCCTGGCAAAGGGAAACAAGGTCGCGATCGAGGGCAAGCTGCGCTACAGCTCTTGGGAGCGCGACGGCCAGCGCCGGAGCAAGCTTGAGGTCATCGTCGATGAGATCGAGTTTATGAGCTCCCGTGGTGGCCAGGGTGGCTACGATCAGGGCGGTTACGCCCCCGCAGCTCCCGCGCCCGCAGCACGTCCTGCCGCGCCGGTGGCTACGCCGCCCGCGGTCGACGTCTACGATGAGGACATCCCGTTCTAAGGGTTGTTCACCTATTTTTGAGTGAGAGGCGGCTTCGGTTCGCCGAAGTTGCCAAATGAAAGGTATTTTGACATGGCTAATGATTTTTCTGCACGTCAGCCGCGTCGTAAGTACTGCCAGTTCTGCAAGGAGAACACTGAGTTCATCGACTATAAGGACACTCAGCTTCTCCGTAAGTACATGACCGACCGTGGCAAGATCAAGCCCCGTCGCGTCACTGGCGCTTGCACGCAGCATCAGCATGACATCGCCAACGCCATCAAGCGCGCCCGCGAGATGGCTCTCCTGCCGTACACCGTCCCCGTGGTTTCCTCTCGTGGCAACCGCGACCGCGGCTAAGAAGGGAGACGCATCATGAAGGTTATTCTTCTCGATGAGATCAAGGGCAAGGGCGGCGAGGGTGACGTCGTAGAGGTCGCTCAGGGTTACGCTGAGAACTTCCTGTTCCCCAAGAAGCTCGCTGTTGCCGCCACCAAGGGCAACCTCAAGCAGCTTGACGAGCGTCGCAACAACATCGCCAAGCGCGAGGCCGTCCGTCTGGCTACCGCCAACGAGACCAAGGCTGCCTTCGAGGGCAAGACGGTCACCGTTGACGTCAAGGTCGGCGACGAGGGCATCCTCTTTGGCTCCGTTACCGCCGCTATGGTCGCTGACGCCATCAAGGCTCAGCTCGGTATGGACATCGACCGCAAGCGCGTCGAGCTCGGTAAGCCCATCAAGGTTGCCGGTGCCCACACCGTTGCCATCTCGCTGTACCGCGAGATCAAGGCCGAGGTTGTCGTTCTCGTCGGCGTTACCGCCGAGGAGCTCGCTGCCGAGGCTGAGGTCGAGGAGGCCGCTGAGGTCGCCGAGGCCGAGACCGCCGAGGTCGAGACTGAGGCTGCTGCCGAGTAGCATTTGCTGCAACGCAACAATCTTGTTCTAAGAAGGGCGCTCTGGGAAACCAGGGCGCCCTTTTGTTTTTTTGCGCTGAGTGAGTGTCATGGTGAACGTTGCGTCGAAGTCCTATATACAGGACCGTTCATCCGTTTGGTTCGGTGATGATTGGCCGCACACGGCGCGTTTTGGGACCGTGGCTGATACTATGGATGCTCGCAAGCGATATGAATGAGGATGCTCATGGCATATGACGATAGGGAGACCGGGCTGACGGTCGAGGACCGCGGCTCAAAGTTGGGTCTTCCCCAAAACCAAGATGCAGAGGCCAATGTACTGGCCGCTATGCTGCTATCGCCCGAGGTGGTCGAAGAAGCCCAGGTCGAGCTGCAGCCCGATGACTTCTACCGGCCCATTCATAAGACCATCTATACCGCGATGGTCGATATGTACAACAGCCGCATCCCCATCGACTCCATCTCGCTAATCGATTACCTGCGAAGCATCAACAAGCTCGATGCCGTGGGCGGCGAGGCGTACATTTTGGAGCTGATGGGGCAGACCCTGTCGCTCGTCAACTGGCAGCACCATGCCGCCATCGTTCGCCGCGATTCGATGCTGCGTGAGCTGATCGGCGCCACCAACGAGATCAACGCGCTGGCATATAACGCCCCCACCGACACCAAAGAGGTCGTGGAGCTAGCCGAGAGCAAGCTGCTCAAGGTTACGGCACGCGAGGTCAAGTCGAGCTACAAGACGTTGACCGAGTTTATGGTCGAGGCCTATAATGAGGCCGAGGAAGTGTGCCAGGCCGGTGGCCAGGCTGCGGGCGTGCCCACGGGCTTCCCGTCGCTCGACCGCATGCTCATGGGCTTCCGCGAGGGTCAGCTCATCATCATCGGCGCCCGTCCTGCTGTAGGTAAGACGTCGTTCGCTCTGAACCTGGCGCTCAACGCTGCCGCTGCTGGTTATACCGTCGGCTTCTTCTCGCTGGAGATGTCGGGTAAGGAAATTGCCCAGCGTCTGATTTGCGCCTATGCCATGATCTCGATCAGTGACTTCCGCATGGGCCGCATTAGCCCCGAGCAGTGGGCCAACATCAACGAGGCCACGCAGACCTTGTCCAAGCTGGATATTCTGATTGACGATACGCCCGGCACCACAGTGACCGAGATTCGCGCCAAGAGCCGCCGTATGCTCCATAACAAGGAGAAGGCCATCATCATCCTGGACTACCTGCAGCTGGTGAGTCCTCCGCCGGGACGCCGCTCCGAGAGCCGTACCGTCGAGGTTTCGGAGATGTCGCGTGGTCTGAAGATCATGGCCAAGGAGCTCAAGATTCCGCTCATCGCGCTGTCGCAGCTGTCACGTCAGGTCGAATCCCGTACCGGCAAGCGCCCGCAGCTTTCCGACCTTCGTGAATCGGGCTCCATCGAGCAGGACGCCGATATCGTTATGTTCTTGGACCGCTCCGCCGACGAGGCCGAAGCCTCGCGCGACGATCGACCCGACGAGGGCGTTACGCGTATCGTCGTGGCCAAGAACCGTTCGGGCCCGATCGGCGACGTCGATCTGATGTTCCTGCCGGCATCCACCAAGTTTTATGAGCTTGATGGGGCACATGCCGAGGAGTAGGACAGGCGCCCGTTGCACGGGTATACTGGGAATGTTTTGTGCTTCTGCGTGCCGGCGTGGCGCGTAGACAGTCCATGAATGTAAGGAGTAAACATGCCGTCAACCGTTTTGGTCGGTGCCCAGTGGGGCGATGAGGGCAAGGGTAAGATTTGCGACCTGGTCGCCGGCGACTTCGATGCCGTCGTGCGCTACTCGGGCGGCAACAACGCCGGTCACACCATCGTCGTCAACGGCAAGAAGTACGGCCTGCACCAGGTGCCCTCCGGCATCATGTATTCCGACCACGTGTCGGTGATCGGTAACGGCTGCGTCGTCAACCCCAAGGTTGTCCTTGAGGAGGTCGATATGTTCGAGGCCGACGGCATCACCACCAAGAACCTCAAGATTAGCGGCAACGCGCATGTCATCATGCCGTACCACATCGATCTGGATGGCGCCTTTGAGCAGAAGCTCGGCAAGAAGAACATCGGTACCACCAAGCGCGGCATCGGTCCGTGCTATCAGGACAAGATGGCTCGCATCGGCCTGCGCATGCAGGACATGCTGGACGAGGCACTGTTCCGCGACAAGCTGGAGACCGCTCTCGCCCGCGTGAACCCCGAGCTCGAGCTCATCTACAACCTGCCCACCTACACCGTGGACCAGATTTGCGACGAGTACCTGCCGATGGCCGAGCGCCTGCGTCCCTACATCACCGAGACGAGCCTGCTGCTCAACAACATGATCGACGAGGGCAAGGACCTGCTGTTTGAGGGCGCCCAGGCGACGCTGCTCGACATCGACCACGGCACCTATCCGTACGTGACGTCCTCCAACTGCACCGCCGGCGGTGCCATCACCGGATCCGGCGTCGGTATGAAGAATGTCGACCGCGTGCTGGGCGTCATGAAGGCCTATATCACCCGCGTCGGTTCGGGCCCCATGCCCACCGAGCTTTCCTATGAGTCCGAGGCCGGTCACACGCTGACCGAGGAGGGCTACGAGTACGGTGTGACCACCGGTCGTCGTCGTCGCTGCGGCTGGTTCGACGGCCCCATCGCCAACTACGCTTCGCGCGTCAACGGCCTCACCGATATCGCCATGACCAAGCTCGACGTGCTTTCGGCTTTCGACACCATCAAGGTGTGCGTGGCCTACGACGTCGATGGCGAGCGCTATACCAGCGTGCCCGAGCATCAGGTTCGCTTTGAGCACGCCAAGCCCATCTACGAGGAGCTTCCTGGTTGGAAGTGCGATATCACCGGCTGCCGCAGCTTTGAGGAGCTGCCGCAGGAGGCTCAGGACTACGTGGCGTTTATCGAGGATCTGGCACATACCCGCGTGACGTTCATTGGCGTTGGCGCTGGTCGCGAGCAGATCATCAACCGATTCTGGAAGTAATCGGGACTATTTGGTTATTGCGATATACCCCTTTGCAGCCCGGACGGGCGGCCGAGGGGTATATTTGCTTGCAAAGGGCTCGCGCGGAGCGGGCCGTTCATCCATAGAGGAGGCACCCTTGAAGGCGGACACTCAAACCATCGACATCCTGTTGTTGGGCAGCGGCGGCCGCGAGCATGCTTTGGCAGCTAAGCTCGCAGCATCACCGCGCGCCGGCAAGCTCTACATCGCGCCGGGTAACGGCGGCACTGCGAGCTGCGGCGAGAACGTTGTTCTCGACGACTGCGATCCTGCGGCCGTGGTGGCGTTTGCGCAGAGCCACGGATGCGGACTCGTGGTGATTGGCCCCGAGGCTCCGCTCGTGGCGGGCGTGGCCGACGCCGTGCGCGCGGCGGGTATTCCCTGCTTTGGCCCGGGTGCCGAGGGCGCCCAGATGGAAGGCTCCAAGCTGTTCTCCAAGCAGCTCATGGAGCGCGCCGGTATCCCGACGGCAGCCTACGGCTCGTTTACCGACGAGGCTTCGGCTCTTGCCTATGTGCGTGAGCAGGGCGCTCCGCTGGTCGTCAAGGCTGACGGCCTGGCCGCAGGCAAGGGCGTTATCGTGGCGACTGAGCTCGAGCAGGCCGAAGAGGCCGTGCGCGAGTGTTTTGGCGGCACCTTTGGCGATGCCGGCAATACCGTGGTCATCGAGGAGATGCTGACCGGCCCCGAGTGCTCGCTGCTGGCCTTTACCGACGGCAAGACCGTGCGCCCCATGGCCACTTCGCAGGACCACAAACGTGCGCTCGAGGGCGACAAGGGTCCCAACACCGGTGGCATGGGCGTTTACAGCCCGGTACCCATCGTGACCGACGAAGAGCACGCCACCATGGTGAAAGTCATGGAGCAGACCGTGGCCGAGCTCGCTGCCGAGGGCATCGACTACCGCGGCTGCCTGTATGGCGGCTTTATGCTCACCCCCGCCGGCCCCAAGGTGCTGGAGTTCAATGCCCGCTTTGGCGACCCCGAGACGCAGGTCGTTCTGCCGCGCCTTAAGAACGACCTGGTCGAGGTCATGTTGGCTTGTGCCAACTGCGAGCTCGACCAGATTGAACTCGACTGGCGTGACGAGTGGGCCGTGGCCGTTGTCCTGACGAGTGCGGGTTATCCCGGCAGCTACGAGAAAGGCAAGGTCATTACCGGTATCGCCGATGCCGAGGCCATGGAGAACGTGACCGTGTACCACGCGGGCACTGCCGTGGTGGACGGCCAGCTCGTGACCAATGGTGGCCGCGTGCTTGCCGTGACCGCTCTGGGCGACACGTTCGAGAACGCTCGCAACCTTGCCTACGAGGCCTGCGAGAAGATTGATTTTGAGGGCAAGACCCTGCGTCACGATATCGGCCTGCGCGCGCTGCGCGGCCGCGACGCCTGGGATGCCTAAAATCCGAGAGGAATGAGACGGATGGACGAGAAGAACGAAGAGCTCGTGGACGCGCAGATCGTCGAAGAGGACAGCCGCATGTATGGGCACGCCGAGGGCGAGCCTGGTGGCGAGGTCGCTGACGAGCCGGCGCTGGTGCTGGGCGACGACGACCCGCACGATGCCGAGCTGCACGAGAAGATTCTTTCGGAGGAGTGCGCCTGGAAGGGCAAGATCCTCGACGTCCACCGTCTTGAGGTTGAGCTGCCCAACGGTCACCGCAGCGCCCGCGATATCGTTCGCCATCCGGGTGCGGCGGCCGTTGTGGCACTGACCGAGAGCGGCAAGATCGTACTGGTGCGTCAGTACCGCACCGCCATCGACCGCGTGACGGTCGAGATTCCCGCCGGCAAGCTCGATCCAGGCGAGGACCCGCTCGATTGCGCCAAGCGCGAACTGCACGAGGAGACGGGCTTTAGGGCTGGTCGTATTCGCTTTTTGACGTCGATTGTCACGTCCTGCGGTTTTTGCGATGAGATCATCCACATCTACTTGGCCACCAAGCTCGAGTTTGATGCGCCCAACCCCGATGATGACGAGTTTGTCAACGTGGACCTGGTGCCGCTGCACGAGCTGATCGACGCCGTGCTCGACGGCAAGATCGAAGACGCCAAGACCGTCGTGGGCGCCTTGGCCTGCGATAGCATCGCGCACCGCCTTGGGGGCACGGAGCTTTAACGAGTGGGGATAGCCCTGGGACAAGTACTACTGATTGCTTTGTCCCAGGGCCTTACGTTGCTGATATTTCTTTGAGGATCACATGCTGAAGAGGTTTCTTTCGTATTACAAGCCCCAGATGGGGCTTTTTGTTGCTGATACTGTTTGCGCTCTGGTGCTTGCTGCCATTGACCTTGCGTTTCCTATTATTCTGCGCAATTTGACCGGTGGGCTGTTTACCCAGGGCCAGGCTGCCATTATGCAGGCGCTCGGTATGATCGCGGCGGGGCTGGTGCTGATGTATGCCGTTCGCTGCGCCTGCCGCTACTTTGTGAGCTACTGGGGCCACGTGATGGGTGCGCGCATGGAGTCCAAGATGCGCGAGGACCTGTTTGACCAGTACGAGCGCTTTAGCTTTGCGTACTTCGACCGCAACAGTTCGGGCGACATGATGAGCCGCGTGGTCAACGATCTGTTCGATATCTGCGAGGCGGCGCACCACGTGCCCGAGTGGATCATCATCTGCGGCATCGAGATTATTGGCTCGTTTGCGATCCTCTTTACCATCGCCCCGGTGTTGGCGCTCGCCATGGCCGTGGTGACGGCGGCGTTTGCGGTCATCATGTTTTGGCAGAACATGCGTATGCGCGAGGTTTTTAGCGACAACCGCAAAAAGATCAGCGGCATCAATGCGCAGCTGCAGGATTCGCTTGCGGGCATGCGCGTAGTCAAGAGCTTTGCCAACGAGGAGACCGAGCGCGCCAAGTTCCGTGCCTCTAACGATCGCTACCTTTCGTCCAAGGAGAACATGTATCACGCCATGGGCGTCTATACCGCGACGTATGGCCTGCTCTCGGGTGTGCTCTATGTGATCGTGGTGCTGCTGGGCGGCTGGCTGGTCGCCCAGGGACAGCTGCAGGCGGTCGATATGGCGACCTTTGCACTCTATATTTCGCTGTTCTGCACGCCGCTCGAGACGCTCGTCAATTCGGCCGAAACGTATCAGAAGGCCATCGCCGGCTTTAAGCGTATGGACGAGGTGCTCTCGACCGCGCCGGATATCCAGGACAAGCCGGGCGCTACGGATCTGCAGGTGACTGCCGGCGTCGTGGAGTATCACGACGTGTGCTTTAACTACGAGGATGTTGAGCTGGGCGAGGGCGATGCCGATGAGCGTCCCGTTATCGACCATATGGACCTGTCCATCAAGCCCGGGCAGACCATCGCTTTGGTTGGCCCTTCGGGCGGTGGCAAGTCCACGACCTGTTCGCTGCTGCCGCGCTTTTATGACGTGGCTGCCGGATCCATTAGCATCGACGGTCAGGACGTGCGCGATGTGACGCAGCAGAGCCTGCGTCGCGCCATCGGCCTGGTGCAGCAGGATGTCTATCTGTTTGACGGTACGATTGGCGAGAACATCGCCTACGGCAAGCCGGGCGCTACGGCAGAAGAGATCGCCGAGGCCGCCCGTCGCGCCAATATCGATGCCTTTATCGAGTCGCTTCCGCAGGGCTACGACACCGTGGTGGGCGAGCGCGGCAGCCGTCTTTCGGGCGGACAGAAGCAGCGCGTTGCCATCGCGCGCGTGTTTCTCAAGAACCCCAAGATCCTGATTTTGGACGAGGCGACGAGTGCTTTGGATAACGAGAGCGAGGAGGCGGTGCAGGAGTCACTCGAAGAGCTGGCACGCGGCCGCACCACGATTATCATCGCCCATCGTCTCTCGACCATTAAGCACGCCGATGAGATTGCGACCGTTGAGCATGGTCGCGTTGTGGAGCGTGGCACGCACGAGGAGCTTCTCGCCCGTGGCGGCACCTATGCCCGTTACTATCGAATGCAGTTCGAAGGTGCGCGTGCGCACGAGCTCGACTGATTGATATGACAGGAAGTTTATGGCTGACAAGAACCCTTTGACTCCGGAAGAAGTGACGGAGTTATTCTCCGAAATCGATGCATCCGGCGTCTTGGATCCCACGCTCGCCAAAAAGCGTACCGAGCGCATGCGTGAGAAGGAGGCCGCGGCCAAGCGCGGTGACAAAGCGGCGCTAGCGCAGCTGCGCAGCGAGGACCGCGCGAGCCAGGCAAAACATATCGACCCGCTGTCCGAGGACGATCCTTCGGGCTCGCAGGTGAGCCATACCATTACGAAGACCGCGATGGCCGTGGTCATCGGTATTTTGGTGCTGATCGTGGGCATGCAGATTGGCTACGGCGTGATGCGTCGTCTGAACACCGCCAACCTGTCCGAGAGCGTTTCGGTCGATACCGTTTCGACCGCGCTCAAGGGTGGACTTGAATGGGGCAACGGCTTTACGCAGTTCCCGCTCGACTTTACCGTCGATGAAGCCGATGAACGCACGGGCACGGTCGAGGTGACGGTGTTGGACACATCGTCTGCCAACGAGCTCGAGCTGCTGTCCAACGGGCAGATTCAGGCCGCGGCGCTTGCGACCAACGCGTTGCTCAACGATAAGATCGACCGCGTGGTGTATAACGTTCACGCCTATATCGACGAGGATAGCAACATTCAGCACGATTCCTTCTTTGGCATGTTCCCCGCGCGCGGCCACCAGAGCGCCATTTTGACGTTCGTGTGGACCAAGAGCTCATCTAACGCCACGAGTATCGACTGGAAGATGCGCATCGTGAGTATGGATGACACCATCGCCGAGCGCATTCAGAAGCAGGTGAACTCGGTGTCGTCGTTAATTGAAGACCCGGTGGTGAGCCAGACCAAGATTGACGAGGAAAAGGCCGAGCGTAACCTGGAGCATCGTCTGCATGGCCGCGAGATTTTCCGCGGCGGCAAGCCCGATCGCACACCGTCCGAACTGCTGGATCAGGACAAGAAATAATAAGACGCCATCATCCCGCGTGAGCCACAAGCCCGCGCGGGATGATTTTTTAATCCCCGTCCCAGAAAAATCATTATGCATAGAAAGTCATAATTATCATTTCGTAAACATTTCGATGAAATTAACGCCATGAGGCATGCTTGCGGTTACAATACCGCGAGGCCTAACTACACACCTTTAAGCCGGTCCTGTGAGACCGGGAAGGAGAATTATGGCGAACAACCATATCGCGGGCGCTGCCGCCCGCACCTTCGCGCCCAGCGAGCTTTGCCAGCGTATGCTGGCCAAAACCAGCAAGGGCACCTGCGGTCCCTGCATCCTGTATCTTGAGGATGGGACCATTTTTTATGGACGTGCATGCGGTGCCGAGGGTACCGCGACCGGCGAAGTCTGCTTCAACACCTCGCTCGAGGGCTACTTTGAGGTCATGACCGACCCGAGTTATGCCGGCCAAATCGTAACCATGACCTATCCGCAGATCGGCAACTACGGTATCGACGAGGCCGACGTCCAGTCGGCCTTCCCCGGCGACGCCGTGCGCCCTGCGAGCGCTCCGGCCATGCGCGGCATGATCGTTCGCGACATGTGCGCCACGCCTTCTAACTGGCGTTCGGCCGTCAGCGTGCCGGAGTACCTGCGCGCTCACGGCATCGTCGCTATCGAGGGTGTCGACACTCGCGCCCTGGTGCGCCATCTGCGCGACAATGGTTCCAAGATGGGCATTATCTCGACCGAGATCTTCGACGTCGACGAGCTTGCCGAGCGTCTGGCCGCTGCGCCCACGCTGGTAGGCGAGAACCTGGTCAAGACCGTAAGTTGCCCCGTACCTCACGAGTTTGTGGCCGCCGACCTGCCTGCCACGCATGACTTTGCGCTTACGGCTGCCGCTCCTGCCCGTCACAAAGTGGTCGCCTACGACTGCGGTGTGAAGCGCGGCATTCTGGAGGGTCTGGTCCGCGCCGGCTGCGACCTTACCGTCGTGCCGTGGGACACGCCCGCGAGTGAGGTGCTCGACATGAATCCCGACGGCGTCTTTTTGTCCAATGGCCCCGGCGACCCCGACGCTGTGGTGGAGACCTACGAGCAGGTGCAGCAGCTGATCGGCAAGGTGCCGGTCTTTGGCATTTGCCTGGGCCATCAGATGATCAGCCTGGCCTGCGGCGCCCAGATGGAAAAGCTTAAATTCGGTCACCGCGGTGGCAACCAGCCGGTCATGAACCTGGTAAGCCGTCGCGTGGAGATTACCGCGCAAAACCATGGCTTTGGCCTGCTGTTCCCCAGCCTGGGCAAGCTTGTCCCCGAGCTTTCGGGCGGCGAGACCGAGCATGCGGCCGATGGAGATCTGCGCGCCTGGGTGCGCCGCGGAATCGCGCCGGTCGTGATGAACGAGCGCTTTGGTCGCATTCGCCTGACGCATGTGAACCTCAACGACGGCACCGCCGAGGGCATCCAGCTGCTCGACGCCCCGTGCTTCTCGGTCCAGTACCACCCCGAGGCTTCGCCTGGCCCCACCGATGCCCACTATCTCTTTACCGCCTTTACGCGACTCATGGACGGCGAGGAGAACTACCTGGACATCGATACCGCGAAGGACCGCCTTGCCGGCTGGAACTTTGCTGAGTCCGAGACCGCTGAGATCGAGGAGAACTAACATGCCGAAACGTACTGACATCAAGCGCATCCTCGTTATCGGTTCGGGCCCCATTGTTATTGGCCAGGCCTGCGAGTTCGACTACTCCGGCGCCCAGGCCTGCAAGGTGCTCAAGGAGGATGGCTTTGAGGTCATCCTGGTCAACTCCAACCCGGCGACCATCATGACCGACCCGGGTCTTGCCGACCGCACCTATGTTGAGCCCATTACCGCCGAGTTTATCGAGCGCGTGATCAAGAAAGAGCGCCCGGACGCGCTGCTGCCCACGCTGGGCGGCCAGACCGGTCTGAACGCCGCCGTCGAGCTGGCGAAAGACGGTACGCTCGACAAGTACGGCGTCGAGATGATCGGCTGCGACCTGGCCGCCATCGAGCGCGGCGAGGACCGCAAGCTCTTTAACGAGGCCATGGCCGAGATTGGCCTGGAGGTCGCGCGCTCGGGCTATGCCTACAGCGTGGCCGACGCCGAGGCCATCGCCGAGCGCGTGGGCTATCCCTGCGTACTGCGCCCGAGCTTTACCCTCGGCGGCGCCGGCGGCGGCATCGCTCACACCCACGAGGAGCTCGTCTCCATCGTGAGCCAGGGCCTGGAGCTCTCGCCCGCCCACGAGGTGCTGGTCGAGGAGTCCATCGAGGGCTGGAAAGAGTACGAGATGGAGGTCATGCGTGACCACGCCGGCAACGGCATCATCGTGTGCTCCATCGAGAACCTCGACCCCATGGGCGTGCATACCGGCGACTCCATCACCGTGGCGCCGGCGCAGACCCTTTCCGACCTGGAGTATCAGCGCATGCGTGTCGCCTCGCTCGCCATCTTGGAGAAGATCGGCGTCGAGACCGGCGGCTCCAACGTGCAGTTTGCCGTGAACCCCCAGACCGGCCGCCTGATCGTCATCGAGATGAACCCGCGCGTGAGCCGTTCGTCCGCGCTGGCCTCCAAGGCCACGGGTTTCCCCATTGCCAAGGCCGCCGCGCGCCTGGCAGTGGGCTACACGCTCGACGAGATCGTCAACGACATTACCAAGGCAACGCCCGCCTGCTTTGAGCCCACAATCGACTACTGTGTGGTCAAGGTGCCGCGCTTTGCCTTCGAGAAGTTCAAGGGTACCGACCCCACGCTCACCACGCGCATGAAGGCCGTGGGCGAGATCATGGCGATCGGCCGCACCTTTGAGGAGGCCTTTGGCAAGGCTATGCGCTCGCTGGAGGACGGCCACCAGGGCATTTGCGCCGGTGGCAAGGAGGGTGCCGACAAGCTGGGCGACGACGAGCTCGCTCAGGCCGTGGCAACCCCGACCGAGCACCGCATCTTCTTTGTGGTCGAGGCCCTGCGCCGTGGCTGGGACATCACCCGCATCCATGCCATCTGCGGCATCGATCCGTGGTACCTCAACCGCATCAACGATATGGTGCAGGTCCAGGAGAGCATCCGCGGCCTGCGCGTGGAGGACATTGACGCCGACGCGATGCGCCTGCTCAAGCAGTATGGCACGAGCGATGCCGAGATTGCCGCGCTGACCGGCTCGGATGAGCGTTTTGTTCGCGCTTACCGTAAGGGTCTGGGCGTGGTTCCCAGCATGAAGACGGTCGACACCTGCGCTGCGGAGTTCTCGAGCGCCACGGAATACCACTACAAGACGTACGAGAACATCTACCGCACGAGCCCGGATGCCAAGAAGTGCGTGGCTCCCGACGAGACCACGCCGGCGGACAAGCCCAAAGCGATGATTCTGGGCGCCGGCCCCAACCGCATTGGCCAGGGTATCGAGTTCGATTACTGCTGCGTGCACGCGAGCTACGCGCTGGCGGCCCGCGGCTTCGAGACCATCATGGTCAACTGCAACCCCGAGACCGTCTCGACCGACTACGACACATCCGACCGCCTGTACTTTGAGCCGCTCACCTACGAGGACGTCATGGACGTCATTGACGTTGAGCGTCCTGACGGCGTCGTGGTGACGCTCGGCGGCCAGACTCCGCTTAAGCTGGCGCGCATGCTCGAGGAGAGTGGCGTCAACATCATGGGCACCAAGCCCGATGCCATCGACTTTGCCGAGGACCGCGAGCGCTTCGCCGCTCTGCTCGACAAGCTGGGCATTATGTATCCGCCGGCGGGCCAGGCCACCTCGTTTGAGGAGGCCGAGGCCGTGGCCGCGCACATTGGCTACCCGCTGCTGGTGCGTCCGAGCTATGTGCTGGGCGGTCGCGGCATGATGATCGCCTACGATGCCGAGCATCTGCGCGATTACATGGCCGAGGCTGCGCGCATTAGCCCCGACTACCCGGTGTACCTCGATCGCTTCCTGGAGGGTGCAATCGAGTCCGACGTCGACGCCCTGTGCGACGGCGAGGAGGTCTACATCGGCGGCATCCTGGAGCATATCGAGGAGGCCGGTATCCACTCCGGTGACTCTGCGACCTGCATTCCGCCGTTCAGCTTTAGCGAGAGCCTGCAGGCGAAGCTTCGCGAGACCACGCGCCGCATCGCGATGGCGCTGGGAGTCCGCGGTCTGGTCAACGTGCAGTATGCCATCAAGGGCGAGACTGTTTACGTGATCGAGGCCAACCCGCGTGCCAGCCGTACCGTGCCGTTCATCTCCAAGGCCACCGGCGTGCCGCTGGCCAAGTGCGCGGCGCGTATCATGGCGGGCGATTCCATCGCGAGCCTGGGCCTGCCGAGCGACGAGCGTCAGTTGGACTGGTTCTGCATGAAGGAAGCTGTCATGCCCTGGGGACGTTTCCCGGGAGCCGACGTTATCCTGGGGCCCGAGATGAAGTCGACGGGCGAGGTCATGGGTATCGCCAAGAGCTATCCTGAGGCATACGCCAAGACGCAGCTGGCGATTGACTACAAGCTGCCCGACCCGAGTTGCGGTAAGGTGTTCATCAGCGTGTGCGATCGTGATAAGCGCCATATCCTTTCGGTCGCCCGCATCCTGCGCTACTTGGGCTTTGACATCTGCTCTACCGAGGGTACGGCGCGCGTGCTGCGCGGAGGCAACGTGACGTGTGAGGTCGTGGAAAAGATCAGCGGCCCGCACGACGGCGAGCGTCCCAACATCGGTGACCTCATCGCCGATGGCAAGATCGCGGTGATCATCAACACACCGTACGGCCCGGGCTCGCGTGGCGACGGCTATCTGTTGCGCACCGAGGCGGTGCGCCGCGGCGTGACTTGCGTGACCGCGATGTCTGCCGCCAACACGTACGTGAGTGCCATCGAGGCGGTGCGTGAGGACCAGCAGGGTCACGGCAGCGCCAACGACATGGGCATGGACGTCATCGCCCTGCAGGACCTGCCGCAGCACACGGTGTAGTTGACCTGGCCGGCCGGGGCGGCAGCCGGACACTTTCTCTCGGAAACTGGGCTTCGCGAAGTTTTCCGAGAGAAAGGACCGCCTCCCGCCCCGGCCTGCGGTGACTCGGTAGCACCGTGTGCTGCCGAAGGGGCTTTGAGCGATGACTAGGGCTGATAAACTGGTAGCCGCTGAGCGCCACGGGGTCCTCGCGCTGGGAGTAGGTGTGGATGAGGGCAGACGAGACAGCGTAGGAGACAGCGGCAATAAGGATGAAGCCCTCGCCTGTGAGCGTGACGGCGCCGCCGCTATCGCCACCAGTGAGGTTGACGATAACGACTCCGGTAAAACCTATAGCGCAGCCGAGGACTTTGCGCGCAGTGAGCCGTTCTTGCCGGAACACGAGCGCTGCCATCAACACGCAGAGAAACGTGTTCATAGCGTTGACGATTGAGCCGCGCACACCCGAAGCGTTTGAAACGCCGATATAAAAGAAGGCGTACTGCACGATAGTTTGGGCAAGCGAGAGTCTGATAACGAGTGGCCATCCCGTGCGTGAGACGCGAGGCAAGCGACGTCTTGTTATGACTGCAGCGGCAAGTGCGATAGCGCCGGCAAGCATAAAGCGCACGCCAGCGAAGAGAAACTCCGATGGTACGTCGCCGTTTTGGATGCCGAGAAGCTCGTAGCCGATCTTGATGCAGGGGATCGCACTGCCCCAGAGCGCGCAGCAGTTGAGGGCGAGCGCAGCTACGCACCATGTGCGCGTGAGAGGGTGGCGCGCGGAGTCGGCGTAAACATCGCAAGAGCTGGCGTCGAGTGCGGATGAGGGTTTGGACATACATCTCCCAAACGAGGCGAAGCAGAAAACGCCTCTATGGTACGCGCAATTTTGTGTCCGCACGCGTTGATAGCATAGAACGCGTCATGGAACACAAGTTCGTAAGAAGAGGAGAACGCCATGATGTCAGAGATTACGGGCTATCGTGAGGAAGTTCAGACCATCAAGACGGCGATATTGCGTGCGCAGTATGCTGCGGCGAAGAGCGCCAACGCTCAGCAGCTGCAGCTCTATTTCGCCGTGGGAGGCTACGTCTCCGCCAACACGCGCAATGGCACGTGGGGAACCAACGCGCTCAAAACCATCAGCGAACAATTGCGGAAGGAGCTGCCAGGACTCAGGGGCTTCTCCACAACAAGTCTCAAATATATGCGAATCTTCTTTGAAGCTTGGTCTGCTCCGGGCGATGAACAGGCGTTTCTCGATTCGTCACTCGTGAGTGACGAATCTTCAGACGGTGGCCTTCTGCAAATTCGTCACTTGCAAGTGCCGAATTCAAACACATGTTCTCTCGATGATTTTTTAGCGATTGGGTTTACCCATCATCGGTATATCCTTGCAGGTGCTAAGACCCTTGACGAGCGGCTCTTCTACATTCACAAGTGCGCATTTGAGCACTTAAGTGTGGAGGCGCTCAAACGCTCGCTGAAGGCGGACGACTTTCATCATCAAGGAGAGGTCTCCAACAACTTCCTCTCAACGCTGCCAAAGGGTCAGCAGGCGCTGCGCGCTATCGCCACGTTCAAGGACGAGTATCTGCTCGACTTTATCAATGTTGAGGAACTCGGGGTGCGCGATGCGGAGGATGTCGACGAGCGCGTGTTAGAGCAAGGCATCGTGCAGAATATCAAGCAGTTCATCATGACGTTCGGTCGAGCCTTCGCGTTTGTGGGAAACCAGTACCATCTCGACGCCTTTGGCATCGATCAGTACATCGACCTCCTGTTCTTCAACCGCGACCTCAACTGTTTAGTTGCAGTCGAGCTCAAGAGCGGCCCCTTCAAGCCGGCCTATCTCGGCCAGCTCTCTGGCTATCTACGCATCCTGGACGACTTTGAGCGTCGCGAGCACGAGAATCCCTCCATAGGCCTTGTGCTTTGCAAAGACATGGACAAGGGATTTGTTGACTATGTGATCCAAGACTTCACAAAACCCATGGGTGTGGCCACCTATAAGACGTCGAAGGATATGCCACGAGAGTTGCTCGATGCTCTGCCGCCCATCGATGACTTACGGATGTTGCTGGAGAGGTCTGATGGGTAGCGGTAGGAATTGTTCGGTGTTAGAAGCTTATTTCGCTTATGGCCTTGAGCTTTGCCGATGAGCATGGGGTGGGGAACGTATCAAGGCAGAGTTTGTCATGCAATGAGTATGACAAACTCTGCCTGGAGGAGAGGATACTTCCATGGCAATTGTCCACCGCAATGCTCTCAAGCATGGTTTGTCTGAGAGGGAGGTTCTAGATAATGACTGAGTACAAACTAGCTGATGGATCGGTCCTGACAGACGAAGATATCGAGCGCGAGAGCGTAGAGTTTGAGCAAGAGACTTGGACGGGTCGTCTTGAGCGCATCCATGTCAGGCCTAGCGTTGTTGCTGATGAGCCGCTTGTTGCAGTTACCGTGCGCTTTTCGGCATCCATGGTGGTGGCAATCGACCGAAAGACGGGGGATCGATCCGATTTTATTCGGCGGGCCGTTTTCCCTGCGCTGTAGTAACGTTGCGTCTCCTAAATCGACCTTGGTTTCGT
This sequence comes from Collinsella sp., assembly GCA_048342875.1. Lineage (GTDB taxonomy): Bacteria > Actinomycetota > Coriobacteriia > Coriobacteriales > Coriobacteriaceae > Collinsella. Next base: position 18,878 of record DBGDEA010000032.1, on the reverse strand, counting down.
CGAGGAGGTAGATCTTGAGGATGAGGTGTCCTGCTTCGGTGAACCCGTTCTCGAAGACGGGCAGCACGCGCGACACGGACTACCGCGACCTCCTGACCTTCCGCGACGGGGAGTAGCGGCTTGGCGGTGTGCGGCGCCGGCACGTGACGGTGGCGGGCATGAGGCTTGGCCTTCGCGACGGCATGTTCTTTAGAGTTTGCGGTGCATGATGGCACGGCCGTTTTCAAATCGTGAAACATTGCCCGGGAATGAGTAACAGGCTTTGGTTCGTACATCCGTTATAACGGGAGTTGCAAGAAGTGACATCCGTGACGAGAGGTTGAACTCATGACTCAGCACCGGTTTCCCGAAGGTTTCCTCTGGGGTGCTTCCACCAGCGCTTTTCAGGTTGAGGGTGGGTATGATGAAGGAGGCAAAGGTCCGGCAACCACCGATCGCGGCCCGGGGCGTCCCGGCATCGCCGATAACAAGATCGCCTCGGACCACTATCATCACTGGCGTGAGGATGTCGACCTCATGGCCGAGCTCGGCATCAAGGTCTACCGGATGGGTTTCGCTTGGAGCCGCATCATGCCCGATGCCTCGGGGGATCCCAATCCTGAGGGCTTGGCGTTTTATGACCAGCTGATTGACTACCTGCTGGAGCGAGGGATCGAGCCCTTGGTCACCCTGTATCACTTCGAATGTCCGAGTGCGTTGGTCGAGGCCTTCGGCGGCTGGAAGAGCCGTAAGATGATCGACTTCTATGTGCGCTATGCCGAAATCTGCTTCACGCACTTCAAGGGGCGCGTCAAGCGCTGGGTTACCGTGAATGAACAGCTAATTGCGACCTCCGCGCCCAGCAACACGGGTGACACCGAAACCGATCCGCGCCAACGGCAGAAGAACGCCTACCAGATGAGCTATCATGTCGCTCTTGCCGAGCATCGCGCCATCGCGTGTCTGCGACAGATCGACCCCGATGCGCAGATCGGCCCCGTTGTCGCCATGCAGGTGGTCAACCCGCGGACGAGCGCTTCGGCGGATGTGCTTGCGGCCATGAACGCCGAGGAGATGATGCAGAACTACCTGCTCGACCTGAGTGTGCGCGGCGACATCTCGCCTTATGCGCGCTATTACCTGGAGCGCGAAGGTTTCTACCCTGTTGTTGAGTGCGGGGACCACGACATCCTGGTCGCGACGAGGCCCGATTTTCTTGGGGTGAACTACTATTTCAGCAATTGTGCGCATGAGCGCACGGAGCCCATCCGCTTCGACCGGTTCCCTCCGTGGTCGGGCGGGGATTTCGAACTCTGCGATAACCCTGCGATCGCGCCGACCGAGTGGATGTCGAACGGCATCGACCCCCTTGGGCTTCGCGTGGGCATGCGCAAGCTCTACGATCGCTACCAGCTTCCGATGATCGTCACGGAGAACGGCATGGCGCTTTCCGAGTCACTTGACGAGGAGAACAGGGTGCATGATGCCGTGCGCATCGAATACCTTTCACGACATTTGGGCGAGGTCGAGGAGCTCATTCGCGAAGGCTATCCCGTCTTCGGCTACTGCGTTTGGAGCCTCATGGATCTATGCTCAAGTCATCAGGGGTTCACTAAGCGCTACGGCCTTCTGTATGTCGATCGCACGGAAACCGATGCGAAGCAATGCGCTCGTTTCAGGAAGGACAGCTTCTTCTGGTATCAGGACGTGATTAGAGAAAACGGCTTGCCCTGCTGAGCGTCGGTGGTCCGACGAGATTACTCGCCAGTACCGGAATCGGCTCCATAACGCCTCAGGTATTCCATGACTATCAAGTCGATGGCGGCAAGCGCACCGAACTTGCCCGTGTCGATGTTGTTGGTCACTCCGCAGCTCAGTATGCAGGAGGCATGGTTCCAGTAGGCGCTTGAGGTGTTTTGTGTGATGGCGAGAAGACGACAGCCGGAGGCGGCGAGTGCGTTGACGATTTCTGGATAACGAATGGGGTATGTTCCCCCTATGCTGCAAATGATGGCGAGGCTGGATTTGGTGAGCGATTGCGCGCAGGCGAGCTGCGATGAATAATCGAGGTAAAGCTCGATGGGGCGGTTCATGATGGTGAGCCTGATTTGGAAGTAGCGGCCCACGTCCCAGAGGAAGTGGTGGGAGAAGAACGCGACATGCCCGCTGTCGTGCAAATCATCGACAATGGCGGGCAGTTTCGCGATGTTTGCCGCCGAGATGGTCGTTTCGATATTGAGCAGGATCGCCTCCCGGTAGGATGCCAGAGCGCCTTCCGTGTCGTTTGACAGCTGTTCTACAAAGGCATGTGGAAACAACCCGGTTTTGAGGACGTCATGTTCAAGCTGGTTGCGCAGGTCCTTGAAATCAGCGAAACCCATAAACCGGCAGAATCGCGACACTGAAGCCTTCGAGACGAAGCACATGTCGGCGATTTCTCCAATCGAGAGCTCGCTCAGCTTGCTGTAGTTTTTCACCAGCGTGGTCGCTATCTCGTAGTTGGTGTCGTGCTGCATTGCGGTGTCGATGTAGTCAAGCAACCGTTCGGCAACCGATCCCATCGAGATGGATTTTTCCATGATGGCTGTCCCCTTTATGCTCAGTGGCCCGAATAAGAGGGCCTCATTTGACCAAACTATAGCTCAAACATGCCGGTATTCCTGCGGAGTTTCACGTTATGAAACTCGCGTAGCCATCTCGCAACCTTGTGGCACAGCATGTAACCGATTTTGGATATAGCCGGCGTCATACTTAATGCAAGAAGAGACGACGAAGCTTGCCGCCCCGCCGGAACACGGCATCGGCTCTACACAGGGCATCGCTTCGTTGCTTTGCCGCTCGACGAGATATCGGTTGAGGAGGATCGGATGAAGCGGTTATTGCTGCGCGCTGACGATTTAGGTTACAGCGACGGTGTTAATTGCGGGATAGCGGCCGCGGTCCAAGCGGGGCTCATTCGCTCGGTGGGCGTCATGACCAACATGCCGCTTGCAGAAAGCGGTTTGGCGCGCCTGCAAATCAAGGATCTCTGCTTGGGTCAGCACACCAATATCTGCACGGGTAGGCCCCTCAGCGATTCCTCGCTCATCTCGAGCATCGTTGACGATGATGGCAATTTCAAGCGGAGCTCAGCATATCGCGCCGCCGCGCGGGCTGGGGAGGACTTCGTGGTGCTTGACGAGGTCATTATCGAAATCGAGGCGCAGTATCGGCGATTCCTTGAGCTCGTCGGGCGTGAGCCCGATTACTTCGAGGGACATGCGGTCGCAAGCCCCATGTTCTTCCGCGGCCTTGAGATCGTTGCCGAGCGTCACGGCCTGCCCTATTTCGCGATGGGTGCTCCGGGCGAGCCAGTCACCTTTCGCTCGACGCCGGTGCTTTCCTATGTTCCCAAGGATTTCTCGTCATATGAAGCGGATCCCTTTGCGGCGCTTCGAGAGGCGCTTGAAACGACACCGGAAGGGATATGCCGTCTCATGGTGTTTCACCCAGGTTATATCGACGCGTACTTGCGAGATAACTCGACCATGCTCGAGGCCCGCATCCGGGAAGCCGCGATGCTTGTCGACCCTGATGTCGCCGCATGGCTTGCAGAGCAGGACGTGGGGCTCGTGACGTACGCGGACCTGACGTAAGCGTCCGCTGGGGCAATCTCGCCAATTCACGCTGAATGGCGTACTGCCTGAAGCACGTCGTTGTGATTTTGAAGAGAGGTTGATGCGCTATCTAGAGGGGAAGATGCCGCACACGGGCATCGATAGAGTTCACTGCAAAGATTGGAGCTGAAACATGGCGGTATTCGACAAGATCCAAAACATAATGGATAAGACAATCGCACCTGTGGCAAGCAAGGTTGCTGACAGCAAGATGCTCGACGCCCTCATGGGCGGCATGATGTGCACGCTGCCCATGACCCTTGGCGTCTCGGTTATCGCGATTCTCATCAACTTCCCCATTCCGGGGTTCTCCGATTGGGTGGTTTCGAGCGGTCTCATGGCGACCGGCAACTCCATCCTCACCGTTACCATGAACATGATGGGTATATACATCTCCTTCTTCATCGGTTTGAGGTGGGGTAAGGTATGCGGCCTTAGCGGTTATACCGGTGGCATCGTGAGCGGCGCGGTGTTTTTGGCATTCATGCCGCAGCAATCGTTCGAGGATATTCCCATGGCGAGTTTCATCAACACGTCGTACATGGGATCGAACGGCATCTTCGTCGCCATTCTGCTTGGCCTGATCGTGCCGAAGGTGACAGCCATTTTGATGAGCAAGCTTGAAATCAAGCTCCCCGATATGGTTCCGCCCATGGTTGCAGACTCGCTGTCGCCGATGTTTGCCGCCATCGTGCTATTCACTGCGGTGTGGTTCGCCAAGTGGGGTCTTTCTTTCACCCCGTGGGGCAACCTGTTCGATATGATCAACACCTTGATCGGCACGCCGGTCACGATGGTCGGTGCCTCTCCTTTGGCCTATATCATCGTGTGCTCGCTGCAGTCGATCTTCTGGTTCTTCGGTGTCCACCCCAACGTGATGCTCAACTTCTACGCTCCGGTAATCATGGCTTGCAGCGCTGCTAACACCGAGGCCATCATCGCGGGCGAGGCACTGCCCTATGGCGCTTGGGCCGTCGTCGCGCTCGGCACCGCCATCGGTGGCCAGGCTAACGCCCTGGGCATCAGCATCTCGCTGCTCTTCACCAAGTCCGAGCGCTTCAAGGCGATTCGCGGCATCGCGCTTGTTCCGTCGCTTTTCAATATCTCCGAGCCGCTCATGTTCGGTCTGCCGGTCGTGCTGAATCCCACGTACTTCATCCCGTTCGTGCTGAACATCCCGGTCTGCGCCATCGTGGTCCAGGCGCTTTACGCCCTCGGTCTTGGGGCTGCGTTCAGTCCCACGATTCAGCTTCCCTGGGTGCTTCCCCAGCCGGTCATCGCATTCATGCAGGGCGGCATCGGGTGCCTGGTGATCTCGGTTGCGGTTTTGGTGGTGTCGGTGCTCATGTATACCCCCTTCACCCTTATGGCTGATCGCCAGGCGTTGCGAGAGGAGCAGGCCGCTCTCGAGGAATCGGCCGCATAGGGATTTTCATATTCACACCATCATTTTCCATGAGGTTGGGAGCGTAGGATGAAACATATCGTACTTATGTGCGCCGCGGGCGCTTCGACGAGCATGCTGGTACAGCGCATGCAACAGGCGGCTGAAAAAGACGGTTTCGTGTGCACCATCGAGGCGCACCCTGTCAACCAAGCGGCGGAATATGCGGATAGCGACGTTATCCTGCTGGGACCGCAGGTTCGCTTTGAACTCAACAAGGTGAAGAATCAAGTGAACTGTCCGGTGGAGCCGATTGATATGACAGCGTATGGGACAATGAACGGCGAGGCCGTGCTCAAACAGGCTCGAAAGTTGCTGGGGGCATAGCCATGTCAGAGATCAAACAAGAAGCGATCGATCAGTTTGAAATGACGTGCTTCTCTATCGTCGCTCAGGTGGGGAGCGCGCGCAGCTGCTACCTCGAAGCGATAACCTGTGCCGAGAATGGTGATTTTGAGGCCGCCCGGAAACTTATCGACGAGGGCAACGTGGTGTTCAACGCAGGCCACGACGCTCACATGAAACTGCTTCAGCAAGAGGCCAGCGGCGAGGAGCTGCCGTTTCGCATCATCTTGCTGCATGCGGAGGATCAGCTCATGAGCGCTGAGGGCTTCCGTATCCTTGCCGAGCGCTTCATCACGGTCTATCAACGCATGGGTGCAAGCGCCTAACTGATTATCTGACGGGAAGCCGGGACTGCCATGCAGCCCGTCTTCCCGTTTCATGAAGATGTTTTCACGATCGAGGAGGTACCCAATGGCATTTCCGGAAGGTTTCCTGTGGGGTGGCGCCACCGCCGCCAACCAGTATGAGGGCGGCTGGGAAGAGGGCGGCAAAGGACCGAACACCTCGGACGCCATGACCAGCGGTAGCCATACGGTGTCACGGCAGATAACGTGGCGTAATACCGCGACAGGGGAAACCGGCGCGCTTCCCGTGTATGCGGTTTGCGAGGAGGGACTTCCTGAAGGGCTGGAGGTGGCGGTGGTTGATGGCTACTACTATCCCAGCCACACGGCCACCGACTTCTACCACCACTACGCCGAGGACATCGCCCTCATGGGCGAGATGGGCTTCAAGTGCTTCCGCCTGTCCATGAACTGGGCGCGCATCTTCCCCACGGGCGAGGAGGCTGAGCCCAACACCGAGGGTCTAGCGTTCTACGACGCCGTGTTTGACGAGTGCGCTAAGTACGGCATCGAACCGCTCGTGACGCTCTCGCACTACGAGACCCCGCTCGCGCTCGTGAACAAGTACGGCGGTTGGAAGAGCCGCGAGCTCATCGACCTGTTCGTGCGCTACGCCACCTGCGTCATGAAGCACTATCAGGGCAAGGTGAAGTACTGGCTCACCTTCAACGAGATCAACATGATGAGCATGGGGAGCTTCATGGCGGGCGGGCTTACGGATGGGAGCCCCCATGCGAAGGCCCAGGCGGCGCACAACCAGTTCGTGGCGTCTGCCCTTACGGTTCGGTCGGCGCACCAAATCTCCCCTAAGATCATGGTGGGTCAGATGCTCGCGTACAACCCCATCTACTCCTATTCCGCCGACCCCGCCGATCATCTGCTCGCCATGGAACGCGAGCGTGACGCGCTGTGGTATGCCGACGTGCAGGTGGGCGGCCACTATCCCGCCTATCGCTTGAGGGAGATGGAGCGCGCGGGCATCAAGCTGGAAATGGGCGAGAACGACCTCGAGCTTCTCGCAACCTATCCGGCAGATTTCCTGTCGTTCTCGTGCTACGGAGGCTCGACGGTATCGTTGCGCCAGAAGGAGCTCGAGGTCGCGTCCGGCAATCTCGCTTTCGGCATGGTGAAAAACCCCTACCTCGAGACCAACGCCTGGGGCTGGGCGACCGATCCGTACTGCCTGCGCATCGCCTTGAACGAGCTCTACGACCGCTATCACAAGCCGCTTTGGATCGTGGAGAACGGTATCGGCTGGAGCGACGAGGTGAAGGCCGACGGCTCCATCCATGACGGCTACCGCATCGACTACCTGCGCAAGAACATCCAGAGCATGGAGGATGCCGTGGAACTCGACGGCGTGGACCTCATGGGCTACACCATGTGGGGCTGCATCGACCTGGTCAGCGCCGGCACGGGCGAGATGCGCAAGCGCTACGGCTTCGTCTACGTCGACCGCGACGACGAGGGCAAGGGCACGCTCGCGCGCAGCCGCAAGGACAGCTTCTATTGGTACAAGAAGGTCATCGAGAGCAACGGCGAGGACCTGGACTAACCCTATGGGACAGGGGATAAGATTATGGACTGCTATTTCGGTATAGATGCGGGCGGCACTCAGGTGAAATGGGCGGTGGTGAACGCCGACTACCACATTGAGGAGCACGGAAGTATCCCAACATGCACCTCGCCCGCCGACCAGGTTATCGAAACGTTCCGCTCGGTGATCGAGCCCCATCGCGCCCGGGTGAGGGGCGTGGGAATAAGTATGCCCGGAGTCTTTTCCGAAGGCGATTCCGATGGCGTGGTTGGGGGAGGCGGCGCCCTTCACTGTTTGGACGGATATCCGCTCGGTCGCATCTTGCGCGAGAGCACGGGGCTTCCCGTAACCATCGAGAACGATGCGATGTGCGCGGCACTGGGAGAATATGCCGTCGGCGCGCTGAAGGGGGTCTCCCTGGGGTTGATGGTGGTGATCGGTACGGGTCTCGGCGGTGCCATCGTTGTTGACGGTCACATCTTGCGAGGCGTGCACAATCTCGCCGGCACCGTGTGCTTTGTGAGCAACGATGTGCGCAAGCCCGTGACCTTTGGGTCGGTGTACGGTGATGTCACCAGCTGGCGGGCGCTCCGAGACCAGGTGTGTGCGGCGAAGGGGATTGATCCGACCGATGATATCGACGGATATCGGATTTTCTCTTGGATTGAAGAGGGGGATGAGGACGCTCGTCGCGGTCTGGATGCATACGCGTTGGTCTTCGACAACATGCTGATGGGGTTGCAGTCGGTCATCGACCCTGAGGTCATCGTGGTCGGCGGCGGAATCAGCGCCCGTCCCGAGCTGTTTGAGGCATTTGAGCGCATGATGGATCAGGCTCACGTTCTTCCCATCATACCGAGGCCCTGCATCAAGCCAGCACAGAACGGCAACGATGCCAATTTGCTTGGCGCTGTGCGCACGCTGCGCCGCTCGCTTGGCGAGTGCGATTGATTGGCGGCTGGTGGCCCGACTCGCGGCCTCCTGTCCTAAAAAAGAGTATGGGCTCCTTCGTTCATTCGAACGAAGGAGCCCACGTTTTGTAAGGGGCCTCCTGGCGAATTTTCATTCGCCAGGAGGCCTTTTGCTGTTGATCGAGAATGTCGCTGGACAGTTAGTTCAGATACGTATTTTTCAGAGGGTGTGTAAAGGCCGACCTGAGCCCGATTGGGCTGAATTTGACTTTCTGAACCGGTGGAGACGCTCATATAAGGGGGAGAAAGGTTGTCATGGGGCTCAAAGTGACTTCAAACCACTCTATTAGCGCCAAGAAGCACGGCCAAAAAATACGTATCTGAACTAACTGTCCACAACCCTCCGCAAACCTTTCATTCCAACCCAAATCAGCCAACGTACGTCATAGCAATCCCCGGTAGGTCGAGGGGTGCTTTGCGGGCGGGACAGGCTTTATCTGAACGACTTTGCAAAGCAACCGGAGTGAAGATAAAGCCTGGCCCGCCCGCAAAGCACCACGCAGACCGCAGGGACGGGAGCAGCTATACTACTCTCAGTAGTTAAGGGTCGCGGATTGGCCGCGTCACCGCTCTCAACAGGAGGTCTTTGTTTATGGCAGATCAAAAGCCGGTTGTCGGGATTATCATGGGCTCCAAGTCCGATCTGGGCGTTATGGAAGGTTGCACCGCCGAGCTCGAGGCGCTGGGCGTGCCCTATGAGCTTGTCATTGCGAGCGCACACCGCACGCCGGCGAAGGTCCACGAGTGGGCCTCGACTGCCGCCGATCGCGGTATCAAAGTGATTATCGCCGCCGCCGGCAAGGCCGCTCACCTGGGTGGCGTCGTGGCTGCCTTTACGCCGCTGCCGGTCATCGGCGTGCCTATGAAGACGAGTGACCTGGGCGGCATGGATTCGCTGCTGTCGATGGTGCAGATGCCTTCGGGCGTGCCCGTGGCCTGCGTTGCCATCAACGGCGCCAAGAACGCCGCCATCTACGCCACGCAGATTCTGGGCGCTTGCGACCCCGAGTACCGCAAGGTTATCGAGAAGATGAAGCAGGAGATGGCCGACGCCTAGGCGTTCCGCCGTTTCACCGCAGTATAAGGAGAGCCATGTCCGACTATCAGGGAAAACGATTCAAGGCTTCTCAGATTCCCGATCCGTCGAAGCCGGGTGCTGCCCATGCGGCGCAGCAGGGTCGGACATCCTCTCCTCAGCAGCCGCGCGCGCCGCGTTCTGTAACGCCGACGTCCCATCGCCGTCAGGATACGCCGGCTGCGTATCGCCCTTCGTCTTATAGCACCGCTAAGAAGCCGCCCCGGTCTTCATCGCATGCCGCGCCGTCGGATTACACCGAGCCGCCGCGCAAAAAGCGCCGCTCCATTATTCCCATTCTGCTCATCATCATCGGTATCGGCCTGATTGTTGCCGCCGCTGCCATCTTTATCAATGCGCAGATCGGTTACAAGCAGGCGAGCGAGTCGTACCAAAAGATCGAAGAGCAATATGCGCCCGCTAAGGACGCCAGCGGCGTGCCGGTTATCGACTTTAATGCCCTTGCCCAGACAAATCCCGAGGTCGTCGGTTGGATTTACGCACCGGGCACCAACATTAACTATCCCGTAGTGCAGGCTACTGATAACTCCAAGTACCTCAACACGTTGTTCGATGGCACGTCCAACGCATCGGGTGCCATCTTCTTGGATTACGAGGACAATGCACCCGGCATGGTGGATCAGCAGACTACGATCTATGGTCACCACATGAACGACGGATCGATGTTCAACGTGATTTCGGACACCACCGACCAAGCGACGTTCGATAGCATCGAGTACGTGTATTACATCACGCGCGATGCGACGTATAAGCTGCGTCCGCTGGCGACCAAGGTGGTCGAGGACACGTATGCCAAGGCGCGCACGACCAATTTTGAGGGCGACGACGGGCTCAAGAACTACCTGTCCGAGATGCTCGACGGTGCCTCTGCCGTGGCGAGCGATGCCACCGATCGTGCTGCTTCGGCAACCAAGGTCGTAACGCTTGTGACCTGTCGTTCGTTATCGCTGAGCAACACGCGTGCTGTCATGGTGCTCACGCCGGTCGAGGAATAGATAATGGGCTACTCAATGACGGTGAAAGGGGAAATGATGCTCGAGAATGGCAAAACGGTGCCTTCGGTTGATGCTTGGCTGCGCGAAGCCAAGGCCGATTCGTCGGCACCTGCGTGCGGTATGTATCTGACACATAACGGTGTGGTGCGCGCGACGCCCAAGGCCGAGGCGCGCGGTGTCGAGACCGATGGCGTGGCGCCGGGCCACAAGGTGGGCGGCATGGTGTTCGGCTACGACGCCAGCAAGGTGCAGGCTGCTATCGAGGCCACGCGCGCGATGCCAGGTATCGGCTATGTGCGCGTGTGGTTGGCAAGCGGCGAGCTTGCCGTAGGTGACGACATCATGCTCGTGCTCATCGGCGGGGACATTCGCCCGCACGTGGTCGATGCGCTGCAGGCGCTCGTCGGCACCATCAAGAATGAATGCGTGAGTGAGGTCGAGCGCGAGGCGTAGAGGCTTGCGTCGATAGAAGGCTCGTTTATAAAAATGCCCGCCGGTACGTGTGATACCGGCGGGCATTTTGCGTTTTGGGCGCGGTTGGCGCTACACGCGCGTCGCATCCTTGGGGCTCATGGTCATGCTCTGGAAGCGATTCTCCATAAAGTCATTATCGAAGTACTTGCCGTAGAACTGTGCAACGGGAATATCCGGTTCCGTGCCGTTGACGCGCTGATACCAATAATCGAGCGACTGCAGCGTCATGACGCCATCGACCAGCATAATGATGGTGAAGATGACGGTAGCCGAGTAGCGGCTCTTCCACGGAATCATGTTGATGAGCTTGAGCAGCCTCGGCAGCAGCAGCTTGATCCAGATGAGTCCGCCCAGGCCCCACAAGCAGGCAAAGCCCGTGCAGGTGCGTCCGCCGGTAAGGACAGCGAGCGGATCGGGCATGCCAAAGAGCTTCATATGCGAGTAGCTCCACGAGACCACGCCAAACGAGGTCTGCATAAACCAGCCTACGAACACCTCAAAGCTTGCGCCGAGCAGCGCGCTCACCAAAAAGATAATGATGGGGTTCTTTTTGTAGAAGCGGTTGAGCACCATGGTCATGAGCACGGCGCCAAATCCGTAGATGGGGCTGAAGGGGCCAAACAGCATGCCGGCGCGGTTCTGGTAGACGCCCGGGTCGTCGACCGTCATGTGCCAGATGTCCTCGGCGATCAGGCCGAGTATGCAGCAGACAAAGAATACCCAGAACAGGTTGAAGTAGTTGAGCTTGATGTAGCCTTCGCCGGTCTCATCGCGGCCGAGCATGCCCTCGGCGGCGGCGTCGCGATCGAGCATTTCCTGCAGGCGGCGCTGCAGCTCGCGCTCCTGACGAAGCGTGGGGTCAACGGTGGCCGAAAGCGCAACGAGGATGCCGAGCTGGATGGCGGGGCGCAGCAAGAACGGCCCGATACCCTGGAGCATCACGTCGACCAAAAGCTCGACGACGGTAAATGCGATAAGGATATAGGACAGGCGCGCGGCGTTGCGGCGCTGGTTCTTGATAAGGTCCAGGCCGAAGATGATTAAGATGACCGCGCTCGCCGCCGAGAGCATGATGCCGGCGACGATGAGTCCAACCGCGACGAGCGTGTTGTCGCCGAGCTTGGCGGCGGCGTTGCCGTTGATGAGTGCGGTGATGACCTGCCACATAAAGGCGGCGACCGACGGGAGCGTACCCACGCCGGACAGGATGCACAGGACGGCGTACACCTTAATGATGAGGGGGATCTTCTTGACCTCCGTGGCGCTGGGGACGCTGGGGTCGAGTTCGTTTCGATCCATACAGAACCTTTCTCGTTTTGTCCTAGGCTACAAGGATACGCCGCCGACCTGCTAAAAGACAGGACGAACGTCCCAATTGCAGCAATGTAAGCCCTAACGGTCGCCGGGACGCGTCGCGACGGAAGCATACGGGATCGTTGAGCGCGCGGGCGGGTTCCCCAATAAAATGTTTGGCCGCAAAACGGATTATTAGCTCGGTGGGCTTTTAAAAAGCGCTGCTCATGCGCGGGAGTGCTTGTCTTACCGTGCGTATAATAGGGCGGGTAACGCCAAATAACGAGGCTCTGAGGGGATGCCATGTCTCAAGAAACCATCCGCGCGGCCGAGCGTGCCACGGGACAGGTGACGACCATGTCGACGTATGATCCGGACTCCGACCAGCTGCATGAGGAATGCGGCATCTTTGGTGTGTGGGCACCCGATCGCGATGTGGCTCGGCTGACGTACTTTGGTCTGCGCGCGTTGCAGCATCGCGGCCAGGAATCGGCGGGAATCGCCGTGGGTGACGGCGGCACAGTTATGGTCCGCAAGGACCTGGGCCTGCTCGACCGCGTGTTCTCCAATGCCGACTTGTCGACGCTCTCCGGTCAGCTGGCCGTGGGCCATGTGCGCTACGGCACCGCCGGCGCCAAGAGCTGGGAAGCCTCTCAGCCGCACCTCTCTGCCATCAATAGCGTCATTATCGCGCTCGCGCACAACGGCACCCTCGTCAACACCGACGAGCTGCGCCGCCAGCTGATCGAGCTGGGCGTGCCGTTCCTCTCCAACTCGGATTCCGAGGTCGCGACCAAACTCATCGGCTACTTTACTCAGCGTACGGGCCACCTGCGCGAGGGCATTCGCAAGACCATGGAGCTCGTGCGCGGCGGCTACGCCATGACGCTCATCAACGAGCAGGCACTCTACGCTTTCCGCGACCCGCACGGCATTCGTCCGCTGGTGCTGGGCAAGCTCGTGGACGAGGGCCTGGACCAGGCCGACGCAGCTTCTGTTTCGCAGCTGCCCTCGCAAGACGGAGCCTCGACGGCCGACTCCGCCGTCCATATCACGCGCGCCGGCGGCTGGGTCGTTGCCTCCGAGACGTGCGCACTCGATATCGTGGGTGCCGAGTATGTCCGTGATGTCCGTCCCGGCGAGATCTTGCGCATCAGCGCCGAGGGCCTGGTGTCCGAGCAGGGTGTGCCCGCAGCCGAAGAGCCCGCCAACTGCATCTTTGAGCAGGTCTACTTTGCCCGCCCCGACTCCATCATGAACGGCAAGAGCGTCTACGCCTGCCGTTACGACATGGGTCGTCAGCTGGCACACGAAGAGCCCGTCGAGGCCGATCTGGTCATCGGCGTGCCCGACTCCGGTCTGCCGCCCGCGGAGGGCTATTCGCACGAGAGCGGCATTCCCTTTGGCGAGGGCCTCATCAAGAATCGCTATGTGGGCCGTACGTTTATCGAGCCCACGCAGGAGCTGCGCGCCATGGGCGTGCGCATGAAGCTCAACCCGCTGCGTGACAACATCGAGGGCAAGCGCCTGGTCGTGATCGACGACTCCATCGTACGCGGCACCACCATGGTGCAGCTCGTCAAGATGCTGCGCAATGCCGGCGCCAAGGAGATTCACATCCGCATCAACTCGCCCGAGGTCATCTGGCCGTGCTTCTACGGTATCGATACCGACGTGCAGTCGCAGCTCATCAGCGCCAACAAGACGGTCGAGGAGATCTGCGAGTATATCGGCGCCGATTCGCTGGCCTTCCTTTCGGTTGAGGGCCTGCTGAAGGTCATGCCCAAGGGCGGCTACTGCGATGCGTGCTTTACCGGCCGTTATCCCGTGGCGATTCCCGAGAGCTTTGGCCGCGACAAGTTCATGGAGGGCTTTAAGCCCCGCAACCTGGATAAGCCGCTGCACTTTGACGATGACGCCGTGGTCGAGAAATACGACGACCGCAGCTGGGAAGAGAAGCACGGCGAGGCTTAAAACCTGCCATTTGGGGACAGGTTTATTTTGATAGGTTTTACCTGCTGTTTTGTTGATTGAGCGGCGCGCGTTGTCAGGATGCGCGCCGAAATGAACGCAACTATGAGCACCGTTTGGCGCCCGGGCGGCAGACGGTAGTGGGAGAGGAAGGCTCAGATGAGCGACAGCAAGCATGTGACGTATGAGGATGCCGGCGTCGATACCGCCGAGGGCGGCCGCGCCGTCGACGCGATTAAGCAAATGGTTAAGGACACCAACCGCCCCGAGGTCATCGGCGGTATCGGTGGCTTTGGTGGCCTGTTCTCGGCCGCCGCGCTTAAGGATATGGAAGACCCGATCCTGATCAGCGGTACCGACGGTGTGGGCACCAAGCTCGTGCTCGCCCAGATCATGGACCGTCACGAGACGGTGGGCCAGGACCTGGTCGCCATGTGCGTTAACGACATTTTGGCTTCGGGCGCCGAGCCGCTGTTCTTCCTGGACTACGTTGCCATCGGCCACATTGAGGCCGAGCACATGGCAAAGATCATCAAGGGCGTGGCCGATGGCTGCAAGCTCGCGGGCTGCGCGCTCGTGGGCGGCGAGATGGCCGAGCATCCCGGCGTCATGGCTCCTGCCGACTACGACCTTGCCGGATTTACCGTGGGCGTCGTCGACCGTCCCAAGATGCTCGACCCCGCGAACGTCCGCCCCGGCGATGTCATCCTGGGCCTGCCCTCCACCGGCGTGCATTCCAACGGCTACTCGCTCGTGCGTAAGGTCATCGGTGTTGACGGCATCAAGCCGGGCACGCCCGAGGCCGCCGCTAAGGCCGAGGAGCTGAGCCGTCCGCTCGAGGAGCTCGGCGGTGCTTCGCTGGCCGACGCCCTGCTGGCCCCCACGCGCATCTACGTCAAGCCGATTCTGGAGCTGCTGCGCAATGGCGCCAACGTTCATGCCATTGCCCACATCACCGGCGGCGGTATTACCGAGAACCTCAACCGCGCGCTTGCCGACGACGTCGACGCTGTGGTCACCCGCAACGGCGCCGAGATGGGCTGGGATGTTCCGCCCGTCATCACCTACGTGTCGCGTCAGGCCGAGCTCGCGCCCAACGAGGCATGCAAGACCTTCAACATGGGCGTCGGCCTGTGCCTGATCGTCGCCCCCGAGGACGAGGCTGCCGTGACCGAGGCCCTGGTTGCGCTGGGCGAGAAGCCGTTCCGCGTGGGCGAGTGTGTCGAGGGTTCCGGTAAGGTCGTGTACTCCGATGAGCGCTAACGAGCAGATGGCTGCCGCCGAGGGCCTGGACTTTGTGCCCTATACCCGCCCGACTGGCACCGATACGGCTGAGCCGCTCAAGATCGGTGTGCTTATCAGCGGCTCCGGCACCAATCTGCAGGCGCTGATCGACCTGATCGCCGCGGATAAGCTCAATGCCTCGATTGAGCTCGTGGTGTCGAGCCGTCCTTCGGCCAAGGGTCTGCAGCGTGCCGAGCGTGCGGGTATCCAGACGCTTACGCTGTCCAAGGATGTCTATGCCGACCCCATCGCCGCCGACGAGATCATCGCGCACGAGCTGCTCGAGCGCGGCTGCGAGTATGTGGTCATGGCCGGCTACATGCGCATGGTGCATACGCCGCTGCTGGCGGCGTTTCCCAACCGCGTGGTCAACTTGCATCCGGCGCTGCTGCCGAGCTTTACCGGCGCGCATGCGATCGACGATGCCTTTGCGCGCGGCGTCAAGGTAACCGGTGTGACCGTGCATTTTGCCAACGAGATCTACGACAACGGCCCCATCATCGCCCAGCGCGCGCTGGCCGTTGAGGAAGGCTGGGATGTCGATACGCTCGAGGAGCACATCCATGCGATTGAGCACGTGCTGTATCCCGAGGTCGTGCAGATGCTCGCCGACGGCCGCGTCCACGTGCTGGAGAGCGGCAAGGTCGCAATTGACGCGCCTCGCGGCTAGCGGCGCACAGTACAATTTAGCCGAGTAGTCAGGGTGGTCATTGGTGCCAAGGCGCACGTGGCCACCCTTTGTTTTGGGTAGTCACCTGCGACGTTCTTTAACGACTGGTCATTCAAGAACGTCGCAGGTGACTAGATGAGAGAGGTGAGCGCATGGCGGATAACGAAGCGCTGTTTACGCCTGAGCTGGTGTTTTTTGATTGGGAGTGCGCGACGCCGGATGAGGTGTTTGCGCGGCTCGAGGGCGAGCTTGCACCACGTGGCTACATTGCCGACGGTTGGCTCGACGCCGTTCGCACGCGCGAGGATGCCTATCCCACGGGTCTTGCCATGCCGGCGGCAAACATTGCCATTCCGCATACCGATCCGGGGTTTGTGGCCAAGCCCTATATCGCGGTGGTGAAGCCCGCCGCGCCCGTGACATTTAACGCTATGGCGGGCATGGGCGCTCCGGTGCCGGCGCAGATCGTCATCAATCTGGGCATCGCCGAGCCGGGCGGCCAGGTCGAGGCTCTGCAGGCGCTCATGAACATCTTTATGGACGCCGATGCCGCAGCCGACGTGCTCGGCCAGACCACGCCCCAGGGCATGGTCGACGCCATCCGCCGCCACTTCTAGGGTGGGGCTGAGTCGGCACTTGGGGACGTTCCTTTTCTGCCGGCACTTGGGGACTGTCCCTAACTGCCGGCAGAAAAGGAACGTCCCTAACTGCCGGCTGCCGCATCTGTCCCCTTTGCACCAAAATGGTGCAGATTAACCTGTCCCCAATGCACCAAGCGTGCCGCGGGGGCCGCGTTGTGACACAATGGCGTTTGTTCGATTCGTTATGCGAAAGGCCAACCATGGCAAATAAGAAAAAGAACCCCGCACCCGAGCCGACGCCCGAGCAGCAGGCTCGCGTCGCCTCTAGCTCTCGCAAGAAGCAGCGCAAGACGTACGTGTCTAAGACCGTTAAGATCGTTCTGGTGGTCATCGGCGTGCTGGCGATGCTGCTTTCCGTCTCGGCGATGGCGTGCTCCGGCCTTATGTCGCAGGCCGAGGACACCTCGGGCTACAAGCTGACCGGCGGTGTTGCTGCTACTATCAACGGCACCAACCTCACCGAGGACACCGTGACCAAGCAGATCATGAGCATGCGCACGTCCTACGGCTACACCAAGGACAAGGACTGGGCACAGTATCTGGTTAACAACGACCTCACGCCCAAGAAGTACCGCAAGCAGCTTATCGACTCCTACACGCAACAGATTCTGCTTCAACAGGCACAGAAGGAGAACGGCGTGACGGTGTCGGACGAGGAGGTCGAGAAGGCATGGAAGGACGCGTGCAAGAGCGCGGGCGGCGCCAAGGCCTTTAAGAAGACCCTCAAGACCTACGGCTATACCGAGGACACCTACAAGGATTCGCTCAAGGAGAGCCTGGCGCAGCAGAAACTCAAGGATGCCGTGGCGCCCACCAGCAAGCCCAAGGACAGCGAGATCGTCGATTACATCAACGAGAATCTGTCTAACTACAACGATGCTCGCCGCTCGTCGAACATCCTGATCAAGGTTGATTCCGACGCCTCCGACGAGGACAAGGCTGCCGCCAAGGCCAAGGCGCAGGAGTGCCTGGACAAGATCAACTCCGGTGAGCTGAGCTTTGAGGACGCCGTTGAGCAGTACTCCGAGGACACCGGTTCCAAGGAGAAGAAGGGCGATGTGGGCTGGGATAAGCTCACCACCTTTGTTGACAGCTACCAGACGGCGCTCGAGGGGCTCAACAAGAGCGACGTGAGCGGAGTCGTCGAGTCGACCTATGGTTACCACATCATCAAGTGCACCGACTACTTCCATGTCGATAATCAGGTCGATGACATCAACCAGGTGCCCGAGGCCATCAAGAAGTACGTCTCCAATGTGGTGAAGACGCAAGCGGCCAGCACTGCGTACAGCGAGTGGCTGGAGCAGTACAAGAAGGATGCCGACATCACCGTCAGCCCCATGCCCAAGGACGTACCCTATAACGTGAGCCTGAAGGGCGTCACCAAGAGTTCGACCGACGATTCGTCGACGACTGAGTAATCATGGGGCGGCGCTCGTGCGAGTGCCGTCCGCACTATTGAGGAGGATTTGCAGATGACCAACGAAGAGCTGCAGAAAGAAATGATCGCGGCCATGAAGGCCAAGGACAAGGTTCGCCTGTCCATCATTCGCCAGGTTAAGGCCGAGGTGAAGAATATCGAGGTTAACGAGCGCCGCGATGTGACCGAGGAAGACGTCAACAGCATGATCAAGCGTCTGATCAAGCAGACGAGCGAGACGCTGGAGATGTCCATCAAGGCCGGCAACGACCAAGAGCGTACCGACAACTTGACCGAGCAGGTCAAGATTCTGGAGAGCCTGCTGCCCGCGCAGGTTTCGGGCGAGGAGCTCGAGGCCCTGATTGAGCAGGTCATCGCCGAGCTGGGTGCTACGTCCAAGAAGCAGATGGGCCAGGTCATGGGTGCACTCGGCAAGGCCACCGGCGGCAACTTCGACAAGCCGGCCGCGGCAAAGATCGTCGGAGCAAAATTGGCGTAATTTGTTACGCGGTTTTACCAAACCGCGTAACGGCTCGACGCTGCAAACCCGCACACGCGGCAATCTGACGTTCAATTTCAAGGGCGCGACCATAAGGTCTGCGCCCTTTCATTTCACGTCACCTTGCTCGCGTGTACGGTTTTCGCTCATATGACCCAATCCGCTGTCAAGAGCCACAATGGCCCCGCCGACCGCTTGCAATCGGTCGGCGGGGCCTGCCGTTGAACCCGTCCCGGTCCGCCCCCGGCATGTCGTCGAC
>DBGDEA010000031.1:0-166060 GCA_048342875.1 Collinsella sp. | reverse complement strand
TGCCCGGATGCGACACATCTGGTGTGTCCATCCTCGCAGTATCCGGTTCTCAAGGTGCACGCCCCGCGGCTGATCCGGTTGCACCGGGTCGCGCGGCAAGGAGACATACTGCCAGACCGCGAAGCTCTGTGGGACGTCAATTCCACTCTTCACAAGTCCTACACAACATATTGCTTTCTATAGGTAATAGAAAGACTGGTGCGGATCTTCCGCACGTATCAGATGATGACCCTTTGGTTCAGGAATATATAGAGATCGGTCACCTGTAAGTGTTTATCTACCCGCGCTTTTAGCAATGTAAACCGCGCTTCAGATAAAAAGAGGGAGCGCCGCGCACAACGCGACACTCCCCTAGCGATTCAAGAGAATCTATTAGGCCTCGAGAGCCTTCTTGGCGATGGTAGCCAGCTCGTTGAAGGACTCGATGTCCTCGTAAGCCATCTGAGCCAGGACCTTGCGGTCGAGCTCGATGCCGGCAACCTTCAGGCCGTGCATGAACTGAGAGTAAGAGATGTCGTTCAGGCGAGCAGCAGCGTTGATACGAGTGATCCAAAGAGAACGGATCTCGCGCTTCTTGTTGCGGCGATCACGATACTGATACTGCAGGGAGTGCTGGACCTGCTCTTTAGCATGCTTGTAAGTACGCGAAGCGGCACCGTAGTAACCCTTCGCACGGTGCATAACGGTACGGCGCTTCTTCTTGGCGGCAACAGCGCGCTTAATACGTGCCATGTTCTATCAACTCCTAGACGGTAAAACGAAAAACGGGAACGCGAACTTAGGCGAGACGCGACTTGATGACCTTGCGGTCGGCAGCGGCGATCTCGGTCTCCTGACGGAAGCCACGCTTACGCTTGGTGGACTTCTTGCTCAGGATGTGGCTCTTGAAAGCCTTGGCGCGCATAAGCTTGCCGGTACCAGTCTTGCGGAAACGCTTCTTGGTGCCGCTGTGGGACTTCATCTTAGGCATGAAATACTCCTTAATCGGTTACAGAACACTAGTTACTTGGTATCGCTTGCCGCTTTATCCTCATCGAAGGCGCCCTTAATCGGGGCGAGCAGCATAAGCATGTTACGGCCTTCCATCTTAGGCTTGGACTCGACCGTAGCGTAAGGCTTGAGATCATCGGCGAGACGCTCGAGAACGTTAAGGCCCTGCTCCGGGTGAGCCATCTCACGGCCGCGGAACATGATGGTGATCTTAACGCGTGCGCCCTTCTTGAGGAAACGCAGAACGTGGCCCTTCTTGGTCTCGTAGTCGCCAACGTCGATCTTGGGTCGGAACTTCATTTCCTTGACCTCGACCTTGGACTGGTTCTTACGAGCAGCCTTGGCCTTCATGGCCTGCTGGTACTTGAACTTACCGTAGTCCATGACCTTGCAGACCGGCGGCTCCGCGTTGGGAGCGATCTCGACCAGGTCGAGACCCTGATCGTCGGCGACGCGCTGGGCATCGCGGATGGCGAACAGGCCGAGCTGAGAGCCATCGACGCCAATCAAACGGCACGAAGATGCAGTAATCTCGTCGTTGATGCGGGTGTCATCAGACTTAGCTATTTTCCCTACCTCCATTCATAAAAAATAACCCGGCGCTTCTCAGCAACCAGGTCATACACATAGACTTCCTCGATTTGAGGAAGGGAATCTAAGTTGTATGACCAGTCAGCTGCTCATTGGCGCCAAAAGGTGGGAGCCCTCGGGTTCCTCTTTAGGGCATTGTGGGAACAACGCCTTGCGAATAATAACACGTACAGCGCATTATCACATTACGTACACGAAAAAGGGGGCCACAACCCCCTCAAAGCGCAGGTGCATGTATGGTGCCCGAGGCGAGACTCGAAGGGCCTTCGCTTCGCGAAGCCCCGGGCTTCGGGCGCATGGCGCCCTCACCACGCTCCGCTACAAACAGGCCACAGGCCTGTTTACTTAACGCTCCGCGCGCTCACGCGAGTTCGGCACGAAAAAGGGGGCCTTGACCCCCTTGAACGCCCACTTGCATGTATGGTGCCCGAGGCGAGACTCGAACTCGCACGTTGTTGCCAACGGTGGATTTTGAGTCCACTGCGTCTGCCAATTCCGCCACTCGGGCACGTAATGCGTGAGTTAGTTTATCACAGCTTTCTGTTGATTAGTCCGAAAATGGTACTTCGAGCATTTCGATAAGCTCAACCTTGCGCAACATCTCCCGCTTACGACATCCACGTCCGTCAACCGAGGCCTCGCCCATCTGGTTGTCATAGGGGTCCTCGCGCATGCCATCGAAAGCAGGCACAAACTCAGCCTGGAATCGATCGTTGGCCACCATACGCCACGGATCGAGATTGCCAAAGTAGTGACGACGGCGCCACTCCTCCCCCATCCTGCGTGCCGAGGAACCAAACGATACGTCGGCGTTAAGCCAACCGGTCTGGGGTGTGTAGAACTCGGCCCAGTCGTGCGGTCCCACCGAATCGGGCGCAACATATAGGCCGCTCTGCCAACGAGCAGGCACCCCCGCGATGCGGCACATGGTGATAAAAGTGAGCGCCATAACGCCGCAATCGCCGCGGAGCGAATGCGCACAGTCGTCGGCAATAGATCCCAAAAGCAGGTACGGTGGCTGATAGCGATAGTCGATATGCTGTGTCAGGTAATCATAGATAGCACGAGCGCGATCGAGCGGATCCTCGAGCCCGTCAACAACACGCTCCGTCAACTGTCGCAGGTACGGCGTAAACGCAATGTGCGGACGGTCCTCGGAAGTGTCCTCGGGCAGTGGCGTGTCCATGCACGTATGCGATGGGAGCGCGCCACCATAGATATCGCAATAGGCGGCATCGATGTGATAGCGATAGGTCACCGAGAATGAATGTTCCGTCGAAGACGTCCAAGAGGCAGTACGAGCCGAAACGTTTTCAGAGGCAACGGTACCCCCCGACGTCATATCGAGAACCTCGATATGAGACTGTTGACGACAGGCGGCGGCAACGGGTAGCCACGCGCGAACAGCCTCTCCCTCCAGAGCCCCGGGGACAGACACGGATGCCTTGAGCGTGATGACGCGCGTCAACCCGTTTTGCGACTCCATTTCCCTGAGCATCTGGTTACGCAGCGCGATGCCGTCCGTAGAATCGGGACGCAGGCCCGGAACCTCCTTGGGGTACACGCGAAGCGAATCAAGGAAGTTATCGAGAACAAACAGCTCGCCATCGATAAAGCGCCAGTCAATACGCTTGCGATTAATCAGGTCGTCAAACTGCTCTTCGGTAAACTCTGGCCACTCCTCGCGAATCATCGCAATGGCCCGATCACGCGACACCGAAAAATGAAGCGGCGTCTCGAGCATGCGATACCGCTCGGCACGAACACAAGCAGCCAGCGAAGGCTCAGGGTTCTGCTCCAGAAGGCGATCGCAGGCAGCAACAGCCTGCGTCAAATACCCGGCATCCTTAAGTCGAAGAATCTCGGGCGGCAGACCAATATCGAGATGACGAAAATCATCACAACAAACATCAACAGAGCAACCAACAGGACCTTCGTCAATAACCTTCCCATCCGAAGGCAGCACATTAATAACAGCCATACCAAACTCCAAGTCATTAGAACTCTTGAAGTCCATTGTAGCGAGATAAAAAGAAAGCCCCAATAAAGGAACCCTCAACACCGATAAACGGTACCTATAAAAAATGAATTCAGCCCAGTAACCCTGTGGCGAGTTAACGAAGGAGGCCCCGTTCACCCGAAGCTTTTCCCATTGCGCGACTTCTGGCAAAGCCAGGTGAGCGCAAGGGAAAAGCGTAGGGTGAACGGGGCCTCCGACGGGAAAGTTAAACCGCTACTTACGCCTTGTTGACGGAGCCAAACTCCTCCATGAGATCCTTGGTGCGGGCAACGATGTTGTCGCGACCAGGCTTGAGGAGCTTGCGGGGGTCAAAGCCCTTGCCCTGCTGATCCTTGCCAGCCTCGATGTACTCGCGAACGCCCTTGGCGAAGACGAGCTGCAGGTCGGTGTTGACGTTGATCTTGGAGATACCCAGGGAGATGGCCTTCTTGATCTGATCCTCGGGGATGCCGGTGCCACCGTGCAGAACGAGGGGCAGGTCGCCGGTCTGAGCCTTGATCTCGCCCAGACGCTCGAAGGAAAGGCCAGCCCAGTCGGCGGGATACACGCCGTGGATGTTGCCGATACCGCAGGCGAGGAAGTCGACGCCCAGGTCAGCGATCTGCTTGCACTCAGCGGGGTCAGCGAGCTCGCCGTTGGAGGTCACGCCGTCCTCGGTGCCGCCGATGCCGCCGACCTCGGCCTCGATGGACATGCCCTTGGAGTGGGCGAGCTCAACGAGCTCCTTGGTGCGGTCGAGGTTAAGCTGGAAGGTCTCCTCGTGAGAGCCGTCATACATGATGGACGTGAAGCCGGCCTCGATGCACTTGAAGCAGTCCTCGTAAGAACCGTGATCGAGGTGAAGGGCGACGGGGACGGTAACGCCCGTTGCCTCGACGGCAGCCTTGACCATGTCGGCGCAGACCTTGAAACCGCCCATCCACTTAGCGGCACCAGCGGTGCACTGAAGGATCAGCGGAGACTTGGCCTCCTCGGCGGCCTGGAGAATAGCCAGGGTCCACTCGAGGTTGTTGGTGTTGAAGGCACCGAGAGCGTACTTGCCGGCCTCGGCCTTCTTGAGCATGTCTGCTGCGTTGACGAGCATAAAAGAAACCTCCTGTAAGGTTGCTCCGATAACGCCTGAGATTTTACCACGACATACCCGAGCATAAACGTTCGTTTGTTCACGAATACCATCCGATTGGACAAATTTTGACCGTTTGCCCCACAGAATCGACCCACTGGGGAAAATAGCTTGACGATTGAGCGGTCTTCGTGGTTCGAAAGACGGCTTCGAGCCTACATCTGCATAAACGGATTCTGCATAAGTTCGCGCGCCATCGTGGTCGAATCGCCATGGCCCGTCAAGCAAACGGTATCGGGCGGAAGCGTCTTGGCAAGTTTGGAGAGCGAGCGCATAATCGCCGCCTCGTCACCGCCGGAAAGATCGGTACGACCGTGGCTGCCCGGGAAAAGCGTGTCGCCCACAAAGGCGATGTTCCCCTGCTCGGTCGCGGCGAACAGGACGATGCCGCCCGGCGTATGTCCCGGCGTCTCGATCACCTGCAGGCAGATATCGCCCAATTCAATCGTATCGCCCTCGGCAAGCAGCCGCGTCGGCTCACCCGGATCGGGCGTCTCGATACCCCACATGGTGCGCTGCTCCTCGATATTTGCGCGAGGTACCGTCACGTCCTTAGCGCACAACTCATATAGCGCGCCGTCGCCAACGACAGCTCGAACCCCGGCAACCCCGCCAACATGGTCGGCATGACCGTGCGTGCAGACAGAGCCGAGTACGCGAACCTCGGGATGCGCGGTGCGGATATGCTCCACAAGACGCTCGCCCTCCCACGCCGGATCGACGATTAAGCACTCGTCATTCGAAATCACGGCGTAACTGTTGGTCTGAATGGGGCCGTTGACGAGCGCCTCAATCGAAGCCGAACCTCGGGGTGTCAGGTCCAAAGTCATATCGCCCATGCGCATACCCTCCTTCTAAAATACGT
Source organism: Collinsella sp. (assembly GCA_048342875.1). Taxonomy (GTDB): domain Bacteria; phylum Actinomycetota; class Coriobacteriia; order Coriobacteriales; family Coriobacteriaceae; genus Collinsella. The sequence continues at coordinate 160,471 of DBGDEA010000031.1, read as the reverse complement.
TCGAGGCACCAAACGATGCCTCGAACGTAACCAATATCTATGATGCTGAGAGGCTCTCGCACCTACACACGACGCTTGAGCTGAGCTCCGCCTTCGCCGGGCATAAGACGGCGAGCGTCGTAGACCGAATCGACACTGCTGATGGAAGCCAGCAGCGGATCCAGACCGCTCGCGTCCGAGATCTCGACCATAAAGCGCAGGGTTGCAATACCCTCGCGGTTGGTCGACGTGGCGGCAGAAAGGATATTGCCGCCCGCATCGCCAATGGCAATGGTGACATCCTTGAGCAGGCCCATGCGGTCCAGGCACTCGACCACGATCTCGACCTGGAAGAGGGTGTCGGCAGCGCCGTCCCACTCCACATCGATCATGCGCTCGGGATGTTCCATAAGACCCTTGACGTTGGGGCAGTTGGCGCGATGCACCGAAACGCCACGACCGCGCGTGATGAAGCCGACGATGTCGTCACCCGTCACGGGGTTGCAGCAATGAGCCAGACGGACCAGCAGGCCGCTGTTGCTCTCGCCCTTGACGATAATGCCGTTACTGGCGCTCTTGCCGCGCTTTTGCGGCTTGCGGTTGGAGCCGCGAGCGGGCTGCTTCACGACCTCGGCGATAGCCTCGGCCTTGGTGAGCTGTTCCTCGGGCTTGGGGTCCAAGATTTGCTCGACCTTGTTACCCACAGCGCGCGGGGCAACCTTGCCGGCGCCGACGGCGGCAAACAAGTCCTCGAGCTGCTTGTAGTTAAACTGCTCCGCCACGGCGTTGAGCGCGCGCGTCGAACGCGGCGTAGAAATGCCATAGCCACGCTTACGCAGGTCCTTGGCCAGTATATCGCGACCGGCGGCAGCGTCGTCGTCCTTGGTCGCGGCGGCAAAATAGCGGCGGATCTTTGACTTGGCGGAAGGCGTCTTAACGATCTTGAGCCAATCGCGCGACGGCTTGGAACTCTTGTTGGTCAGGATTTCAACGCGGTCGCCCGTCTTGATCTCGTGCGTGAGCGGGGCCACCGCACCGTTGATCTTAGCGCCGACGCAGTGGTTTCCCACCTCGGTGTGAACGGCGTAGGCAAAGTCGAGCGGCGTGGAGCCGGCACGAAGCGCCATGACCTCGCCCTTGGGCGTAAAGACGAAAATCTCCTGATCGAAGAGGTCGACCTTCAGCGAATGCAGGTATTCCTTGGCGTCGGTGATCTCATCAGACGCAGCCCAATCGAGCGAATGTTTGAGCCAGTTAATCTGGTCGTCCAGACGCTGGGCATCATTGGTCTTAGACGCAGACGATCCGCCCGACTTCTTATAGAGCCAGTGGGCGGCAATACCGTACTCGGCCTGCTCATGCATCTCATAAGTTCGAATCTGAATCTCGAGTGGGCGGGCTGTGGGGCCGATAACCGTCGTATGGAGCGACTGGTAGTTATTGACCTTGGGCATGGCGATATAGTCTTTAAAGCGACCGGGCATGGGGTGCCATAGTGTGTGCACCGCGCCGAGCGTGGAGTAGCAATCGCGCACCGAATGGGTAATTACACGCAGCGCCACCAGGTCGTAGATCTCGGAGAACTCCTTGCCCTTGCGCTTCATCTTTTGGTAGATGGACCAATAGTGCTTGGAGCGGCCGTTGATCTGGAAGTCCTCCAGACCAATGCGGTTGAGCTCATCGGTAAGCGTCTTGATGGTCTCGGCAAGGTAGCGCTCGCGGACCTCGCGCGACTCAGCCACCATGCGCGCGATGCGCTGGTAGGCATCGGGCTCCAGGTAGAAGAAGGACAGGTCCTCGAGCTCCCACTTAATAGAGCTCATGCCCAGGCGGTCGGCCAAGGGCGCGTACACGTCCATGGTCTCGCGAGCCTTAAACAGGCGACGATCCTCGCGCAGGGCCGCCAGCGTTCGCATGTTGTGCAGACGATCGGCAAGTTTAACGATGATGACGCGAATGTCCTTGGACATGGCGAGGAACATCTTGCGCAGCGTGAGCGCCTGCTTCTCGTCCATGCTGTCGACTTCGATGTTGGTGAGCTTGGTCACGCCATCGACGAGCTCGGCCACCGTATCGCCAAACAGGCCGGAAACATCGGCGAGCGAGGTCTCAGTATCCTCGACGGTATCGTGCAGCAGCGCGGCGCACACCACATCGCAGTCCATCTTGAGATCGGCCAAAATGATGGCAACCTCGACGGGATGGTTAATGTACATCTCGCCCGAGCGGCGCTTTTGGTTGCAGTGCTTCTCGGCGGCAAAGCAGTAGGCCTGCTCAACCTTAGAAAAGTCGTCCTCATTCATATATTTGAGGCACAGGCGCTCCAGTTTGTCGTAGCTGTCCGCCATAATCTCGGGCGGCAGCTCATCGGCATGCTTATAGTGCTCCATCTCCGAAAACGGCTGGAGGGTGGAATCATGGGCGGTACGGGCTGCGGCATCCATCGAGGTCCCCTTCCCCTAGGCCCGCGGTACGATCGGGCGGTTAACTTTGGCTAGCATATCAGAAGCGCACGAATCGAGCGCCCAGCTCCGGAAAGCCGAAAACTCCATGCGCGAGCGCAAGCCCTCCAAATAGCGAATTGACCTGCTCAATTGCACGCGGCCGGGGTTTTCGGCCATCGCAATGCGACGAGTGTCGTCAAACCCCGAAACGCGACAGAAACCAAGCTCTTCGAAGATTCCCAGGCCGCTTTCCACCGAGCGCTCGTCGACCGGCGTGCGAGCATCGATGGCAAGGCACATCTGCGCGATGTCGATATCGCTCGCGCTAAAGGAATCGTCCCCGGTCTTGCCGCGGTTGGAGCGCCACATGGTCTGCAGCGCGCGATAGAGCGTGACGAGCTCGTCGCGCTCGGGCGCATAGCAGTCGAGTAGGCGCTCGTTAATACGGGCGTCACGCGACGAATAGAGTAGATGGATCACGGCGGGTTGGCCATCGCGACCGGCGCGGCCGCTCATCTGGTTAAACTCAATGCCGCCAAACGGCATGTGATAGAGCACGACATGGCGAATATCGGGAAGGTTGACGCCCTCGCCAAAGGCGGATGTCGAGACGATGCAGCTGAGGCTGCCGTCTCGAAACGCCTCCTCTACGCGATGGCGGTCGGTGCGCGTAAGGCCAGCGTTATAGAACGCGATACGGGTCGCACAGTCGGGAACGCGTTTGCGTAGTGTCTTGGCGAGCGCCACGGACTGGTCACGCGAATTGACGTAAATGACGGTCTTCTCCCCCGTCGCCACGATCGACACCAAACGGTTCTCGCGGCTCGCAAGGTCGCGGTCGTCCTCGAGCTGCAGGTTCTCGCGCACCGTCTCGTCGACCACCGTGCGAGTGATTGGCAACATGCGGGCAAGCTCGGCCACGACCGGAGCCGTCGCGGTGGCCGTCGCAGCCATAACGACCGGGTCGCCCAGGGCTTTGAGGATATCGGGCATGTCAAGATAGGCGCTACGGTCGCCGCCCTTGGCAAGGCCGGCGTGGTGCGCCTCATCGATAACGACAAAGCCGATGCGGCCCGAACGCGCGAAACGGTCACGGTGGATAGACAGGAACTCGGGCGTCGTGAGCACGATACCGGTGCGGCCCGAAGCTAGGCCGGCGAACACGTCATCGCGTGCGGCCTCCACGGTCTCGCCGGTCAGCACGCCAACGCCAATGCCAAGCGCTGCCATCGTCGACGAGAGGTGATAGGCCTGGTCGGCAACGAGCGCACGCAGCGGATAGACAAAGATGCTCGCACGCCCGCGAAGGACCGCCTCGCGCGCGGCATGCACATGGAAGATGAGCGACTTGCCGCGCCCCGTTCCCATAACGGCCAGAACACTCTGGTGATCGGCCAGGGCATCGAGCGCCTCGACCTGCGCGCGGTGCGGCTGGTTCGAGCCGATAAAGCTATGGATAAGCGAGCGCGTCAGCTCGGTATAAGAAAGCTGGGCGAGCGTCTCGCGTTTACGCGACTCCAGGCGCAGGCCAGAATCCGCCGGTTGCACGCCGCGGCGAAGTTCACATGCCGGATCGTCGATATTGGACGCCGTGGTATCGCGCACCAAGACATCCTTGATCATGAGCTTGGGCTTCACACGCCCCTGCCAATGCTCGGCAACGGCCTCGAACACCAAGTCGACAGCGCTATCGCAGTTGATGAGCTTATCGATTTGCGGCACGCGGAACATAATGGCCGGCACGCTCGCGGCGCCATCGGTCGCCACAAAGCGCATGTGCTCGCCGGTTTTGCCCACCACGGCGCGATCGCACATCGTCACGCCCTCGGCGGCCAGCAACGGCACCTTGTTGCCCTGGCCAAACGGCTCAAGACGGGAAATCTGCTCTATAGTCTCAATATTCAGCTCGGAAAGGTCGACCGTGGCGGCAACCTCGTCGATGTCTTCAAAGTCCTCGGCGGGAATCTCCGATAGCACGGCGGAAAGGCGACGACGGAATTCATCGAGCTTGGATGCCTCGATGGTCACACCCACCGCACCGGCATGTCCGCCGCGACGAATCAGCAGGTCGGAACAGCGCTCGACGGCGTCAAACAGGTTAACTTTGCCCACCGAGCGACCAGAGCCGCGCGCGATACCGTCCTCGATCGAGAACAGCAGCGCCGGCACGTGATAGCGGTTGGTCAGACGGCTTGCCACGATGCCCTTGACACCCTCGTGCCAGCCCTCGCCACCCACGACAATCGCGCGTCCGCCGTCATAGGTCTCCTCGACCTTTGCCATGGCATCGCGCGTGAGCTCCGCCTCGATCTCACGGCGCTGGTGGTTGATTTCCTCGAGCTCAGCCGCCAGCGCGCTTGCTTCGATGGGATTGCGGGCAAGCAGCAGGTCGAGCGCCAGCTTGGGATCGGCCATGCGACCGGCAGCGTTTAAGCGGGGAATGAGCGAGAATGACAGGCCATCCGCCGTAATGCTCGAAAGGTCCGCCTTGGCGAGCGCGGCAAGTGCGATGTAGCCGGGACGGGCCGTCACGCGCATCTGCTGGATGCCCTCGGCGACCAGTGCGCGGTTCTCGGGCGTGAGCGGCATCATGTCGGACACGGTGCCCAGCGCCGCGACCTCGATTAGCGAACGCCAATACGACGGCTTGCCCAGGCGCTCACCCAGGACTTGCACCAGCTTGAGCGCCACACCAACACCGGCAAGCTCGCGCGAGGGGCCCTCGTCCTCGAGCTTGGGGTCGGTCAGGGGCACACCCTGCGGCACCTGGTCGGAGGGCTCGTGATGGTCCGTGACCACCAAATCGATCCCCAGGCTCTCCAGATAGGAAACCTCTTCCTTGGCGGCAATGCCGTTATCGACGGTCACGATCAGCTGGGGGCGAGCGAGCTCGTTAACGCGGTCGAGCGCCGCGCGCGAAAGACCGTAGCCCTCGTCAAAGCGATGCGGAATAAACGGCGTGACATCGGCGCCAAACGTGCGCAGAGCCTCGGTCAACAGGCAAGTCGACGTAATACCGTCAACGTCAAAATCGCCAAAGACTGCAATGTGCTCGTGGTTGCGAATAGCACGCTCAACGCGGTCGGCAACGACTGACATGCCCGGGATAATGAGTGGGTCGGCCCAGTCGCGATCGAGCGAAGGCGTCAAAAACAATTGGCCCTCTTTGATGGAGCCAATGCCGTGCGCGACCATAATGCGCGCCACCAGCCCGGGAATGCCCAGACCAGCCGAAAGCTCCTTTTCGAGCTCGGGGTTTTGCTGAGCGACCGCCCAGCGATGCGTCGTCTTAAGCGATGACATAGGCACCCACCCCTGATAGGGGCAGGTCGCCGCGATACCTCTCACGGTTCATAGCGATGAGTCCTCTGTGTATACCCGCTTCGGCAGGCAGATCTGTTGAACGGATTTATTATACCGTGCAGCGCGGACGCAAAACGCCGCGGTGCGCCGCGGTTTCGACAAACGATGGCGGTAATGGCCTCGAAATAATCGAGCGTTTCAGCCGCACGGACGCATACGAGCGTCTAGCATATCCATACAAACGAGTTCGCGGATAAAGGGAGTCACGGGACATATGAAGCAATGGGCTGGACTGGGAAAGTTCCTCGCGGGGCATATGCAGATCATCGTTCCGATTTGCGTGGCGCTCGGCGTGCTCTTTCCCCAGCAGATCGGCGTGCTCAAGCCCATTGTTCCCGCCCTCTTCGCCTTTATGACGTTTCAGGGTGCGCTCAGCAACACCTTTCACCAGGTAGCCGAGGTGTTCCACCGTCCGCTGCACCTGATTCTGGCGTTGCTGGTCTCGGCAGTGCTTATTCCCATCGCGGCGTATGCCATGGGGTCACTCTTCTTTGGCTCCAACCCCAACCTTGTCTGCGGCATCGTGCTCGAGTACAGCGTGCCCGTGGCCGTCACCGCTTTTATGTGGATCAGCATGTTCGGCGGCAACGGCCCGCTCGCGCTCACCATCATCCTGACGTCCTCGGTTATCTCCCCTGTGACGATTCCGCTCACGCTTAAGCTCCTGCTGGATGCCACCGTCTCGATCGATGTGCCGAGCATGATGCAAGACACGGCCTTTATGATCGCCATCCCCGCCGTGCTCGGCATCGTAATCAACGAGCTCACGCGTGGATGGGGACACGAGAAGCTCTCCCCCGCGCTCTCGCCCGCCTGCAAATTCATGATGATGGGCGTTATCGCCTCCAACTCCACCGCCATGAGCGAGTACGTGCTGCACATGAACGCGGTGCGCCTGGAAGTCGCCCTCTTTATTTTGACCTTCGCCATCAGCGGCTTTGTCGTCGGTTTTCTGGTCGCCCGTGCGCTCCATCTGCCATATAGCGAGACGACTACCGTGTGCTTTACCTGCGGCATGCGCAATATCTCTTCGGGCGCCGTCATCGCCACGCAGTATTTTCCCGGCGAGGTCGTGTTTCCCGTCATGTGCGGAACGCTGTTTCAGCAGGTGCTGGCCTCGATTATCGGGCATCTCTTTGAGCGCCTAACCGGCGAGGAGCGCGCTGCCCAACGCAAGCGCGTCGAGGCCGGCCGCAGCGTAATGGCGAAATAGCCAGCCACAGGCGCGAGGCCGAGCCCTTGGCTATGCAAGCGCCTCCAGGCGTGCGCGCAGGCGCTCAGCATCGATATCGAGCGTCGTCTCGGCATTGACCTGGGCCAAACGATAGCCCACAAAGTAGGGCGAAACCACCCAACGTGGAAGCGCCTTGGCAATGGTCCGACCGCCCAAGTGATAGAAAAACAAGTTGTACGACTCTGCGCGACCACCATGGTGCTCGTTCAGGATATAGCGCAGGGCCACCTGAATCGCATCGGCGAAGAGGTCCGTCTCGGCTTGGTCTCTCGTGTCATCGCTGGCGGCGATTCCCTGCGGAGCCGAGACGTTGACCTCGAAGAATCCCATGATTGGCTCGGTTGAGATGTTGACCGAGATTCTCCCCTGTTGCCAGACATTGATGCCTTCAAAGTTGGCTGAGGTCAACGCCGCATAGCCGTCCTCCTGTTCCAAGCCCACAATCTGCATGTGTGGATGGACGAGGCTGCCGCCCGAAAGCGGGCCTTTGTTCTTGTACATGAGCACACTGCGGTACTGTTGGGAATCGATCATCTGCTGCCAACAGCCCAGGGCAAACCGCATCACATGATGCAGCTCATCCGGTTCATAGGTCACCAGGTCGGCGTCGTGATTGGCCGACTCGATCAATACGGTCTGACGGGTGGCCCGCAAGGTCTTGAACTTATTCTCGAGCCAGATGCAGTCACCATCGCGCTGGATGATGTTGGCGAGCCCCTCCGTGTCGCAAAAGGGGCACGCGGTGCCAGGGCGACGGTTATCGTCGGGCTTGCCGTTCGCCTGCTGAACGTCAAATACCAGCGCCACGGACTACGCCTCCAGCGGCACGATCTTGGTTCCATGGAGCTCGGAGACGCCTAGCGCCGCCGCGACCGCGTCGCGATTTGCCGTGGTAATGCCGCCGCCTGGAAGGATGGTCAAACGATCGCCCGCGTACTCAATCAAGCGGGCCAGGTTTTCGAAGTTGTCCTCGATCGACGTACCGGCAGCACCACCGTGCGTCAGAATGCGCGTAACGCCGCAATCGGCAAGTGTATCAATCGCATCGAGCTGAGCCTCGGGCGAGAGCTGGTCAAATGCCATGTGGAAGGTGATGTCAAGGGGCTCGCGCTTGCACTCCTCGGTCGCGCAGCCCGTAGCCATAACGAAGGCGCCGAGGGTGAGCTCGTCGAGCGCCCAGCCGCCGGCACAGGGCTTGCAGCAGCCAAAGACCAGGCCGTCAACGCCGGCACTCACAGCAAGGCCCAGGTCCATCTCCATCATGCGCAGCTCATCCTGGTTGTAGTGAAAGTCGCCGCCACGCGGACGGATCATGCACATCACCCGTGCATCGTGTTCGTGGGCATAGTTGGTCGTAGCGCTGATAACGCCGGCCGAGGGCGTGGTACCACCGACGGCAAGGTTATCGCACAGCTCGATGCGCCCCGCACCGGCCTCGATAGCCGCCGGCACCCGCTCAAAGTTCTCGGCACAAAACTCGTACAGCATAGATAGGCCCCCAAAGACAGCAGATGTTTTCCGACGGGCATTGTCACACATCCCCATGAAGTTGCGGTGGAATAGGGACTGTTTTGGCGTCTAGCGCCCCCATTTAGTCCCTATTTCACCGCAACTTAAAAGGGGGCGCTGACCGGGTTGGTCAGCGCCCCCTTTGTTGAATGGATTAACCGCCCAGATAGGCCTTGCGGACGTTATCGTCGTGCAGCAGCTCTTGACCGGTGCCGGTCATGGTGATCTTGCCGGTCTCGAGTACATAGCCGCGTGTAGCGATGGAAAGTGCCATCTGCGCGTTCTGCTCGACCAGAAGCACCGTGGTGCCGGCCTTGTGCAGGTCCTCGACGATCTGGAAGATCTGCTCAATCAGAATCGGCGCCAGACCCATGGAGGGCTCATCGAGCATGAGCAGCTTAGGGTTGCTCATAAGGGCGCGGCCCATAACGAGCATCTGCTGCTCGCCGCCCGAAAGGGTGCCGGCGACCTGGCGACGGCGCTCCTTTAGGCGCGGGAACTGCTCGTAGACGCGCTCGAGGCCCGGAGCCACCGTGGACTTGGGCTGCGTATAGGCACCCATTTCCAGGTTCTCCTCGACCGTCATCTGCAAAAAGGCGCGACGGCCCTCGGGAACCTGAGCCAGGCCCTTGCCCACCAGCTTGTCGGCAGGCGTATGGGTAATGTCCTCGCCCATAAACTTGATGGAGCCGGTCTTGGAACGCAGCAGGCCCGAGACGGTCTTAAGCGTCGTGGACTTGCCGGCGCCGTTGGCACCAATCAAGGCCACGATCTCGCCCTCGTTGACGTTAAAGGAGATGTCCTTGATGGCGTGGATGGCGCCGTACCAGACGTTGATGTTGTAGACGGAAAGCATCGGCTCTGCCATTTAGTTCTCCCCCTTATCCTGCTTGCCCAGATATGCCTCGATAACGGCGTCGTTGTTCTGGATCTCCTCGGCCGTACCCTTGGCAATGACCTTGCCAAAGTTGAGCACGCAGATGCCCTCGCAGATGTTCATAACGAGCGACATATCATGCTCGATAAGCATGATGGCGATGCCGAAGGTGTCACGAATCTTGACGATGTTCTCCATAAGCTCCGCGGTCTCGGACGGGTTCATGCCGGCGGCAGGCTCATCGAGCAGCAGCAGCTTGGGGTTGGTGGCAAGCGCGCGGACGATCTCCAGACGACGCTGTGCGCCGTAAGGCAGCGATCCGGCCTGCTCGTTTGCCAGATGCTCCATATCAAAGATGGACAGCAGCTCCATGGCGCGCTCGTGAGCAGCCTTCTCGTGCTTCCAATACGTCGGCAGGCGCAGCACGCCCTCAAAGCCGGAGTAACGCTCCTGGTTATGCAGGCCGACCTTGACGTTATCCTCCACCGTCATGGTGTTGAATAGGCGAATGTTCTGGAAGGTACGGGCAATACCCATGCGGTTGACCTGGTAGACCGACTTGCCCGAGGTGTCCTCGCCGTCGAGCAGGATGGTGCCATGCGTGGGCTGGTACACCTTGGTGAGCAGGTTGAAGACCGTGGTCTTGCCGGCGCCGTTGGGACCGATCAGACCGGCGATCTCGGTCTTGCCGATAGTCAGGCTAAAGTCGTCGACTGCCTTAAGGCCACCGAACTCAATGCCCAGGTGGATGCACTCGAGTGCAGGGCGCTCGCCCAGGTCACGATCGGGAACGATGGCGCCAGAAGGATACGGGACCATCTTGCCCTTCTTGAACTCAAATTTACTGGGCATCGGCTGCCACCTCCTTCTTGGAAGCAAAGCGGTCCTTGACGCGACCGAAGAACGCCTTGAGCTGCGGGTTGTTGGTAAAAATCATGACCAGGATCAGCACGATGGCGTAGATGAGCATGCGGTAGTCCGAGAACTGACGAAGCAGCTCGGGAAGCACCGTGAGCAACGCCGCCGCGATGACGGAACCGCGCATGTTGCCCAGGCCGCCCAGGACCACGAACACCAGGATGAGGATCGACGTGTTGAAGTCGAACTTGGTGGCGGAGAGCTGCGAGAAGTTACCGCCGAAGAGGGCTCCGGCAGCACCGGCGAGGGCGGCGGAAACCACGAAGGCGATCATGCGGTACTCGGTGACGGAGATGCCTACGGACTCGGCTGCAATCTTGTTATCGCGCACGGCCATAATGGCACGGCCGGTACGGCTGCGAACCAGGTTGAGCACGATCACGAGTGCGACCATGACCAGGATGGCACCGGCGAGGAAGGTCGAGTACGTCGACACGCCCGAGGCGCCCTGGGCGCCCTTGATGATGGCGGTGCCGTCCTCGAGCAGGTGCAGGTCATCGATCGTAGAGTTGCCCGTGATGTTAAAGATCACGTGCAGGCCGCGGGAGTCGACACCCACAATGAGGCAGGTGACGATCTCTTTGATGATCTCGCCAAAAGCCAGCGTCACGATAGCCAGGTAATCGCCGCTCAGGCGAAGGACCGGGATGCCGATCAAGAAGCCCAGGATGGCGGCAGCGATGGCGCCGACCACGATGCTGATGATAAGGCGCACCGGATCGGAAGGAATAGCGCTCTCGAGGGCGACCGCGGTGACGATACCCGTGTAGGCACCGATACTCATAAAGCCCGCATGGCCCAGCGACAAGTCGCCCGCGATGCCGACGACGAGGTTGAGGGAAATGGCCATGACGATGTAGGCCGTAATGGGAACCAACTGACCGGCGATCATGCGCGGGATCATATGGTTGGACTGCATAAAGAACACGATGGCGAAGGCCACGATGCACATAGCGTACGTGACAAAATCGTGACGCGTCTGCTTGTCTTTAAGAAACTTCATAACGCTCACCTACACCTTCTCGGGGACGTACTTGCCCAAGAGGCCGGCAGGCTTGACGAGCAGGACGATGATCAAAACACCAAAGACGATGGAGTTGGCAAGGCTCGTGGAAATGTAGGCCTGCGCCATCGCCTCGATGATGCCGATGAGAATGCCGCCGACAAAGGCGCCGGGGATGGAGCCGATGCCACCGAAGACGGCGGCGTCGAAGGCCTTGATGCCAGGCATGGCACCCGTCGTGGGCTGCAGCACCGGCGAGTAGGAGCACAGGAGCACGCCGGCGATGGCGGCAAGGGCAGAGCCGATGGCAAACGTCATCGAGATGGTGCGGTTGACGTTGATGCCCATGAGCTGAGCGGCGGCCTTGTCCTCGGACACGGCACGCATGGCCTTACCCATCTTGGTCTTACCTGTAAAGAACATCAGGCCGGCCATGATAACCAGGCAGGCGACGATGGTGACGAGCGAGACGGCGCTTACGTTGAACTTGGCCAAGAACTCCGGCACCTGGAAGGTGACGAGCGAAGTGAAGTTCTTGGGCGTGGCGCCCCACAGAAGCTGCGCGGCGTTCTGCAGGAAGTAAGACACGCCGATAGCCGTGATCAGAACGGCCAGCGGGCCCGCCTGACGCAGCGGCTTGTATGCCAGACCCTCGATGAGAACACCGAGAACGGTACAGACCACACAAGAGAGAACTACAGATGCCCAGCCCGGGAGGCCGAGATACGACGTGGCGCAGAACGAGACATAGGCACCGACCATGATAACGTCGCCGTGAGCGAAGTTCAGCATCTTGGCGATACCGTAGACCATGGTGTAGCCCAACGCGATGATGGCGTAGACGCTGCCCATGGACAGGCCGTTGACCAGGTATTGGATAAAGACCGTCATGTTCCACATCCCCCTTTCGAATAGGTTTCCAGTTGATGTATGAAACAGGGACGTTACATCGTCCCTAGATACCAAGCAAGCAGGGAAGGCCAAAACCTCCCCTGCTTGGGATCAAAACCGCTCTATGTAAGGCGGCCAATTAGGCCTGTACGTACTTGCCGTCGGTGATGACGTACGCCGTGGGCTCCTTCTGGACCTGGCCCTTATCGTTCCAGGTGAGCTTGCCGGTCAGACCGTCAACGGTAATCTTGAGCATAGCCTTGGACAGCTTCTCGGCGGCCTCGGTCGGATCGGCGTCGACACCAAGACCGGCCTCCTTGAGGGCCTCGGCCACCGCGTGCACGCCGTCGTAGGCGTCGGCGGCAAACTGGTCGGGGGTATCGCCGTACTTATCCTTGTAAGCGTTGACGAAGTCGGCGTTCTTCTCGTCGTCGGCAGAGAACGGGGTCATGAGCAGCAGACCCTCGGCAAGAGAGGTATCGAAGCCCTCAACGCCCAGGATGCCGTCCATGCCGTCGCAGCCCATCATCTTGACGTCGTAGCCCATGTCCTTGGCGTTCTTGAGCAGGACGGACGCCGGCGTGTAGTAGATCGGCGCAAAGATCATGGTGGCGCCGGCCTGCTTGGCCTTGGTCAGCTGGTTGGTAAAGCTCGTGGCGGAGTCGTCCTTAAAGGTCTCCTCGTCAACAATCTCGAGCTTGGACTCAGCGGCCTGGGCCTTAAAGGAATCTGCGATGCCCGAAGAATAAGCGTCGCCGGAGTTATAGAACAGCACGAACTTCTCGTCCGCATATTTCTCTGCCAGGAACTTGGCAGCGTTGACGCCCTGGTTGGGGTCGGTGAAGCAAACCTGGAAGACGCAATCCTTGCCGTCGGTGACGTCCTCGGAGGACGCGGACGGGGTGATCATGAACGTCTTGGGGTCGTTACCGCACTCTGCGGCAACGGCAACCGACGCACCCGTGGTGGTCGGACCGACGAGGGCCTGCATGCCCCAGTCGAGCAGGGTGTTGAAGGCGTTGACGGCCTTCTCGCCATCGGCCTGGTCATCCTCGGCCTTGCTGGCAAGCGGCAGCTCCTTGGTCGAGAAATCCTTGCAGCCAAGCTCGACACCCTGGCTAACGGACTTGCCGTAGGATGCGTTGGCGCCGGTCAGCGGGCCGATGGTGCCGATCTTAAACGAAGCGTCGCTCGAAGCGGAACCGCTGTCGCCGCCGTTGGAGGAGCAGCCAGCTAGAATGGACATCGCCCCCAGACCTGCTGCGCTCGCGATAACGCTCCTGCGATTCATAACAGGGTTCAATGACTTACCGGTGAGGCTCGACATGCGGCTCTCCTCTCAAATCTCGCCGGGTTTCAGTTACCCGACAGGCCATCCTTCGCCGTGTTCGGCGTTCGCAAAATAGTAGACGCTTTAGTTGAGAAAAGTGGCGATTATTTCAACTTTTCTTTTGTTTTGCCGATTTATCCATATTTATGCGTATTTCTATCGGTTTATGCAGTTTAGCCACTTTATTATGTGAAAGTAATGTTTCTGTTCTGTTACAAGCGTCCTTGCCCTGCATAAAACGGCCCCACCGGTCTCGTTATATGCACTTAGGCGGCGATGTACTTGCCGTCCTGAATCACATAGGCTGTAGGTCGTATGTAGTGAGCATGTTTCCAATGTTTCCGCAGCGTTTCGGGGGTGCCGTTTTGTGCGACTCCTGTTGCCTGGCGAGCACGCACCCTCTGTTCACGCTAGAATGCACTCAACCTTTAAGCGGTTAATCCATCCATGAGATGCACGAAGGAGCTATCTATGAGCGAACCCCTGCGCACCGTGAACGTCGGTCTGATCGGTCTGGGAACCGTCGGCGGCGGCGTGGCCCGTCTGATCAAGAGCCACCACGATGAGTACCTGGCAGCCTACGGCATCGACCTTAAGCTGACCCGCGCCTGCGCGCTTGCCTGGGAGCAGGCCGAGGCGGCAGGCATTGAGCGCGAGGCCTTTACGAGTGACTGGCACGACGTCGTCACCGACCCCGCCGTCGACATCGTCGTCGAGCTGATCGGCGGCGAGCATCCCGCAACCGAGATCTTCACCACTGCCTTTGAGCACGGCAAGCACGTCGTCTCTGCCAACAAGGCCCTGCTGGGCCGTCATGTCGAGACGCTCGCCGAGAAGGCGCGCGCGTGCGGCGTGCAGATTAAGTGCGAGGCCAGCTGCGGCGGTGGCATCCCCATCGTGAGCACGCTCGAGCACGACCTGGTGGGCAACAAGATCCTGACCATCGCCGGCATTCTCAACGGCACCACCAACTACATCCTGTCGCGCATGGACGCCGAGGGCGCCGATTACGCCGACGTGCTCGCCGACGCCCAGGCCAAGGGCTACGCCGAGGCCGACCCGTCCGCCGACGTCGACGGCTTCGACGCCGCCAGCAAGACGGCCATCCTCGCCTCCATCGGCTTTGGCACCCGCGTGACCACCGATGATGTGTACCAGCAGGGTATCCGTACCATCGGCGCCAAGGACATCGCCCAGGCCCGCGAGCTCGGCTACACCATTAAGCTGCTCGGCATCGCCCGCAACACCGACGCCGGCGTCGACGTCCGCGTGCATCCCACGCTGATCCCCGCCGACCACATGCTTGCCAAGGTCAACGGCGCCATGAACGCTGTCTACGTGGTAGGCGACGCCGTGGGCGAGACCATGTTCTACGGTGCCGGCGCAGGCTCCTTCCCCACCGCGAGCGCCGTCGTTGGCGATATCCTATCGCTCTCCGAGCAGATCAGCCGCGGCGTGGCTCCGCTGCCCGAGATTGAGCCCTATGGCCACAACCTCGCCTTTAAGCCCATGGACGAGCTCCAGACCAAGTACTATGTGCGCCTGAAGGTCGCCGACCGCGTGGGTGCCCTGTCCGAGACGGTCGACATCTTTGCCAGGCACAACATCTCGATCTCGCTCATCAACCAGGTCGAGGACGGCAAGTCGGGCGTCAGCGATGCCTGCTCGGTCATCTTCCTGACGCACCGCGCGCTCGAGAAGGACGTCCAGGCTGCCGCCGCCGAGCTTGCCAGCGTCGACTGCGTGGCCGAGGTCGCCAACGTCCTGCGCATCGAGGACGTCGAGGCCTGGACCGAAGGCGTCATGGCCAACTAGCCCAACACCCGCTTAACAATACGCACCTCGGGGGCTCCCGTCCTATGTGGGACGGGAGCCCTTTTCTATCCGGCTTCCAAGCACAGCGGCAAAGCGGCATTTGCACGAGCCGTTCATCGGCAGCGCGGGTTACCGTTCACCGATATGCGAACGCAGCCGATTCCGGCTCCCGTTACGCTGTGCTGCGTATGTCCGCCCAAAACGAGAGGAAAGCCCATGCTGCTCGAGGGTAAGAAAGCAATCATCACCGGAGGCACACGCGGAATCGGCTATGCGATCGCCTGCCGCTTTATCGAGGAAGGCGCCGCCGTCACCGTCTTTGGCTCGCGCCAGGAGACTGCCGACGCGGCCGTTGAGAAGCTGACAGCCGCCTATCCCGACGCCAAGGTCTGGGGTCGTTCCTGCGATCTCACCTCGCTCGAAGCCGTAACCGAGGCGTTTACCCAGGCTGCCACCGATATGGGCGGCTTGGATGCAGTCGTCAACAATGCCGGCATCTCCCAGCGCTCGCCCCTTTTGGATTATACGGCCGAGGAGTTCGCAAAGGTCATGGATCTCAATGTCGTCGCCGTCTTTAACGGTCACCAGGCGGCCGCCAAGATCATGACCGAGGCCGGCCACGGCGGCACCATCACTACCACGAGCTCGATGGTCGCCAAGTACGGCCAGCCCTCCGGCGTCGGTTACCCCACGTCCAAGTTTGCCGTCAACGGCATGGTCCAGTCGCTCTCGCGCGAGCTCGCCCCCATGGGCATCCGCGTCAACGCCGTTGCCCCTGGCGTGACTAAGACCGACATGGTCGCCAACCTACCCGAAGAGGTCATCAAGCCCATCGTCGCCACTATTCCGCTCGGCCGCATGGGCGAGCCCGAGGATGTCGCCAACGCCTTCGTTTTCCTAGCGAGCGACATGGCCTCCTATGTCACGGGCGCCGTGCTCCCCGTCGACGGAGCCGCCCGCTCCTAAAGGTCGCAAGCCACGACTTCGAACCTCAACGAGGCCCAACGCAAAAGGCGCGCTGCCTACATCAACCGCAGGCAGCGCGCCTTCTATTATTTGGACGGAACCCGTATCCCGGCATTCCTTACTACTTACCGTCGTCGTCCTGGGCTTCATCGTGCGCGTAGAGCTCCAGCATGCGGCGGCGATATTCGTGCACGGCGAGCTTGGCGCGCTCCAGGCGGCGGCGCTCACGCGGAGTCAGCTCGGACGGGTCAAGCTCATCACCATAGGTCTTATCGGCAAGAAGATGCGCCGCGTCCACGATACGGGCATCGATGTGGCCGTTCGCTGCCTCGGCGGAAAGACGCTCGGCAATCGTATCGAGCGTAGGCAAGCCCTCGAATACGCGACCATGTCCATGCGAGGTCAGCAGCTCGTGCTCGCGCGCGAGCAGGCTCGCCAAATCGTGATGGGCGCGCAGAATATCGAGCGCGTCGGAAGGATGCTCGGCAACCTCTGCCACGGCGGCGACCGGTGCGGCATCGACCACGCGGTAGAAGAGCTGCGCGAGCAATGGCATCAAGAACACCGTGATGGCACCGGCGGCAACCATGACCGACGCAATATCTTGCGACAGCGCGCCCGCGTTGACGGCAACACTCGTCACGGCAACGATGATCGGAAGCGCCGTGGTGCAGTACAGGGCCACGGTAATGCGACCATACGCCGACACATCGCGCGTCGCAGGACAAATGCTCATAGAAATAAGGATGGGCACGGCACGAATAATCAGCAACGCCACGATAAAGCCCGCGAGCAAGCCCGGGCGCGACGCCACGGCCGTCAGGTCGATCTTTGCGCCCGATACGGTAAAGAACACCGGAATCAAAAAGCCGTAGGCCAGGCCGTCGAGCTTGGTCTCGAGCGTATGGTTGCCCTCGGGGATGATATAGCGCAGGACAAAGCCGGCGGCAAAAGAACCCAACACGATGTCGAGGTCAAAGATGGCCGAGAACGCCACGAGCGTGACCAGGATGAACACCGTCAGACGCACGAAGGTCTGCGACGTGGTATCGGCGCGTTCCTCGACAAACGAAAAGAAGCGGCTGCCGACGCGCCTGGAACGACTTGGGACCACGGCCAGCAGCACGCAGACCACAGCAAACAGGCCAAGAATCACGAGCGTCTGGATGCCGGTGCGGGCAGACAGCAGCACCGACATGGCGAGCACGGGACCGAGCTCGCCCCAAGTGCCATACGCGAGAATCGAGTCGCCAACGCGCGTGCCGGTGAGCGAGCGCTCGCGCATGATGGGCACAAGCGTGCCGAGCGCCGTGGAAGTAAGGGCGAGCGTCACGGCGATACCGTCGAAATGGCTGACCGAAAACCACGGCGTAAAGCGCACGGCAAGCCAGGCGATGCCAAACGTGACGGCCCACGTCGCCAAGCCGTAGCGCCCCTCCACACCCGTAATGTTCTTAGGGTCGATCTCAAAGCCGGCAAGCAGGAACAAAAAGGCCAGACCCAGCTCGGACACCAGCGAGACCTCGGCATCCACATGGATAAGACCGAGCATATGCGGGCCCAGCACCGCGCCGAACACGAGCAAAAAGACCGTCTCGGGAACGGGCTTTCCGGGAATCGCCGAGGCGATGAAGGGGCTTGTAAAGGCCACGAGCGCGATGATGGCGAGTGAAACGAATGCCATGTGATGCCTTTCTCTTGTTTGCGCTTCACTGTAGCACCCTCGCCGTCCTCAACGCGCCACGAGCTGTCGTATCATAGTGAGGTTTACAAACATGTGGCTCAAGGCGACCGCAGGGCAGACCCCGCAAACCGACCGCTGCCGCATACCGTACCGTACGCCCAACCGATCAGGAAGGCAGGAACCAATGGTCTCTCGTATCTACGTGGAGAAGAAACCCGGGTTCGACGTCGAGGCTCAGCAGCTCAAGGGCGAGCTGACCGAAATTCTCGGCATCAAGGGCATCGAGGCCCTGAGGATCATCAACCGCTACGACGTCGAGGGCATCGACGAGGAGCTTTTCCGCTCCTGCGTGCCGACCGTCTTTAGCGAGCCCCAGGTCGATGTGACCTACGACGAGCTCCCCGCAAGCGATGGCGCCGCCTTTGCCGTCGAATTCCTGCCTGGCCAGTTTGACCAGCGCGCCGACTCCGCCAGCGAGTGCGTGCAGCTCATCAGCCAGGGCGAGCGCCCCGCCGTGCGCTCCGCCAAGGTCTATATGATCTCGGGAGCTCTGGACGAAGCCGCCATCGAGGCCATCAAGCACTACGTGGTGAACCCCGTCGAGGCGCGCATCGCCTCGCTCGACCTGCCCGAGACGCTGTACATGGAGACCCCCGAGCCCCAGCCCGTCGAGGTGCTCGACGGCTTCCGCGAGCTCGATGAGGCCGGCCTCGCCGCCTTTATTTCCGAGCGCGGTCTTGCCATGGACGAAGCGGACATCGCCTTCTGCCAGCAGTACTTCCGCGATGAGGATCGCGACCCCACCATCACCGAAATCCGCGTGATCGACACCTATTGGTCCGATCACTGCCGCCATACCACCTTCGGCACCGTCCTGGACGACGTGACGATCGACGACGCCGTGGTGCAGCAGGCCTTCGACCGCTACATGGAGATGCGCCACGAACTCGGCCGCGACGCCAAACCCGTCTGCCTCATGGAGATGGGTACCATCGGCGCTAAGTACCTTAAGAAGACCGG
Organism: Collinsella sp.; assembly: GCA_048342875.1. Classification (GTDB taxonomy): domain Bacteria; phylum Actinomycetota; class Coriobacteriia; order Coriobacteriales; family Coriobacteriaceae; genus Collinsella. Next base: position 141,438 of record DBGDEA010000031.1, on the reverse strand, counting down.
CGTCATGACCGATGTCGACGAGTCCGAGGAGATCAACGCCTGCACCGTCAAGGTGAAGGTCGATGTCGACGGCGAGGACCAGGACTGGCTGTTCCTGTTTAAGAACGAGACCCACAACCACCCGACCGAGATCGAACCCTTCGGCGGTGCCGCCACCTGCGTGGGCGGCGCCATCCGCGACCCGCTCTCGGGCCGCAGCTATGTGTATCAGGCCATGCGTGTCACCGGCGCCGGCGACCCCACCGTCCCCGTGTCCGAGACGCTCGAGGGCAAGCTGCCGCAGCGCAAGCTCGTAACCACTGCCGCCGCCGGCTACTCCAGCTACGGCAACCAGATCGGCCTTGCCACCGGCCAGGTCAACGAGCTCTATCATCCCGGCTACGTGGCCAAGCGCATGGAGGTCGGCGCCGTCGTGGGCGCTACCCCGGCAAACCACGTGCGCCGCGAGTGCCCCGCCCCCACCGACAAGATCATCCTGCTGGGCGGCCGTACCGGCCGTGACGGCATCGGCGGTGCCACCGGCTCCTCCAAGACCCAGAACACCGAGTCCATCGAGACCTCGGGCGCCGAGGTCCAGAAGGGCAACGCCCCGGTCGAGCGCAAGCTGCAGCGCCTCTTCCGCCGCGGCGACGCCTGCCGCCTGATCAAGCGCTGCAACGACTTTGGCGCCGGCGGCGTCTCAGTCGCCGTGGGCGAGCTTGCCGACGGTCTGTACGTGGACCTGGACACCGTGACCAAGAAGTACGACGGCCTGGACGGCACCGAGCTCGCCATCTCCGAGTCCCAGGAGCGTATGGCCTGCGCCGTCGCCGACAGTGACGTCGAGGAGTTCATGGGCTACGCCGCCGAAGAGAACCTCGAGGCGACCGTTATCGCCGAGGTTACCGCCGAGCCGCGCATGCGCATGGCCTGGAACGGTGTCGCCATCGTCGACCTATCCCGCGAGTTCCTCAACTCCAACGGCGCGCCCAAGCACCAGGTCGCCCACGTGTGCGCCCGCAGCGTGTGGCAGCCCAGCTGGGCCGGCACCACGCTTGCCGAGCGCATGACCTCGCTTGTCACCGACCTCAACGTTGCCTCCAACAAGGGCCTTTCCGAGCGCTTCGACTCCACCATCGGCGCCGCGACCGTGCTCATGCCCTTTGGCGGCAAGACGCAGCTCACCCCGAGCTCGGCCATGGTCGCCAAGTTCCCCGTGGACGGCGAGACCACCACGGCAAGCGCCATGGCATGGGGCTTCAACCCCTACCTGATGGAAGCCGACCAGTTTGCTGGCGCCTACCTGTCCGTGGTCGAGTCCATCGCCAAGCTCGTGGCTGCCGGCTTTGAGCACAAGCGCGCCTATCTCTCCTTCCAGGAGTACTTCGAGCGTCTGCGCACCGAGGCCGAGCGCTGGGGCAAGCCCACGGCAGCCGTCCTGGGCGCCCTCATGGCCCAAGTCGACCTGGGTGCCGGTGCCATCGGTGGCAAGGATTCCATGAGCGGCTCGTTTGAGGACGAGGCCGGCGAGCTCAACGTTCCGCCGACCCTGATCAGCTTCGCTGTGGCCGTGGGCAAGGCCGCCCGCGCCGTCTCGCCCGAGTTCAAGGGCCTCACGCACCGCGTCGTCCGCATCGCCCCCGCCACCTATGGCGAGGACTACCGCCCCGATGCTCAGCAGCTGCTCGCCGCGTTTGACGCCGTCGAGGCGCTCACTGCTACCGGCAACGCCCTGGCCATCTCCACGCCCGGCTACGGCTGCGGCGCCGAGAGCCTCTTTAAGATGTGCATCGGTAACCAGATCGGTATCGAGCTTGCCGAGGATGTAGACGTGGAGAGCCTCTTCACCCCGCTCTACGGCAGCTTTATCGTCGAGCTCGCCGAGGATGCCGAGCTGCCCGAGGTCGCCGACGGCGTTGTCGTCGAGCCCCTGGGCACCACCGTCGAGGGCTATGTCATCGACACCGGCTCCGAAGTCATCGAGCTCTCCGAGCTCCAGGAGGCCTGGGAGAGCGGCATCGAGGGCGTCTTTGCCTACCGCAGCGCCGACGAGACCCCCGAGGTCGAGACCATCGACTTCCGCGCCAAGGACATCCACGTGTACGGCGGCGCCAAGATCGCCCGCCCGCGCGTGGTTATCCCCGTGTTCCCCGGCAACAACTGCGAGTACGATAGCGCCCGTGCCTTCCGCGCCGCCGGCGCCGAGGCCGACACCTTCGTGATCAACAACCTCACGCCCGAGGCCGTCGCCGAGAGCACCCACGAGCTTGCCCGCCGCATCCGCGCAAGCCAGATCGTCATGATCCCCGGCGGCTTCTCGGGCGGCGACGAGCCCGACGGCTCCGCCAAGTTCATCACGGCGTTCTTCCGCGCTCCCGAGGTCACCGAGGCAGTCCGCGACCTGCTCAAGGCCCGCGATGGCCTGATGCTGGGTATCTGCAACGGCTTCCAGGCCCTGATCAAGCTCGGCCTGGTGCCCTACGGCGACATCGTCGACGCCACGCCCGATGCGCCCACGTTGACGTTCAACACCATCGGTCGCCACCAGAGCCGTCTGGTGCGCACCCGCATCTCGTCCAACTTGTCCCCGTGGCTGTCGCAGTGCAGCCTGGACGACCCCTACACCGTCGCCATCAGCCACGGCGAGGGCCGCTTTGTCGCCAATGACGAAGTGCTCGCCCAGCTGATCGCCAACGGCCAGGTCGCCACGCAGTACGTGGGCGAGAACGGCAAGCCCAGCATGGATCTCTCCGTCAACCCCAACGGCTCCGCACTCGCCATCGAGGGCATCACGAGCCCCGACGGCCGTGTCCTGGGCAAGATGGGCCATGCCGAGCGCCGCGGCGACAACCTGTACCGCAACGTGCCCGAGCATGTCCCCGGCGACAAGTTCATGCCGATCTTTGAGAGCGGCGTAGCCTACTTCGCTTAAACCTTTCCCATCGGGTACAATCCCCTCGGGTAACAACACCCGCCACCGGCACGCCCGGTGGCGGGTTCTTTTTTATTTGCGCGTATGGGAGAAGAACATCATGGAAAGCCGCAAGCCGTATCTCGCCACTCTGCCCGGACTCATCCTGGGTTGCCTCGTCTGCTGCGCGCTCTGGGGATCGGCCTTTCCCTGCATCAAGATCGGCTACGCACTCTTTGGTATCCCAGCGCACGATAGCGCTTCGCAGCTGCTCTTTGCAGGTTTACGCTTTACGCTTGCCGGCGCCCTGGTTATCGTTGGGATGAGCGCGGCCCAACGCCGCCCCCTCATACCGCAAGCGCGCGACATCAAACCCATCTTTGTCTTGTCGCTCTTCCAGACTATCGGGCAGTACTTCTTTTTCTATCTGGGCCTCTCACGCGCCAGCGCCATGTCGAGCTCCATCATCGAGGCCAGCGCCAACTTCCTCGCAATCCTCTTTGCCGCCCTGGCATTTCACACCGAGAAGCTCAGTACGGCCAAGGTGCTTGGCTGTGCGCTGGGCTTTGCCGGCGTCGCGCTCGTCAACCTTTCGGGCGCGGACGGCACCTTTGGCTTTACGCTCGACGGCGAGGGCTTTATCCTAGCCTCCACTGTCGCGGGTGCTCTTTCGACCTGCCTGATCGGCATCTTCTCGCGCAAGCACGACGGTGTTTTGCTTGCCGGGTGGCAGTTCTTGGTCGGCGGCCTGGTCCTCACCGCCATCGGCTTTTTGATGGGTGGCGCACTCTCCCCCACAGCGATTGTCCCCGCCATCGCGCTCATCATCTACATGGCGCTTATCTCCGCGGTCGCCTACTCGCTGTGGTCGCGCCTGCTTGCCGTCAACCCCGTCAGCCGCGTCTCTGTCTTTGGATTTATGAACCCCGTCTTTGGTGTGGTGCTGAGCGCGCTGCTGCTCGGCGAGGGCGCTGGCACGAGCCTCGTTACCGTCATCGTTGCCCTGCTGTTGGTCTGCGGCGGCATCATCATCGTCAACAAACCCAAAAAAGCCTAGCGAGCTCACCTTTTTAGGGAGGGCATTCGCATACTTTAGCTTAATGGAGCACACTGGTTCTCGTTGATTTCGTACCGAGTCGCGGCGGCAGACGCCCGTCTTGCCGCACCGCGCCTGGGCATTATGGCCGGTGGCCCCCACAAACGCAAAAGGGGCGCACGACCATCGCAACGGTCGTGCGCCCCTTTTTTCTAGCGTATTTGTACGCCGGCTTTCTTTTTCTCGGCCTTGACGCGGTAGAGCTCCGCATCGGCAGCGCGAAGTAAGTCTTGCCAGGTGTCAACGCTATCGCCGACCCACGCGTAACCGATGGACATCCGCAATGCATACGGCACCTTGGCACGAGCGAGCTCGTCGTTAATCACCGAACACAGGTCTATGATGTCCTGCTCCGCCGTCGCCTTTTGAAGCACCACGAACTCATCGCCACCATAACGTGCGATAAAGCCACCAGACGCCGAGCAGACCTCTTTGAGCGTAGCAGATATGACCTGGAGGGCATGATCGCCCTCAACATGTCCATACCGGTCGTTAATCTGCTTAAAGCCGTCAGCGTCCATCATAAGCAGATACACACCCTCGGCCTGGTCAGTACCCGAGAACAGCGACAGCATATAGGTCTCAAAACGGTTGCGATTGTTAAGGCCAGTCAACGGGTCGGTCGAGATCAGCTGCTCCTGGCAGATGATGTAGAGCAGCAGGATGCTCAGCGTTATACCGACGCAAAGGCCCGGTACCGAAAACAAAACCTGGAAGGTACCGCCCACCAGAGCGGGAACCGCAAAAAAGGCGAGGGTGCGATAAATGGCCTTCTTTTGCAGGCTTTCGACTTTTCGAGCCTGAATAAAGGCATGCAAGGACGTATATATGACGTAGCAGTAGCTCACGATGGGCTGGATCATATAAGCAAAGCCGCGACGATATACGCCCTGCGCATCGATATAGAACATAGCGTGCGTCCAGTAGCTGGTAAATGCCAGCACGACCACCAATGCGGTTGGCAACGTTAAAAGTACCACCCTGTAGGGCGTGGTCAGGAGCCGTGAGCCCTGCATCGTCTCGGAATAGAAAAACCAAATGAGGCACGCGATGGCGAACAGCGAAAACGAAACCGCGTTGGAAATCCAGTTGGCCGTGATGCCTACAGGAGTGCTCACGCCGTCCGAGAGCGTCCAGATCATATCGAAGAAAATGTAGGCAGCAGACGTGTAGCCCAGCATGCTAAACAAAAGCTGCTGGGTGCTCGAGAACAGGGAGCGACGGCTTCGCACGGCAAGCCCGATAAGAATAATCATGCACAGCAGGAATATCTCGATCTTGAGTGCCTTAACCACTAGACGCCCTCCCTTCAATATCCAAGTGGTCAGAATCGCCCGATTCGTGTCTGGGCAATAAACGCCCCTTACGCCGCAGGGGTAAAGGGAATCATAGCAGAGCGCCCGAACGTTGCTGTAAGACAGCTCTCGTTCGGGCGCTCTGACGGCGCGAATTGCACGCCGGAATCAATTATCGGTAACGGCCGTTACTCGCCGTCGATGTCGGTCGCGACGGCCTCCTCAATAGCCTCGACGCCTTCGACCGACAGATCTTCTTCGCCGTGGCAGAACTTCTTATCGACCCAGCCGGTCAGAATCGGGGCCATGATTGCCGTGATGATGACGGCAGTGGCGATCTGCGCATACGCAGTGGGCGCAAGCTCGGCATAGCGCGGAGCGACCTCGGCGAGGGCGACCGGCGTGGTCATGGCCGTGCCGGCAATGGTGGAACATGCCACAGCCGCCTTACCATTGCCGCCACACAGGCGCTCGAAGGCAAAGGTAATGGGACCGACGATAAAGAGCGTGATGAGGCCCAGCAGGATGCCCGAAATGCCACCGGCGATGAAGCTCGAAAGGCTCATGGACGCACCGAGCTGAAAACCAATTACAGCGATCGCGGGATTGGCGCCGGGAACCAGCAGGTTCTTGATAAACGGGAACAAGTTGCCCAGGACCATGCCGATAACAAGCGGCAGGATGGATCCGATGATGGTGCCGACGGGGATGTTGGCGAGACCCGAAACACCAAGGATGATCATCGTGACGGCGGGGCCGGCCGTAAAGAACAGGATACCGACAGCGCCCTGCTCGGACTCATCGCCGAACTCGCCCATGATGCCCGTATAGAGCGCCATGTTGCAAAACGTAATGCCGCCGATGATGGAAACCGAGCTCAGGCCTAAAAAGTTATCGTTAAAGAAGTACGCGACGCCCAGACCCAGCGCGGCTGCCACTACAAGCTTAGGAATCAGCACGACGATGCCGGTCTTGATGGCGCCCGGCGTGGACTTAAAGCTGATGCCGGCGCCCACGAACAGCAAGATCGCGGCAACGATGGTGTTGGAGCCGCCGCGGCAGGCAGCCGTAAAGAAGCCGCCGACCTCAAAGACCTGCGGGCAGAAGGTATTGAGCAAAAGGCCGACGATCATCGGATAGATCATGATGTCGCCCGGGATGCGCGGTACCTTGAATTTCTTTTGCTCGTTGGCGGTCGCTTCCTGTGCCATGAAACCCCCATTTCCGCTGACGCAGAACAAAAGCCCACGTCACGCTTTGCTACAGTAAAGTTTGACCATGGTACCAGAAGAAGCAGACCGCCTCGGTGAGAAATTCGATTCGTTAGGCCGGGACGATAACGCGTCCTGCTCCTATACGAGGCTCAAAACGATATAGAACACGATGCCCGAAACGCAGCACCACAACATCGACTTTGTCTTGATTGCCACCGCCACGACGCCGGTGGCCGCAATCCAGGGAACCAAGGCAGGCCAGAGTCCCGCGTCGAACGCGCCGGGGTTCACCAAGTCGTTGGCGACCAGCGCGGCAAAGGCAGCGGGCGGGATATAGCCCAGGGCCTCGGTAATGCGGGGCGACAGGGTCCGCCCGCGCAAGGCGAACGCCGGCGCGATGCGAAAGAACGCGATAGCAGCCCACGACGACAGCCACAGAACCAAGAACTCGTTAGCGGGCATCGCGGGCACCTCTTCCGTCAAATACAGCATCGCACGCCAGCGCAATGGCAATGCCGACCACGACGCTTGCCGGCACGGCAATATTCGCGAGGCCCAAGAACTTGCATACGGCGACGGACACCGCGCCCGAAACCGCCGCGACAACGTTACCGCGCGACAGCCGCTGCGAAAAGAGCAGGCAGATAAAGAGCGAGGTGCAGACAAAGGCTGCAATGGCGGTGGGAACATCGACAACGGCGCCGACGATGGCGCCCATCGTACACGAAACGCCCCATGTTGCGATGAGGATTACGTTGAGCACAAAGGACTCGCGCGGGCCCCAATCCTCCCCTTCAACCAACTTGGCAAGCGAGATGCCATATGCCTCCTCGGTAAGTGTCGCGGCAACAGCCAGCGTCTGACGCTTCGAGGCACCCCTCAGATGCGGTGCGATCGATGCCGAGTAAAGCGCAAAGCGCGAGGAGATGGCGGCGACGCTCGCGACGATCGATGCTGCAGGCACACCCGCCAGCCACAGGTTGCAGATCATAAACTGGCCGCTGCCCGTCACAAACGTACTGCTTAGAGCAAAGACCATCCAGGGCTCCATTCCCGTCTGCCCCATGATCATTCCGCACGGCGCGCCTATTGCAACATAGGTAAGCATCACTGGCCAGACGGTTCTAACGATTTTGAGCACCATACGTTTCTCATCCTGACAAGGTCTCCGAGCCGCATGTAGCGACACGGCAGAATCATCATCCGGCAGCAACCGAGTTCACCTACAATTGCCACCGGATCGAAAGACACAACTTTTTAGGAAGTCATTATGACAGCTATCGATCGAGACCGGGCGCGCGCGGCCTTCAAAAGCTACACCGATGCCTACGACGCCACCAACCCACGCATCGCGCTCAAAATCGAGCATACGTACCACGTGGCCGAGGCATGCGATGCCGTAGCGCGCGAGCAGGGCTGGTCGTCAGAAGATATTGACCTGGCATGGCTTTGCGGCCTGCTACACGATATGGGCCGCTTTGAGCAGCTGCGACGCTGGGACACCTTTAAGGACGCCGAGAGCATGAGCCATGCGGCGCTGGGCATCGAGGTCCTCTTTGGCGAGAATCCCGCCGATGCACCCGCCGTAACGAGCATCCGCGACTTTATCGATGACCCGGCAGAAGATGAGCTCATCCGAGCGAGCATTGCCTATCACAGCGATTTCCGTCTACCCGCGCAGCTCGACGAGCGCACGCGGAGCTTCTGCGATATCGTGCGCGATGGCGACAAGATCGACATTATGCGCACCATCGCCGACAGCACTGTCGACACTATCCTCAAGGTGGACGAGAAGACGTTTCTCGGCAGCCGTTTCTCGTCGCCGACACTTGCCGCCTTTGACGAGCACCGCTGCGTCGCACGCGATGAGCGCGATGAGCCCGCCGACTTCTTGGTGGGGCTTATCTGCTTTATGTTTGAGCTCGTCTATCCAGCAAGCCGCGCGCTGGCGCGCGAACAGGGCGATATCCACCGCCTGCTCGACGCGCCCTTTGGCATTACGCGGCCCTTTACCGACCCCGCCACGCAGGCAACTTGGAGCCGCCTAAAGGACGAGATGCGCTACTGGCTGGCGCGCGCCTAGCGCTCAAGCTGGGCCAGCAGCTCCTCGACGACCTCGACGGCGTCCCCAACAACCTTGTACTGGGCAGCACCGAAAATGGGGGCATCCGGGTCCTCGTTGATGGCGATGATGCACTCCGCCCCACCGATGCCGGCAAGATGTTGGATGGCGCCCGAAACACCGATACTCACGAGAAGCCTGGGCGAAACCGATACGCCCGTCTGGCCAATCTGGTGGCGATACTCCAGCCAACCCGCCTCCACGACGGGACGCGTGCAACCAAGCTCGGCACCCAGAGCCTCGGCGAGCCTTCGCATCAACGGCAGGTTTTTCTTGGAACCAATGCCGCGACCCACCACGACCAGGCGCTCGGCATTGGCGATCGAGGGCTGCTGTCCCCACTCCTCGGCGGGAATCGAGATCTCGACACGAGCCTTAGCATCATCCGCAAGCGATATCTGGGTGATCGTGCCAGAGCGGCCGTAGTCGAAGTCGGGAGCCTTAAAGATACCGGGGCGCACCGTTGCCATCTGCGGACGGTGGTTGGGGCAAATGATGGTGGCCATCAGGTTGCCGCCAAACGCCGGACGCGTCTGTTGCAGCAGTCCCGTCTCTGTATCCATCGAAAGTACGGTGCAGTCAGCCGTAAGGCCCGCCTGCAAACGCACGGCAACGCCGGGTGCCAGTTCGCGACCAAAAGCGGTCGCACCGTATAGGATGGCCTCGGGTTTGCGTTCGGCTACCAAATCGCAGATCAAGCGGGCGTAGACCTCCGCATCGTTTTGGCGCAGGCGCTCGTCGCGACAGGCCAGGACCTCGTCCGCGCCGGCACAAACCAGATGCTCCAGGTCGCCGAGAGAACCCTCGGGACCCATACCGACCAGTGCCACCAGACGGCAACCGCGCGCATCGGCAAGCTCGCGGCCCTTGCCCATAAGCTCATAGGCAACGGGAGTCACTGTATCGTGCTCGTCGGTCTGAGCGAATACCCAAATGTCTCGATACGCATCAAGGTCCACCGCACCAGCGGCCTCATCACGCTCGATCGAGATAGCGTTGACAGGGCAGGCGTCGACGCACCCACCGCATAGGATGCAGCCGTCGGTTACGTGGGCGCATCGGTTGGGTCGCTCGCCTTCCACTACGATGCCGCCCGAAGCACAGGCGCGAACGCAGCGACCGCAGCCGATACAGGCTTCGCTATCGATAATCAGTCCGCTCATCTACGCCATCCCCTCGATAATCTTGGCAAGTTTTACCGCCTGCTCGGACGCCGTTCCCTCAACGGCCTCGCACGTTTGGTCACGGTCGGGCACAAACGAGCGCACGACCTGTGTCGGCGACCCGGCAAGACCGCAACGCGCGGGGTCGGCGTTCACGTCGGCGGCACTGACCACGCGCACGTCCGCCTCCTCCGCCGCGCGAATACCGGCAATACTCGGCATACGCAACTGGCCAATCTCCTTGGCAGTCGTCATCGCGCACGGCATCTCAAGATACACCGTCTCCTCGCCGGCATCGCATCCGTGAATGAGCGCCAGCGAGCCACAGGTCGTAAAGCCCGCGCTCTGCACGCAACTCACGTCGGTCACGCAGGGAATCTCAAAGGCACCGGCAAGCTCGGGACCAATCTGGGCCGTATCGCCATCCACCGCCATCTTGCCGCAGATGAGCAGGTCGAAGTCCTCGTCGAGCGCCTCGATGCCGCATTTGAGAGCATAGGTGGTCGCCAGGGTATCGGCACCTGCAAAGGCGCGATCGGTCAGCAGCAGCGCGTCGTCGGCGCCTCGGGCGATGCAGTCGCGCAGCAGCGACTCGGTCGCGGGGATGCCCATCGACACCACCGTCACGCGCACATCCATGCCAAAGCCGATAAAGTCGTCCTTCAGCGCCAGCGCGCATTCCAAAGCGCTCGCATCAAAGGGATTAATGACCGCCTGCTTGCCATCGCGCACGATGGTATTGGTCTTGGGGTCCATCTTGACCTCGGTGCTGCCCGGCACGGCCTTGACGCACACCACCATATGGAAATCGCTCATCTTCACGCGCCCCCTTTCTGGACGAGCTCATCCAAGAGCTTCTCCGAAAACAGGTTGCCGCGACCCAGCTGCCCGTCGGGATCGAGCTGGAGCTTGAGCCGCGCCGACTCGACCATGGCCTCGTGACCGTACATCGTCTCTAAGAAGCCCGCCTTGATCTTGCCGACGCCGTGCTCGGCAGAAACGGCACCGCCCATAGCCGTTACCCCCGCAGCCCACTGGGCAAACAGCTCGCCACCGCGACGGTAGTCCTGCGCATCGCGCGGCAGGATGTTCACATGCAGATGGTTGTTACCGATGTGCCCCCAGGCAGCAGATTCAAGCCCGCTTTCGGCCAGTGTGCGGCGATAGAGGGCCACGACATCGGCAAGGCGTGCATTGGGCACCGACATGTCCGAACCCAGTTTGGTGATGGTGGGATCCGTGCGGCGACGCTCGTCGATAAGCATGTTGACGCTCTCGGGGACCGCATGGCGGAAGAACCGCTGACACTCGCGATCGACCTCGGTGCGCGCGACCCATGTCGCATCGTCGCGGCCACCCGCAAACTCGAGCACCCATCCCAGGTGGTACAGTTCCTCGGTCGCCTGGGCCTCGTCATCGCAGTCGAGCTCCACGTAGACACAGACCTTGGCCTCTTTGTCGAGCGCCGGCAGCGAGGCAAACGCCGTCGACTGCTCGCGCTGGCGACGTAGAATATCCAGAGCGCCAGCGTCGAAGTACTCGATGGCAGCCGCATGGGACAGGACGGGACGCATGGAATCGGTAAAGGACACGGCCTTGTCTTCGCTATCGAAAAAGCAGCTCACACCCCAAACGACCGCAGGCGCCGCCTGCAGGGCAATCTCGAGCTCGGTGATAACGCCGAGCGTGCCGCAAGCACCGATAAAGAGGTCGATGGCGTCCATTTCGTCCGCAACGAAATAGCCTGAGGCATTTTTTGTCTTGGGCATGGTATAGCCGGGAAGATCGAGCTCGAGCGTACGGCCCACTACCGTCACGAGCGACAGGTGGCGGCCCTGGGCAAAAGCCTCGCCGCGCTGAAGCTCAAGCAAATCGCCATCAGCCAGCGCGACGTGGAGTCCCGTGATATGTGGGCGCATGGGACCGTAGGCGTAGCTGCGGGCACCAGAGGCGTTACATGCCGCCATGCCGCCCAGACAGGCAGATGCCTCGGTGGGATCGGTGGGAAAGAACTGCTCGGGGGCCTCTTGGAACTCCTCGTAGGCCTCAAGCGATGCCTGGTCCCAACCAGCAGTCGGCAGCACCTTCTTGCTCAGCTGCTTGCGCAGCTCCGAGAGCACAACGCCCGGCTCCACGCGCAGCAGAAATTGGCCTTGTTCATCGCGGCGAAGGCCCAAGTAGCGATTCATACGGGAAGTATTGAGGATATGCCCGCCGTGGGGCACGGCACCGGCGGCAAGGCCGGTTCGGGCGCCCTGAACCGTTACCGGGACACGCTCGGCATGGAGCTTTTCCAAAATGGCACGGACCTCGTCTTCCGTTGTCGGAAACGAGATGCTCGAGGCCTCGCCCGATGCGCGAGACTCATCGCGACCATACTCTTCGAACTCGTCGGTGAAGGGTTTGATGGTTGCAGACACGCGAACTCCCCCTTTAGCTAACTACAGTGTTTGCAGGGAGATGTTACCGCATCGTTTCGTCGACGTGTTCGAGACCGTCTCCATAATTGGCGATTTTTACGTTCGTGCAATTCGGCGAGCGGCTTGATTTCCTCGGCAGACGATGCTTTTGACACATATGGCCCCGCCGTCGCCGACCGCGCGATTGTCGCTTGAAAAAAGTTGGAGTATTTTTTGCCGCCTTTTACCTGCGGAGACACCAATCCGTCAAGCATTTGGTCAGCAATTGGTCAAGTAGTGGCTGATACCGTCGGCATCGACAGCCAAAACCGACAGAAGTTTTGGCCCCAGAAGCAGGGAGGTTCCCATGGCATATTACTGGCCCCAGTACGGCATCGCCATCGAAGTCGACGACGATCCCCATCTCCTGCCTTTCGACGAAGAGGCATTCCCCGATACGACGGTCTACCACGTTACCACCGATGTGATCTGCGACCCCGAGTCGTTCTCGGCGCTCGCCCACCGCATCGCGCATATCCACGACATCGAGCTCCCTCCCGACTTCGACGAGCTTGTCTACTCACGCCGCCTGATGCTTCACATGCTCTTTGGAGCGAACCCGTCCACCTTTGCGCGCATCTATACCGCCAAGGATGCCGCATGAGCGCGAAGAAGCCACCCCACTTTGCAGGCCTGGGTCGTCGCAAGAAGCTCCTCCTTGCCTGTTTGGCCATCGTCTGTGCCCTTGTCGCCGTAGGACTATACGCTTGGCAGTCGCAGCCCGTACCCGAGGCGGGCGCTTCGGTTACGACGGCCGAGGGCAAAACGCGTCAGGAAATCCAAGATGAGCTCGACGCCATCGTCCGCGACAACATGATGACGATTTCGGTCGCACCGATCGCTCAGCTGCAGGAGGACGGCAAGCTGCGCGTCAACGTGCAAAACGTCCAAGACAATAAATTTCCCCAGCGATTCCGCGTCATCCAAAACGACGAGACCATGTACGAATCCGGTGTGGTCGAGACCGGCAAGACAATCGAAACGTGCCCCGCCGGCGACATCAAAGAAGGCGAGGCGTACATCGAGATCCAGGCACTCGATGCCAAGACCCTCGACAGCCACGGCAATCCGACACGTGTCAAGGTGCGGGTTGAGCAAGCCGAGAACTAGCTTTTCCGGCCGACGCGGCACCGCACGCAATTCACCAGCATTCGTCCAATCATCGCGGGGACGGCCCGCGGCGAATAGAAAGGAACGACCATGGACATCACCAGGAACATGAACGGAGCCAGAGCGCTCGTCGTGGGCGCAGGGCTCGCGCTCGCGCTCGCAATGGGCGCCGCCCCGACGCCAGCTATGGCAGCCGGGCGCGTTGGAACCACGAAAGTAATGGTCAGGACCGAGATCGACAACGTTGAGTTCAAAGTTCCGACGGTTATTCCCTTCGTCGCCAAGGCCGACGGCACGCTTCAGGGCCCCTCAGAAGACGCGACCACCATCGACAATCATTCGGCCTACGGCATCCATGTCACCAACATGAAGATCGACGCCATGAACACCTGGACCATTGCTGCCGACGCCAAAGCCGGAACCGCACAGAACTCCATCGACTTTAAGGTCGGCCCCGACGGCGCACTCCAGAACGCCAGCGCCGCAACGCAGGGAACGGGCCTCGATCTTTCCAAGAATGCAGCCTTCGACATGGGCTACCAGGGCATTGCCGGCGGCAAGGACAAAATTAAGCTCAAGACAAGCGGAAACGTCGCCCGCGTCACGCGCGACATCTTCCGCGTAACCGGCGAAGGCGATCAGGTTGCAACGATCACCTGGACGGTCGAGCCCGGTGCGCACACGGCATAAGGCCGTCGCCCTGGCCGCCACCGTCAGCATCCTAGCGTTTGGGCCAGCCATGGCCTTTGCCCAGCAAGAACAGGCGCAGGCCGCCACGCAAGTGACGGTCGACCTCTCGGAGCTCGACCGCGGCGACCGCGAGGAACCGTTGGCGCAGACAGGCGACAGACGATGGTTCTTGGCAGCAGGCGCCACAGCAGCAGGCGCGGGGACCGCCAGCCTCGGTCTGCACATCAAACGCAGCCAGAAACAAAACACGGACAGGCCGCACTAAATTAGCTAAGGAGACCCCATGGCATCGAAGAACCTTTTGCCCGTCGTCGCACTCTGCGGCGCGCTCGCAACCGGAACGCCTGTCGCCGCTTGGGCGACTCCCGCCATGGCAGACTCCTTACCAGCAGCCCTAAGCTCCGCACCAAATCCGTCGAGCGCCATTGCGTGCAAGCGTTTTTCGATCGCACAGGCCGCAATCTCAACCTCGGGATGCCTTCGTCGTAATACGGACGGCTCGATAGTCGTGGATATCAATCGTTCGAACAAGGCAAACGGCTCCCAGGCGGGGTGCGCCGTCTGCACGTGGCGCTCGGTTGTGCTCGATGCGGATGGCGATCCATGCAATTTAGAGCTGCGCATCGACATCGCTTCGGTCGATGACTCGGCGAACGGAGCGAAGGTCGCCTTCGACGGTACGTTTTTTGAGAAAGGATGTGGTATATGTCTGGGCTGCGCCGCCGCGAATGCAGATGATGCGCAGCCCACCCTCTCATTCACGGCATCGTTGCGGCTGACCAAAGCCGGCACCGATGCCATCGCGGCGGGAGAAGCGTCCCTGCTGTTCTACGCCGTCAGCACCAAAGACACAGACGCTCATTTCGAGAAGCCAGCCGGATCACTCAGCCTTACACGAGGGATAGAGGCAGGCCCTATTGAAATCGATGCCCACGCGCAAAGCAGGCAACGCATTCTTGCCGACCCGGCGCTTCTCGAAATGGAGTGGAACGGATCAGGAGCCATCGGAATTCTCCCCTCCGCGCTTGACGCCAAGACGCTCCCCTCAAACGACGAACCCATCAACGCAACCACACAAGAAGAGAGCGCGGACAAAGAAGCAGGTGCGGGCGACACGCCGTCGCCGACAAACAGCGTCCCAGCTTCTTTCGAAGCATCGAATGAGCCCGCTGCCGTTCCAAACGACCCCGAGCTCGCGGACAGTCTGGGGCTTGCTGATCCTCAAGAAATTGATGAGGGTAACTGCTGCGTGCTTGCCGCGCTCGACCACACAGAGGTCATCGACGCTGCGAACATCGAAGTTGCCGCCGCCAATCAGCCCGTCCGCAAGTCGGCCATCATCGCATTTCCCGAATCCATCGAAGTCGTCTTTTTGCCATCGGGCGAGGTCGTGGCCCCAACACTGCTCACCTTGTTGGGCGCCAAGAATACTCGAAACGAAATTAAAAAGGTCACGGTTGTCGACCCTGCAACCACCGCCAAGCTGCGTCTATACGCCGTTGCTCCAGACGGAGGCAAGACCTTGGAATTCGATGGTGACACACTCCTAGCCTGGCGACGTCTGGACATTATGCAAGACGTCTCGTATCAGATCGAACTCGAAGGGTTTGATCGTGCCCGCGATGCCAATATCATCGCCGCGGCTATTGAATCCCCACAGCGGCTTATGACACTGCGCTTTGACTACTATCCCTATGTCCCGACAACCATCTGAGGCTAAATGCTGCGCATCATTCCTAACACCACTTATATAACGTATTAGATGAGTCGCGATGTGCCTCGCATTTCGTTCTGCTACGATTGCCACGTTGGCATCAATACAGGAGGGCTCATGCCGGGCTTGGGAACAATCATCAACGTTGTGCTTTTAGTTGCGGGCGGTCTTTTGGGATTAGCGGGCGGCCGCTTCATTACACCGCGCATCCAAGACACGCTCATGAAAGCATCGGGGCTGTGCGTCCTGTTTATCGGCCTTGGCGGCACCATGCAAAAGATGCTCCTTATCGATGGGGGGGCGCTGGCGACCACCGGTACCACCATGCTCATTGTCTCGTTCGCCCTCGGCTCGCTCATCGGCGAGGCCGTCAACTTGGAGTCCGCCATTGAAAACCTTGGCGAATGGCTCAAGCGCAAGACTGGCAGTGAGGGCGATAACGAGTTCACCAACGCTTTTGTCTCGACTTCACTCACCGTCTGCATCGGTGCCATGGCTATCGTGGGATCAATCCAAGACGGCCTGCTCGGCGACTGGTCCACGCTCGCCCTCAAGGGAGCGCTGGACTGCATCATCGTCTGCACCATGACGGCGTCGCTCGGCCGCGGCTGCATTTTCTCCGCCCTGCCCGTCGCCGTGTTCCAGGGGACGATCACGCTGTTTGCCGGCGCACTCTCCCCCATCATGACTACGGCAGCCCTCGACAGCCTTTCGCTCGTAGGCTCCATGCTCATCTTCTGCGTCGGCGTCAACCTCATCCGTCCTCAGACCTTCCGCACGGCCAATATGCTCCCCTCCGTCGTCATCGCCGTCATCTACGCCCTCCTGTTCTAAATCTATCTACGCAGCAGTATCTCGAACACCTGTTTGATGCTGTGCTATGATATGAGGTCACCGAAGCTGCGTTAGGAGAGGAGAAGCGGTGGCCGACCAGGACATCAAGATGCTCATCGAGCGCATTATGGCCGAGGCCCGGACCCATCAGTCCGCCCGCTTCTCAAACGAAATCTACGCAGACGAGCCGATTCTCAAAACCGGCCGACAGATGCAGAATTTCCTCCCCGACCAATACCGCAAGATGCGCGAGATATCGCGCTGGCAGGATGACCCCAAGGGCGGCGCGGGCCGCTGGCTATCGGAGGCCGAGCTTTTCTACCGCCAAGGCTTGCTGATGGCCGACTTTGAGGACGACTGTCCCTACAACGGCACCTTTAAGTCGTACTTTCCCACCTACAATGCCATGAGCGACCGGCAGTTGCGCGGCTACTTTACCTGGCGTGCCCAAGTGCGCCGCGGAACCGTCGAGGAAACGCCTACATCCTTTGCCTTTCTGTATCTCTATGAGCTGATTTGCGGCATTGGCATAGATGATCCGCTCGAAGGTTTTAACAAGATCAAGGCCTTTTGGGATGTCTATCGCGCCTTCGAGCCCGGCATCGACCGGTTTGCGCGCGTGTGGCTGCAGGATTACGCCGTTTTCCACGGACTCGACCCCAAGCTACTTCGCGACTCTAAAACCGTCATGTTCGATAACGCCCTTATCGAGCTACGCCGCGCAGCGCGAGACCTTGTACCAGCACCGGCACCGTCCGGCCAGACCCCTAAGCGTCGCAAAACCTCCGAGCCCACGCTCCCCCTTCCGCCCGATGAGGTGCGCGAGGAGCGACTCATGGCCGCCATCAACGCCCTCTCCACGTACAACCTAAGTAACTCGCGGCTCGACCGCAGCCACCACCGCGATCTGCGCCACGTGGCGTGCGCCGTGTATGTCCGTATGGCGCGCTACTATGACACGCACCGAAAGACCGACATCGTGGCGAGCTTATTTGGGGAGGAGACGGCCATGCCCTACACCATGTTTGCCTCGGCCGTATTCTTTGCGCCCGAGCGCCACGAGGACTGCGAATATCGCCTGGACCCTATCCATATCTACCGTTGCCAAAACGGCTTTTGGGAATGCATGCGCATCCACGGTAGTAGGCAAAAGAGCAGCAAGCTCGGTGAAATGATGCGCGCCTGCGACCAACGCCTGCGCCTGGCGCTGGACCCCGCCCATCCCCTTAAGGAAGAAAAGGTCCCCAAATATCTGGCCAAAATTATCGATGACGAGATTGTGGCATGGCTTTCGTGGGACGCCGTACACCAGCCCGTCAAGATCGATATCGATCTGAGTCAGCTGGGGCACATTCGGAGCGCCGCTGCGCAAACGCGCGAAGCGCTTTTGATCGACGAAGAGCGCGAGGACGATGTGCCCACAGAGGTCGATACGGCGGAATCCGAGCAACCGGAAGCCAAGCCTGCGACCGACGTGATGGCCGAGCCGATCGCGGCGCCTACGGAGCGCAACAAAGCCGACGAGCCAACCATTTCCACCGAACAGTTTGGCGTCGTGGCACCGCTCCTCGCACCGACGCCAGCGGTCGTATCGACTGCACCCGCTGGCACCGCAACCGAACTCGCGCCCGCCGCAGATGCCTTCCTTCGCGCGCTGCTCGAGCAAAACGCAGCGCAAGCGACATTGGCGGTAGTGCAATCGGAGCAGAGCGAGGACATGCTCGTCGACAGCATCAACGAGGCGCTCTTTGACCTGGTGGGTGACACCGTTATCGAGTTTGGAGCGGCAGGACCGCAGATCATCGAGGATTACGAAGTAGACGTGAGAGGATACCTAGACCATGAGTGATACCGCATCCACAGCACCCCGCGTGCCCAAGCGCGTCGCTGCCGTCATTCTCAACTCGCTCAAGGGCGGCGTGGTCCCGCGCATCGGCCTTCCTTACATCACCGTAGGGCGCGAGGTCGAGATCCGCGCCCTGCTCACCGATCTGAGTCTCATCGCCGACGGTGGCGCGAGCTTCCGCTTTCTGGTCGGTCGTTACGGCGCCGGCAAGAGCTTTTTGCTCCAGACCATCCGCACGCACGCCATGGGCGAAGGATTCGTCGTCGCTGATGCCGACCTGTCGCCCGAGCGCCGCCTGCAGGGCGGTCAGGGACAGGGCCTTGCCACCTACCGCGAGCTCATCCGCAATATATCGACCAAGACGCGCCCCGAGGGCGGTGCGCTCAACCTTATTTTGGATCGCTGGGTCGCCTCGTGCGCCGACGTCGACGAGTCGGTCGTCAATGCCCAACTGGCCCCGCTCGAGGAGATGGTCCACGGCTTCGACTTCACCCGCATGCTCCGCCGCTATCGCATGGCCGTATCCGAGGGCGATGAAGAGGCTATGAGCCGCGTGACCAAATGGATTCGCGGCGAGTACCGCACCAAGAGCGAGGCTCGCGCCGAACTGGGGTCCTCAACCATCATCAGCGACGATGACTGGTACGACTACGTCAAACTCATCGCGCGTTTTTTGGTTTGCAGTGGCTACAAGGGCATGCTGGTGCTCATCGACGAGCTCGTGAATCTGTATAAGATTCCCAACGCCATTACGCGCCAGTACAACTACGAGAAGATCCTGACCATGTACAACGACACGCTCCAGGGCAAGGCGCAGTACCTGGGCATGATCATGGGTGGCACGCCAACCTCCATCGAGGACCGTCGCCGCGGCGTGTTCTCCTACGAGGCCCTGCGCAGCCGACTCGCTCAGGGCCGTTTTGCGCGCGAGGACCTTAAGGACATGCTCGCGCCCATCATTCGTCTGCAGCCACTCACCTATGAGGAGCTGCTGGTGCTCATCGAAAAACTCATGCAGATCCATGCCGGCTACTTTGGCTGGACGCCCACGCTTACCGAGAACGACTTGGTGGACTTTCTCAGGATTGAGTTTGGCCGCGTGGGAGCCGATACGCACTTGACGCCGCGTGAGGTCATTCGTGACTTTATCGAGCTGCTCGACATCCTATGCCAAAACCCCGACGCCAACGTGGCCGAGCTACTGCAAAGCGTCGGCGGCGACGCGCTGGTGCCGGCAGCAGCAACAGGCGACACCGGCACCGCAGGCGGCGACCGTAACTTCGCCGAATTCACCATCTAACCTGCCAAAAAGGGACAGGTTTATTTTGGCAGGTTTTATCTGGGCGAACGTTGAGACTGTAATGCAGCAAGCCGTTGCCAGCCGCGTTGAGAGATTCGTTTTTGAGAGGAGGCCCCGTGAACGCCTTTGACCGCTACGCCCCGTTTATCCAAGACTTCATCTACTCCCACGATTGGGAGAGCCTGCGCTCTATCCAGGTTGCGGCGGCAGACGCCATCTTTAACACACAAGACAATGTGCTCCTAACGGCATCCACAGCTTCCGGCAAAACCGAAGCGGCCTTCTTTCCCATCCTGACCGAGTTTTGGGAGAACCCGCCCGCAAGCGTTGGTGCCCTCTACATTGGCCCCCTCAAGGCACTCATCAATGATCAGTTCGTCCGTCTCAATGACCTGTGCGAAGAGGCCGATATCCCTGTCTGGCACTGGCATGGCGATGTCTCGCAGTCGCACAAGGCTAAGCTCATCAAAAAACCGAACGGCATCTTGCAGATTACGCCCGAGTCACTCGAGGCGCTCTTAATCCATAAGCACATGGCGATCCCGCGCATGTTTTGCGACCTGCGCTATGTGGTCATCGATGAGGTCCACTCGCTCATGCGCGGCGACCGTGGCGGGCAGACGCTCTGCCTTATCGAGCGACTCTCGCGCATGGCCGGCGTGCAACCTCGACGCATTGGCCTTTCGGCCACCATCGGCGACCCCGAGCGCACGGGTGCCTTCCTGTCGCAGGGGACGGGGCGCGACTGCGTTATCCCACGCTTTGAAGAGCCGCGTCGCGTGTGGCGTATCTCCATGGAGCACTTCTACAACTCGGGTCCCCAGGCACAGCAGCGAGGATTCGAGAGCATGGGTCCTCAAAAGGCCGAAGTGCTTGCATGCGAGCGCATTGAGGCAGCGGCACCCGCGGCACTGCCCGGCGGCGCCCAAGACATGCGTCACAGCGGACAGCTCACACAAGAGGAGCGCCGTCAACGTCGTGAGCGGGCACGGGGCAAGGCCGCTCCCAAAGACCGTCGCACTTCCTCGGCCCCCGAGGGCGAAATCGACATCCCACGAGCGACCGAGCAGGCGCTTCTCAACCCCACCGACACGGCGCCCGACAACGCCGACCCCGGTATGGGCTATATCTTTGAGCATACGCGCGGCCGCAAGTGCCTGGTCTTTGCCAACTCGCGCGAGGAGGCAGAGGCTGTGTGCTCCATGCTGCGCAGCTACTGCGAAAGTCGACACGAGCCCGACCGCTTTCTAATCCATCACGGCAATCTTTCAGCATCGCTGCGCGAGACGGCCGAGGGGCTCATGCGCGACGAGGAGCAGGCGCAGACAACCGTCACCACCTCTACGCTGGAGCTCGGTATCGATATCGGCCGCCTGGAGCGCGCGTTCCAGATCGATGCACCGTTTACCGTCAGCTCCTTTTTGCAGCGCATGGGGCGCACGGGACGCCGCGATCTTCCGCCCGAGATGTGGTTTGTCATGCGCGAGGAAGAACCCGAGCCGCGCACGATGATGCCCGAGACCATTCCGTGGAAGCTCCTGCAGGGTATCGCGCTCGTACAACTCTATCGCGAGGAAAAGTGGGTCGAGCCGCCCGAGCTCGATCGACTCCCCTACAGCCTGCTCTATCACCAGACTATGTCGACCCTCGCCAGCACCGGCGAGCTCACGCCGGCCGAACTTGCCCAGCGCGTGCTCACGCTCAGCTATTTCCACCGTGTCTCGGCAGACGATTACCGTGTGCTGCTACGTCACCTCATTAAGATCGACCATATCCAGGTCACCGAAGGTGGCGGGCTCATCGTGGGTCTCGCGGGCGAGCGCATCATCAACAACTTTAAGTTCTACGCCGTGTTCCAGGAAAACGAGGAGTTCACCGTTCGCAGCGAGTCGGCCGAGCTGGGCACGATTGTTAATCCGCCCCCGCCCGGTGAGCGCATCGCCATCGCCGGACACTGCTGGATTGTCGAGGAAGTGGACTGGAAGCGCCACACTGTCTTTGCCACGCAGGTCAAGGGCCGGGTGCCGGCCTACTTTGGCGACTGCCCCGGCGACATCAATACGCATGTACTCGAGCGCATGCGCAAAGCGCTCAACGAGCATGCGGCATATCCGTATCTCATGGGCAACGCACGGGCACGTCTTGCACAGGCTCGCCATACGGCCGAGATTTCGGGTGCGGGAACTAAGCCACTCATCAACCTGGGTGGCGACACCTGGGTGCTCTTCCCCTGGCTGGGCAGCTACGCCTTTTTGGCACTCGAGCGCATGCTCAAGATTAAGTGCGCCGCGGAGCTGGGCCTTCGCGGACTCGACCCATCACGCCCGTACTTTATGCAGTTTAAGATGAAGGCCGACGAGGAGACGTTCTTTGAGGTGCTCGCCGCCGAGGCCGTGAAGGACTTCGATCCCATCGAGCTCGTCTATCCCGGCGAGGTGCCTTATTTTGATCGCTACGACGAGTACGTTCCCGAGGAGCTCGTGCGCAAGGGCTTTGCCGAAGGCGTGCTCGACATCGAAGGCATGAAGCAGCGCGTTCTCGGCTGGCGCGACCACGCCTAAGACCAGTCTTTTTGGGACGGGGAAACTTATTTGTCGTGAAGGACGGTGCCGAGGAAGTCGGTGTCGAAGGGCACGGCTTCGGCAAAGGCGTAGTTGCCGTCGCTGGCGATGAGCAGGTAGTTTTCCTCGCCGCCGAACTCTGCATCGCCACATGGGACCACCCAAGCATGGTCGAACACCTCAAGCGCCGTGGCGGCACAGTCGCGCAGGAACGTCACATCGCTCCCCTCGTTTGCACTCACGATATTGGCAACGTAGACGCCACCGACATTTAGGCTGCCCCGCACCAAACGCAATGCCTCAACCGTCGCCAGCTCGCGTACGGGCTCGGCACCGCCAAAGCAATCGCTCACGACCACGTCGTAGCGACGATGGCCCACGCTCGTCACACCCAAATACGAGCGAGCCTCAGCGGTTATCACCCGCAGGCGATCGCCCGCCGCGCGCTCCAGCTCGTCTAGGTAGAACCAGCGGCGCGCCAGGCGCGTAATCTCTCCGTCATACTCGATGACGTCCATGCGCAAGCCCTCGTGCGACATCAGCGCGAACTTAGGATAGGCAAACCCGCCGCCGCCCAGCATAAGCATGCGGTCGATACCGTGACCGTAAGCGTCACGCATTGCGTCCTCGGCCTCAAACACATCGTCAAATGCACGATAGTACGCAAAGACGGGCTCCGCCCAACGCCCACCAACGTAGCTTGCGCTTTGGTAGACGCCGCCTTGCACCAACACGCGAATCTCATCGCCGTCCCCATCGTGCACGCGTTTCACACGCGCCAACCCATTGCGGGTTCGCGCAACCTGCAGACAGGCAGCACGAACAGCGACGGCGGCCGCACCAAGCGCCGCGGCTCCCAGAGCAACGCCGGCAACGACGCCAGCAGAAACACTTGGCTTGTTCATCTAGAGCTCCTTTTGCAGATAGAGTCCGTGGTCATAAAAACCCAAATGGCGATAGTACTCGCGCGTACCGATCGCGCTAATCACGTTGATACGCGCATAACCCGCATCCCGGGCAATCTCGCATGCGCGCTCCACCAGCGACCGCCCCAGCCCATGATGCTGAGCCGCCTGACCCTGATCGCCCACACGTGCCGCCATGCCATACACGTGCACCTCGCGAATCATTGCCTCGTCCGGCGTCGTCGGCAACTCGTCTGCGTGCGCGGTAACAAACGCACGATCGGGCAACGACAGGCGCAAAAAGCCGGCGATCTTGCCTTCGAGCGTCACCCACTGCAAAAAGCGCTCGCGCGTCACCGGCGTCTCGTACGCTACTTCCTCGTCAAGGGTCAGCTCATCCAAGTCGGCACCCGCCGTGCTGATCTCGCGATAGCGAATCTCGCGCACCGTCGCGCCTTCTCCACGAGCCGCCAAGCGGTTCTCAACGAGCTGACGCAGGTTGGGCTTCTTGTTGCCCACCATGATGTCGTCGGAGCTAAAGTCACGGATCATGCGACTGATGCGACAGAACGCCGGCGTCACCACGATGTCGTCGGCCAGCACATCGAGCAGCTCTTCCTCGGTATAGGGGCACCACTCGCCACGCTCGTAGCAGCCCACCAGATGCGAGCTCTCGATGAGCGCGCACGGGTAGACCTTGACCTCGTCGGGCATAAAAGCGCCCTCGGTCATAAAGCGCTCGTAGTCGCGCTTGTCCCCCTCGGGCGTAGCGCCCAACAAGTTGAGCATAAAGTGCGCGTGGATTTTAAAGCCAAACAAGCGCGCAAGCGAAAACGCCCGCTCGATCTGCGCCACCGAAATGCGACGCTCGTTGATATCGAGCAAATGTTGGTCGAGACTCTGAATACCCATCTGGATCTTGGTGCAGCCCAGGCGGCGGATGAGCGTGAGGGCCTGCGGCGTCACGGCATCGGGGCGCGTCTCGATAACGAGCCCCACCACGCGATGCTTCGCCGTCTCGTTGATGCGCTGCTGACGCTCAAGCTCCTCCATCGTGGCGGTCTGCCACTCGGCGACCTGGCCCCACGGCGTGCCGGGGCCGTACAGACGACGCACCGCGCGGTTATAGCCACCCACGGCAGCATCCACACGACCTTGCTCGTCGGCAACGCCGGCCGCAAGCTCATCCTCGTCTGTCGCAATGCCGGCAGCCCGATAGCGCTCGCGACGCTCTGTTACCACCGGCGGCAGGGCATCGGCGGGAGCGTCATCGAGCAGGCGCCCTGCCTCGGCACGGCTGATGCCCGGACGCGCCAACATGGGGTTTGCCGCCACGCCGGCGACGGCATCGTCATTGAGCGCACGGAAAAGCTCCGACATAAACCACGTTTGATACCCTTGCGGATAGTCGCTCCAGGTGCCACCGAGCACGATGAGCTCTATCTTGTCGGTCGCATGCCCCATCTGCGAAAGCGCGGTCAGACGAGCGCTCACCTGCAGATACGGGTCGAAGCAGTTTTGCTCCGCACGGGCGCACGCCGGCTCGGCATGCAGATAGCTTTTAGGCATGCGCAGATCGTTGGGGCAAAACAGGCAATCGCCCGAGCACGGCCAGGGCTTGGTGATGACAGTAATGGTCGCCACGCCCGAGGCCGTGCGACGAGGCTTCATACGCAGCACCTGCAGCAGTCGACGTTCCAGCTCGGCATCGACATTCCACCCTGCCCAACGAGCCGGCTCCTCACGTTTTACCCGCTGGTAGAACGGCAGCAGACGGCGCTTGGCCAAATCGCGTTTGTCGGCACCCTCACGGCGCGCCTCGGCATGTATCAGTTTGACGAGCGCTTTGTCGTCCACGGTCTCGCCGCGACGCAGAGCCTCGAGTATGTTCAAGATAATCTGTTCCATGACCCCATTGTAAAGGCAAAGGCGCCGGAGCCCGTCACGGCTCCGGCGCCTCCATCAAACAGCGCAGCTATGGTGTATAAGTCTTCGATAACCGCCCGTCACTCTGAATCAAATGACATGTCGCCCGAACCGACCTCAAAACGATACGTGGCAGACTTGTCACCGTTATCGAATTCAAAATTCAAAATGGTCTCGCCGTCGTAGCCAAGCGGAAGGAAATCGCTCTCGAAGTCGCCACTGCCCAAGGTGAGGCTCGCCTTAAAGCCCGTCGAGTTCGGAACCGTCATCTCCACATCGCCCGAGCCCACGCTCACGTCCATCGACTTCGCGGGGGCCTGGTAGAGCTCGAACGTCACATCGCCCGACCCGACCTCAGCGCTGAGCGCATCAGTCACGCTGCCCGTAAACTCTACATCTCCCGCACCCAGGAAAAGGTCGAAACCATCACAGATGACACCGGCAATCTGCAGATCACCCGAGCCCACGTGCGCGTTGACTCCCTTCAGATGTTCGGCAACACGGCGCGGCAGCTCAACCGTAACCGAGCGGTCAATCGCCTTACCGTCATCACTTCCAAACTGAGAAACTTTGAGCGTCGAGTCCTCGACGGATGCGATGTTTTGCGTCGCGGCCTTGGAGGCATCCATACCATTGGCAACGCGTCCCCGCTCGATAACGCGAACCTTGTTGCCATCAACAACCTTGACGTCCACCGTAGCCGCATCGATATCGAAATCGAGGTAGCGAAACTCATCAGCATCAAAGGTCGCACTCGAAAGTTGCTGAGGCCGAGCGGAATAGTTACCGCCATCGTTCATAAAATCGTCGTCATCAACCACATCGTCCATACCGGACAAGCCGGGTATAACATCGTCGAGATCCCACGGGCCATCAAAATGAATCAAAGTCCGCGAAACGCCAAAAACAAGCCCGATAATCAGTACAAACGCTCCGATGCCGACGCCCAGGCGCAGCTTGGATTCATGCGAAAGCTTCATCATTCGTCACCTTCTTTGGCACATGGCTCAGCGGTGGCCGCGGTAGCCACGTCAGCATCAGGTTCCGCAGAAGTATCCTTCCCCTGGGCCCTGACCGCCACCGGTGCCGGACCAACCTGAATATCCCCGCGCGCCCAATCGCCATCGAGTGCACGCGCCACCCAGTGATAGATGGGAATCGTGAAGAAGATCAGCGCAGCAAAGGGGCCGGCACCAAACAGGAACATCAGTAAAAAGAACAGCAGCCAGCACACGGCCCAATACGGGAATGACTGGAACGGACCCTTCACCGGAGTCGGACCAGCCGCACCGGTACCCGTCACCTGAGCCGTCGCCGCATTGGCAGCCTGCGCACTCCAGCTTGCCGCCTGCGCCGCCTTGGCTGCCGCGTCACTTGCCTGCGTTGCCGCCTCGGTGGCGCGCGCCGCCGCCTCATGGGTGCGGGCGCGCTCTGCCGCCTCGGCCTCGCGCTGACGAGCGCGGTCCTCGTTCTCAAACTCGATATCGTCCTCAATCTCATCGCTCGGATTGAGCAGCTCGTCCAGACTCACACCATAGAGCTTGGCGAGCGAGATCAGGTTCTCGGTATCGGGCGAGCTCTCCGCACGCTCCCATTTACTAACCGCCTGGCGCGACAGCCCCAGCTTTCGCGCCAGCCCTTCTTGGCTAAAGCCCTTGCTGCGGCGAAGGTCGGCGAGCCGCTGCGCAGTTTCTACATTCATGGTTCCTCCTATGTGATGCCAGCCGTGCCGCCGGACCGTTTTTGTTCTTAAGGCGCCTTGCACAGTTAAAAATCTATCCGCCACCGCCAAAAGCATGCCACCTATTCTAGTGAGATTTTTGACAACTGGCGGTTGCGGGCACATATGAGCTGCGGAAATGTGTCCAAACAAAGCAATGAGCCGCAGCTCGGTTGTCCCCGTTGCGGCGTTAACGGTAGTATGGTCATACTGTTTATTCCGCACCGCCAACGGAGGGAGTTCCGCGCCGTGAACCGCGATTTCGCCTCATCGCTCATCCAGCTCAACAACACGTTCTATCGCGAGCACTCCGCCTCCTTTTCCGATACGCGCCAGGCCCCGTGGCCCGGCTGGGTGCGCACCATGGACATCGCGCTCGAACAGCTCGACGTCGCCACGATCGAGCATCCCGTCCGCGTCTTCGATCTCGCCTGCGGCAATATGCGATTCGAAAACTTTGCCGCCGGCGGCGCACTTGCCGCCAAGGGCGTCGACGGCGCAAACCCCTCGGCAGATGCCAGCTGCCCGTTTGAGTTCTATGGCGTCGACTCGTGTCAAGACCTGGCCATCGATGCACATGGCCACGCGCTGCGCATTCCCAACCTGCACTTCCAGGAACTCGACGTGCTCGACGCCCTCATGAAGCTCAACCCCGCCGAAACACCCGACGTGCTTTTCGACGCCCCGCTCGCCGATATCTCGGTCTGCTTTGGCTTTATGCACCACGTGCCGTCGTGCGAGTACCGCGTACGCGTGCTCGACGCCCTGGTGCGGCAAACGCGCCCGGGCGGCATCATCGCCATCAGCTTTTGGGAGTTTATGAACGACGAGCGCATGGCGCGCAAGGCCGTTCGAGCCGAAGCCCGCGCCGAGCTCACCCCGCCGTTTGAGGGTTACGATTCCGCGCAGTTTGAAGCCGGCGACCACCTCATTGGCTGGCAAAACGACCGCCACGCCTACCGCTATTGCCATCACTTTGACGATCAGCAGATCACCGACCTGGTGCGCGGCGTCCGTACGTTCTACAAAAGCGGCGAGGTCCCCGTGCGCGAGCTTGAGCGTTTCCATGCCGACGGTCGCAGCGGCGAGCTCAACCGTTATGTGATCCTCAAGCGCCTGTAGGCATCGACGACTCGCCGCCGAGCCGTGCCGCTTCTTTCGGGCAAACTATGCCCACCCTTTTCAACCCATTGACGGAACGCGCAGCTATGCGTTCCATATTTATGACCAAGGAGCCTCATGGGAGCCGTCCACGTTCGCACGCCTAAGAACTTTGTGCTCGAGGAGCGCCTGGAGCGCTACGCCGATGCGATTGAGACGAACCCCGAGGCCTATGCCGGAGATTGGCGTGAAGTCTGTGCGCCAGTTGGCAGCAAGCCATTCGAACACCTTCACCTGGATCTTGGCTGCGGCAAGGGAACGTATCTTGTAGAGCGCGCGGCCCACGAGCCAAACACGCTCTTTATCGGCATGGACCAAGAGCCCATCTGCATCGCCTATGCCGCACAGAAAATCTGCGAGCATGAACTGACCAACGCACTCGTTCTGCCTCGAGGCGCCGCATCGCTGCCGCAGCTATTTGCCACAGGCGAGCTCGATGCCATCACCATCATCTTTCCCACGCCGCAGCCCAAGGCCAAGTACGCCAAAAAGCGCCTCGTCCATGTCGACCATCTGATGCTCTATCGCCCGCTCTTTGCAGCCGGCGCCACCGTAACGCTGCGAACCGACAGCAAACCGTTGCGCGATTACGCCCTGGGACAGTTTGCCGCAGCCGGCTACGATACGCTTTGGGTAAGTGACGACGTCCGCCGCGACCATCCCGAGCATCCCGAGACCGAATATGAATGCCGCACGCGCGAGATGGGCGCCGCCGTCTATGGCATTTGCGCTACGCCCGGCGCGGAACCCATCGAAGAGCAGCTCGCGGCGGGCCGCGCGCAGGAGCAAAGCCTTGCCTGCTACCTGCCCGAAAACCTCGATGAGCTCACCTACGTGCCTCTCGGCATGGAAGAGGCCGTCGAGAACTTCAGAAACCGTGCCCGCAAGGGCAAGAAGCGCCTGCCGCAAGAGTCCTAGGGGCTTCTAATGGTCGCGGCGTCAGCAAATAAGCGCGAATAGGCGCCAGCAAACAACCCTCAAACCTAAGTGAGTAGACTTTTTTGCAATAGCCAAGCACAACCCGCATAACGAAAACTAAAACCGCAGATAGAACCCTTGTGCAAAATCCATGTGCTCGCGACATCGCAAAAAGTCTACTCACTTAGCTGGCAACTGCACCAAACGGCCGGGCAGAACGCCCATTTCCTGCATTTTCTTGCCTGCAAACGCATCGATGCGCCGCTACGCCATAATAGTTGGCGGACAATCGCGAGAGAAAGCAACCACATGGCACAGACCACGACAGATACCGCCGCCAGCACCGTCTCCGGCGCCGGCGCCGCCAGCTCATTCTCGGGCGGCACGGGAACCGAAGCCGAGTTTGGCTCGCTCGGCGCGCTCTCCCCCACCTGGTGGGAGCCCGAGGACGGCAGCGAGCCCGAACCGTGGCTCACGCCCGATCAAGCCTTCGAACGCTTCTTTGAATGGACGAGCGATCGCGGCATTGAACTGTGGGATCACCAAGAAGAGGCCCTCATGGACCTGGCTGCCGGCGATCACGTCATTTTAGGCACACCGACCGGATCGGGTAAATCGCTCGTCGCGCTGGGCATGCTCTTTATGGGCATGGCGCAGGGCAAGCGCTGCTACTACACGGCTCCCATCAAGGCTCTGGTCAGCGAGAAGTTTTTCGACCTTGTGCAGGTGCTCGGCCGCGATAACGTAGGCATGATTACCGGCGACACGCATATCAACACCAAGGCACCCGTCATCTGCTGCACGGCAGAGATCCTTGCCAACGACGCACTGCGCGAGAGCGAAGATGCCGACGTGGGCTGCGTGGCCATGGACGAGTTCCACTACTTTGCCGACCCCGACCGCGGTTGGGCTTGGCAGGTGCCGCTGCTCACCCTGCCCCACACGCAATTCATGCTCATGAGCGCCACGCTCGGCGATGTCACTGCCATCGCCGCCTCACTCGAGGAACACACCGGTGCTACCTGCGACTTGGTCGTCGATGCCCCGCGCCCCGTGCCGCTGAGCTACGACTACGTGACGACCTCCCTCGAGGGCACGGTCGAGCTCGCCATGCGCCGCGGCGAGGCCCCGCTCTATATCGTGCACTTTAGCCAGGATGCCGCCCTTGCAACGGCACAGTCGCTCGCCAATTTTGGCATCGCCAGCAAGGAGCAGCGCGAGGCCATCAAAGAAGCGGCAAAGGGGACGAGCTTCTCCACGGCCTTTGGTAAGATTCTCAAACGCCTGCTTGGATGCGGCGTCGGCGTGCACCATGCCGGCATGTTGCCGCGCTATCGCCTGCTGGTGGAGCGCCTGGCGCAGCAGGGCCTGCTGCCCGTCATCTGCGGCACCGATACGCTCGGCGTCGGCATCAACGTACCCATCCACACCGTGGTACTCACCGCGCTCACCAAGTTCGACGGCTACAAGATGCGTCGCCTGCGCGCCCGCGAGTTCCATCAGATTGCCGGTCGCGCCGGCCGCTCGGGCTTCGATACCGAGGGCATGGTCATCGCCGAGGCCCCGGAGCACGAGATCGAGAACGCCAAACTCATGGCCAAGGCGGGCGACGACCCCAAGAAGCTCCGCAAGATTAAAAAGAAGAAGGCCCCCGAGGGCTTTGTCACCTGGAACAAGCAGACCTTTGAGCGCCTGATCGAGACGCAGCCCGAGACGCTCAAGCCGCGCCTTCGCATCACGCACTCCATGGTGATTAGCGTGGTCGAGCAGGGCGGCGATGCCCGAGTCCGCGTACACGACCTCATCGAGACGAGCTTGCAGACCCCCGAGGAAAAGGCCAAGCTCGAGGTTCGCGCCGACGAAATCTTCGCCACGCTCATCGATTCCGGCGTCGTCGTTCGCACCGAGGTGCCGCCCGCGCCCGACGCCCCGACTGACGCCGCGCCAGACATCGACTATGCACTGACGGTCGATCTGCCCGAGGACTTTGCGCTCGACCAGCCGCTCTCGCCGTTTTTGCTTGCCGCGCTGGAGCTGCTCGACCCCGAGAGTGAGACCTATACCATGGATCTGATCTCAATGGTCGAGGCTACGCTCGAGGATCCCAAGCAGGTGCTGCGCGCGCAGGAGCGCGCCGCGCGCGACCGCGCTATGGCCGAGATGAAAGCCGACGGCGTCGAATATGAGGAACGCTTGGAGCGCATCCAGGATGTCACCTACGAAAAGCCGCTCGAGGATTTGCTCGATGCCGCCTTCGACAAGTACTGCCAGGAAGTACCTTGGGCCAACGACTACCAGCTCTCGCCCAAGAGCGTCCTGCGCGACATGTTGGAGAGCGCGAGCGACTTTAAGGGCTATATCCAAAAGCTCGGCATCGCCCGCTCCGAGGGCATTCTGCTGCGCTACCTAGCCGAGGCCTACCGCTCCCTCGATCGCACCGTGCCCATTGAGAAGCGCGATGAGCGCTTGCGCGACATCATTTCGTGGCTCGGCTTTGTGGTGCGCTCGGTCGACTCGAGCCTGGTGGACGAGTGGGAGAACGCCGGCAATCCGGCGGCCCTCGACGCCGCGCCGCCGCAGGGCATCGACGAGGTCGTTGCGGACCGTCGCGGCTGCACGCTGCTGGTGCGCAACGCACTCTTCCGCCGCGTGACCCTTGCCGCCCGCGAGCACGTTCGCGACCTGGGCGAACTCGACGAGGACTGGGGCATGAGCGAGGTCCGCTGGCAAAAGGCGCTCGATGCCTACCATGAGCAGCACGAGGAAATCCTCACCGACGGAGATGCCCGCAGCGCCGCGATGTTTACCATCGACGGGAGCGACGAGAAGACCGATCACGTGTGGCACGTGCACCAGATTTTTGCCGACGAGGATGGCGACCACGACTTTGGCATCATGGGCGATGTCGACCTGGATGCCACGCAAGACGGCGGCGAGGTCATCTTCAAAAACTACCGCGTCGGCTTTATCGAGGACCTGCTCGAGGACTAGCCGTACATACTGGAACGAAGCGGGGCCGTTGGCAATATCGCCAGCGGCCCCGCTTTTGCACTATACGCTATCCCCTACTCGGCATCCTCGACCTCATACGAATCCGCCTCGGCGGGCTCATCGTTTGCCCCTGTCGCAGCCCCGCGCGCCTCGTCAAACGCCGCCTTCATGGTCTTGTTGCCCCAGGTGAGCTTGCGAATGGTAAGATCGTCGGCCTTCTTGTTGGCTAGACGTAAATTGTTCTCGGAGGACAGCAATGCCTCCTTGGTTTTCTGCAGATGGCTAATCGTCTTGTCAATCTCCTCGATCGCCGTCTGGAACTTACGGCTCGCAAGCTCATAGTTGCGGCCGAAGTCGTTCTTGAACTTCTCCATCTTGGCCTCGAAGTTCGTGACGTCGATGTTCTGTTGCTTGTACTCCGCCAGCTCCTGCTTATAGCGCAGCGAACCCATGGCGGCGTTGCGCAGCAGCGTGATCATGGGAATGAAGAACTGCGGGCGGATCACGTACATCTTCTCATAGCGGTAACTCACGTCGACTATCCCTGCGTTATAGAGCTCGCTTTCGGGCTCGAGCAGTGTGCAGAGCACCGCGTACTCACAGCCTTTCTGGCGACGATCGTGATCGAGTTTTTTAAAGAAGTCCTCGTTTTTGTGCTTGGTCGCGGTCTCGTCGTTCTCGTTTTTCATCTCGAACATAATCGAAATGACCTCGTTACCGCTTGCGTCGCACTCGCGGAAGATAAAGTCGCCCTTGGTGCCCTCGGACGCATCGTTATCCTTCTCGAAGTACGCGTTAGGAAACGCCGTCATGCGCAGACGGTTAAACTCGGTCTCGCAGTGCTGCTCGAGCGACTCGCCCACCATCTTGGTGGACAGGCGGACCTTCATGTCCTTAAGGCGCTCAATCTCTTCGTCCTTGTAGCGAATCAGTTCATCGCTCGCGCGCTTGGCCTGCGCAAGCTCGAGCTCGTGTGCCGCCTTGACCTGTTCCTCGCGAGAATCGCGCACCGCCAGCTCGCTCGTCAGTTTG
This sequence comes from Collinsella sp., assembly GCA_048342875.1. Lineage (GTDB taxonomy): Bacteria > Actinomycetota > Coriobacteriia > Coriobacteriales > Coriobacteriaceae > Collinsella. Next base: position 108,491 of record DBGDEA010000031.1, on the reverse strand, counting down.
GCACGCGCCTCATCGCGCTCTCGCTCCGCCGCGGCGACCGCCTCTGACAGGTTCATTTTTGCCATCAGTTCCTGCTCGCGCAGCTGGGCACGCAGGCCCTCGGCCTCTTGCTCGGACTGAGCCTTTGCGGCGGAAAACTTCTCTTGCACCTTCGCGCGATAGTCAGCAAACGCGCGCTCGGCCTCGCTGCGAGCGGCATCGAGCTCACGCTGCGACTCTGCCGCGGCAGCGGCAAGCGCCATCTCCTGGGCCTTGTCCGCCGCGGCAAGCCTGGCCTGCAGCTCGGCAATCTGAGCGTCGCGTGCAGCTAAATCGTTTTGAGCAGCGTTGCGCGCCGCCGACTCGGCAAGCTTTGCTTCGTCATCTTTGCGCCCAAGCTGCGCACGCAGGCTATCAATCTCACGCTGGAGTTCGGCATTCTCTTTTTGAGCATTGGCTCGTGCCTCAACCGCCGCGCGCTGACTTGCACTCTCGCGCTCTGCGGCGGCGCCCTCGAGCTTAGCGCGCAGCTCGGCAAGCTCAGCATCGCGCTTGGCAACCTCTTGCGCCAGTTTCTGATCCGCAGTGTTCTTCTGCTCGACAAGCTGAGCGTCGCGTTGAGACTCCGCCTCCTGCAGGGCAGACGCCGAACGCGAACGCTCAAGCTCCAGCGCCTGCTCGCCCTCGCGTCGAGCCGCCGCTACGCGCTCATCAAGATCGCGCGAGAACTCGGCATCGCGCACTTGCTTGACGATATCCGCATAGCCGGACGCATCGACCTTAAAAACTTCGCCGCAATGCGGGCACTTGATCTCGTTCATAGCAGCTCCTCGATGGACGCAAATTTCAACCGCCTACACTCTACCGCGCCACGCGGACAAAAAAGGCGCCGCCGCCATAATGGCAACGGCGCCAGAACCACCACAAAGGTGCCTGTCCCCTTTGTGGTGGTTCGAGAATTACAGTCCAAAGAAGCCCAGGATTTGATCGCGGCTTACGGGTCTGTAGTCGTTGGCATCAAGGCCAACGTCATAGCGCAGGATCGGGCGCTCGCGATCGCGGTTGCGTGCGTTGGTGCGGTCTCCCCTGCTGTGGATATGCCCGTGCAGCATGATGGCACCACGCGCCTTGCCATTCCAGCTGAGCATGGGGTAATGGCTCATCACCAGGCGATGACCCTTAGCGTAACCGGGAGCAACCTCCAGATAGTCGCGCACCTCATCCCAAATGCGCGGCGCGTCCGGATCTTCCCAGTCACCGTCATGATTACCGCGGATGAGCGTCACATTCTTGCATTCGATACGCTCGCGCAGGCGCACAGCATCCGCCAAGGGCAAACGATAGGTAAAGTCACCCAGGATATAGAGACGGTCGTCCGCAGCCACGCACTCATTGACGGCATCGATGACCTTGCGGTTCATCTCCTCGACCGAATCAAACGGCCGGTCCATGTCGTGCAAGATATTCGTATCGCCCAGGTGCAGGTCGGCGGTAAACCACATCATCGTCTATGCCCTCATTTCGCAACGTGTTCAACTCGTGCTAAGTATACAGACGTAGCGATGCGGCGGTTATCCAAAGAGCCCGCCGAACAGTCCGCGGCGGCGCTTGTCTTGCTTTTTCGAAGCGTCACCCTGAGTTTTCTTGTCCTGCCGCATCTTACGGTCCTGTTCCAGCTCATCGTCATCGAGTAGCACATCCCACTCAAACGGATCATCTGCCAGATCAAACAGGTCATCGTCATCAAACATGGCAGCCTCCATTGCCGACTAGCGAGCATCCACCACGTAGAGCCCAACGCGCACCTGATGCCACGGGCTGCGCTCGGGGGCAACCTGTTGCACACGGGCCTCAAATACGTCCTCGTGGCCGTAATACATCATCAAGGACAGTGGGCCGACCTCGTTTCCCGGAACGTAGCCAAGTTTGGTCTTGCCATAGTAGATCGCAACTGCCTCGGGGTCATGGGGATTATCGCGCTCGGCACACAGCGTCAGCTTATCGCCCGCTTTAAGATCGCCCAGGACCAAGGCGCCATCGGCATACTGAAATCCTGCAATGTGAAATGACAGAAGAACACGTGAAGGCTCGTACATAGCAGCTCCTCTAACAGCCGGATAAACCGGTGTGTAACCTTATTGAGAAGTCTACGGTCCCGTGCGGACACAAATACATCCTGTCTGCGTCCTTCAATCGTTTGCCTCAACGCTTGCGCGACAGAACGCTTGCAGATAAGATAGGAACACGGATGGCACCCGTTGCCGCGGGTCTTGCCAACTCCGATACACGTTTTCATCGTGAGAAGTGGCCGTCTTCGCTTACGCGGGGGCGGCTATTTCATTCGGCCGATAAACAGACCGAGTTCGATAGCCGCAATCAACAACGCCAATAACGAAATAACATCGCTTACGTTCATACCAAATCCCTTCTAAAGGGAGTTGGCCCATCCGTGCTCCATAACAGTAGTCTAACGCAAAATGCAGGTAATAGGAACACTTGTTCGTATTACCTGCGCCCTTTTCTAATGCACAAACATGCGCACGAACTTGTGCTTCCAGCTTGCGTAGGGCGCATACCGAAACGGCACGTCCAGCCAAGTTGCCTTGTTCACGATGCTCTTCTTGTGGCTAAACGTATCGAAGCTCTCGCGTCCATGGTACTGCCCCATACCGCTCGCGCCCATGCCGCCAAAGCCCATATGGCTCGTAGCCAAGTGCATGATCGTGTCGTTGACACAGCCGCCGCCAAAGGGCACGTAGCGCACAAAGCGTTGCTGAACCGAACGGTCCTGGCTAAAGATATACAGGGCCAGCGGCGTCGGACGATCCGTAATAAACGTCTCGGCCTCGTCTAGGCTCTCAAACGTCAGCACCGGCAAGATGGGACCGAAGATCTCCTCCTGCATCACGGCGTCATCGGGGGTCACGCCGTCTAGGATCGTCGGCTCAATCTTGAGCGACGACTCGCGCGCCGTGCCTCCCAGCACGACCTTATCGGGATCGATCAGCCCGCGCACGCGCGCAAAATGCTTGGCGTTGACGATATGCCCGTAGTCCTCGTTATCGAGCGGATGCTCGCCAAACATACGGCGGGCCTCTTCCCTGATGAGGTCCAGCAGCTCGTCGTGCACGCGCGCATCGACCAGCAGGTAGTCGGGCGCCACGCAGGTCTGCCCCACGTTGAGCCATTTACCAAAGGCGATACGCCGCGCCGCAACCTTCAAGTTTGCCGTCGCATCCACGATGCAGGGGCTCTTGCCGCCCAGCTCAAGCGTCACGGGCGTGAGGTTTTTACTCGCGCGCTCCATGACGAGCTTGCCGACCGGAACGCTACCGGTAAAGAAGATCTTGTCCCAGCACTCATCGAGCAACGCTTCGTTCTCGGCGCGCCCGCCCTCGACAACCGTCACCAGGCGCGGATCAAATGCCTCTTCACAGATTTGCTTGAGCACCGCGCTCGATGCCGGAGCATAGGCACTCGGCTTGATGACCACGGTATTGCCCGCGGCAAGGGCGCCGGCGAGCGGCTCGAGCGTCAGCAAAAACGGATAGTTCCAGGGCGCCATGATGAGCGTGACGCCATAGGGCACGGCTTGCGTTTTGCACGCGCTCACGGCGTTGGCAAGGTCACACGGACGCAGGCGCGGACGACTCCATCGAGCCACGTGAGCGATCTGATGACGAATCTCGGAAAGCGACGTGCCGATCTCGCACATATATGCCTCGTCATGCGACTTTCCCAAATCGGTCTTGAGTGCATGGGCAATATCGGCCTCGTGCGCCCGTACCGCATCGCGTAAACTCACGAGCGCGCGACGTCGGGCATCAACATCAAACGTAGCGTGCGTTTTAAAGTAAGTGCGCTGATCGCCGACGATGCGCGCAATTTCCTCGGTGTTCATGGCACCCTCCTAGTTCTCGTCCTCAAACATACCACCCGCGACGACCTCGTACATACGCTCGAGCTCCAAGCGGTCCATCAAAAGCGGAACGGGGTACAGCGGATTGGCCTCGGCATCGGCATGCGCCGCCATCTCGGGAATGTCGGAGCGGCGAATGCCCGAGACATATTTGGGGATTCCCAGGATCTCGTTCATGCGGTCGACCCAATCGAAAAAGGCCTCGGCCGCAAGACTATCCTGCGCGGTAGCCGGCGCAATGCCCGCCATGCGAGCAAGATCGGCAAGCTTGGGGGCGGCGGCGTCACCATAAGCGCGAAGCATGTGCGGCAGGATGATCGCGTTGGCCAAACCGTGCGGAATTCCGTATCGGCCGCCCAGACTGTGCGCGATGGCATGCACATATCCGACATAGGAGCGGGTAAACGCAACGCCCGCCTTATACGCCGCCGAAAGCATATTGCGACGAGCGCGCATGTCGTCACCATGCTCATAGGCCTCGAGCAAATTGTCGTGGATAAGCTGCACCGCCTGTCGCGCCATCTTGCGCGTATAGGGCGTGGTGCTTCGCCCGATAAAGGCCTCAACGGCATGCGTCAGGGCGTCCATGCCCGTCTGCCCCGTAATGGAAGCGGGCAAGCCGCACGTAAACTCGGGGTCGTGGACTGCAAAACGCGGGATGAGCACAAAGTCGTTAATGGGGTATTTGTAGTGCGTCTCGTCATCGGTAATTACCGCCGCAAGCGTGACTTCGCTTCCCGTACCGGCGGTAGTGGGAACGGCGATGAGCAGCGGCAGGCGACGATGAATCCGCAGCAGGCCGCGCATCTTGTTGATGAGCTTGTTTGGCTGCGCAATGCGTGCGCCCACGCCCTTGGCACAGTCCATGGCCGAGCCACCGCCAAAGCCGATAATGGCCTGGCAGGCGCTCTCTCGATACAGGGACGCCGCTTCTTCCACGTTTGAAACCGTGGGGTTTGCACGCGTTTCGGCATAGACCGTAACGCCAATCCCCCTGGATGCGAGCGCCGTCTCAAGCGGTGCCGTGAGCCCCAGACGGGCAATGCCGGGATCCGTCACGATAAGGACCTTCTGGATCGAGCGCTTTTGAAGCACCGCGGGCACATCCTCGGCATGCTCTAAAATGCGCGGCTCGGTATAGGGCAGGATCGGCAATGCAATGCGAAAAACCGTCTGATATGTTCGGCACCAGGCACGACGGGCTAGATGCATAAAGGAAACTCCTTCATTTGTTGATAGATCAACATTTGCTCGACCGATTGTACTCAGCGGCGTCCGTATATGACTTGCAAACCGTTAATCAATCAACATCTTCATATCTCAAAATTGTTTTATTAAAAATCATTCCTAATAGGCTTCACATTTGGTTGCATTTATGGATAATAGAACTCGTCAAGACGCACGTCCGGAGAGGGCCCTTACGGGACCGGACGAGCGCACAATCGCCATCGATCGAAAGGATCGAATCATGAAGTTTGTTTGCCCCGTTTGCGGTTATGTGGAAGAGTTCGACGGCGATCAGCTGCCCGAGGACTTCAAGTGCCCCCAGTGCGGCGTTCCCGGTTCTCGTTTCCTGAAGCAGGAGGAGGGCCAGCTCGAGTGGGCTGCCGAGCACGTCGTGGGCGTCGCCAAGATGGAGGGCGTCTCTGAGGACATCGTTGCCGACCTGCGCGCCAACTTTGAGGGCGAGTGCTCCGAGGTCGGTATGTACCTGGCCATGGCTCGCGTCGCTCATCGCGAGGGCTATCCCGAGATCGGCCTGTACTGGGAGAAGGCTGCCCACGAGGAGGCCGAGCACGCCGCCAAGTTCGCTGAGCTCCTGGGCGAGGTCGTGACCGACTCTACCAAGAAGAACCTCGAGATGCGCGTTGAGGCCGAGAACGGCGCCACCGCCGGCAAGACCGATCTTGCTAAGCGCGCCAAGGCCGCTGGCCTCGATGCCATCCACGACACCGTGCACGAGATGGCTCGTGACGAGGCCCGCCACGGCAAAGCTTTTGCCGGCCTGCTTAAGCGCTACTTTGGCTAAGCCAACCGCTTGAGACATAACCTCTAGCTCGATGAGGCCCGGACCGTATTGGTCCGGGCCTTTTTCGTGCCTCACGAACTTGTTAACGCCCTGAAATAGGACCGTCTTCGGCATCGGCTTCTCGTCAAAAACTAAGTGAGTAGACTTTTTGGAACTTGCCGAGCAGACCATCCATATCACTTTATAAAGCCGCAGGTAAATGCCTTGTTGCAAAACGACCTAGTAGCCAAAGTGACAAAAGTCTACTCACTTAGATTCGCAGCCGTCCACGATCGAGCCATTTTGTGTCTAACGGGCATCTTTCCGTCGATTACTCCCAATTTTGTCCAGTCAATGAATAGTTCAGACCGGAGTAATATCTCAGCCCTTTGCTCATCCGAGCTTTTATCACGATATTCAGCATCGAGCATCCTGCATATGGCCTTAACGATCGCGCGGAATCTATCCTCATCCGATATCTGTCTGTGTGTCAGGAGAAGCACATCGTAGCCCATGGCCTGAAGGGCCGTCATGCGGTCAGCGTCACGCAAGCCATCCCCTGCGCGTCCGTGCGAGGCCTTTCCCTGACATTCAATGGCCACCTGTCGCCTACCGTCCGGTGAAGAAAGAAGTAGGTCGATATATACACGGGACTTTCCCACAATCGCTCGAGCACTTGTGCCTAGCATCACTTCAACATTTAGCTCTATGTCGCAAAAACCTTCGCCTCCCAGGGATCGCGGCAGTGCAAGTAGCAAATACGCCTCGACCTCAAAAGGCGACGCGGCACCCAATGGAACGAGTTGCGATACCGCCATAAATCTATTGCCGTAACGCATCCCGCAAACATCTGAACAAAAACGGTCAAGGTCTCCGCCCAAAACCAAAGCGTCTCGACGCCATAAATTTGAGGCGGTGCCGTCCTCGGACGGGCAGCGCACCCAACCGAACGTTGTCGAAATCGCGCCCGAATCAATTGCACGCGAAAGCTCCGCCTCAAGTGCCGCCGGCAGAGCGCACACCGCAAACAAGCCATACATCTCCGCCAATACCAAAAGAAGCTGGAGATCCGTCAGGTGCCGCGACATGATGAATGCCGTCAGTAGAGGAGACGTAATCAAAAACCCATGCTCCGTTTCCAGCACGGATTCCCTGGGAAGCTCACCAAGAAACAGCCGCTGCCTAATGCTGGCTGGACAAGTCCGTTTGTTTCTCGTCCGAACCAATGTATACAACGGAAAACCGAGCGCGACCGCAGCCGTCGGGTTGCGGGCGAGATCATATCGCTGCCGGTCTTCTTCCGGTCGTGGAAGCGGCGGACACAAAGCGCGGACTTGAGGAGGCAAACGCCAGTACCTAAAAGCCGATATGTCACAAAGTAAATCCTTCATAGGCACAGGAAAACACGAATTTCAACCCAGTCAGTCACGCATTGGCGCGAACGCGCCAAAAATGGTGCCGAACGGACTGTCAAGTTTTCAACAGCCCTCCCCAACTGGCCAAAAGCTTGCCGAGAGCTGGACGAAGTTCTGTTGAAAACCCCATTTTTTCTCATGCAGAAGCTTTGCGCGACAAGTGAGTAGACTTTTTTGAACATCCCGAGCAGCCCGGTCATCCTGCTTTTCAAAACCGCAGGTAGATAGCTTGTTACAAAACTGCCTGGTCGCCAAAGTTCCAAAAGCCTACTCACTTAGATTGCAGAGCGCTCCCATTAGCTGCGATTCCAAGGTATTTAGCGCTTTTGGACTCAAATCGTCATACTGAACAAGAATTTGACTTGAGTTTTCAGGGACAGATGCGCCATCGGCACACCAAAAACAGTCACCGATATCGATAAAAGAGATGCTCGAGCGCGTGAGGGCCCGTGCAAAAGTGCTTCCGCCCGTTCCACGCTCCGCAACCACGGTACAGTAAAGGCCCGCATCTGCCTGCTCGATCGAGACTTCCCCTGCCGGAAACGCTTTCCGCACAAGCGACGTCAGGCCATCACGCGCCTCGCGAGCACGAACGCGCACGCGGTTCACATGTCGCTCGTAATCACCCGATTCCAGCAAACGCGCCAAAGCGACCTGGTCAACAGAGCTCACCGACGAGGCGTAGAAACCAAGGTTGCGCCTAAACCGCTCCATTAGCTCATCGGGCAACACCATATACGCCAAACGCAACGCCGATGAAAGGCTCTTCGAAAACGTGTTGGTGTAGATAACCGACTGGGCGGCATCGATCGATGCGAGCGCGGGAATCGGCTTCCCGGCAAGGCGAAACTCACAATCAAAGTCATCTTCGATGAGATACCGACCTGGTCGCTCGGCGGCCCAGCTCAGAAGCGCATAGCGACGCGCAATGCTCGTCACAAGGCCGGTCGGATACTGATGGGACGGCATCAGGTGAAGGACATCGGTCCCGCTTTTCTGCAGAGTGCTCAAGTCCACGCCCTCGTCATCCAACGGGATATGTCGAACTTTGCAGCCCATAGCCTGATAGATACGCGTCAGACGCAAATAGCCCGGGTCCTCAACGGCATACACCTTGTCGGCTCCAAGCAACTGAACCAACATGGTATCGAGCAGCTGGGCGCCTGCACCGATAACAATGTTGTTGGGGTCGACATTCATGCCCCTTGTCCCACGCAGATGGTGAGCAATTGCGCGTCGCAGCCGAGCGGTGCCCTGCGCCGGTGCGGGCGAAAAGATTTCGCGCTCATCTTCGGATGCCAGCGTCGCCCGTAGTGCGCTTTGCCAAAGCCGCGCCGCCTCCAAAGCGGAAGGAGAAAGTGCATCGAACAGCTCGACCTGTCCGTTGACATCATGCGCGCTGAGGCCCACAGAGACGGTATCTCGGTCGATGCCCTGCGAAGCCAAAGGCAAAACCGGTGCATCCGGAAGCTTGCAAGCGTAGTAGCCACGACGCGGCATTGAGCAAATATAGCCCTCGGCAAGTAACTGGCTATATGCATTCTCGATGGTAATGACACTGATTCCCAGATGACTGGCAAAGGCGCGCTTAGACGGAAGATGCTCCCCCGCCGCAATACGTCCAGCAACAATATCATCTCGAATTTGCTGGTAAACATACTCATAAAGCGATGCTTCGCCGCGTTTTTCCAAATTGTAGTCAAGCATGAGTTTGCCACCTGACCTTATCGAGCTGTTCAATCTGGTATTAGGCTGACCTTATTATTATCTCGAAAACTGAGTATTTTGCCATACCCAGCTCCCCGATAGGATGTTCCGTCAAGCAATGCACATGCCAACCAAGGGAGCAACCATGGCAGAACAGACCAGCAAGGCCGATCGCGTCAAACTCAATCGCGAACTCGCGCAGATGCTCAAGGGCGGCGTCATCATGGACGTCACCACGCCCGAGCAGGCACGCATCGCCGAGGAGGCGGGCGCCTGCGCCGTCATGGCACTCGAGCGCATCCCGGCCGACATCCGCGCCGCAGGCGGCGTGTCGCGCATGAGTGACCCCAAGATGATTAAGGGCATCCAGGAGGCCGTCTCCATCCCTGTCATGGCCAAGTGCCGCATCGGTCACATTGTCGAGGCGCAGGTCCTGCAGGCCATCGATATCGACTACATCGACGAGTCCGAGGTTCTCTCCCCCGCCGACGATGTCTACCACATCGACAAGACCCAGTTTGACGTTCCGTTTGTCTGCGGTGCCCGTGACCTGGGCGAGGCGCTGCGCCGTGTTGCCGAGGGCGCCACGATGATCCGCACCAAGGGCGAGCCGGGCACGGGCGACGTGGTCCAGGCCGTGCGCCACATGCGGAAGATCCAAAAGCAGATCCGCGACGTTGTTGCCCTGCGCGACGACGAGCTCTTTGAGGCAGCCAAGCAACTGCAGGTTCCGGTCGAGCTGGTGCGCGAGGTCCATGCCACGAGCAAGCTCCCTGTCGTGAACTTTGCTGCTGGCGGTGTGGCAACCCCTGCCGACGCCGCGTTGATGATGCAGCTGGGTGCCGAGGGCGTCTTTGTGGGCTCGGGCATCTTTAAGAGCGGCGACCCGGCCAAGCGCGCCGCCGCCATCGTCAAGGCCGTGGCAAACTTCACCGATGCCAAGCTCATCGCCGAGCTTTCAGAAGACCTGGGCGAGGCCATGGTGGGCATCAACGCCGACGAGATCGAAATCATCATGGAGGAGCGCGGGCGCTAGTCCAGCAGAAAGGATCGCACATGAGCGATTATGCAGATCAAACGGTCGCCGTACTGGCGGTCCAAGGCGCTTTTGCCGAGCACGAGGCGAGGCTGTCCGAGCTGGGCGCACGTTGTATTGAGCTGAGGCAGGCGGCTGATTTGAAGCAGAACTTTGACCGTCTGGTACTTCCCGGCGGCGAGTCCACCGTTCAAGGGAAGCTGCTTGATGAGTTGGGCATGCTCGAGGAGCTTCGTGCCCGTATCTCTGAAGGCATGCCCGTCCTGGGCACCTGCGCCGGCTTGATTCTGCTGGCTCACGACCTTGCCGCCCATGACGATAAGGGCACGCCGCGTTTGGCAACCATGGATGTACTCGTTGAGCGCAATGCCTACGGCAGGCAGCTCGGCAGTTTTCGAACCAAGGGGCAGGTAGCCGGCATCGACGGTGAAGTGCCGCTGACGTTTATCCGCGCGCCCCGCATCGTCAAGGTGCGCGGCGACGCTGAGGCCCTAGCCGAAGTCGACGGCCGTATCGTCGCCGCGCGCCAAGGCAACCAGCTCGGTGTTACCTTTCACCCCGAACTCGACGACGACACCCGCCTCCACGAACTGTTCCTACAAATGTAGGAAGAAGAGTAGAAACGAGCGTGGATTTTCGGACACATAACGAATGAGAGTGGATGATCTCCCACTTTGAGCTTGAATGCAGGCTCAAACCGGGAGATTATCTACTCTCGTGCTATGTAGTCGTTGGGGACGTTCTTAAACGACTAGTCAAACAAGAACGTCCCCAATGACTACCTTTTTGGCAAGTTTGAATCAAGGCAACGCCGATGTTTTGGTACCGACAGCGAAAACCCGCCAGAGCGAGGGAGGCCCTTTTGGGGCGAGATGACGCCATAGGTTGAGCATAAGTCAGCGAGCGGGTCGCATTTGAGGCAAGGTGACGTGAAACGAAAGGGCGCTGACCTTCTGGTCGCGCCCTTGAAGTTGAACGTCAGATTGTCCAAATGCGGCCCGCGCAGCGTCGAGCCGTTACGCGGTTTGGTAAAACCGCGTAACCCAACTAAAAACGGTTGCCGCGGAAGCCGCCACCGTTGCGGCCGCCACGATCGCCACCGCGACCGCCACGGTCGTTACCGCGGTTGCCGCCAAAGCCGCCACGGTTGCCGCCGCGGTCGCCATAGCCACCACGGTTGCCGCCAAAGCCGCCGCGACCGCCACGGTCGCCGCCACGGTCACCAAAGCCGCCACGGCCACCGCGATCGCCACCGCGGCCGCCACGGTCGCCACCACGGCCACCGCGATCGCCAAAGCCGCCGCGACCGCCACGGTCGCCGCCACGGCCACCACGGTCGTCACGGCCGCCGCGAGGACCGCGATCCTCGTCCAGGCCCATGGCGACGAGCGGAGCGATAACCTTATCGAGAGCGGCCATCAACTCGGTGGCCTCCTCGTAAGAAAGCTCGGGCAGGAGCTTCTCCTTCTTGTTGGCAAGCTCGACCAGGCCCTCGGCGGCATCCTCGGCAGCGAAGACGACGATCTTGCGCATATCGCCCTCGGCGTCGTCGATGCGGCCGACCAGATCGGCAGCCTCGGCCTCGGCCATCAGGCCATCGAGCTCACGAAGGCGCATGCCCAGCAGGTCGGACATTTCCTTCTGCTCCATCTTGGGCTTGAGGTCAAGAAGCTTGATAGCGCGCTCGATGTTCGCCATGCGCTCGGCCTTGGCCTCCTCCTCCTTGGAAATAGCAAAGCGACGGCTACGCAGCAGGCGGGCGGCCTTCTGCATCTTGTCCATCAGCTCTTCGTCATCGTAATCAACGGCGGCCTCGACAACCTCGGCCTCCTCCTCGGCGGAAACCTCGGCAGCAGCCTCAACCTCGGCAGCTTCGGTCTCCACGGTCTCGACTGCCTCAACCTCGGCAGCCATGGTCTCGTTCTCGGTCTCGTTCATGATCTCTTCGTTCTCAGACATGAGACTCCTTCTTGGCCCTCTCGGGCATCATCGCCCCATTCGCGGGGCCCGTCGCGCACTCTTTGCGCTTTAAACATTCATGCCTCTCGGCAAAACGTCCATTAGTTTATGGTGTCGCCCGCTAATCTAGCTGCAGAATCTATGTGCACACATTAATGCGACATGTCGCGGTATCATGGCCTGAACCAAACGTGTCCACCTTAAGGAGCCCGCCATGATCAAGCCCATCATGAAATCCGAGTTCTTTTTGCGTCTGCCTTCCGAAGACGCGGGACCCGACGATGCCGCGACCGGGCAGGACCTCCTGGATACGTTCCATGAGCATGAGCACGAGTGCGTGGGCCTCGCTGCCAACATGATCGGCGTACGCAAGCGCATCATCTGCGTAAAAGACGGCAACAGGGCGCTGCTCATGTACAACCCGCAAATTCTTGAGCAGGTCAATGCCTATCAAACGAGCGAAGGATGCCTTTCGCTCGTCGGCGAGCGTCCCTGTACCCGCTATCGCCGCATTAAGGTTGAGTATTTGGACGAGAACTTCGTCCACCGCATCAAAAACTTCTCGGGCTACACCGCCGAAATCATCCAACACGAAATCGACCACTGCAACGGGATAGTGATCTAGTTCCACCGATTCAAGAAAGCTCCCTGCAGCAAAACAACTGCAGGGAGCTTTTTCATAGTGCGGAGCTTCTATCCCACTAGCTTTGGCGGTAGTGATCAAAGAAGTCGGCGAGGTCTTCGAGCGACTCCTTGAGTACTTCCATGCGCGGCAGGTACACGATGCGGAAGTGGTCGGGCTCGGCCCAGTTAAAACCGCCGCCGCGCGTGATTAGAATCTTCTTCTCGTGCAGCAGGTCGAGGGCAAACTGCTCGTCATCGGTGATGTTGAACTTCTTCACATCCATCTTGGGGAAGATGTAGAACGCCGCGCGCGGCTTAACCACCGAGATGCCGTCGATCTTGTTGAGCGCCTCATACACAAAGTTGCGCTGCTCGTAGACACGGCCGCCGGGGCGGATGTAGTCGTTGACCGACTGATGGCCGCCGAGCGCCGTCTGGACGATCGACTGGGCCGGCACGTTGGAGCACAGGCGCATGTTCGAGAGCATGTTGACGCCCATGATGAAGTCGCTCATGCAGCGTTGGTTGCCCGAAAGCACCATCCAGCCAATACGATAGCCCGCGATCATGTGCGACTTGGAAAGGCCGCTAAAGGTGACGCAGGGCAGGTCGGGGGCGAGCGAGGCAATCGAGACGTGCTCGTAGCCGTCCATGCACAGGCGGTCGTAGATCTCATCGGCAAAGATCATCAGCTGATGCCTACGTGCAACCTCGACGATGCCCTCGAGCACCTCGCGCGGATAGACGGACCCCGTGGGGTTGTTGGGGTTGATGATGACGAGGGCTTTGGTCGCGCTCGTGATCTTGGACTCCATATCCTCCAGGTCGGGATACCAATCCGCCTGCTCATCACACAGATAATGTACGGGATGACCACCAGCAAGGGTTGCGCACGCCGTCCAGAGCGGATAGTCGGGGCTGGGGATCAGAATCTCGTCGCCATTGTCGAGCAACGCGTTCATCGAAAGCTGAATGAGCTCGGACACGCCGTTGCCCGTGTAGATATGCTCCATCTGAACGTTGGGCAGGCCCTTGATCTGCGAGTACTGCATGATCGCCTTGCGCGCGGAGAACAGGCCACGCGAGTTGGAATAGCCTTCGCAGTCGGGCAGCTGCTGGCGCATGTCCTTAATGACCTCATCGGGCGTGCGGAAACCAAAGGGCGCGGGGTTGCCGATGTTGAGCTTGAGGATGCGCTCGCCTTCGTCCTCCATACGGGCCGCCTCGTCGACGACGGGACCGCGCACGTCATACAGGACATTCTCGAGTTTGGTGGATTTAGAAAAAGTACGCATGGTGGTGCTCCTTGGAATTTGAGCTGAGGGATGGGGTTCGGGCTTGGAAACGTTACGGGGCGATGATGCCTCGCCTTGATCGGCGTCACCGGCAAGCAGCCAGGTAACATCGACCTCCAAAATGCGGGCGAGCAGCTCTGCCACATCGCGCCGCGGAATCGTCTTGCCACTCACATATTGGCTCATCTGACTCTTGCCGAGTTTTTTGCCGAGCATCTCCGATGCGCGGATTACGTCCGACTGGCGAACGTCGCGATCGGACATAGTCTGCCGCAGGCGATCGCTAAACGTCTCTTGGGCCACTAGAACCTCCTTGCTGGCAAAGTTCAATTTATAGAACACGAATTGAACCTGAGTTCAATTTAGCAAGCAGTATAGCGCCGTACCTCATTCGAAAGTTCAATTTCATAAGAAAACGTACCGAACTCCGAGATTTGCCCAAAGCGGACAATGACATGCACGCGTTTAGAGGTATTCAAGGAATCGAGCAGCGGCAAGCGAAACGTCGGCCGTTCGATATATGGCGTTGATCTGCCGATGAGGATGTCCCTCGAGCGGGCGCACGGCAACATCGAACTGGCAGCGGCGCAAGATGAGCGCGGGAAGAATGCTCACGCCCAGGCCGTCCTCGACCATGGCCATAATCGCATAGTCATCCCAAGTCGACAGTTTTGAGCGCACTGTCAGCCCCGCCCGACGGAACAGCGGCGTAATCTCGTCATCGGTGCCGCGTTCTAGCAGAATAAACTGCTCGTTAGCCAAATCGGAAAGAGAGACGGCCTCCGCCGTGGCAAGCAAAGAGCCTGCCGGCACTACCGCCATCAACTCGTCGCGCACCAAAGACCGCGATGCCATGCCGTTTTCTCGGGGCTCACGTGGGATAAAGCCCAGGTCACAACGACCCTCAGCCACCCATTGTTCAATCTCTGAGTAATCGCCCATCAGCAACTCATAATCGACGTCCGGGTGATCGGCGCGAAAGCGCGCAATCACCGGCGGCAGCACGTGGGTCGCCACACTCGAAAACGTACCGATGCAGATTTTGCCGCGCATGAGCCCACGCATCTCATCCACCCGTCGCTGCAAACGAACAAATTCCTCGCAGAGCGCCTCGACCGCCGGCATGACTTGCCGCCCATCGGCAGAAAGTACTACGCCCTCGCGGCTTCTATCGAGCACTTTAAAGCCCCAGTCTGCCTCAAGATCGGCCACCATACGGCTCACGCCCGACTGCGAATAGCTCAGCCGCTCGGCGGCGCGCGTAAAACTGCCGGCGCGCACGGTCTCGAGCAGCACCTGCATCTTTTGAATATTCGTTTCCACGGCACCTCTCCACCTTTGCATGAGTTTTTGTCATGTTATCCATGCATTATATTCGCTTTTCTTCTAAAGCCAGTTCACCCATAGTGAACATGCTCGGATATAGAAGGGATGTCAGCGCATGAACAACGGACTGTTTACGTACTTAGCAGCATTGCTATTGTTTGGCTCCAACGGCATCATCGCCGCTGCCATCGCGCTGCCGAGCTCCGATATCGTGCTACTACGCACGTTTTTGGGCGCACTCTCGCTTGTCACCGTCCTCGCCATCACCCAACGCCATAAGTTGCAGGCGCCATCTCGCCCCCGCGAAGCCGCAGCCCTCCTCCTCTCGGGAGCCGCACTGGGCGCCAGCTGGATTTTTCTGTTCCGCGCCTACCAGACGATCGGCGTCGGTATATCCTCGCTGCTGTACTACTGCGGCCCTATCATTGTCATGGCGCTCTCCCCGCTCATCTTTGGCGAAAAGCTGACCGGCGGCAAAATCGCCGGGTTTATCGCCGTTGCTTGCGGTGCTTTTCTCATTGCAGCACAAGGTCTAGGCGGCAATATGCCCATTGCGGGTATCGTCTGCAGTATCGCCTCGGCATTTTGCTATGCGCTGATGGTCATCGCTAGCAAGGGTGCGCCGCACATCGAAGGCCTCGAGAACTCCACGCTCCAGGTGAGCGCCGCCTTTGTGACCGCGCTGGTCCTCACGCTCATCACGCAGGGCGCTCCCTCATTCCTGTCCGCCGGCGTCGCCGCCAGTATTGATTGGCGCGCCGTCGTCATGCTCGGCGTCGTCAACACCGGCATCGGTTGCCTGCTCTACTTTAGTGCCGTCGCCAAGCTGCCCGTCCAGACCGTCGCGGCCGTCGGCTACCTCGAGCCGCTTTCGGCCGTCGTGTTCTCGGCCGTCCTTTTGGGCGAAGCCATAACACCGGTCCGCCTGATGGGTGCCGCGCTTATCATCGGCGGCGCGATTTTTTGCGAACTCGCCGGCAAACGCGCAAGCGCCAAGGCTGGCATAGCCCAGACAGCACGTGCTTAAAAGCCCCTGTTTTGAAATGCTACCTACGTACATAAATAATCCCCAGCTGGGGATTATTGTCTAAAATAACCTGATGTGCCAAACTGCTCTTGTATGTATAAAGACGGCATAAAGATTATCTGTCCTAGACAGATAACCGGATGTCTAAGGGAGTCCACGTGGCACACAACAAACTGGAGGCAAGCCCCCAAGACCAGCGTGGTCAAGGCGGGCACGGAGCCATCCCCCTCTCCGCTGGCATGCTGCTCGTAACGCTCGGCGTCGTCTATGGCGACATCGGCACGAGCCCCATGTACACCATGAAATCAATCGTCGCCAACAACGGCGGCATCGGTACCGTCAGCGAGGACATGATCCTGGGCGCGCTTTCGCTCGTCATCTGGACCATGACGCTCGTGACCACGGTCAAGTACGTGGTAATCGCCATGAAGGCCGACAACCACAACGAAGGCGGCATCTTCGCCCTGTTTAGCCTGGTACGCAAGGTGGCACCGTGGCTGATTCTCCCCGCCATGATCGGCGGTGCGGCGCTGCTCGCCGACGGCATCCTCACCCCCGCCGTCACGGTTACCACGGCCATCGAGGGTCTGCGCACCATCGAGTGGGGCCACGCGCTGTTGGGTGACGGGCAAACTAACGTCATCATTATTACCATCATCATTATCTGCGGCCTGTTTGCCATGCAGCGCGCCGGCACCTCGTCAATCGGTAAGCTGTTCGGCCCGCTCATGACGCTGTGGTTCCTGTTCCTGGCAGGCGCCGGTCTGTTCAACATGCTCGGCAACCCGTCCATCCTGCGCGCGCTCAACCCCATCCGCGGCATCATGTTCCTGTTCTCGCCCATCAACCACTCGGGCATCATGGTGCTCGGCTTTGTCTTTCTGTCGACAACCGGTGCCGAGGCGCTCTACTCGGACATGGGCCACGTGGGCAAGGCAAACATCTATGCATCCTGGCCGTTTGTTAAAGCGGCCCTCATCCTCAACTATCTGGGTCAAGGCGCTTGGCTGCTCGCCAATAACTCCAACCCCCAGATGCTCGCAATGGATATCGTCAACCCGTTCTATATGATGCTCCCCGAGCCCCTGCGCCCCTTTGCCATCGTGCTTTCGGCCGTGGCGGCCATCATCGCCTCGCAGGCGCTCATCACCGGCTCGTTCTCGCTGGTATCCGAGGCAACGCGCCTCAACCTTATGCCGCACCTGCGCATCCACTACCCCAGCGACACCAAGGGCCAGCTCTATATTCCGCTCGTCAACAACATCATGTGGGTCGGCTGCATCTTCATCGTGCTGCTATTCCAAAACTCTGAGCGCATGGAAAGCGCCTATGGCCTCGCCATCACCGTGACCATGCTCATGACCACCACACTGCTGACGAGCTATATCGCCGGCATCCTCAAGCACAAGCTGGGTGCCTGCGTCTTCGCCCTGCTCTTTGGTGCCATTGAGCTGTGCTTCTTCGCCTCGTGCCTCACTATGTTCTTTGACGGCGGCTACGTCATGATCTTCCTGGCCGCGCTGCTGTTCGGCCTTATGTATGTGTGGCGCCGCGGCACCGCCATCGAGCGCACGCAAACGATCCTGCTGCCCGTCTCCAAGTACATCGATCAGCTCAACCGCCTGCGCAACGACGAGACCTATCCCGTGCTCGCCGACAATCTGGTATTTCTCACCAACAGCCCCGACCCGCTCACGCTCGACCGCGACGTGCTTTATTCCATCCTGGACAAGCACCCCAAGCGCGCCAAGGCATATTGGTTCATCAACGTGCACGTTACCGACGAGCCCTATACGCATGAGTATTCCGTTGAGACCTTTGGCACAGACTTCCTGTTCCGCGTGCGCTTGGACCTGGGCTTTAAGGTCAACCAGCGCATCAACGCCTACCTGCGCCAGATCGTCGGCGACCTGATGGCATCGGGTGAGTTGCCGCCGCAGCATCACACCTACTCTATCTACGAGACACGCGGCAACGTGGGCGACTTCCGTTTTTGCATGCTGCGCAAGATGCTTGCCCCCGAAACGGACATCAACCGCAATGACCACCGCGTGATGGCCATCAAGTACGCCGTCCGCCGCGCCTGCGGAAGCCCGGCACGCTGGTACGGTCTTGAGAACTCGGCCATCATCATCGAGTACGTGCCGCTGTTTGCCCGCATGCGCCCGGTCGTTAAGCTCGTGCGCACCCAGGTGCCGCTCGAGGTTCAGATTGAAGAGGCCGAGGAAATGGAAGTCGACATCTTCTCGGACGACTTGGTCAACGGCAACGAGGCCGGTAGGGACATGAACATCGATCCCACCGAGTTGCTCGAGAGCGTCGCCGATACGCCCGAACAGCAACAGCTCGACGGTCTCGAGATCGAACAGCTCAACGACGCCAACTTCTAGCGACGTCACAAATCAACGACAGCGGCCCTGCACCTCACGGTGATGCAGGGCCGCTTTGCATTGCAGTAAAGCTAACGGCTACGAACGACGCGGCTCGGGAACCACGAGCCTATCGGGGCTCGCGCCCTCGGCATCCATCAGGCTCACGTAGCGAATCGACGGATCCCCATACATCGCGTAGTAATAATTGCCCGTGCGCGCGCTAAAGCATCCGGTATAGATAGTCTTCTCGAACTTGCCATCGCCCATCCTGGACGCCCCTTCGATCATCACCACGCCCTCGAGCGAGCGGAACATGCGGACGACGTTTTCGGTCTCGCTCTCCTTTTGCGGGTAATTGGCATTGAGGTACGCCGCCTTTACAAAACGGCTCGGCGAATAGCAATCGCCCGGAATGCCGCGCATGCCGGCACCCGCGCCATAGGGCTTGAGCTCGGCGCCACGCCATGTCGCCGTCTGCGGAAAATCGCTTGTGGCGGTGATATAGGTGCGGAGGTTTTCCATGTGCCACGGGAAGGTGGGCTGATTGGCAAGGGTGTCGACCGGATCGTCGTATACATGCAGGCCGTCAGCCATCATCTCGACCACGATGCTGCGCTGGCTGTCGCCGATAATCCAATGGAGCAGCGACACGCCCAGCCCCTCTCCGGCAGATTTGGCGACAATCACCGTGTCGCGCAGCGCGGCCTCGACCTCATCGACCGTCGAGAACGTCGCTGCCACCCACAGGGGGAACTCATAGGCCGCGATATTGGTCTTTCTATCAACCGGCCCCTCGGCATACTCGGCATAACCCGGGAAATTGAGACCCGCCACGGCGAGGCCCGCATCGTTGCCGCAATCGAAGAACATAGGGTAGTTCTTGTAATCGATGCACATACCGATCACCGCGTGTGCCGCTGTCGCGTCGTCGATAAACGAATACGGAATGTGAAACCCGCGCGGCATCACGCGAACCTGTTGGCCGTAGTCAAAGCTCCAGTCGAGATTGCGGCCCAGATACATGTGGCCAGAATTATCGGTAAATCGAATACTCGTACACATAACGCCTCCTAGCTTTACGTTCTTGCTAAGGTCATTGTCACCAAACAAAGAGGCGCTAAACAACAAAGCCCGGACATGACAACAATGTCATGTCCGGGCCAAAAGGCACCGGTTTGATCCCCGACCGGATCGCTCGACCAGAAATAACCGAACAGGTCGGTTTAAAGTGTCGAGGTGCCGCAGATTGACGTGAAAGAGGAGCGCAGCGTACTAATAGTACGTAAGCGACGATTGAACGCCAAGGTGCGGTGCATCGGCGCTTTAAACCAACTTTCCAAGACAGTGGTCAATCATGTGTTGGATCATTTGTGCCTCGAAGCCCACAAAGTCCTGCTTGCGCTCGCGCATCTTGCCGTCGACGATCACGTCATAAGCGACCTTGCACTTGATATAGCGCGTGGACTTGGTGACCTCCTCGTGCGTCAGGCAGCTCTCCTCCATCTTGCTGGCGCCCAGGCCAAACACCAGACGGGGGTTGTAGAGCACATGGGGCTCGCCGGCATCGTCCAGGTAGACGCAGACCTTCTTGGTGATGCCGATCTGGTTGGCGGCAAGGCAGCCGGCAT
The DNA here is from genome assembly GCA_048342875.1 of Collinsella sp. GTDB lineage: Bacteria > Actinomycetota > Coriobacteriia > Coriobacteriales > Coriobacteriaceae > Collinsella. The sequence continues at coordinate 88,196 of DBGDEA010000031.1, read as the reverse complement.
CGTCGAGCGACTTGATGGTATCGATCAGGTCCTGTGCCACCGACTCGTCCTCGACGGTCGCGACCTCGCAACGCTGGGACAGAATAGCCTCGTCGTGGCAGAGCTCTTTAATCATACGTTCCTCCATAGGGGTCGTTGTAACTGCTTAAGTATACGGTACCCACACATTTTCATACGGAAAATACCGCCCGTCCGCTACAAAGCGCCGAACATCAACATGTGAGGAACAGCAAGGTTGCAAAGGCGATATAGTGAGTGAGTTCGTGTCAATCGGCCTAAACTCGGGGCCGAACAAGGAAAGGGTATGCATGGACGAACTATTTCACGTCAGCGAGCGCAAGTCCACAATCGGGACCGAACTTCGCGCTGGACTGACAACGTTCCTGGCAATGGCCTACATCATTGCCGTCAACCCCGCGGTGCTCTCGGGCGCCGGCATCGATGCGGGAGCGCTCGCCTGCGCCACTTGCCTGGGCGCCGGCATCATGACCATCTGCATGGGCATCTTCGCCAACCGCCCGCTCGCCTGCGCTTCGGGCCTGGGCATCAACGCCATGATCGCGGGCATCGCCACCACCATGTGCGGCGGTGACTGGCACGTGGCCATGAGCGTTATCTTCCTCGAGGGTATCGTCATCTTGCTGCTCGTCCTGTGCGGCCTGCGCGAGGCCATTATGGACGCCATCCCCGTGGTCCTGCGCCACGCCATCTCGGTTGGCTTGGGCCTGTTCATCGCCATGATCGGCCTGTGCGACGCCGGCATCATCACCGCTGGCGCCGGTACGCTCGTCGGCCTGGGCGACATCGCCTCCCCCACCTTTATCGTCGGCATCATCTCCATCGTCGTGACGGTTGCCCTGGCTTCCCGCAACGTGCCGGGCTCGCTGCTCATCGGCATCATCGTCGCCGTTATCGCCGGTATCCCGCTGGGCGTCACCCACGCCCCCGAGGGCCTCATCGCACCGCTCGACTTCTCGACCTTTGGCGCCCCGTTTGCCAGCACCGCCGATGGCAACATGGCCATCGTGAAGGTTCTGACCGACCCGATGCTGCTCGTCGTTGCCTTCTCGCTGCTCATGAGTGACTTCTTCGACACCATGGGAACCGCGATGGCCGTCGCCAAGCAGGGCGAGTTCTTGACCGAGGACGGCAATGTCGAGGACATCCGCCCCATCCTGGTCGTCGACTCCGTGGCCGCTGCTGCCGGTGGCTTTATGGGCGTCTCCTCCATCACCACCTTCGTCGAGTCCACCTCTGGCGCTGCCGACGGTGGCCGCACGGGCCTCACCTCCGTCACCACCGGCGTGCTGTTCATTCTCGCCGCGTTCTTCTCCCCCATCGTCACCATCGTTTCCAGTGCCGCCACCTGCGGTGCTCTGGTCTACGTCGGCTACCTCATGATGAGCGAGGCCTCCGAGATTGACTGGTCCGACGTGTCGCAGGGTTTCCCGGCGTTCATGATTGTCGCCGGCGTGCCCTTCACCTACTCCATCTCTGCCGGCATCGGTCTGGGCTTTATCGCCTACGTAGTCGTCGCGCTCTTTAAGGGCGAGGCTTCCGAGATCAAGCCGCTCATGTGGATCGCAGCCCTCGCCTTCCTCGTCTACTTCTTTGTAGCGTAGCGGCAAAGCTGCCAAAGCAGAACACCAAAGCGCGGAGTCGCATCGAGCGGCTCCGCGCTTTTCTTTTAAGTCCAGGCAACGCACGGACGCGCGATATATTGCTTCCCGAGTTTTGGACATTTTGCCCTCCAAACGGCACTACCGCCGGCTACATCCTGCAGATATGCTGGGCGTAATCGCATAGGCCCTATGAGGATGGGAGTAACCATGGCCGCCTTGTTCACGACCCCCAAGCGCAATGACAAAACCTCTGGAGCCCATTTTGTCGAGCCCGACGTGTGCCGTCGCACGCTGCTCGCACACGGCAGCTGGCGCCGCGTGACGCGCCGCATCGTCTGCGGCCTGGCCTGCGCGCTCACGGTGAGCTCGCTGCTCATGCCGAGCGTCTCGCTCGCGGCCGAGTGGGTGGACGTCGGCGGCGTCCGCCACGAAGCGGCCGCGGGGCCCGCGGGAGACGCCGCCGGCACCTGGAGCTGGGACGGCGCCGACGACATGAAGCTCAACGGCTATAACGGCGGCGTGATCGAGGCCGCTGGCAAGCTCAACATTGCCTACGAGGGCAAGAACACCGTGAAAACCGAGCCCGATTACACCGGAGCCGCCATCAAAGCGCAGGATGGCACTAGCCAGAAAGCAGAGTTGAACATAACGAGCTCGAATAGCACGGATGAGCTCAATGTGACAGCCGAGACCGATGCAATTAAATCCACAGGCGACCTCTCCATTTCTGGCCCAGGCACTGTGAACACCACAAGCACTAATGCCGACGGAATTGAGGCAAAGGGCGATCTCTCTATCACGGGCTCGGGCACCGTGAATGCAACGGGCGGCACCGAAGGCATCCAATCCAAGGGCAAGACCACCATCGATTCCTCTGGCACAGTGATCGCTAAAGGAAACGAAAGTTACGGCATCTCCGCAGGCAGTGACCTGATCATCAAAGGCGGTGGCAAGGTAGAAGCAAGCTCTATCGAGGACGTGGCGATTTATACCGATGGCAACATCGAGATTTCGGGCGGCAGTCAGGTCGAGGCGAGCTCCCAGGAAGACCTTGCCGTCGACGCTGAGGGCAGTCTCACGGTCACCAACGCATCCCTTAACGCAAGCGGTGTTGAGTATGGCGTCTATGGCCGCAAGGGCATCACGCTCGACCACGCGACCGTGACGGTCCGTGCAAGCACGGGCGGCGGTTGGCAAACTATCGCTCTCATCACTGACGAGGACGACATCGTCATCAAGAATGGTTCCATCGTGGACGCGCTCGCGGAAGGCGGGTTCTCGGCTGCTATCGCCAGCAGAAACTACAACCCTGGCGAGTCAGGCGGCCACATCTACATCAGCGACTCCGCTGTCAAGGCTATAGCCCGCTATATCGAGACCGGTGGCGGCGGCCCCGATCACTACAGCGGAGACCAGAACGACGAAATCATCCCTGAGTCCGAGGGCCTGAACATCGGCATCTTCGCGCAGACCAGCGAGGGCATCACGCCCGCGACCATCTCGATTATCCGCAGCAAGGTCACGGCCGAGGGAGACACGGCAGCAATCTTCGCCCTTGCCATGAGCGAGGACGGCAAGGCGATCGGCACCATCGAGATCGAGGGCGCTCCCATTCAGAGGCCCGCAGGCGGCAAGGTCATTGACTATCGCTACGAGCAAGAGTACAGCCGCAGCATTATCTATGAGGCAGGGCAAACCATCGGCACGGGCGACGCCACGATCGACTCCCCCTATGACGCCGCTGTCGCCAAGAGCACGGTCATCGTGCCTCCCGAGGAGATCAAACCCGAGGAAAAGCCCGGCGAGACCAAGCCCGAGGGTTCCAAGTCCGAGGGCACGAAGACAACCAAGACCGTTGCAGTTGCAGCCACGGGAGCCAAGACCACCGGCAAGCTCGCGGCAACCGGCGACGCCTCGAACGCAGCCATCGTGGCAGCCGCCCTTGCAGGAACAGCCGCCATCGCCGCGGGCGCCGTGGTGAGCCGCAAGCGCTCGTAAACACTTTTTCGCACGGGACGAGTGGATCGCGGCCCTTGCCTTCCTCGTCTACTTCTTCGTAGCGTAAGGGCAAGGCTGCAAAAGCTGAACAATAAAGCGCGGAGTCGCCATGCGGCCCCGCGCTTTTCTTTTAGCGCCGGTCCCTGCGCCGGCGTGCGGCCTATTTCTCCCCCATTTTGGCCATTTTGCCCTCCAAACGGCACTACCGCCGGCAACATCCAGCAGATACGCTGAATCTAGTCGTATAGGCCCTATGAGAACGGGAGCAACCATGGCAGCCTTGTTCACGACCCCCAAACGCAATGACACTACCGCCGGAACCCATGTTGCCGAACCCGACGTTCGCCGTCGCATAGGACTCGCGCACGGCAGCTGGCGCCGCGTGACGCGCCGCATCGTCGCGGGCGCCGTGTGCGCGCTCACGGTGAGCTCGCTGCTCATGCCGAGCGTCTCGCTCGCAGCGGAATGGGTCAAGGTCGGCGGCAACAAGTACAACACCGCGGCGAGCGACGAGGCCGGTACCTGGTCGTGGGACGGCGCCGACGACTTGAAGCTCAACAACTATAACGGCGGCGAGATCCAGGCCGCAGGCAAGCTCAACGTGAATTACTCGGGAACCAACATCGTCACTGCCGAATGGATCGAAAGCATCAAAGTTTCTCATGGCACTAACGAGAATGCCGAGCTCAATATCCAAGGCGACGAGGGCGGCACGCTCAGCGTGACATCTACTGAGGACGCTATCCTCTCCACGGGTAATATCAACATCGACGGAGCCGGATCCGTCAACGCCACGAGCACTGGGTTTGATGCCATCAATGCCGGAGGTGATCTCGCTATCAAAGGTTCGGGCAACGTCAACGCCACGGGTGCATCGGATGGCATCAGGGCAAACGGCAATATCACGATTGACGACAGAGGAGCCGTCACCGCCAGGGCTACCAAGGACAAGGGTATTGGAGCCGACAAGAACCTCACCATCAAGGGTGGCGGGACGGTCGAGGCAAGCTCAGCCGATGGTGAGGCCCTTTGGAGCGGCGGCAATATCAACATCTCGGACGGCAGCCAGGTCAAGGCAAACGCCGAGGGATATCTTGCCGTCGACACTGAGGGCAGTCTCGCGGTCACGAACGCCTCCCTTGACGCAAGCGGTGTTGAATATGGCGTCTATGCCCACAAGGGCGTTACGCTCGATCACGCGACCGTGACGGTCCGTACCAGCGCGAACGGCGGCCAGGCCATCGCCCTCATCACTGACGGGGGCGACATCGACATCAAGAACGGCTCCACCGTGGACGCGTTTGCGGAAGGCGAGGTTTCGGCTGCATTCTCCACCAGAAACGATCGACCCAACGAGAAGGGCGGCCACATCTACATCAGCGACTCCGTTGTCAAGGCCATAGCCCGCTATGTCGAGAACGGCGACGGCCCCATCCCCTACAGCGAAAACCAAGATGGCGAGACGAGGCGCGAACCCCAAGGCGAGAACATCGGCATCATCGCCCAGACCAGCGAGGGCGTCACACCCGCAGTCATCTCGATCATCCGCAGCAAGGTAACGGCCGAAGGAGATACAGCGGCGATCTTTGCCCGTGCCATGAGCGCTGACGGCAAGACAATCGGCACCATCAAGATTGAGAACGCCGCCATCCAGACGCCCGAAGGCGGCAAGGTCATTGACTATCGCAAGCTCCGTGACGGCATCTACGAGGCAGGCCAAGCCATCGGCACGGGCGACGCCACGGTCGACTCCCTCTATATCAAAGCAGTCGCCAAAAGTACGACCATCGCACCTCCCGAGGTAGCCAAGCCGGAAGACCCCAAGCCCGACGAGACCAAGCCCGCAGAAAGCAAGCCCGCGGAGTCCAAGCAGAACCCCAAGCCTGAGGGCTCAAAGCCGACCAAGGCCGTTGCGGCTTCAACCACGAAAGCCAAGACTACCGGCGTGCTCGCGGCAACCGGCGACACCTCGGGTGCGGCCATCGCGGCAGCCGCCCTTGCGGGAACAGCCGCCATCGCCGCAGGCGCCGTGGTGAGCCGCAAGCGCTCATAGACACCTTTGATGCACGGGACGGCACCCATGAAAGCGCCTAGCCCGAGCACCGTTTAACGACGCCATCGCCGAGCTCCCCTCCGGCGGTGGCGTTTTCCATATGCGTCCGCAGGGGATGCACGAGATTGTCTTTGGTCTAGCCCAACCGGCATACGCTGGCGTGCGACAATTGGGGCTGCCGATATCACAACACTGAGAGAAGCCCGTCATGGAAGCGCATCAAAAGCAGATAACCGTTTATTCGAATCATACGGAAAGCGCGCCTGTCATCTACCTTCCTGTGGTCGTGGGCGACGGCAGCGAGGTTTATAAGTGTTGCCGAGAGCTCGACTGTCCGCCATTCGCCCTCGTCACCATTGGCGGGCTCGATTGGAATCGCGAGCTGAGCCCCTGGGCATGCGACGGAACCGTACGCGATGCCGAGCCTTTCGGCGGCCAAGCTGCCGATTTTCTTGATGAGCTGCTGAATCAGATAATCCCCCAGGTCGAGTCGTCGCTTCCTCAGCCGCCCACCTGGCGCGGCATTGCCGGTTACTCGCTCGCGGGCCTCTTCGCACTCTGGTCCCTCTGGCAAACCGACGCCTTTGACCGCGCCGCGAGCGCATCGGGGTCGCTATGGTTTCCCGACTTTGTCGACCGTGCCAGCACGGCCCCTTTTGCCGGCAGCCCGCAAGCCGTCTACCTGTCACTCGGCAAAAAGGAAACCAAGACGCCCAACCGCATGATGCGGCATGTACTCGACGACACACGCGCGATGGAAGCGTTGCTCGTCGAGCGCGGCATTCCAACAACGCTGGAGCTCAACCCCGGCAATCACTTTGCCCAAACCGACTTACGCATGGCCCGCGGCATCCACTGGATACTGACACATTAAAAATGGTGCCCACACGCATATACGCATGGGCACCATATCTTGTTTTAGCTGAACGCAGCTGCTACTCAGCAGCCTCCTCAAGCTCGGAGACATCAAACTCAAAGTCGTTACCCGGCAGGATGGCGTTGAGCACAATGCCCACCAGTGAGCCCACGGCAATGCCGGACAGCGAAATGGTCACGCCGCCCAGCTCCAACACGATGGCGCCGGCGGTGCTGTACGCGATGCCGAGCGAAAGCACGAGCACCAGCGCGGCAACCAGCACGTTGCGGTTGTTCTGGAAATCGACCTGGTTCTCGATGAGGTTGCGGACGCCCACAGCGCTGATCATGCCGTAGAGCACGAGCGACACACCGCCGATCACACACGCCGGCATGGCCGCAATGACAGCCGCGAACTTGGGGCAGAACGAAAGCACGATGGCGCAACACGCGGCAATTCGAATTACGCGCGGGTCGAACACGCGCGTCAGGGCGAGCACGCCGGTGTTCTCACCATACGTAGTGTTGGCCGGAGCGCCAAAGAGCGAAGCCAGAATCGTGGCAAGGCCGTCGCCGAGCAGCGTGCGATGCAGACCGGGATCGGCAATGTAGTTGCGCTCGCAAGTCGAACCGATAGCAGAGATATCGCCGATATGCTCGATCATGGTCGCGAAGGCCAGCGGCATGATGGTGATGATGGCCGTCGTGGCAAGACCGCTATCGAACTGCGGCCCAAAGAGTGCAAACACGGTGTTGTCCCACACGATGGGCAGACCGACCCACGGAGCGGCGGCAACGCCCGAGAAATCAACCTCGCCGAGCGCAGCCGCAACGGCATAGCTCACCACAACGCCCAGCAAAATCGGCACGATCTTGACCATGCCACGGCCCCAGATGTTGCAGATGACGATAACGGCAACGCCAATGACAGCCACAAGCCAGTTGGTCTGGCAGTTAGCAATAGCGGAACTTGCCAGGATCAAGCCGATGGAAATGACGATGGGGCCAGTCACCGCCGGCGGAAAGAAACGCATGACACGCTTGGCGCCAAACGCGCGGAAGAGCGCCGCCAGCACCGGATAGAGCAGACCGGCACAAGCTACGCCCAGGCAGGCGTAGGGCAAAAGCTCGGTCTCGCCGTTGGGCGCGATTGCGGCATAACCGGCAATAAAGGCAAACGATGAGCCCAAAAATGCCGGCACCTTACCGCGCGACAGGAAGTGGAACAGCAGCGTGCCCAAGCCGGCAAACAAAAGCGTTGCCGATACCGAGAGGCCGGTGAGCACGGGCACCAGCACGGTGGCGCCAAACATGGCAAACAGGTGCTGTAGGCCGAGCAGGAACATGCGCGGGCGGTCGAGCGACGATGCGTCGTAGATGGCATCGCTGACGGCGGGCGTCGAGGACTGGGACATGGATGTCCTTTCGAATGGAAGGGCGATCAGGCATATCGGATAACCTGCCCGAACGATACGATCCGAACCATTGTACGCGATACACTATGCCTCGCACGCGCCGCCACCTGCAAACACTAGCGCTATTTCCAAACGCGCTGGGCAATGCGCTTGACCAGCGCGATCTTTGCCCATTGCTCATCCTCGGTCAGCTTGTTGCCAATCTCGCAGCTGGCAAAGCCGCACTGAGGCGACAGATACAGGTTCTCGAGCGGCACGTACTTTGCGGCTTCACGGATGCGCTCGACGATAACATCCTCGTTCTCGAGCTCTGCCGCCTTGGTGGTTACCAAGCCCAGCACGACCTTCTTGCCCGGGGCAACGTACTTGAGCGGCTCAAAACCGCCGGCGCGCGGCGTATCGAACTCCAGGTAAAATGCATCGACATCCTCGTTTGCGAACAGGTACGGCGCGATGGGGTCATAGCCGCCCTCGAAGGCATAGGTGGAGTGGTAGTTGCCGCGGCACACATGCGTGTTGATGACCAGATCGTCGGGCTTGTCCGCGATGGCGGCATTGTTGAGCGCCACGCCCAGCTCGCTTACCTTTTGCAGGTCGACCGGGCTCATGCCGGTTTTGGCGACAAAATCGGTGTCGCAGTAGATGCCCCAGGTGCAGTCATCAAACTGGATGTTGCGGCAGCCTGCTGCGTACAGGTCGGCGATCACCGTGCGATAAGCGGCTGCGATGGCGTCGGCAAGTTCCTCATCGGTCTTATAGACAGCGCGCAGGCTCTCCTGCTGGCCGTCGCAGCGGTCGAGCGTGACCTCAGAGAACGTCTGGATAGGCGCCGGGATGGTCTGGCGTGCAACATGGCCCTCGCCCTCAAGTGCCTTGACAAATTTGAAGTGCTCGACGAAGGGGTGGTTCTCGCCGCTAATGGGACCGGTAACCACGGCGGTGTCGGCGGTAGTCTCCTCGTCGTGGAACATATAGCCCGTACGCGAGGTACGGCGCTCAATGCCGTTGAGCCCCCACATAAAGTCGAGGTGCCAATAACTGCGGCGGAACTCGCCATCGGTGATGACCTGCAAGCCGGCGGCCTTTTGCTTTGCCACCAAATCGCGAATGGCATCGTCCTCGACGGCCTTAAGCCCCTCGGCATCAAGCGTGCCTGCCGTATAGGCAGCGCGGGCGTCCTTTACGGCCTGCGGTCGAAGAAAACTGCCGACGATATCGGCGCGAAACGGCGCGTTCGGTTGAATCGAAGTACTCATAGATATCTCCCTTTGCATTGATTGCTTTACTGGGACAGAGTATGAACGCTCATATGGCTATCGTAAAATATACGTTTGTATTGGTTTGATATAGGAAACTTCTATATGCACACCAACGGGCCGCCAAGCCAAACTATCCCATATCCGCCAGTGCAAATAGCCATTTTCGTGCCCATATGGCACTAGCAGCTTTGCCCTATCGCCCATACGCTTAGTGGTGACCGCACAAGGCCACGCGAGAGATAGGAGCGACCATGACCACGTTTACGACCCCCACGCGCTACACTGATCGCGCCGCAGGACTCCATTACGCCGAGACCCCCGTGCGCCAGCGCACCGTTCTCACCTGTGGCAGCTGGCGTCGCGTGACCCGCCGTATCGTTTGCGGCCTGACCTGCGCACTTACCGTGAGCTCGCTGCTCATGCCGAGCGTTTCGTTTGCAGCTGAGTGGGTCGAGGTCGGCGGCACCACCTATAACGCCGGTGCCGCGGCCGGTGACGGCAGCACGTGGGCCTGGGACGGTGCCGACGATATGACGCTCAATGGTTATAACGGCGGAGGCATCGCTGCCGGCGGCAAGCTCAACGTGAACTACGAGGGCAACAATACGGTTGCCAACGAATACGGCAACGGCATTTCTGTCGAAGACGTCACCAACGAGAGCGCCGAGCTCAACATCTCCGGAACGGGCACCCTGACGGCAACCGCCGAAGGTAACGCCCTGTATTCCGAGGGCGATATGACGATCAGCGGAACAGGCACCGTTAACGCCACGGGCGACGTCAGCGGCATATATACCCAAAATGACCTTTCGATTGATACGAGCGGAACCGTCACCGCCAAGGGCACGCGTGCCGAGGGCATCCTTGCCGACGGCGATATAACCATAACCGGTGGCGGCACCGTCGACACGAGTTCCGAGCAGGATTGCGGCATCGTCGCCAAAGAAACCCTCACGGTATCCAACAGCACGCTAACGGCTCAGGGATTCGGTAGCGGTATATATGCCTTCGACGGCCTGACCATTGATGCGGCGACCGTACGAGCGTATGCGTACCCAGCGCGCGAAGACAGCCCCACCGCCATCTTCACCGACGAGGGCGACATCACCATTAAAAATGGCTCATTCGTTCACGCCTATGCCGAGGGCGAAAACGCCTCAGGAATCTTCACGCACAATTGGGACACCGGCGGACCTGGCGGGCGCATCTTTATCAGCGACTCGACCGTCGAGGCCATTGCCCACTACATCAACTACGATGGAGGCAACCAGCCCCTACCGCCCATCACCAATGGCGACATTGTCGTAGTTGACCCAGACGTGAACGCTCATACGTATGGTATCTTCGCTCTCACCGAAGATGGCCTCACGCCTGCGACCATCTCCATCACACGCAGCCGCGTGACGGCAGAAGGCAACACCGCTGCCATCCTGGCCGTGGTGAATAGCGCAGACGGCAGCATTGCCGGCACGATCAATATCGTCGACAGCATTATCGAAACACCCAACGGTGGACGTATTTGCGACGTGCATTTCGTTGACACCAATCCCGTCGATGCCCCTTATCAGCGCGGCCAGACCATCGGCACCGCAAACGACGTCATCACGGATCTGGATAGCGACGCCATCGCCAAGCGCGCCGTCATCGTTCCGGTGGAAACGCCCCAGGCAAAGCCCGAATCGAAGCCTAAGGTAACGACCGCCGCCGCGACCATCAAGCATGTCGACACCAAGGGCACGCTCGCAACCACGGGTGACGCTTCCGTTATGGGCGTTGTTGCCGCCGCCATCACAGGCGTGGCAGCCGTCGTCGCCGGCATCTTTACCAGCCGCAAGCGCTCGTAGCTCCAAACCTCGCACGCTCGATCAACACGAACGCGCACCGCCCCATGGTAAGCGGCCGCCGGACCTCCCACCGGCGGCCGCGCCGCGTTTGAACGATCCGATTCGATTGTCCACTCAAAACAAAACCACTCGCCGGTCGCTTACAGCAATACAAACTGTTTCAGCGCGGCGCGACTCGTTATGCCAAGCTTGGCGTAGGTGTTCGACAGGCGATTCTTTACCGTGCCGCGCGAGATACCCATGTGAGCGGCAATCTCATCGTTGGTCCAGCCGCGACAGGCCAGCATGGCAATGGCAAACTCCGTCGTGGTCAGGCTTTCGGCAACGGTGGCGCCCGCACCCGGATTGTGCACGCGACGCCAGCCGCGGCTAAAGCGCTCGGTAACTTTAATGATCTCCGCGAACTCCAGCGGATGATCTTTCTTTAGACATGATTCCAAAACGCCCTGCAAAAGCCCGTGATGCTCGCCGACGATCTCGATCAAGCCATCGGGCTGCGCAATCTGCCACGCACGCATAAAGTGAATGTTCGCACGGTCAGCCTCACGCTGGTTGATCCACCCAACGGCAGCGATCAGATGCAAGAAGACCTCAGGGATGGGATAGCTTTCCTGCTTCATCGACAGGGCATTCTCCGCCATCCCCACGCAGCGCCCGTAATCGCCATCAAGATAGGCACGGTGTGCCAGCGCGTAGGTTGCAAACAGGCGCAGCCCCTCGGGCAGCAGCGATGCATACGAATCAAATTCGCTGCGTGACACCGGCGAGGGAAAATGCAGCAGCACGCACGCGCTGGCCGCGAGCAGCATATACGAGGCCTGAGCGCGTGAATCCTTTGCCGCCCCTTGGCCCTTCCCCGTCTCCTCGAGGTACGCAAGACAGCGACGCGCCGCCAATGCGCGATTCAGTGACAGATTTGCATAGGCGCACAACAGGCATGCCGAAAGACGAAGCGAATGGTCGTCCGACAGCAAGTACGGCTCCGCCAGGCGTCGTGCCTCATCGGGGCAACCGCGATAGTAGTGCGCCTCGGCACGCGCGATAACGCCATAGTCATCTTTGAGCATCACGTCGAGGGTTCTGTCGAGCGTCCCGGGCTCAAATGCCGTGCACATAAGTGGCATGGGGAAACGCCAGCTATCGGTATATATCCGATCCACGGCGACCTCCCCTCGCATAGCGGCTCACTTTGATGGTAGTGCGAGAGGGCGCCGGTTAATGGGACATGTGGCTCGAAATCAGGCCCTATCCTGGACCGTCGGCGGCAAATTGAGCGGCGCCAAGCCCAAGCCCGACACCGCTCAAAAGACTAGATATGCTGGCGGATCGCGTCGATATAGGCCTGTCCGTAGCGCGTGAGCGTCGTGTTCTTGCGCGTAATGATGCCGATCTCCATGTACTCGTCCACATCGAGCGGAATCGAGATGATGCCGGGGCCGTTGAGCTCATGGCTGATCACGCCCGAACACACCGTGTAGCCGTTAAGGCCCATAGCCAGGTTGAACAGTGTCGCACGGTCACGCACGCGGATATTCTTGCGGCGCTCAAAGGTCGAGGTCAGTTCCTCGGAATAGTAGAACGAGTTATAACTGCCCTGCTCATAGGACAAGAACGGGTAGTCTTCCAAGTCCTCGAGCGTCACGCTGGCGCGGTCCGCCAGTGGATGGTCGGCACATACAAAGACATGCGGCGCGGCGCAGAAGAGCCCCTCGAATACGAGCTCGTTGGCGGCGAGCATGCGCTCGATAACCTCGCGGTTATGCTCGGATAAGTACAGGATGCCCAGTTCGCTTTTCATATGCGCGACGTCCTCGATAATCTCGTGGGTCTGCTCCTCGCGCAGGGTAAAGTCGTAGCGCGCGGCATCGAACTCGCGGATCACGTCAACAAACGCGTTAACGGCAAAGGAATAATGCTGGCAGCTCACACTAAAGTGCGGCACCTGCTCGGACGCGCCCTTGTACTTGCCTTCGAGCAGATCGGCCTGGTCGAGCACCTGGCGCGCGTAGCCCAAGAAGGTCTCGCCCTCCTCGGACACAATGACACCCTTGTTGGTGCGCTCAAAGATATGCACACCCATCTCGTTTTCGAGATCGCGGATCGATGCGGTAATCGAAGGCTGCGACACAAAGAGCCGGCGCGAGGCCTCGGTAATGCTGCCGCATTCGGCAACTTTGACGACATATCTGAGCTGCTGAAGCTTCATAGCTTTCTCCCTAGACGTTCGTGACGTCGAAACCCGTCGCATCCATCTGACGCATAAACGGCGGTATCTCCCCCGTCGCGGCGCAGGCGGCAATCTGATGCAGAGCCCCGGCAACCGCATCGTCTGCCGCAGCGCCGATATGCCAGCGCGCGGCAGCCGTGACAGCCTCGTTGGCATTGGCGACTGCAACGGAGTTGGGAACGGCACCGATCATGGGCAGGTCGTTATCGGAATCGCCAAATACGACCACCTCGTCGGGCGTCAGGCCCAAAGCGCGCGCCAGCTCCAGCGCAGCGCAGCCCTTGTCCCAACCTGCCGGAAGAATGTCGAACAGGCGCACTCGGTTGTTGGGAAACACAAGCGAGAGCTCCGGCACCTCAGCGGCAACGCGCTCGCGTAGCTCCGCGAGCTCCTCACGCGAACGGGCACTCCAGATATTCGCCTTGAACACCGGCGCGTCGTCGACGACGGGACGGCACGGAGCCTCTTCGCCTTTGAGCCATGCGTTGCCGCCCGACCCCATGGCGCGACGAACGCGCTCGGGGTCACTCGTCACGCAATAGGCATCGTTGCCCCAAAAGTCATCGCCCAGGCTATAGACTTTTAGAAATGTATCGTTGGTCTCTTGCTCCAGATAGTCGGCCAAACGTGTCAGAGCATCGTTGTCGATTGCGCGCGAGGCGACTACTTCGCCGTCGACAAACATCACCTGGCCGTTACAGAACGCCCCGGTCGAGAAGCACTCGGAACGATTTTTGAACATCCAGCCCATCGCGGACGGCTGGCGACCCGAAACCGGGCCAAAGTGCAGACCCGCCGCCTGCATGGCATGAATGCCCTCGATGGCGTAGTCGCTGGCGCCGTCATGCCCAGCTGGAATCAGCGTATCGTCCATATCGGTCAGCACAAGTTTGATCATGAGGTCCCCATTCGTATCGGTCCTACCTATTGTAACGACCTGCCAAAATAAACCTGTCCCTATTTGGCAGGTGCGTTAGTATAGGGAACAACAGATTCGATGCGGGAGTGCCGGCGGTGCAAACCACAAGGCTGAGAGGGCATGGGGCCCAATCCTTTGAACCTGTCAGTTAATGCTGGCGTAGGGAGCATGCCGCCTTTACAGGGGCGCTGTCTATGCACAGCGCCCCTTTTCTATGCCAAGGAGGCATGTGCAGTGATTGATTCGGAACAGCTTAAGCAACATATGGTCAAGGCCGTGGATGAGATTCGCGCCACCAATCCGATGGCCGGCTCCATCACCAACACGGTGACGATCGACTTTGTCGCCAACGCGCAGCTCGCCGTGGGCGGTTCGGCCGCCATGGTCTATCTGCCCGACGAGGGCGAGGCGCTCGTTGCCGGCGGCGGCGCCATCTATCTCAACATGGGCACGCTCTTCCCCATCTACGAGCAGACGATTCCCCGCGCGGCCAAGGCGGCACACGACGCCGGCAAGCCCTGGGTGCTCGATCCGGTGGGCCTGGGCATCGGCAGCCTGCGCACCCAGCTGGTAAACGAGCTCAAGCAGTACAAGCCCGCCATCGTACGCGGCAACGCCTCCGAGATCATCGCGCTCGCCGGCCTGTGGGGCCTTGAGGGCGAGGCGGCTGATCTGAGCCGCGTGCGCGTTGTCGATACCACCGACACGGTCGACGCCGCCCGCGCCGCTGCCGTGGCGCTCGCTCGCTACACCGGCGGCGCCGTAGTGGTCTCGGGCGAAGTCGACCTAATCACCGACGGCACGACCGTGGCCAAGTCCCACGGCGGCAGCCCGCTCATGTCCAAGATCACCGGCTGCGGCTGCTCGCAGGGCGGCGTGCTGGCCGTGTACGCCTGCGCTGCCGATCCGTTTACGGCAGCCGTCTGCGGCACCGCCGTCTACAACGTTGCCGGCACGCGCGCCGCCGCTGTCGCCGATGCCCCGGCAAGCTTTAAGGTCGCCTTTATCGACGAGCTCTACCGCGCAACCGCCCAGGACATTGCCGATAACCAACTCGAGCTCGAGGAGGCATAGGCCATGTCCGAGCCCACAACCAATGCCGGCATGAACACGCTCGTCGCCGTGGCCATCGCCCCGTGCGGCACCGGCGATGAGCTCTCCGCCGAGGTCGCCGAGGTCGTGCGCGTCATACGCGAGAGCGGCCTTCCCAACCGCACCACCTCGATGTTTACCGAGATCGAAGGCGACTGGGACGAGGTCATGCAGGTCGTGCGCGACGCGACCTTTGTTCTGGCAAACAAGGGCATCCGCACCGAAGTCGTGCTCAAAGCCGATATTCGTCCCGGATTTACCGACACCATGACCGGCAAGCTCGAGCGCATGGAAGCACAGATCAAGAAGCAGGAGGAAGCACGATGAGCATCCGCGACAACCTTGATATCTCGGCCTATCTAGTACTCGGCCCCGAAAACACGCTGGGACGCCCCGTGGGCGATGTGGTGGCCCAGGCGCTCGACGCAGGCTTTACCTGCATCCAGGTGCGCTCCAAGGTGGCAAGCGCCCGCGAGATCATCGCACTGACCGGCGACGCCGCGCAGGCAATCGCACAGGCTGGCAAGACCGGTCAGGTCGCCCTGTTAATCGACGACCGCCTGGACTGCGTACTCGCCGCGCGCGAGCAGGGTATTGCTGTCGATGGCGTGCATGTAGGCCAGAGCGATATTCCCGTCGAGGTCTGCCGCAAACTTTTGGGCCCCGATGCCATCGTGGGCCTTTCGGCCCGTTGCGAGGAGATGCTCGAGTACGTCAAGACCGCCGACATGAGCCTGGTCGACTACCTGGGCATCGGCCCGCTCCACGAGACCGAGACCAAGCGCGACTGCGGACGCGCAGCCGATGGCTCCATCATCACCAAGAGCTTTGAGGATCTGGCCGCACTCCACGCGGCAAGCCCCGTGCCCATCGTAGTGGGCGGCGGCGTCAAGACGGCCGACCTGCCGCAGCTCAAGGCCACCGGCGTCGATGGCTTCTTTGTGGTAAGCGCCGTCTGCAGTGCCGACGACCCCCACGCTGCCGCCAAGGAGCTTGTCGACACCTGGCAGCAGGCATAAGCCTAGGCCGAGCAGTTTATTCGCAGTCTCATATCTTCTAGAGCGGAAAGCGCATCCCAGTTTGGACCTCCATTCCGGGATGCACTTTCCGCATGCGACCCTTACCCCGCCAGATATGCTTCCAACGCCGGCAAAGTCGCCTCCGCATCGCGGCGACCGACCTGGTAGATGCGCTCGAGCTCATCCGGTTCGCGGCATAGCGACGGCACCTTCACCGATTCGCTCGGACGCACCACAAAGATATCGCCGGCGGCCTCACGACGTGCCAGGTCATCGAGCGTGGTATTGTAAACCTCATGCCGGTGCTCAAGCGCTGCGACAAACTCCGGGTAGTGACGGAACACGCGACGCAGCATGGGCATCACGCTGTTGGGCTGCTTCACAAAGCCCGCCGGCTGCGTGAGTACCACGATATTGCGGTCATACCCCTGTGAAAACAACCAAGCGCTGGGAATGGAATCGGCCACGCCACCATCCAGATACTTATGCCCGTCAATAGCAACGGGACGCGTCGCCACAGGAATCGCCGACGATGCCCGGATCCACTCGATATCCCTCTCGTCGCCATAGGGCAGGTCGTGGTAGACGGCCTTGCCCGTCTCGATATCAGTACACACGCACGTAAACCGCATGGGACAGGCGCGATACGCCTCCAAGTCAATGGGATCGCGCTCGATAGGCACCTCGTGATAGGCAAAATCGGCATTGAACATGTCGCCGGTCCGCAGCCAGCTTGCTACACCCGCATAGCGCTTGTCGGCACAATAGGCCTTGTTGTAGCGAATGGCACGTCCGATCTGCCGCGATTTAAAGTTGTAGCCAAACGCCGCGCCCGCCGAGACACCCACCATATGGTCGCAGGTCAAGCCGTGCTCCATCCAAACGTCGAGCACGCCCGCCGTATACATACCGCGGTAGCCGCCTCCCTCGAGTGCCAGCCCCACCGTGCGCGTCGTATCCGGCTGTGCCATGCGACCATCTCCGTTCCTGCGTTTAAAACCGGGACAAGTATACCCGTCAACATATATCGTCTCAGTCGCATTTTTATCGGACATCGCATCGTCGCGCTACCATTTGTCGAATAATAGCCGCCCACAGCATGTGCACCCATATATAATTCTGCACTGTTGTTTATACTACTCAGCAGTTATCAACAGCGAACATTAGCCGGTAAATTAACCCAACAACGCAGCGAGGCGGGGCCTAGATACACGCAAAGCGCCGAACAACAACGCGTGTGCACAACGAGCTCGCCCGACGCAATTCGCCCGACCTCAGAAAGCCGCTTACGACATGGATACTGTCAGCAATTACACCGAAACGCTCGAAAAGACCGTTCGCGACCTTCTCGAGCGCCAGGATGATCTGATTAGGACTGCCTTTACCGACCAGCTTACCGGGCTTGGCAACCGTGGCGGCTTTGCCCGTTCCCTCGAGGAGCTCTGGGAGCAGGACACCCCCGTTACCATGGCGTTCATCGATATCGACAATCTCAAGCACTGCAACGACGTCTTTGGGCATGACGAGGGCAACCGCTATATCTTGCAGGTAAGCCTCTATCTCAAGCTGTATATGAAAGTGGACGAGGCGGCGTTTCGCATAGGCGGCGACGAGTTTGCCATCCTGTCTACGATTGCAACCGAGGACGACCTCGCCGAACGTCTGGAACACTGCCGAACGATCCTGCTCAAAAACAACGATTCCGAGATGCCCCACTCGTTTAGCTATGGAGTGTCGCATGCCGACCCCGCCCTGGGCGAAGCCACCAACCGTATGACACTCGATGCCGACCATCGCATGTACGACTACAAGCTACGTCATGCCGTGCACCTCGATCGACGTAATATCACGCAAGTCCACGCCGACGACTTCGAAATAAGCGATCGTATTTTCGACGCCTTTTCGATGCTCAACGAAGGTCGTTATTTCTTTATCGAGAACTTGTACAAACATCGCACCCTTTGGTCACAAGGTGCCTTGCGCGATCTTGGCCTTCCCTCAGAGCACATAGACAACTGTCGCGATTACTGGAAAACGCGCGTCCATCCCGACGACCTTGAGGCCTTCGTCAACGACATCGACCAAGTCTACAACGGTACCAAGCACCGTCGCGTCATGCAGTATCGTGTGCGCAACGCCGTCGGCGACTACGTCCTTTGCCGTGCTCACGGGTTTCGTATCGACGGCGACGGAAATGTCCCCTCGCTCTATGTCGGCGAGCTCGTCAACCACTCACTTGCCGAAACCGTCGACGCCGCCACAGGCCTCGGAACGCAGCGCATGCTGGTCAATGCCATCGATACCTGCCGCCTCGACCGTTGCAAGACAGGGCTTATAGCGGTGCGCGTTCGTGGCACGACAAAGCTCAACGAGCTCTACGGGGCCGAGGCTGTCGACAACATGCTTGCCGAATACGCGGGCCGCATGCTGTCGATCACCCGCGGCAGGAGCCGGGTCTACCGTTCACGAAGCGTCCAGTTCGTCGTGCTCAGCAACGACCTGGACCACGAGGCATTCGAGCAACTGACCCGCCACCTTAAAGAGGCCGTTTTCGCTCCTGTGCAAATCGCAGGCGACACCATTGCTCCCGTCTGTCTTGTCGTCCCAACCTTTTACGAACGCCTGGACTCCCAAGCATCGACTGTTTTGGGCGAACTCGATCGTCGCCTTCGCACAGCTGGCGGGCTTGTCCCCAACGACAGCCTCCCTATACCCGAGGTCGAACGCAAAAGCGCAATCGCCGAACGCATCGATATGCTCACGGGCCTCTATCGACCCAGCGAGTTTATGCGGCGCGCCAACGCATTTCTCGAGGCAAGGCGCGACGGCACCTGGTGCATCGCCACGGTCGACATGGGCCACATGCGCCTGTTTAATGAATGGCACGGCCAGGCCGAGGGCGACCGCGTACTCGCCGATGTGGGCACGGTCCTCAAGGACATCGAGAATGCCGATATGGGCGTCGCAGGGTACTGGGGCCAAGATGACTTTTGCGTACTCATCCCTTTTAAGCACATCACCGTCCATCAAATCTACAACCGCGTTCGCGAGGCCGTAGCCAGACATGATGATGGCGTAGGCTTCTGGCCGTCCATGGGCGTTTACCCCATCGACTCCAATGAGGAAATCACTATCGACGCGCAGGCCAAGGCCATGTTTACCAATCGACGCGCCAAAAACGACTTTAAGGAGCGCATTGCCGTTTTCCGCCCCGAGGAATATGAGCATGAGGTTGCGTTCCACCACACGCTAACCGAGTTCCAGTATGCGCTCTCAAACGGCCGCATCACGTACTACCTGCAGCCCCAGGTCGACATGGAAACCGGCGAGATCATTGGCGCCGAGGCACTCACGCGCTGGATTGACAAGGACGGTTCTCTCATTTCGCCCGCAACGTTTATCCCCGCACTCGAGGAAAGCGGCTTTGTGGTGACGCTCGACAAGTACATTTGGCAGGGTGTCGCCTCGTGGCTGCGCGAACGCATCAATCGAGGACTTCGCGTGGTTCCGGTTTCGCTTAATGTGTCACGCGTGGATATCCTTTCCTGCGACGTTGCCGAACATATGGGGGCGCTTGCCGCCCAATACAACCTACCGCCCGAGCTCATGCGTATCGAGATCACCGAGACGGCTTATACGGGAGAGTCCGAGGCCGTGGACAAGCTGACGGCTGACCTGCACACCCGCGGCTTCTCGACCTATATGGACGATTTTGGCACCGGCCAGTCCACGCTCGCGATGCTCAAGAACGTCAACGTCGACGTCATCAAGCTCGACCGCACCTTTGTGCCCACCGACCGCGATCAAGGCCGCAGCACGCGGATCATTTCATCGATGCTCGAAATGGCGCAGTCGCTCCATCTGCCCGTCGTGGTCGAAGGCGTCGAGACAAATGAGCAGGCGAGCATGCTACGCCACATGGGCGCCCGCTACGCTCAGGGCTTCCTCTACTACCGCCCCATGCCGGCGAAGGATTTTGAGGCATTGCTCGATGGTGGCAATAACGACTGATACGCTCGCGCGCAAAACGCCACCGCCGAAGGGGGCATTTGTCTCCATTAGCTAACTTATATCCCCAATTCAAACCGAATTGGGGATATGATACAAACCATTGTTCCGCCCAAGGAGGTTATTCATCATGAACGAGCCATATCGCCTGGGCGAGCAATCGATTATTGCCTATCTCCAGCGACTTGCGAATGGCGTCTCGACCGCCGAGCTTGACGTTGCCGCCCTGCCCGTAGAGTTGCGCGGCATTGGCGAGCAGTTGAAAAAGACGCATGCCATCCTGCAACAAGAGCGCCGGCTGCTTGAGAGCAACGCCTATATCGACCCGCTCACCAACTTGGGCAACCGCAGCGGACTCGACCGTCACGTCGAGCAACTCTGGCGCAAAGGCGGCCCCTTCACCTGCGCCTATATTGACATCGACCATCTCAAGCATTGCAATGATAGGTTTGGCCACGCCGAAGGCAATCGCTATATTCTGAGCATCTGCCGCACGCTCTCCGAAACCATGGAGCACGATGAGATGCTGTTCCGTATCGGTGGAGACGAGTTTGTGCTTATCTCCCTCTCCGCAAACGAGACTGAACTCGAGCAGCGCTTGGAGCAGATACGCGCCGGGCTGGTCGAGGCGAGCTCAGGTGGCAAGGCACCCATGATCGCCAGCTTTAGCTTTGGCTGCTCGCGCGTCGATCCACTTGCTGGCGACACGCGTCGCCAGATGACGATGGATGCCGATCGCAAGATGTATCGCTATAAGCTTATGCATCGTGTGCAGCAACCGAAAGACGATGACGCCCCGCAACGCCCAATCGTCGATCAGCTTCCCTGCAACGACCGCGTATTCCAAGCGATCTCCATGAGCTCCGAGACGCGCTATCCGTTCATCCTTAACCTCGATACTGGAGAATCGCAATGGTCGGTCAACGCCGTGCGCGATTTTGACCTGCCTTCCCAGCACCCTTTTAACTCGGTCGATATGTGGCTTGCCCGCGTTCATCCCGAGGACCGCGACAACGTACGAGCCGAGCTCGATATGGTGATACACGGCACATGGCACTTCCACTACATGCAGTATCGCGTAATGGATGCCACCGGAGCATACGCGCTTTGCGACTGCACGGGCTACCGCTTGGACGGCACCAATACCGAGCCTAACATGTACGTGGGCATTATCATCAACCGAAGCTTGGCAGATACGACCGATTCCGTAACCGGCCTGGGCGATATTCACGCCCTGGTCAACGCCATTGGCGAAATGCGTCGCGTGGCGCGCGAGGCAGGCTTTATTGCCATTAAGGTCGACGATATCGCCGAGGTCAATGCCCGCTTTGGATTCGATGCAGGCGACCGTGTGCTCGCCGAAAGCGCCGCCTGCCTCATGGATTGTTCGCGCGGCAAGGGCCGCCTGTTCCGCTCGACGGGGCCAACGTTCGTGGCGCTTTTCGATGAGCTCGGCCCCGAGGCAATCGACGAGCTCGCAGACGAAATCGAGCGGTTCCTGGGTTCTCCCGTGCTCATCGGCTCGCTTGAATATCAGCCACCCATTCGTGTAGCGACGCTTCATCTGGACGCTGTCGATCGACAGCCCGTTTCCATTTTGAACGAGCTCAAAGCGTTGCTTAAAGAGGCACCGCAAGTACCAGGCACCAAGCTGGACTAGCGTTGTGGGGCGCGATGTGAAACACAAGCCGTTTCACATCGCGCCCCACGCCATCTACCCTCTCGTGCGATAATCCTCCGCAGAAGTCACCGACAGCAGAGGGAGTTTGTGATGAAGGTTCTTTTGGTCAATGGCAGCCCCAAGGCAAACGGCAACACCGCCCGCGCACTCGCCGAGGTCGCCGAGCAACTCAATGCCGAAGGCATTGATACCGAGGTGTTTCAGCTGGGCGCCAAGCCCATTCGCGACTGCATCGGCTGCGGCCAGTGCGGCAAACTTGGCGGTCGCTGCACCTTTGACGATGACGTGGTGAACGAGCTCATCGCTGCCGCCGAGCAGGCAGACGGCTTTGTCTTTGGCTCGCCCGTCTACTATGCGCATCCCAGCGGACGCATCCTCTCGGCTCTCGACCGCGCATTCTATGCCGGAGGCAAAGCCTTTGCACACAAGCCGGGCGCTGCCGTCGCCGTCGCCCGTCGCGGCGGTACATCGACCACCTTCGATGTGCTCAACAAGTACTTCACCATCAACCAGATGCCCGTGGTCGCCTCCACGTACTGGAACAACGTGTTTGGCCGCGTGCCCGGCGACGCCGATGGGGATGCCGAGGGCCTTGCCACCATGCGCAACATCGGTAAAAACATGGCCTGGCTCCTGCGCTGTATCGAGGCAGGACAGGCCGCTGGTATCAACGCACCCGAAGCCGATCGCGCAACGACCAACTTCATCAGGTAGAACGGCGGAGCATGAATATACAGATTTTTGGCACCAAAAAGTCCTTCGATACCAAGAAGGCCCAGCGCTATTTTAAGGAGCGCCGCATTAAGGCGCAGTTTATTGACCTTAAGGAAAAGGAGATGAGCAAGGGCGAGCTCACGAGCGTGATGCAGGCGGTCGGTAGTATCGACAAGTTACTCAATCCCAAAGCCAAGGACGAGGAGACGCTCGCACTCATCCAGCACCTCACCCCTAGCCAGCGCTTCGACAAGCTGCTCGAGAACCAGCAGGTTCTAGCCGAGCCCATCGTACGCAACGGCAAGAAGGCCACCGTCGGTTATTGCCCCGATGTATGGGGAGCCTGGGAGTAGCTTGTGTTATTTGCCGGCGCGTGGGTATAAGAGCAGGCGTTTGGCATAAGATTCAACTGTAAGCCATGTCTAACAAAGGAGGGCACATGCCCAACAAACCCGTGAAGATCATCATGCTTACCGGATACCTCGGTGCCGGCAAGACCACGCTGCTCAACCACATCCTCGCTAACGACGGCGGCATCCGCGCCGCCGTGATCGTCAACGACATCGGCGAGATCAACGTCGACGCCAGCCTTATCGCCGACGGCGGCCTTTCCGAGACCGATGACCTCATCCCGCTTACCAACGGCTGCATCTGCTGCACGCTTTCGGATGACCTGGCCAACCAGCTGCAGGGCATCGCCGATTCGGGCAACTTCGATTACATCATCATCGAGGCATCGGGCATTTGCGAGCCTATCCCCATCGCCTACACCATCTCGAGCTTCTGCGACGAGGCCAAGGTGGGCGGCGAGCCCAAGCTCGCGCTCGACAACATCGTGGCCGTGGTCGATTGTGCCCGCATGTACGACGAGTTCAACGGCGGTCGCGACCTGCTGGCCGAGGATATCGACGAGGACGACATCGAAAGCCTGCTCATCCAGCAGATCGAGTTCTGCTCCACGCTGATCCTCAACAAGACCGATACCGTGAGTCCCGAGCAGATCGCCGAGCTCAAGGCCATCGTGCGCAGCCTGCAGAAGGACGCCGTGATCGTCGAGGCTCAAAACGGCGAGGTCCCCATGGAGGAGCTGCTCGATACCGACCGCTTCGACTTTATGCGCGCCTACAACTCCGCCGCCTGGATCGAGGCCATGGAGCATCCCGAGGAGCACGACGACCCCGAGGTGCTCGAGTACGACATCGAGACCTTTGTGTACTCGCGCCGCAAGCCGTTTGACCTGCAGAAGTTCACCAATTTTGTTGAGCAGGAGTGGCCCGACGAGGTCATTCGCGTCAAGGGTCCGCTGTGGCAGACCGGCAATCCGGACATGTGCTACATGTTTGAGCAGGCCGGCCACCAGATGCGCCTGATGGAGAACGGCCTGTTTGTCGACTCGGCGCCCGAGGGCGAGAAGCAGAAGATCATCGACGAGAACCCCGAGATCATGCAGATTTGGGACGACGAGACGGGCGACCGCATGACGAGCCTGTGCATCATCGGCCGTCACATGGACAAGGATGCGCTCATCGCCTCCCTCGATGCCTGCCTGACCGACTGGCACCGCGCCTAGGTTTATCCAAGCGGACATTTTTCCGCCTACGTAATCGCCAAACCACCACGAAGGTGCACTGTCCCCTTCGTGGTGGTTTTTCGTTCTGAGCCAAGGAGATTCATGTTCAACATTGTGCTGTATGCGCCCGAAATCCCGGCCAATACGGGCAATATCGGCCGTACCTGCGTGATTACCGGTACCCGCCTGCATCTGGTGGAGCCACTGGGCTTTTCGCTCGACGACAAGACGGTACGTCGCGCCGGTCTGGGCTACTGGCAAAACTTGGACGTGACGACCTATGCCAGCTGGGAGGATTTCCTTGCGCGCAACGACCTCTCCCCCGCCGACGAACGCCTGCATCTGCTGACCAAAAAGGCGCGCCGCACCTATGCGCAAAGCACCTACCGCGACGGCGACTACTTAGTCTTTGGCAGCGAGAGCTCGGGCATTCCCGAGCCGCTGCTTGCCGCGGCGCCTGAGCGTTGCGAGCGCATCCCCATGCTGCGCGATTGTGACTCACTCGATAACGCCGAGGCTTGGGAAGCTCACGAGGAATCGCTGGGGCATACCGAGGACAGCCACGAGGCCATCCTTCAGCAGGACATCTGCGGCAACTTCGTCAACCCGGACGACTACCGCATCAGCGCACTCAACCTCTCCAACAGCGCCGCCATCGTCCTCTACGAAGCCCTGCGCCAAACAGGCTTTGCCGGCATGTAGCAAACCAGCCATTTGGGGACGGGGTAGAAATGGCAGATTTTTAAACCCTCTAACCCTTGACAAATTGGTTTTGGCATCAATGCGACAAAGGGACTGTTC
This sequence comes from Collinsella sp., assembly GCA_048342875.1. Taxonomy (GTDB): domain Bacteria; phylum Actinomycetota; class Coriobacteriia; order Coriobacteriales; family Coriobacteriaceae; genus Collinsella. The sequence goes on along the minus strand of DBGDEA010000031.1, from coordinate 63,119 downwards.
ATTTGTCGCATTGATGCTCTGAATAACGAACCATTGCTTTTAATCAGAATTAACTAGAATAAAATGAAGTTAAACGGCGGTGTGAAAGGAGAGCCTTGTGAAATATCTCGAGAACCCGTTTACCCCCAGTTTTGGTGAGGTTCCTGCCCATCTCGCTGGCAGACAACAGATTATTCGGGATTTGGACCGTGCCTTCTTGAGCCAGCGTAGGCGCCCAGAATTGACCTCGATCTTCTCAGGCGCGCGTGGAACCGGTAAAACCGCTCTCATGTCGTCGCTCGCGACGAGGGCGGAATCCCACGGCTGGATAGCCGTAAAGGCGACCGCGCTCCCGGGAATGCTTGAGGAAATCGAGTTCGGGGCGAAACGTGCCGCAGGTCATCTCATCGACCCGTCTCACAACTTCGAAGTCACCGGTCTCGGAATTGCACCGCTCGGCAGCATCGAGGTCAATCGCGTTCACGATGCCTCAACCTGGCGTTATCGCATGAGCGACATCATCGACCAGCTCAACGAGGCGGGCACCGGTCTGCTCGTCACGGTTGACGAGGTGGACCCGACACTCGACGAGATGATTCAGCTCGCAGCGACGTATCAGCACTTTGTGACCGATGGGAAACGCGTCGCCCTGCTCATGGCGGGACTTCCCAACAACGTCTCGACGTTGCTGAACCACAAGACGGTCTCGTTCCTTCGCCGCGCCCAACAATATCATCTGGGTCGCATTGCCGACTATGACGTACGCGAGGCCTTGATTCGCACGATCCAGGAAAACGATCGCCTGGCAGATGCTGGGGGAATCGATAGAGCCGTTCGCTCGATCTCTGGTTTTCCCTTCCTATTGCAACTCGTAGGCTACCGTGCCTGGGATCTCACAAGCGATTCGAAGGAAATCTCGTCACGCGACTTTGACCTGGGAATCAAAATCGCGCGCGACGAGATGGACGACCGAATCCTCGCGGCAACCTATCGGGAACTCACGGCAGAGGACAAGCGATTCCTCATCGCCATGCTCGATGACGAGGAAGAGTCCACCACCGCCGACCTTATCGAGCGCCTTAAGCGTTCGCCGCAGCAGGTCTCCCGCTACCGACGCCGCATGATAGATGCCGGCATCATCGGAGAACGAGGACGAGGGCTCGTCGCATTTGAATTGCCATTCTTCCGCGACTATCTCGCCGCTCAATGCGTGAAATAGGCATCAATGAGGCAAAGGAGCTGTCCCTTTGTCTCATTGTCTATAGGTAGCGTCCGGTAATGCTCTTGGGGCAGGCCGCGATGTCCCCCGGCGTGCCGGCGCAGACGATTTGCCCGCCCGCATCGCCACCGCCCGGATCCATGTCGATCACGTAATCGGCGTTACGGATAAGGTCGAGATCGTGTTCGATCACGATAACCGTGGCACCCTTGGCAACGAGACCGTCAAACACGTTCAGCAGCACCTGGACATCGAGCGGATGCAGGCCAATCGTGGGCTCGTCGAATACGAATACGGCATCATCCTGAACGCGGCCCATCTCGCTCGCAAGCTTAAGACGCTGCGCCTCGCCGCCCGAAAGCGCCGGCGTGGGCTCACCGAGCGTGAGATAACCCAAGCCAAGGTCGTGCAAGGTCTGTAAGCGCGTCTGAACTTTCTTGAGCCCCACCGTGGCGTCGATGGCCTCGTCCACGCTCATGTCCATGAGCTGCGGCAACGTCAGCAAGCTCCCATCCTTGCCCTCGCGATGGATATGCGAAGCCGCGTCTGCATAACGTGAGCCGCGACATGCCGGGCAAACGATCTCGACATCGGGCAAAAACTGCACGTCGAGCGATATCGAACCCGTGCCATCGCACGTGGGGCAGCGCAAGGCACCGGTGTTGTAGCTAAAGGCACCTGCCTTGTAGCCGGCTGCCTTGGCCCCGGACGTACGGGCGAAGGCGTGGCGCAATTCATCATGGATGTCGGCATAGGTCGCTACCGTCGAGCGAACGTTGGCGCCGATGGGCGTGGCGTCAATCAGATTGGCGCGGGCAATGCCTTCGGCATCGACCCAGCGCACGTGCCCCGGCAGGCGCTCGCCGGCTGCCTGCGCCTTAAGCGCCGGGATGAGCGTCTCAAGCACCAACGTCGTCTTACCCGAACCCGAAACGCCCGTCACCGCAACGAGACGGCCGCGCGGGATATCGACCTCGAGCGGCTTGACGGTATGGATGGTATCGGTCGCCATACGGATATGACCCTGGTCGAACATTTCGTCGTCAGCCACTTGCGGGCGCAAGCGCTTGGGCTCGGCGCGCAAAAACGGCGCGATACGGCTGCCCCGCGATTGTTCGACCTCGCCTACCGTACCGGCGGCGATCACGTTGCCGCCACCTGCTCCGGCAACGGGGCCCATCTCAACCAGATAATCAGCCTCGGCCAGCACGCGCGTGTCGTGGTCGACAACAACCACGGTGTTGCCGTCATCCACCAGATCGCGCATCACGCCCACCAAGCCGTCGACATTGGCGGGATGCAAGCCGATCGAAGGCTCGTCCAGCACATAAAGCACACCTGTCGATCGATTACGCACCACGCGGGCAAGCTGCACGCGCTGGCGCTCACCCGTGGAGAGCGTGGCACCGGCGCGGTCGACTGAAAGGTAATCGAGTCCCAGGTCGACTAGACGACGGGCCGCGCCCAAAAATGAATCGCAGATATCCATCGCCATGGGCCGCATCTCGACCGGCAAGGATGAGGGCACCCCGCGCACCCACTCGACCGCATCACCAAGCGTCATGGCCGCGGCCTGTGCCAGATTGATACCGCGCACCTGAGGCTGGCGCGCAGCCTCGGAGAGACGCGTGCCGCCGCAATCGCGGCATGCTCCCTCGCGCAAAAAGCGTGCAACGCGTTTGAGGCCCTTGTCGTCCTTAACCTTGGCGAGCGCATTCTCAACGGTATAGACGGCGTTGTAATAGGTAAAGTCGAGCGGCGTGGCGCCCTCGCCGTTTTTGGGAACGTAGAGAATGTGCTTCTTAACCGCCGGACCGTGGAACACGATGTCGCGCTCTTGAGGCGTGAGCTGGTTAAACGGCACGTCGGTGCGCACGCCCATCTCGCCGGCGACCTGCTTCATCAAATCCCACATGAGCGTACCCCAGGGAAGCACCGCACCTTCGTTGATGGTCTTTGACTCGTCGGGCACCAGGCTCGCCTCGTCCACCTCGCGCATGACACCGGTGCCGCCGCAGGTGGGACACGCGCCACCGCTATTGAAAGCCAAATCCTCGGCACTCGGCGCGTAGAACTCGCGGCCGCACGTCGGACACGTGAGCGAAAGGCCTGCGGCCACGTTAAGGCTCGGCTCCACACGCGCCCCGCAATGCGGGCACACGTGATGGGCGCAACGGCTAAAGAGCAGACGCAGGCTGTTGTTGAGCTCGGTCATGGTGCCAAAGGTGGAGCGCACGCCCGGCACGCTCGGACGCTGGTGCAGCGCGAGCGCCGCCGGTACGTGCAATACCTCATCCACCTGAGCGTGCTCGGCCTGCGTCAAACGACGGCGGGTATAAGTGCTGAGTGCTTCCAAGTAGCGACGCGAGCCCTCGGCATAAAGAACCCCCAGCGCCAGCGAACTCTTGCCCGAACCCGATACGCCGGCAATGCCCACGAGCTTTCCCAGCGGAATATCGATATCGATGTCCTTGAGATTGTGTACACGCGCGCCGCGCACCTCGATAGCCTGCGGGCTCATCTTCTGTTCCGTCACCTTTATCACCCTACTCATGCCATAAAATGCGGTCGCGGATATACTCGCCCAGCATGGGCACGGTAAATCGGACGAGGCCGTATCCGGCAGCCTCGATGACGCGCTCGCGAATCAGGCTTGCGCGATATTTACTCGCCCAGCTCTGGGTGCGATCGCAGCGCTCAATGATATCCGCCATGCGCGTCGGTTTACCCTCGTCAGCAGCCATGGCCTCGATAAAGAGGCGTTGTGGACTGCGCAGCCCGTAATACAGAGGCGCGTCAACCGCTTCGTAGAACTCGGAGACGGCATCGGCGTAGCCAGCCTCGACATCGCACACTTCAATGACCTGCGAGCCACGCCGGACAGCAGCCCGCCACATGTAATATCCCACCAGCTGAACCATATAGGGATGCCCCATGCTCTTGCGTGCCGCAAGGTCCGCCGTCTCCGCGTCAACGTAAAGACCGGCGTCTTTGACCGTCTGGATATATGAATCGCGCACCTTGGGCAAAGATATCGCCCCCAGCGTACGCTGCTGGGCACGCCGCAAAAACGTCACGCTCGGCTCTTCGAGCAGATCGTCAACCATACTGGGCAAGCCGGCGAACACCAGCGCAAGACCGCGCTGGTCGCTATCGGGCAATCCCGTAGCATCCTGATCTCCGAGCACTTGCTGATAGAGAACGGCAAGAGCCGCCAGCTCCTCGATAGACGCAGACTGCGCCTCGTCAATCGCAAACAGTATGCCCTTGCCTGGACCGAGCTTCTTGAGGCGCTCGTTGACCAGCCCTCGTAACGTCTCGCCCTTTGCTCGCGCCGCCTCGACCGACATCCGGCCAAACGACGGCCCGAACTCCATTGACGTCACAACGGGTTTATTCGAGCGAAGCGCGTCGGCTAAGCGGTCGCATAAGCCAAGCGAAGCGGAATCGGAGATAACCGCCCATCCGCGCTCGCTGGCTAGACGTTGCAGCTCCCGCAGGAGAACCGTTTTGCCGCAGCCGCGGTTTCCCGTAATGAGCATGAGCCTACCCGGCGCTCCGGCGCCGTTGTCGAGTCCTTCCTCAAAATCTTCGATGACCGACTCTCGACCGATGAGCATCGGAGGCCGCTTGCCTGCCGTTGGCTTAAAGGGATTTGGATTCATGTCGGCCTCCTCGGATCGGTAAACCCTGGTAATAGTTATACCAACTTATACCGAGTTATACCAATTAAATGCGGCAAAGAGTCTGACCCTCTATCACCTATGGCCGAAAAACTCGGCGTCTGCTGCTCGCCAGGAGCGGAAGGTGGCGGGATCGACCTTTACGTGCGCTGCGGCGGGGACGTCGTACCACTTGACGGTGTAGCCGGCGCCGTGAGAGCAAAAGACCGAGTCGGGCGTGCTGGGCAGATCGGCCTCGGGCTCATAGGCGGCCGTCTCGATTACGCGCTCGGCATCATGACAGGGCGCGTAACCGGCGAACTCCAGATACAGATGCCCGCGACCGCTCGTATAGGCGGCCACCTCCAACGCATAATCCTGCACCTCGGATGCCGGCACGCGACCCACAAGCTTCGCCCGGTCTCCCGCCATCGTCGGCGGCTCGTACTCGGCACCCATGCGCGTGGCATCCGAGAGCGCCCGGCCCACGCACTCCCCCGGCACCTCGAGCTCAAAGCGGTACCACGGCTCCAACAGCACCGCCGCGCCGGCCTCACGCGCCTGCATCAAACCCTGGCGAATCGCGCGGTACGTGGCCTGGCGAAAATCGCCGCCCTCGGTGTGCTTGGCATGCGCACGGCCGCCCGTGAGCGTAATGCGCACATCGGTGATGGGCGAGCCGGTCAGCACGCCCAGGTGATCGCGCTCCATGGCGTTGGTGAGTGCCAAACGCTGCCAGTTAAGATCGAGCTCATCGGTCGAGGTCACGGTGCCAAACTGCACGCCCGAACCCGCTGGCAACGGCTCCAAGCGCAGATGTACCTCGGCATAGTGGCGCAGTGGCTCAAAGTGGCCCACACCCTCGACCGGCTGCGAAATGGTCTCCTTATAGAGGATGCCACCGGGCTCAAACTCGACCGCAAAGCCAAAACGATCGGCCAGCACGCGCTGCACGACCTCGAGCTGCACCGCTCCCATGAGCTGCAGATGTATTTGTTCAAGATGCGTGTTCCAGCTTACGCCGAGCATGGGGTCTTCGTCTGCCAGCTCAGTCAACGCTTTGAATACCACATGGACGTCGTGTTCGCCCGGCAGCACGGTATAGGTGAGAACCGGCGCAATGACAGGTGCATCGCCCGCGGGCTCCGCTCCCAGGGCATCACCCGGGCGAACGTGCGCGAGGCCCGTCACGGCGCAGATGCCGCCAGCGGCAACTTCCTGGGCAAGCTCGTATTTCTCGCCGTTATAGATGCGCACCTGGTCGATCTTCTGCTCCCAAGTGGAGGCGCCAGAGCATCCCTCGACAACTTGCTTTGCACGCAGTACACCGCCCGTCACCTTGACCCAGGCAAGACGCTCGCCACGGTCTCCACGACTCACGCGGTAGACACGCGCGGCGAACTCCTGGGGCCATGTTCGCTCGTGCATCAGAGTACACATGCCGTCGAGTAGCTCGTCCACACCTCGGTCCTTGAGCGCCGAGCCAGCAAAGCAGGGAAAGAGCTTGCGCTCGGCAACCATGCGCGACAGCGTTGCGACAGAAAGCTCACCCGCATCAAGAAACTCCTCGAGCGCCGCCTCGTCCAACGCAGCAGCGTCCTCCTGAACGGCGCCGCCCGCCAGCAGTTCGTTGGCATCCAGACAGCCCTCGGAAAGACGTTGCCCAAGTTGTGCCAGCAAAACATCGCGGCCGGGATTCTCCAAATCGATTTTGTTGATATAGATGAACGTCGGGATGTCATAGCGCGCAAGCAGGCGCCACAGGGTTTCGGTATGCCCCTGCACGCCATCGTTGGCACCCACAACCAAAATCGCGTAGTCCAGGGCGCACAACGTGCGCTCCGCCTCGGCAGAAAAATCGACATGCCCCGGTGCATCCACGAGCATGACGTGGGTTTCACCGTGGTCGAGCACAGCCTGTGACGAGAAGATCGTGATACCGCGCTCGCGCTCGATCGCGTTAGTGTCCAGATGCGAATCGCCATCGTCCACGCGGCCGCGCTTGCGAATACGACCCGCGTTGAACAGCATGGCCTCAGCCAGCGTGGTCTTGCCGGCATCGACATGCGCCAAGATTCCAACGACCGCTTGCTTCGACATGGCTCTCCTCTTATTGCAAGCCCATCGCACGCGGCAACGGACATCCTCGTTCCACACTGGATGATACAATTAACGGGCCGGCGGGCGAAGCGGGCCCTATCCCCCGACCGAGCTCATCGCCCCGCGTTGCCGCGCGGCGATTTTCGTAGGTTCGCGCCTTGCGAAAGCCGGCTCGCAAAACAGCGCAGCGAACGAAAATGACCCCACCCGGGGCCATTTTCGTTCGTGCAAATTGTTGATACGCGTCCCCGCTCTTATGTCTCGCGCAGCCAATCAAACGCGACGCGCGGCGTACCGTCCGACACATATACGATACCGGCGCGCTTAAACCCGGCCTTGGCGATGGCGCCCTGCATAGGCAGGTTGTCTTGGTGCGTGTCGATACGCAGATGGTCGATACGTTCCTTGGCAAAGGCAAACATCGCAGCCGCGATGCCGTGCACGGTGCCATCGGACGCCACGCGATGCAGCACGGCGTACGGAGCGTCGCTGCGCCATTGACCATCCTCAATGACGTCATAGCACTCGTCCGGGCCCGGCAAAAAGGCAAACGTCGCCACCACGCGGCCGTCGACTTCGCACACATAGCTGCCATCGGCGGCGATATCGGCAGCCAGCTGCTCGGCAGAAGGCGTGCCCTCGGGCCACTGCGTGGCGTTGCCATGTGCGCGCATAAAGGCGCGGGCTGCGTCATAGATAGCCATGACGGCGGGAATGTCGGTATCGAGGGTTTTTCTGATCATCACGCGGCGACCTCACGTTTATTGGTATCACTTTGGTTGAGCAATGATACCAGCGTTTGGAGAGAGGCGCTAAGCAGATGGGAAGCAAAAAGCGAGCCGCCTGGTCAAAGGCCAAAAGCGAGTTTTTGGGCGCTGCTACCGGCGGCGATATGAGCGACCTGTTTGCGCGCGAGGACGAGCGCCGCGACGCCCTGGACGCCGAGCGCGATGAGGCCTGGCGCTACAAATCGTGCGAGCGCAAAAACCGTTACGACACGCGCGCCGAGGCCGAGGCCGTTATGGCCGACTGCGAAAACCGCGGGCGGCGTGGTTTGGCCTGCTACAAATGTGAATACTGCGGCGGATGGCACCTGACGTCGCACCCTTGGAAATAGGCGCCGCTTCGGCACGACACTGACGGAGCGCCAGCTATCGCGCGCAAGCTACGGGCGCGGCGGCACCAAAACATCGTAGCGAACGGCCTTGCCCGCAAGTTGATGGCTCGGCTTTATTCCGGCGAGCAACGGGCCCTTCACCGGACGTTTGATAACGACTTTGCGCGGATGCACCGCAAGCGCTGCCTGGACCAGCGCCTCCTCATCGGCGCACGGCTGCTCCAAGTGATGCAGCAGCTGGAACTTCTTTTTCACCGCCGCGCTCTTGGTGCGCTCGGGAAACATGGGGTCCAGGTACACCGCATCGGGAGCGGCAAGCTCGCCCCGCCCGATCAACTCAGCTGTATGGCGAAGGCCGGCAATGCTGTCCTCGCCCGCATGCAAGCGCATGCGCGCCACGGCTGTCGCAAGCGCCGGTTCATCTGCCGCGCGATCCAAGGCATCCTTGAGGAGCGCCGCGATCACGCAATCCTGCTCATACAGATCGACGGTAAAACCCGCGGCCGCCAGCAGCAGCGAATCCTCGCCAAAGCCCGCCGTGGCGTCAATCGCCCATGGGCTCTCGATGCCTTTTGCGCGCGCAGCCTTTACCAGCAGCTCTTGCTGCAGACGGCCCTGCTTGAGCCGCGGAAGCATGCGAGTAAAATCGGCACGCAGTTCCATCGTGCCGTCGGTGAGCGTGAGGCCCTCGGACGTCCCGGTCAGCTCAAGCCCCGCGGCCCGAGCAACAGAAAAGGGATCGACGACGCCCATGGGTACTCCTTAGCAAGCAAAACGAATACGTGAGCGCCGTTTGTGTCGGCACCCAACCGTCCGCTATTGTCCCACATGCGACATGGCCCACAGCATCCCAATGCAAAGCACCGCCATCAATCCCGTGCACACGGCAGCGATCACAGAATCACCCATGCGCCTTCCCAACGACCGCGGCTCATGCACTTGCCCTGCTCCGTACATCATGGCTCCTCCTTGAGACCAGCTCTTACCATGGACCCATCATCGCAGCGCCGCGCATACGCTGCCATCGATTTGACTTACGCCCAGCTTTCCTTTTTGAAAGGTTGGACCGTACAGGCAAGAGACGCTTTCAAACGCATGCATCGCCCCGTTGAACTACAATGTGCTTCACGATATGTGCCGTAACCTGGGTGCGACGGATTCTCCGCGCCCGCATCGAAAGGACCAGCTATGAGCGCCGCTCGCAAGACACTCAAAATCCTTGCCCTCATCTATTTTGTTTTGGGCATCGCCAGTCTCGTCACTGGAATCGCCGGCATCGCGACCGGCAAGCTCGAGTCAACCTACGGATCGAATGCTATGCTCGCCGCGGCCGTGATTATCGCCAAGGGCCTCATCGATCTCGCCGCGGGCGTTGCGGGCATCAAGGGTGCAAACAAGCCTTCGCAGGTAGACGGTGCGTTTAAGCTCGGTATTGTTGCCGCGGTCGCCACGCTTGCCAAGGCGGTTCTCACGCTTCCCGCGTTTGGCGGTGACGCCATCAACTATGGCGCCTTTGTCATCGTGGTCTACGACCTGTTCTTTGTTCAGCAGGCACATGCCGTTAAGGCCGAGAACAAGGACCGCCTGTAAGCGCTCGCTTCTCATAAGCTCTGCAGCCAAGCAACTAAAAAGGGCCGATCGCGCATCTCCGCGGTCGGCCCTTTACGTTTGCCCAGACAAAACCTACCAAAATAAACCTGTCCCTTTTTGGTAGGTTGTTAGCTGTGGCGGTACTCGGCGATGATGAAGTCGATGTCGGTTTGAAGGGTGTCCAAGTTTGCCAGTCGCTCTTTGTCGGCAGGGCGTGTGCGATAGTAGTACGGCGTCATCTGGAACACCGCCTCGATGTCGGCCTGGGTCTGGAGCGTAATATTCGCAGATACCCGCTGCGTTCCGACCAACTCGAGCTCGGTAGTCTTCGGCAGTTTCTCGTCATTGAGATATGGCGTGTCGTAGAGCACCTCCTTGAGCCCAAAGAGATGACGGGCACCCGGCACCACGGTGTAGAGCGAGCCCTCTGGCGCCAGCACGCGGGCAAACTCGCGCTCGTTAAAGGGAGCAAAGAGCTCGGTCACCATATCGAAGGCGCCATCGGCCACGGGGATATCCTTCATGTTGGCCACAAAATAGGTCGCATCGCCGCGCTTGGCGGCCAGGCGCACCATTTCTTTGCCCAAATCAAACCCGTAAGCGTCCACGCCCTGCACCGCGCCCATGGCGCTGGTGTAGTAGCCCTCGCCACAGCAAATATCGAGCAACGTCATGGGACCGCCTGTGGACGCGGCACGCCCAGACACCTGCTTGCGCACCAGCTCGACCATCGCATCGCGCAACGGCGCGTAGTATCCACGGTTCAGAAAGTCACGACGACTGCGTGCCTGCGACTTGGGATCGCCCATGGAGTCGCCGCTCTTGGACGAGCGCAGGAGATATAGATAGCCCTCGCGCGCACGGTCAAACCGGTGTCCGCCCGCGCATGCAGCACCGCGCTCGTTATCCACCAGTGGCTCATGGCAAACGGGACACAACAACATGGCAACTCCTTAGCGCGAACAACACAACGTCCACCATTGTCGCACGCCTTCCCCACCTAGTCATTGGGGACGTTCTTGAAGGACTAGTCGTTTAAGAACGTCCCCAATGACTAGTCGATTAGGAGTATCATCATCTGCGCAAATAAGCACGAAAGAGCATATTAGAGATTGAGAGCGTATGGCTGACACCGTATCTAAGCACATTGACATGACCACCGGCTCGCTGTGGCGCAATATTCCCCTGTTCGCCTTCCCCGTGGCCGCCACGAGCATCTTGGAGCAGCTGTCGAACCTCATCGCCACGGTCATTATCGGTAACTTCTCGGGCGACCAGGGAACCCTCGCCATGGCGGCGGTCGGCTCCAATGTTCCGCTTACCAGTCTTATGCTCAACCTGTTTATTGGCATGTCGCTTGGCTCCAACGTGGTCATCGCCAACGCTATCGGCCGCAACGATCAGAACATGGTCAAACGCGCCGTCCATACCTCGATTTTAATGGCACTCGTGGGCTTTGTCGTCATCGCTCTGGGCGAGATCTTTGCCGAGCCCATGCTCGCCGCGCTCAACGTTCCCGCCGAGACCATGCCGCTCGCCTCACTCTATCTACGCGTCTTTTTGCTGAGCATGCCCTCGATTTTGCTCTACAACTTTGAGGCCGCGATCTTCCGCTCCGTCGGCATCACCCGCATGCCGCTGCAGGCGCTTGCCGTGTCCACCGTCCTCAACATTGGCCTGGACCTCATCTTTGTCCCCGTACTTCACTGGGGCGTCGCGGGCGTCGCCATCGCCACCGCCATCGCCTACACCGTCAGCGCCGCTACGCTCTTTATCCGCCTGCTCAAGACCGACTCTGTCGTCCGCGTCACCCCGCGTGACTTGGCTATCGACCCCGTCGCCCTCAAGCGCATCGTCAAGATCGGCCTGCCCGCCGGCATCCAAAGCGCCGTCTTTGCCGTCGCCAACATCATCATCCAGTCCGCCATCAACAGCCTGGGCACCGAGGTCATGGCGGCATCGAGCGCCGCCATGAGCCTGGAGTACGTGTGCTACAACCTGCTCAACAGCTTTAGCCAGGCGTGTACCACCTTTGTGGGACAAAACCACGGTGCCCGCCAGATCGACCGCTGCACCAAGACGCTCAAGGTCTGCCTGGTCGAAGGCGGCATCGTTGCACTCACCACGATTATCGTTATTGTCGGTCTGGGGCGCGAGATCTTGTCGCTGTTCAACAGCGATCCCAACATCGTCTCGATCGGCTATATCCGCGTGTGCTCGATCTTCCCGGCGTACGCCTTTAGCATGTTCTACGAAAACATGTCAGGCTACCTGCGCGGCTTTGGTATCTCACTCACGCCCGCCCTCATCACCATGATCTGCGTCTGCGGCATCCGCTTCTATTGGGTGTTCTGCGTGTTCCCGCACTTCCGCACCTTTGCGAACATCATGATGGTCTACCCCATCAGCCTGGGCACCACGGCGTTCTTTATGGTCGTGGCGGTGCTACTTTGCCACCCGGCACGCACCTATCGCGCCACCCAAGCCAAAGCGACAGCCCGCTAAACACCGCACCCAGCGCTACGCCAGTCATTAATTGACAATATGCGAGCTCATATAGTCGATAAAGCGCCTCGTGGCGATGGGCATGGTGTCCCAGCTGCGCCAGGCGGCCACCACGTCGCGCGAGGGGGCATGCACGATGGGCCGCACACGGATATCGGCCCGCATGCCCTCAACGGTACGACGGTAGAGCATGCTCACGCCTAGGCCCTCCTCCACCATCGCCATGATGGTGTAGTCGTCGGTGACCTCGCTCGTCACGTGCGGCGACAGCCCATGCGCCGCAAACGCATCAAGCACCAGGCTCTGTTCGCCCTCATCCAGCAGCACAAACGGCTCGGACGCCAGGTCGGCGAGTGTCACCTTTTCCTTTGCCGTCAGCGGATGCGCGACAGGCAACAGCGCCACCAGCTCGTCGTGATAGACCACGCGCTTCTCGAGCCCCGCGGTAAACCCGCGTGCCGTAAAGCAAAAATCCACTACGCCGTCGTGCACCCATTGAGCGTTGCGCGTGTAATCGCCCTGCTTGAGGGTAAAACGTACGCCCGGGTGCAGGGCTCCAAAGTCGCGAATCACGCGCGGCAACACGGTTCGACTCACATTGGTAAACGTCGCGATGCGTATATCGGTCGACGAAAGCCCCAGCAGCTCCTGGCGCTTGCCCTCGAGCTCGGCCTCGGCGGTCACGATCTGGCGCAGGTACGGCAGATATTGTTTGCCGTCGCGCGTAAGCGACACACCCTGCTTACCGCGCTCGATAAGCGTGGTACCCAGCTCGCGCTCGAGCGCCTTGACGGCCTGGCTCACCGCACTTTGCGTATAGCCCAGCTCATCCGCCGCGCCCTTAAGACTGCCGCGATCGACCACCATACAAACAATCTGATACCGCGATGCCATCGTGTCTCCATATCAATGCAGCCGTAAAACGTTTTGCCAGCGCTTTTCGCACCTACTTTAGCATTTCTTAATCATACTGAAGATACATTCGCTTTACTACATCCACATCTGAGAGCAGAATCCTTTGTGCGAAACCGTTCTGTAACAAAAGGAGTCCCATGGATCGCAAAAAAGCAATCGCGCTCTCATTTTCCGTTCCCGTCGCATGGGGCTTTTCGTACCCCCTCATGAAGATCGGCATGGATAGCATGAACGCCACGAGTATCGTCGCGCTACGCTGCATCATCGCCTTTGTGGCCTGTCTGCTGCTCTTCCACAAGCGCGCGTTGCGCATCAACCGCGACCTTATGGTCCGCGCCGCTATCATCGGCGCCATAATGGCAACCGAACTCACCTGCATGTGCCTGGGCTCCAGCCTCACCTCTGCCTCCACTGCCGGCTTTTTGCAGAGCCTGACGGTCGTGATCGTGCCGTTTGCCAACGCCGCCCTGCTGCGTCGCGCCCCCGAGCGCAAGGTGCTCGTCGGCACCGCCATCGTCACCTGCGGCATGCTGCTGCTCTCGGGTGCCGACTTTACCAGCCTGAACCCGGGCGCGCTCATCATGCTGCTCTCAGCCTTTGTCTACGCCGGACACATCATTGTGGCGAAGCGCTTTGTCGAAGAAGTCGACCCACTGTCCCTAGGTGTTTGGCAGTTGGGCTTTGGCGGCCTGTTCTCGGGCATTGCCGCATGCGTCTTTGGCGGCTTCACGCTTCCCAGTACGCCCAGCGAGGTCGTGGTCGTCGTCGCACTCGCACTCATCTGCTCTGCCTATGGCTTTATCACCCAAACGCTCGTGCAGCCCCACGTGCCTGCCGAGACCACCGGCTTCGCCTTCTCGCTTGAACCGGTCTGCTCCGCCGTCTTTTCGTTCTTCTTGGTTGGCGAGGTCCTGAGCCTCATCGCCTTCTTTGGCGCCGCCCTCATCCTCACCGGCGTCATGGTGGCAACCGTCGAGCTTCCGCGCCTCCGCGCACATGGACAGGCTCGCATGGCAGGAGCGCCCGAGCACGTCTCGTAGACCCCGCTTCTCATACAGGCGCGGCATAAAGGCAACCGGTGCGCCTTTACAATAGATGCAAACAGAGCATCTGACGTAAAGGAGCCCCATGGACGCCGCGACCCGCGACCACAACATAGCAACTTGGTTGGGCGATGCGCCGCAGCCGGTACGTGACACTACGAACCAGCTGCTCGAGCGCATCGCCCTTTTGCGTGCCGAGCAAACTATCTACCCGGCACAAGACGACATCCTCAATGCCCTCGCCTACACGCCGGCCGACCAGGTCAAGGTCGTCATCTTGGGTCAAGACCCCTATCACGGACCCAACCAGGCAATGGGGCTGTCGTTCTCGGTCCCCGCGACGCAAACCAAGCTGCCGCCGAGCCTGCGCAACATCTATAAAGAGCTCAAAGCCGATCTGGGTTGCCCCATTCCCGCCACGGGAGACCTAACCCCATGGGCACAACAGGGCGTCCTGCTCCTCAACACCACGCTCACCGTGCGCGAGCATGCCGCCAACTCGCACGCCAAACTGGGCTGGAGTACCCTGACCGACTACGTTATCGAACGCTGCTGTCAGCTGCCCCAGCCGGTAGTCTTTTTGGCATGGGGCCGCTTTGCCCAGCAGATGGTCGAAGGCAAGTTCGCCGCTACCGGCGCGGGCAAGGCAACCGGCAAGTTCTGCCTGGCCTCTACGCACCCCTCGCCGCTTTCGGCCAACCGTGCCACGGCAGAACTCCCCGCTTTTATGGGGTCGCGTCCCTTCTCGGCAGCCAATCGGCTACTCGAACAGCACGGCTCGACCCCCGTCAACTGGACTTGCCTCGGCTAAAATCGATACATCAAAAACGCGCCCGACGGCTTTCCATCGGGCGCGTTTCCTATTCGGGCCATATAAATTGTGTGCGGCCGGCCTCGCCGCCATCGATCAGCAGGCTCTGCCCGGTCATAAACCGGTTGGTCACGCCCACAAAGTAGATCCACTCGGCGATCTCTTGGGCGGTGGCCCAGCGCTTAAGCGGCGTGAGCTCCATAATCTGGTTCCACAGGTGCTCGTCTTCCATCACGCAACGGTTGAGCGGCGTTATAACGCCACCCGGGTCCACACTGTTGGCGATAGCCTGCGGCGCCAGACGGTTTGCAAGGTTCTTGGTGTAGGCGATAACGCCGCCCTTGCTGGCGGCATAGTCGGGAAACTCCGATCCCGTATGCCCGCTCGCCGACCCCACATTGACCACGGATTTGATAGCCGGCACCGGCTTGGCGGCGAGCCCCTTCCCCGCAAAGGCGTAGCGCTCGGTCACGTTGATGGTGCCATACAGGTTGGCGGCGATGTCGTCAGCCGAATCCTGCGTACCGGCAACGTTCACGATTACCTGAGGTTCAAGATCGTCTGGAAACGCGTCCGGCTCGCGGACATCAACAATCAGATGGCGGTAGCGCTCGTGTTTGATCGCCGCCGGTAGCAAATCAAAGCCCACGACCTCGTGGCCCTCGTCCAAAAATCGTTGCACGCATGCGGCTCCGATACCGCCCGAAGCACCCGTGATCAAAACCCGCATACTTGCTCCTTAGGCGGTTGCGTGGCGCTCGAGGTACTCGGAGCCCACATTCTCGCGCTCCCAGCCGCGCACAACCTTGTAGCCCACGGGGCTCAGGAAGACTTCGCACAGCAGCTCGGCGACGGCACCCGTCAGCGAGCACATAAGGACCTGCACCCAGGTCCAACCAAAGAACGTGTGGCTCACCACAATGGCAAAGACCAGGTTGTCGATAAACTGGCCAACGCCCGTGGACACATAGGAACGGAAGGCAAAGCTCGCAAAGTTATTCTTTTTGAGCATACGGCCGAGCGACTGGTTGAGCGTGGAGTTAACCACGGCAGAAACGAGCATTGCCAGCGAAGAGCCCAGTACCACGTACCAGGTGCCGCCGATGGTGGCGTTAAGGGCGGTGTTGACCTCGATCATGCCCGTGTCGTAGTAGGCGCCCCACATGCCGGGCGTGAGCGAACATGCCCAAAAGCACAGGCTCACGGCCAGGTTAACCAGCAGCGCGAGGATAGAGATTTTGATGGATGCCTTGGCGCCAAAGCGCTTGCAGATCATGTCTTGGCACAAAAACGAGACCCAGCTCACCACAAAGCCGCAATCGAGTGCCAGATACGGCAGGCTGATGAGCTCTTTGTTGGCCAGCAGGTTCATCATGATGACACTCACGAAAAACAGCGAAACCGTTGCCGCGGGAATGCTCCGCAACAGGACCTTGTAGTCCTCCATGACCTTCTTGATCATTATGTACTCCTTTGGTTTTAGGTTTAACGAGCAGGATATCGGACCCGAACTGCTCGGACGCCCCGGTCTTGAGACGACGGTGGGTATGATAGCCGCTCACACGGCATCAGGCAAGCAAGCGGCGCGGCAGCCCCGCAGGGCCACCGCGCCGATGCGTTAAAAGGCCACGTTGCCAAACTCCGACAGGATAAGGTCGGGGTTGTGGTCGGTTGCCCAATCCACGTTCCACGGGCTCGTGAACAGCAGCAGCTTACCACCGCGCATGTCCTCGACGCGCAGCGTGTCGCGCGTGAGCGAAAGGCCCGGGATATCGATGGTGTCGGGGTCGTTCTGGATCCAGCGGATGTCCGTATAGGGCAGCGGCTGGCGACGAACCTCAACACGGTACTCGGCCTTGAGACGGCGCTCGAGCACCTCAAACTGCAGCACGCCGACCACGCCCACGATGACGCTCTCCATGCCGGCACCCAGCTCGCGGAAGATTTGGATGGCGCCCTCCTGGGCAAGCTCCTCCATACCCTTGACGAACTGCTTGCGCTTGAGCGTGTCGACCTGCGTAATGCGGGCAAACATCTCGGGGGCAAACGTCGGGATCTGTGGATACTGCACGTGGCGCTTGCCGGAGCACACGGTGTCGCCGATGCTAAAGATACCCGGATCGAACAGGCCCACGATATCGCCCGCGTACGCCTCGTCCACGATGGCGCGATCGTCGGCCATCATCGACGTGCCCGTGGCAAGCTTAAGCTTGCGGTTGCCCTGCACGTGGAAGGCATCCATGCCGCGCTCGAACTTACCCGAGCAAATGCGCACAAAGGCGATGCGGTCACGGTGGTTCTTATCCATATTGGCCTGGATCTTAAACACAAAGCCGCTAAAGTCGTCGCGGCAGGGATCGACCGGTTCGCTGGTGAGCGTATCGGTATAGGCGCGCGGCGTCGGGGCCAGACGCAGGAACTCCTTGAGGAAGGGCTCCACGCCAAAGTTGGTGAGCGCCGAGCCAAAGAACGCCGGACTCAGCTTGCCGCAGGCCACAGCATCCAAGTCGAGCTCGTCGCCGGCGCCATCGAGCAGCTCGATGTCGTCCATCAGGTTCTTATGGTTCTCCTCGCCGATGAGCTCGTCCATGGCAGGGTCGCCCAGCTCGGCCTCGACCTCGGCGACCTTCTTGGTGGCGTTGGCGTGGCCGTCGCCCTCAAAGGCAATGACGCGACGAGTCTGACGGTCGAACACGCCGCGGAAGTTGCGGCCGCTGCCGATCGGCCAGTTCATGGGATACGTATTGATGCCCAGGACGTTCTCGATCTCTTCCATGAGCTCAAACGGATCGCGAGCCTCGTGGTCGAGCTTGTTCACAAAGGTGAAGATGGGAATGTGGCGCAGCGTACAGACCTTAAAGAGCTTTTTGGTCTGGGCCTCGACGCCCTTGGCGCCGTCGATGACCATAACAGCAGCGTCGGCGGCCATAAGGGTACGGTAGGTATCCTCCGAGAAGTCCTGGTGGCCGGGGGTATCGAGGATGTTGACGCAGGCGCCGTTGTAGGTGAACTGAAGCACCGAGGAGGTAACGGAGATACCGCGCTCCTTCTCGATGTCCATCCAGTCCGAGACGGCATGCTTGGCCGAGCTCTTGCCCTTGACCGAGCCGGCAGTCTGGATGCTGCCGGTATAGAGCAGCAGCTTCTCGGTAAGTGTGGTCTTACCGGCGTCCGGGTGGCTGATGATCGCGAATGTGCGGCGCGACGAGATTTCATCCGACAGGCTTGCCATGCGGATCCTTTCTTGCATTGAGTGCATTACGTCGATGTAACCGTACTATTGTAGCCGCGAAACCTCGCCATAGGGCGCCTATCAGGACAAATTCATCAGTCAGAACGTGAGCGGCTAGTTATCGAAAGTATTCTGCAGCAGACTGTCTCAATCTGTAACAGCAGGCGACCCAAAACGGACCCAGATGTTACAGATTGAGACAAACAAACCTGCCCGCCGACACAATCTCAATCTGTAACACCTGACCGCCCAAATTGGGTCTAGCTGTTACAAATCGAGATAAACGGAAAGGCAGGCAGCCAATGTCTCGTTCTGTAACATCTAGCCGCGCAAATCGACTCTTACTGTTACAGATTGAGACAAATAGGCAGGCGGGAAAATAACATCTCAATCTGTAACAGCTGGCGACCAAAAACGGATCCAGATGTTACAGATTGAGATTGTTTTGGAGCAAGCGCGGCGCCGATGGTCTATTCCACATTTAGCTCTTGCATTACTGTGCATAGTGTATATATACTGTGCTTACCGGTTATATACACATGTAGCCCAACAGCTAAGGAGCCGCTGTGGACATCATCCTATCCAACTCGAGCGATAAACCCATCTATGAGCAGATATCTTCGCAGGTTAAAGCTCAGATTTTATCGGGCACGCTCGCTGCGGGCGCCAAACTCCCCAGCATCCGTGCACTCGCGAGCGATCTTGGCGTGAGCGTCATCACCACCAAGCGCGCCTACGCCGACCTGGAGCAGCTCGGGTTTATCTGCACCGTGCAGGGCAAGGGCTGTTTTGTCGCCGAGGGCAACCAGGAGCTTTTGCGCGAAAACCAGCTCTGCCATATCGAAGAGCTACTTGCGAAAGCGGCGAGCCAAGCCGAAACCCTGGGCGTCACGCGCGACAAACTGCACGAGATGCTCGACCTGGTGGCCCCCGAAACCATGCAGTAGCCATCTGCAAGAAAGGCTATACCATGCAAAACTTGCTAGAACTCAAAGGCATCTCACGCACTGTAAGCGACCGCTTTTCGCTGCGCGACGTCACGCTTGCCGTGGAGCCCGGCCAGATCGTCGGCTTTGTTGGTGCCAATGGTGCCGGCAAAACAACGACGATTCGCGCCGCGCTCGGGCTTATCAAGCTCGATGCCGGCGAGGTGCACCTGTTTGGGCAGCGCTGTGGCGCCGACGCGCCCGATGAGACACAGCGCTGCCTGCGCTCCCGCGTCGGTCTCGTCCTGGACACATGCCCCTTCCCTTCAACGCTCAAGGCGGGCCAGATCGAGGCACTCGTAGGCCCGGCGTACCCCACCTGGAGCCACGACACCTTCGCCAGCCTCATCGACCGATTTGGCTTGGATCCCAAGGCAAAGGTCAAGGACCTCTCCCGCGGCATGGGCATGAAGCTGCAGCTTGCCTGCGCGCTCAGCCACCAGGCCAAGCTGCTCGTTTTGGACGAAGCCACCGCGGGCCTCGATCCCATGGCACGCGAGGAGCTGCTCGATGAGCTGCTCGCCTTTGTTTCCGACGGCCTGCACAGCGTGCTGCTCTCGAGCCATATTACGTCCGACCTCGATCGCGCCGCCGACCGCGTCATCTGCATCGATAACGGCTCGATTATTTTTGACCTGCCGCGCGAGGACATTACTGACCGCGCCGGCATCGCCCACTGTACCCAAGCACAGGCCGCCGAGCTTATGGCTTGCGTCGAAGGCGCCCGTGCCGTCCACCACGCCTATAGCGTGGACGTGCTCGTGCCCAACCGTCGCGAAACGCTCGAAGCCTTTCCCGAGATTCCCTGCGATCGGGCAACCATTGATGACTATCTGCGCCTCATGCTGAAAGGGGCTTCGAAATGAAACGCGCCTTTATGTCCGAGCTCGCCATCGTTCGCACGCTCACCCCGAGCATCGCGGGCGTCGGCCTGTTCATCTTCGTCGTGCTAACCCTTGCCAACGCGTCGGATGGCGATTCCGGCATGAGCGCCGGCGCCTGCGCGGTCAGCGCCATGTCGCCCATCATGGTCATGAGCTCGCTGGCCGGCTTCGACAATCAAAACGGATGGGAGCGCTATCGGGCAACGCTGCCTCTCACGCGCAAAGACATTATTTGCGCACGCTACCTGTGCATCGTTGTCTTCTCGGCCATCATGGCCTGCGCCGCCGTGCTTTTGAACATCATCGCCCTTCCGTTCTTCAACAGCGCGGGCGTGGCCTCGACAGGACAAACCATCTTTGAGATCGCAATTGCCTCGGCAGCATCGATGCTCATCTCCCTCATGATGGTGTTCTTGGCACAGCCGCTGTTCTTCCGATTTGGACACATGGAGGCACTGCGCCTATCCGTTGGCCTGTTTGCCCTACTCGGATGCCTTACCATGGCAGCGCTGAGCTCCTCCAACCCCATCAGCAACTGGCTTATGTCGATTGCCGGGGCGAATCCCGATCCTGCCGTCCTTGGCTGTCTGTGTGCAGGAATTGCCGTACTGGCGCTCGCACTATGTGTAATCAGCTGCGCTGTCAGCACCAAGGTTTATCGAGCACGCGATCTGTAATCGACGGCTAAAAAAGCTTAGGTGGTACCCCGCTTATTTTTTCAATGTAACGAGGCGGCATAGCGTCACCACCGCCCTTCACAGCAGGCCGTCTAGTTCTTGGCAACCAAAAAGACACCGTCAGCATATCGAAGGTGAATACTTTTCCGAGAAGTGAACGAGTAAAAACAGTGCCCTGTAGCATCGACATTTTTAAGGACTCAATTCCTGCGGTTTTTGTCTAAGAATCCTGCAGTTTTGTTCGTAAAAAGTGTGTATGTTCCAGGGGTCCAGATTTACTCGTTCACTTCGCGGAAAACCATTCACCTTCGATTCGAGCCTTAACCAAATGCCCTCTCGAACTATGGCCCCTGTCTCACCACAGCGATACCAAAGCTTCATGGCGGGGCGGTATCATCGGACGAGCGCCGTAAATCTGGCGCGGTCGTTCTTTGGGGAGGCATTTCACCCGTGTCGTGGGTCGCAGCAGCATTTGTGTCAGCTTTCTTTGCCGGCGTCACATCTGTCCTGGCCAAATGCGGCATCAAGCAGACCGACTCCGATGTCGCGACGGCCATTCGCACCTGCGTGGTGCTCGTTTTCGCCTGGGCAATGGCGGGCATTTCTGGATCCATTGGAACCATCGGCAGCATCGAACCCAGATCTTGGCTCTTTCTCGTCCTCTCGGGACTCGCTACCGGTGCTTCGTGGATCTGTTACTTTAAGGCGTTGGGCATCGGAGACGTCAATAAGGTCGTACCGGTCGACAAGATGAGCACCGTACTCGCTGCACTGATCGCCATCGTGCTTTTTGGCGAGACGAGCAACCTTGCGGTTAAGCTCGTGGGAACCGCTGTCATCACCCTCGGCACGTTTTTAATGATCGAGAAGAAGCAGCCTGCCGGACCCGAGCAGCAGCAAGACCGGACCTGGCTCGCTTACGCCCTCGGCGCCGCCGCGTTCGCAGCGCTCACGTCCATCCTCGCCAAGGCTGGCATCGAAGGCGTCGAATCCAACCTGGCCACGGCAATCCGTACCTGTGTGGTACTGGTTATGGCATGGGCAATCGTGGCAGCTAAAGGCAAGATGGGCCAAGCCGTGCACGTAGACCGCTACGAACTCGTATTTCTCGCGGCATCGGGCATTGCGACTGGCGCATCGTGGCTGCTATGCTACTACGCCATCGCCACAGGCCAGGTGAGCGTCGTGGTGCAGATCGACAAACTATCGATTGTCGTATCGGTACTATTTGCGCGCTTGGCATTCAACGAAAAACTCTCACGGCGCAGCGCCATCGGTCTCGCCCTCATCGTACTGGGCACCGCCGCGCTCGCAGTTTGGAAGTAGCGCGGCCAGCAGCCGCTACATCCTCACACCTGGCTTAGGATGCCTGTACTGACCGTGGGATGCCGTGCGCTTACCGTGCGAGATGGCAAATTTGGGACAACAGTGCAGGCAACGAAGGCAGGCTGCGCACTCCGGCTTTGTCCAGACGGGAAGGCCGTCGCGCATCTCAATCGCCGCCATGGGGCAGCGCTTAGCGCAGAGGCTACACCCGACGCAGCGGCTAGCATCGACGGCAAACTTGCTCGTCTGCTGCATACGCGGCAGCCCAAACGCATGATACGCGCACGATGCAAACAGGGGCACGCGATGGCGCATCATATTGCCCGTGCGCCGCTCCCGCACCGCCTCGATCACAGCATCAATCTGCGCCTCAGCAGCCCTATTGATACCCTCAACCTTTTGAGGGTCAGACAGGTCGAAAACAGGCGTCCAGGTATCAGGCATCTTGACGCTCATCGCCGCATCTAACTCGAGCCCACGCTCGTGCAGCAGATCGCGGGCGAACTTGGCCGATTGCCCGGTCGTCGAACCGTACGTCGAGACATAGAACGTATAGGGGCGCTCGCCGCCCTTTGCACCGGCAGCAATCGACAGGTCGGCAGTCTTCAAAAACTCGATCATTGGCGTCGGCAAGCCCCAGGCGTATACCGGGGCGACAAACCCCAGCCGACAGGGGCCTTCCATCACAACAAGGTGAAGGATCTCGGCATCAAAGCGCTCAATCGACACAACCTTGTCGTCTGTCGCCGCTGCAATGCGACGCGCCACATGTTCGCTGTTCCCCGTCGCGCTAAAGTACAGGATCATCTCGTGCCCCTCTGGAGTTGACTCGCGATTAACCGTGCTACTTGCGCAGCGGCTTGGGCAGCGGAATGCCGGCGGCGATAACGGCGGCGATGATCATGCAGACGATACCCTTGAGTGGGAAGCACATGAGCAGCAGGCCCACGACCATGACCGGCTGACGCATGACCGCACCCATCGTCGATGCCGTGCAGACGGCGACGCAAAAGACCGGATCGGCGCCGGTGAGGATAGCAAGGCCGTAGCCCAGGCTTACGCCCGAGAAGATAACGGGGAAGAAGTGGCCGCCGCGCCAGCCCAGGTTGATGAGGGCGGGCGTCAGTATGGCCTTAACAAGACCGGTCGCGATAAGCACGCCAGCGGGAATGGCCAAGTAGGTTTCCATGAGCACGTCGGCCTGGGTCTCGCCGGCAAACATGGTGTAGGGCAGGACCGTGCCGCAGATGGCGAGCGCCAGACCGGCCAGCATGGCCTTGACGACAGGACGCTCCCCTATTGCATGGGCAAGCGCTTCGCTCGCGTGCTCAGAGACAAAGTACAGCCAGCCGCAGATTGTTCCGATCAACGACAGAGGGACGAGCCAGGTAAGCTCCAAGTTGCCCACCACGGCAGCCTCGAACCTGGGCATGCCCATGCCGCCGCCCACAAGCTGTCCAAGCAGCAGGTAGGTGCCCAGACCGCCGGCAATCGCAATACCGTAGACCACCGTCTTTTGCGCCTTGGGCAGCTTGATGGTGATCTCGCCGGACGCGGACTCATCGTCGGCGTCTTCACCCTGGCCGTCGGTGCTACCGGCAAGCGGTGCCACAAAGCCAAAGACGGGCGCGGTAAAGAGCGCCGTCAGCGCGGCCTGGGTGCCCAACAGCGTGAGCTCCCTAAACTCGGCGCCAAAGCGGCGCATGCGGTCGCCAACCCAGCTGCACAGACCCGCGATAACGCCGGTCAGGCCGGCCTCCGGTCCAATGCTTCCGCCAAACAGCAGCGGCAGCAATGCCGCGAGCGAAAGCTTGCCCAGGTTGTCGTACGGGTAGCGCCCGTCTTGCTTAACCTTAGCCATCACCTGGTTGAGGTCATCGGTCTTGGTGCCTGTCATCTTTTCGTACAGACCGATTAACAGGCCGCCCAGCAGGCAGACAAAAAACGGGTACGGCAAAAAGCCAAACGGGCCGCTGGCAAGCTCGGGCGAAGAGACGCCCAGCGCGTGCGGAATCTCGGTCCATAGATAGTCGATACCGTGCTCCATCGCAAAAAAGAACAGCCAGACCGCGGCACCTGCGAACGCACCGGTCACGGCAACGCTAGCTAAAAACAGCGCGCGGTTTGTGGGTTTGGCAAGGTTATCCATCGGGACCTCCCGCGGTCAAAGTCGACATAGATACGTTTTATTGTAGAGCGAGCGTTGCCCGAACGAGCCAACCATCCACGCCGCGAACGGCACCATTGGGAGCCATAGTGGGGCAAGCTCAAGACTTATCCGTTGATAATCGAGGCAATCTCGCGCAAATCGTCGGCAAAGTAGATACCTTGCTGGCGCTGCGGGCTCGATAGGCCCTTATCAATCATGTGCCCGAGCAGCGCCTTGAGGTCGTTGTAGTAACCGTCCAGGTTATACAGGATGCACGGAGCACTCAGGTGCCCCAACGACACAGCGGACATGACCTCGGCAATCTCCTCGAGCGTGCCCGTCCCGCCGGGAAAGGCGATGAACACATCGCCGAGCTCAATCATCTTGGCTTTGCGCTCGGCCATATCGCTCGTCACGATAAGGTCGTCGATGCCGTCATGTTGAAACTCGGCCTCGATAAAAAAGCTCGGCTCAACACCCGTCACGTGTCCGCCGGCATCGAGCACGCTATCGGCGAGCGCGCCCATCAGGCCCGATTTGGACCCGCCGTATACCAGCGCGTGTCCGTTGGCGCCAATCCAGTTGCCCAGCTCCTGTACCGCGGGCAGAAATGCCGGGTCATTGCCAGTGTTGGCACCCAGGTACACGGTGATGTTCATATTTGTCCCCCTGTTGTGGCGCACGACGTTCGTCTTAGCGCTGGCGTCGACGATACTCGCGCACGCGGCGTGACAGATCGGCGAGCTCGTCACGATCGAGCTCTTCCAAATGCTCAAGATCGTCCATAAAACGAGCCATGGTGTCCTTTTGACGCATCTTGATAAGCGTATTGCAGTAGTTCACCGCCACGCCCGTGAGCATGGCGATGTAGAAGATGCTGATAACGCTCAAGACGACGGTAATGGCGCGGGCAACCGGTGTCTCGGCCGGAATGTCACCAAAGCCGATGGTCGAGACCGTCTCAAAGCTAAACCACAGGCCATCGCCAAACGTGAGGGTCGTGGGCTCGGACAGCCAGACGGCCGTCGAGCACAGCAAGTAAAAGACGAGGAATAGCTCCGTAATGCGCACGAAGCCCGCCTGGCGTAACACGTCAGCAAGCGTCCTGAGCTTTTTCATCGCGACCCTTTCCACGGACAACCAATCACGTTCGCTCGGTATTGTCCCACGCCTCCCCCGCAAACGGAACTAGTCATCGGGGACGTTCTTAAATGACTAGTCAAACAAGAACGTCCCCGATGACTAGTCGTTTAAGAACGTCCCCAATGACTACCAGCTGCCGCCTGGGCAGGCTGAGCTGGTATCCTTATGCGGTAATGTCTCGATTCGTTAGGATTGCATGTGAGAGCTGCCACTGTCCTTCGTTCAGTTATATGTCGCACCCTGGCCGCCGCGCTTACCGCGCTCGCCGTACTGAGCGCCGTCGCGCCCGCCCCTGCCTTTGCCGCCGACTCCGATCAGCAGGTCAAAACGGTCCGCGTCGGCTGGCTCGTCAACAACGAGGGCTTCCAGGACGGCACCCCCGGCGAGCGTCTCTCGGGATGGGGTTACGAGTACCTCCAGACCCTGTCGTACTACACGCCCGGCTGGCGGTACGAATACGTCTCCGGCACCTTCACCGAGCTTATGGACATGCTCGAGGCAGGCGAAATCGACCTCATGCCCAACATCTCCTACTCCGAGGAACGCGCCCAAAAGCTGCTCTTTTCCTCGAACCCCGAGGGCACCGAGCGCTACTACATCTACGCCAAGCCCGATCGCGACGATCTGGCCAAGGGTGACCCCCAAGCGCTCCAGGGTCTCACTATCGGTTGCAACTCCGGCGTCATGCAAACCTTCGTTGGCCAGCAGTGGCTCGCCAACGAAGGCATTACCTGCACCTATAAAGAAATCGACACTGGCAGTGCCCTCTTTGACGCGCTCGCAAACAACGAGGTCGATGCCATCATCATGAACGACACGACCTCGTCGCCCAGCGCCTCCCCCATGTTCTACATTGGTTCGAGCGACTACTATTTTGCCGTCCCCAAAAGCCGCCCCGACCTGATGGACGACATCAATGCCGCCATGTCGGCAATCGCCCGCGTCAACCCACGCTATATCGACGAAGTCAAATCTAACTACTCGGCCCAAAGCAGCGGTTCATCATCGCTCAACGGCCCCGAACGTTCCTGGCTCAAAGCAAATGGCAACACCATCACGCTCGGCTACATTACGGGCAAACTCCCCTACTGCAACGAAGACGAAAACGGCGAAATGGAAGGCTCGCTCGCATCGCTTGCGACGACGCTGCACGATAAATTTGGCATTACGGTCAAAACCGTCCCCTTTGATAGCTACAAGATGATGTCAAAGGCCCTGTCAAAGGGAAGCATAGACGTTGCGCTGCCGGTATACCGAGATTACTGGTTTGCCGAGCAATCAGGCGTTGTGCAGTCGGTATCGTTGGGGACCGTGTCCCTCACCGCCATCCACACCGACGGCAATCTGAACAAAGACCTTCAGAACATCGCCTGCACCAAATCATCGTTTGTCAACCAAAATGTACTTGAAAGTCTGTTCCCCACAGCGACCGTGACCGAATACCAATCCGCCGATGAAGCGTTCGACGCCCTCAGGAAGGGAACGGCACACTGCATCGTCGCTCCCAGTTCACGTGTAAAAACCATCGGCGACCGTTATGATCTCGAAGGCTACGAGACGGTCGAGCTCCCTGACACCTGTGAGCTCTCGTGCTGGATTTCGCGCGGAAAACCCGAGCTGCTGGGAATCATCAACAAGGGCATCATCAATGCCGGAGAATCGCTCTCCGCAAGCAATTACTCCTCCACGTCGTACACGGCCCAGGAATCCAACACGCTTCAATTCCTTTATCGCAACCGTGCCGCCGTTGCAGCTGCCCTCATCGGTATGTTGTCGGTCGGCATCGTCCTGCTCATCTGGGCGCTCGCACGCGCTCGAACCGAGCGCAAAAAAGCCGATGCCGCCAACGCCGCTAAGACGGCATTCCTCACGCGCATGAGCCACGACATCCGTACACCGCTCAACGGTATCCTGGGCCTTATCGAGATCGAGGAATTGAAGGAAGGCGATATCCAGGTCGCCCGCGAAAGCCGTGCCAAGGCGCGCGTTGCCGCCAATCACCTGCTCTCGCTGATCAACGACATCCTCGAGATGGGCAAAATCGAAGACCGCAAGCTAACACTGGAGCATACGCCTTTTAACCTCAAAGAGCTCTGTGACGATACACTGGTGCTGTGCAAGCTCCGCGCGTCCAGTAACGGCATCACAATGCAGGACAATAGTCTGCCGTACGCCGCGGGGCCATACATGATCGGCAGTCCCACCCATATCCGACAGATCATGATCAACCTGTTAGACAACAGCATTAAGTACAACAAGCACGGCGGCTCCGTCACCTTTAGCTCAAAGACCAAGCCACTCGATAACGGGCGCGCGCTCTTTTGCTTTAGCGTTTCGGATACCGGCATTGGTATGACTCCCAAGTTTTTAAAGCATATCTATGAGCCGTTTGCCCAAGAAGGCGACGATGCGCGCAGCAGGTTCCAAGGAACCGGCATGGGCATGCCAATCGTCAAGTCGCTTATTGAACTGATGGGCGGTACGATTGAGATTTCGAGTGAGGTTGACGTGGGAAGTACGTTCAACGTCCAGATTCCGCTCGATATCGACAAGAACCCTCAGACGCGGGCAGATACGGTCGAGAGGGCGCTCGACTGCTCGCTCGCCGACATGAACGTGCTGCTCGCCGAAGACAACGAATTGAATGCCGAGATTGCCCAGGCGCTGCTCGAAAGCGAAGGCATTGTCGTAACTCGCGCCGCCGATGGCAACGAAGCGGTCGACCTATACGTTGGCCGTCCCGCCGGCAGCTTCGATGCGATTCTGATGGACATCATGATGCCGGGAATGGATGGTTACGAGGCGACCCGCGCGATTCGTCTGAGCGAGAAGATCGATGCAGCCGATATCCCCATCATCGCGCTCACCGCCAATGCCTTTGCCGAGGACGCCAAGGCGGCACACGACGCCGGTATGAACGCCCATCTGTCCAAACCGCTCGACTTTAACAAGCTCAAAAACATGCTCGCCCGCATCAAGAAAAACGGATCCGTTTCGCTATAGTTTGTGCTCAACCACCACGCACGACCAGAAAGGAAGCCAACGATGTTTAGGCCCTTACGTCGAAAGAAGCGCGCCATCACCGACGAAGAAGCGCGCGAACTGCTCGCTACCTGCAAGCGCGGCGTCTTTGCCGTCAACGGCGACGATGGCTACCCGTACGCCATTCCCGTCAACTACTTCTTTGACGCCGAGCACGACAAGATTTATTTCCATGGCGCCAAGGCCGGCCACAAGGTCGACGCACTCAAGCGCGATGACAAGGTCTGCTTTACCGTTTACGGCAACGAGTGGTACCAGGACGGTGACTGGGCTCCCTACGTTATGAGCACCGTGGTCTTTGGCCGCTGTCGCCTGGCGAATGACACCCCCGCGTTTATCGAGGACAAAGTCCGCCAGCTCGCGCTTAAGTACTACCCTTCTGCCGAAGAAGTCGAGGAGGAAATCGCCAAAGACATCAAGGGCGTCCAACTCTACGAGATTTCGATTGAGCATCTTTGCGGCAAGCAGATTCAGGAAAAATAAACCTCCGCAGCAGGTCTGCGCCCAATGGTTACAGATGCCTTACCACACGGGGCCTTCCAGCCGACTTGGCAGAAGGCCCCACATGCAGTGCTCACTTACCGCGCATTAAAAACGTAGCGGTCCAGGCGGTCGCACGCTTCCCTTACGCGCGAAAGCGGCAGCGCCAGATTCACGCGAATGTGGCAGGGCCCGTGGAACGGGCGGCCGTCCTGATACCCCACGCCCACGCGCGCCCCCTCGTCGAGCAGCCACTGAATATCGCGGCCATGTTCGCGACACCACTCGGTGCAGTCCAGAAACACCATGTACGTGCCCTGAGGACGTGAATAGGACACGCCCTCAAAATGCTCATCCACGTAATCGCAGAAGTACTCGATATTACCGGCAAGCACCTGGTTGAGCTCGTCCACCCACTCGTAGCCCTGCGGCTGGTAGGCACCGATAAGCGCATGCATGGAGAGGACGTTCATCTCGTTGTAGTGGGTCTTGTTGGACACGGCGCACACGCGGTCGCGCAGCGTCTCGTTGTAGACGATGTGGTAGCTGCCGACCAGACCTGCCAGGTTAAACGTCTTGCTCGGCGCATAGAGGGCAACCGTGCGCATGCGGGCATCCTCGCTCACCGACTGCGTCGGGATATGCTTGTGTCCCGGCAGGATGATATCGGACCAAATCTCGTCCGAGATCACCACGCAATCGTGCTGGCGATAGATGTCCATGGCGCGCTCGATCTCGTCGCGCTCCCATACGCGGCCGCAGGGATTGTGCGGCGAGCAGAACACCGCAGCATGAACGTGGTTTTGGGCGAGTTTGCACTCCATGTCCTCAAAGTCCATGCGCCACACGCCCTGGTCGTCGAGTTTAAGCGGGCTGTGGACAATACGATAGCCCGCGGCTTCGATAGACTTGGTAAAACCAATGTAGGTGGGGCTGTGGACCAGCACCGCATCGCCCGGCTGGACATACGCGCGCAACGTCGACACGACGCCGCCCAGCACGCCGTTTTCGTAGCCGATATGCTCCGGCGCCAGACCCTCGACGCCGTTGCGGCGGCTCTGCCATTCGATGATGCGGTCGAAATACTCGGGGCGCGGGTTAAAGTAGCCAAACATGGGATGCTGAGCGCGCTGAATGATGTGCTCCTGGACCGTGGGCACCGTGGCGAAATTCATATCGGCCACCCACATGGGAATGCGGTCGAAGCCCTCGTCGGGTGCGTTCGGAGCCATACCGGGGATCTCGCCCCAGGAGTCAACGGCGATGGAGTCCATGCCGTGGCGGTCGATAAGCGAGCTAAAGTCGTATTTCATACTGAACTCCCGTGCGAAGTGGATTGTTTTGGTAGGCGTTATTGTCCACCAGCGTGGGCGGTTTTGGCGCGGGGTTTGGCGCTTAATTTGACGGGTACGGACGAATGGCTGGTTAGCCTTGCGCGTCGTTGACGGCAACTACGGTTAGCTGGGTTTCATCGACCGTAAAAGATATGTCGAGCCCAGCATAAGCTAAGTGGTAAACGCGGTTTGGCTCGTGCTTGCTGCCCGCGCGGCGCGGATCTTGGCAAAGGACCTCGACCAAGCCGGGGAGCTTTGCGGGCGGGACCATATCCTGCAGCGCTTGTGGAAACTCAACATCGAGCTCTTGCCACGGAGCACCCTCAATCCAGCCGCCCGTTGCATCCGGGTGGCAGTCCGCAAACGGAATGTAGGGCTTAATGTCGTAGATGGGCGTGCCGTCGCGCAGATCGGCCCCCAGCACATGGATGATGGGGCCGTCGTCGGTAAGCTCCACGCGGTCGAGCTTAACGCAGGTGAGCCCGATGGGGTTAGGGCGAAACGGACTGCGTGTGGCAAACACTCCCACACGTTCGGCTCCGCCCAGACGCGGCGGGCGCACGGTCTTCGACCACTTGACGTTGGTGCCGGACCTGTCCTGCGACTTGGCATCGGCAGCTATGTCCTTAGCCGTGCCGCCGGGCGTTCCGTTTTCGAAGCGCCACGGCAGCCACAGGTGAGAGAAGGAGTCCAAACCCTCAACCGCTGCATTGGAGGCAAATTCCGGCTCAAAAACGATGCGTCCCTGCAGATGGGGCGCCAAAAAGCTGTTGCGCGGAATGCCGAACTTCTGCGGCAGGTCGGTATGTATGTGTGCGATAGGTTCCATGCCGGTCATTGTACGGCATGGAGGCGCGGGGCGTTGCGCGCAATTCTTCGCCGCGGTCCGCAGTCGTGCAACCAACGGTTGCTTGGAAGGGTGCCTGCCGCCGCGTATGCTTAAGCTATCAACCAGCAGAAAGGAGCCGCTATGGCCTTTGCAGAAAAGCTCATTGCCATCCGTCGCGCCCATCACCTTACCCAAGAGCAGCTCGCCGCCAAGCTCTTCGTCACACGCCAAGCCGTCAGCCGTTGGGAGCGCGGCGAAGTCACCCCGGGCATCGACATGATGAAGCTCATCGCCGCCGTAACCGGAGAACCCCTGTCTCACCTGCTCGAAATGCCCGAGCATTATTGCCAGAGCTGCGGCATGATACTCACGCCCGACGACTGCGGCACCGACGCCACGGGCGCCACGACCGACCATTACTGCAAGTGGTGCTACGACCACGGCAAGTACACCTACGACACCACCATGGAGGCGATGATTGAGGATTGTGCCCCGCGGCTGGCGCAAAACACCGGCATGTCGCTCGACGAAGCCGTCTCGCTCATGGGCGCCGTCCTGCCGCAACTGGAGCGCTGGCACACCGTGCAGGAAAACGAAGAGCGCTACGGCGCCGAGGCGCGGGCGCGCTATGGCGATGAGGCTATCGATGCAGCAAACGAAACGTTACTGGACATGGATCCTCAGACATGGACCGACATGAAGGAACTTGAACGCGCTATTCTGGGTCAGCTCTCGATTGCCATGAGTGACGGCGATGCGGACGGAAACGAGGCTCGCAAGCTTGTCGCGATGCATCGTCGTTGGATTGGTCTCAACTGGGGACGCGAACCCCAGGACGAAGCACACCTGGGCCTCGCCCACGGCTATCTTGCCGATCAGCGCTTTATCGACTACTACGACAAGCCCTGCGGCACCGGAGCCACGGCGTTTCTGGTACAGGCCATCGAGTCGTCGTTGACGCGCGCATAGACCGCGGCGGCTTTGGGTATTTCAATCAAAACCTCAACCGATTGGAGACCTATGGCTACTGATCATGAGCTCGAGCTGTACGTTATGACCGGCTGCCCGTATTGCATAAAGGTCAAGCGTTTCCTTGCCGATAACGGCGTGACCATTCCCGAGCGCAATATCTCGACCGATACCGAAGCCGAGCAGACGCTCATCGCCGTCGGCGGAAAACGCCAGGTTCCCTGCCTGTTCATCGACGGCAAACCACTCTACGAATCGAGCGACATCATCGCGTGGGCACAGGAGAACCTGCTCTAACACTCGCGTTGCGACCGGCTCGCCCCAACCTATACGACCCAAACATGTACACCAGCATCCAAAGTCGACATTTTTCGACATCTCTGGATGCTAGCGTACAACTTTTGGGTAGCCATGGACGCTCTTAACCGGCTAATTGTTTGAGGCGACCTTTGGATTATGGCTGCTTGATGCCTCGGGAAAGAGTTTCCGAGGGAGCTATGGTCAAAAAAGGGCAAATATGAGTACTGCTACCTGTTTAGTAGCAGCAATTTTGATCATTTCAGGAACTATTCAACGTTCCACTCGTCCGCAGACGAGGTTATTTCTCCTCATATGTTCAATAAACGTAGCTCTTAATGGGAACAAATCTCATCAGGAGCTACTATTTATAGCAAAATAAATGCAACCATAATTGCAACAGTACTCATATTTGCCCTTTTTTGACCACGACCCTCCAGAATAGTCGCTGAGAACGACACTAAATGACAAAATCCGGCACTTGGACGTTCTTGTATGACTAGCCATTGAAGGACACCCAACGACTACTCCAATTCGCGACACACTGTGTCGCGAATTAAGCTGGTCCCACTATCGAAGACCGGTGAGAGCTCCTGCCCAGAATCTCGATAGCTTAATAAAACGCTCCCCTACGGAAGTTCAACGAGCATCCAAATTCCAAGCTGAAAAGCAAAGGAGTATCGAAGCCGTCAATGCTCATTTCCTATCGAGCAGGCGGATCAAAACAAGCTAATTAGCCCGATAAACTGCTTGTATTTTTGTCTACAAAACTGTATACAAAAAAGGGAATCCGAGAACCAGCGCTCGACATTATGTCGATCGATAGGAGGCGCCATGGATGCTGAGCAGCTCGAAAAGATGATGGGGTTTGCTCCCGGAGAGTTGAAGAAAGCCGCGGAAGCCTACGAAAAAGATGAGTGGCCGAAAGGTCACACCATCAAGTTGGGAAGGCCACCAATCTCCGATGAGCCGAGCGTCGTTATATCAGCACGTGTGGGCGAATCGATTCTTGAGGCGTTTGACGAAAAAGCCAAACGCCATGGGCAAACACGCACGGAGCGGCTCAGAGAGCTCATTACACTTGATGCACTGATTGCCTAGGCACCGCTCCCCCGCCGAACCCAAACATGTACGCCAGCATCCAAAGTCGACATTTTCGACATCTTTGGATGCTGGTGTACAGCTTTTTGCTACATAGTCGTTGGGGACGTTCTTAAATGACTAGTCGTTAAAGAACGTCCCCAATGGCTAACTAGCCGTGGAAGCGGGCTATGGGCGCAAGCGGCTGCTCGCGAAAGACGCGCTCGACGGCGGCGCGGTATTCGTCGACCTTTTTAGTCTTACGTACGAGCTTGTGAACGGTAGTGGGGTCGGCGAAAGCGCACTTGGCGTAGAACCACCACTCCTTCATGCGAAAGACCGCGTTACCGCCAATCTCTTCTGCATAGGCAGCAAACAGCGTGTCATGGAAACGCTGCAGCTCGGCTGCCGTGGCAGCAAGGCCGCCGTTGACCATGCGAGCCAGCGCGGGGTTCGCGAGCAGGCCACGCCCCAACATCACATGGCGCGTGCCGGGATAGGCCTCCACCAGCGCGTCCATATCCTCAAGATCAAAAATGTCACCGTTATAGGCGACCGGAAACGGCGCGCGCTCCAGCGTTTCGCCATAGAACTCCTTGCGCGGCGTGCCCGTATAGCGGTCCTTTTGCACGCGCGGGTGCACGATCAGCTCTGCCAACGGTATGCGGCAATACAGATCGAGCACGCGCTCATACTCGTCATCGCTCTCCAGCCCCAGCCTGGTCTTGACCGATACCGGCAACGGCGAGCGTTCGCACACGTCGCTCAAGAACACCTCAAGTTCGTCGAGATTACGCAAGAAACCCGAGCCCTTGCCCTTGGCGACAACCGTCCCCGAGGGGCAACCCAAGTTGAGATTGACCTCGCGATAGCCCATGTCGGCGAGCACCTGTGCCGCCCACACAAACTCGTCCGCGTTCTTGGACATCAGCTGAGGCACTACGTTAAGCCCCTGGTTATTGGCAGGATCGATCTCCTTAAACGCCTTGCCGCCAAAGCGGTTGCCCACCCGCGGCGGCGGCAAAAACGGCGTGTAATAGCAATCGAGTGCGCCGAAGCACTCCGCATGCACGCGACGGAACACATGCCCGGTAATCCCCTCCATGGGGGCCAACGATAGAATCATCAACATCTACTCTCAGATCAATGCGGCAAAGGGACTGCCCCTTTGTCACATGCATTATGCCTTGTCCTTGAGGCGGCCCACAAGGCGGAGGCGGTTACTTGACGCCAACCAGCCAACCAGTCGTCGCTGTGCAACGAAGGTGAATGGCGCCCACGATCAAGCGAGCACCAACAGCACGCTGTTGACCGCCATGTATGAACAACAGACATCCTCCACTCATCTATACTCAAGAGCGTGTGCGCATCGCCCCCGAAAAACGATGAGAGTCGAGGCCCCATGCAGCAGCTCACCGAGCAAGAAAAGAAACGCATCCAGCGGTACTGCACATACCCCAAAATCGCAGCGACCGCACTCGTCATGTCGTTCGTAGCATGCCTATTGATGTTGCCGCTCCAAATGATCAACGATATCGCGTTCCATCAAAAGGAATTCCAACCCGCGGGCATATATACCGCCATCGCACTCACCGCAATCGAACTCGCCATCTTTTGCTATTGCGCTCTTGCGCCGCGCTTTGGAATGCAGGGCAAACAGTGGAAGGAGCTGCAGGGCAGGCTTGCGGTGGCCCAGACCAACAAAGACCGCTCCGCGGAGGTCGCCGGTGTGCTCGCCACGCAAGCTGCCGGCCACCTGCTCAAGAACAGTGATAACGATCTCGCGCGCAACCTGGGCGGCGCCGCGGAGGTCGCCGGCGCCGTAGGGGCAGTCGCCACGGCGGCAGACGTGCTGGCCGAAACCTCGAGCAATGCCGAGGCCATGGCGGCCGCATACGGCGTTGTGATTCCGAGCGCCAAGAAACAGATTATCGTGCTCATCGCAGTGCCCGCCATTGTGCTGCCTGGCGTCTACATCCCGCAGTTTGTCCAGGGAAATAACGAGCTTCAGGTAAGAAAGGCTGCAGCCGCCGAGCAGCTCGCCATCGCGCAAGATGCCTTGGAGCCCGTGTGCGAACGCGTCGCGGCAGACGACCCATACGAGTCGTATCACGACTACGGCTACCGCATAATCGGCTATCTACGCGACAATGACCTCGGCGCTCAAGCAGCCTATGTCTACCTTTCTTTTGATGCAGACGGCATGCTCACGGACGTCGATTACATCAGTCAGATCGACCCCGAGGCAAGCCTTGCAGACGACCTCGCCCGCGCCGAGCAGGATATCGCGACGCTCTGTGCCCCGCTCAATGGGCTGGACGTTTCCGTTGCCACACCGGGCCTCCTCACGCCGTGCAGCCTGTCGGATGAATTTAAGCAGACATTTTTAGCCGGCTCCCTATATGAAGAAATCAGCATCAAGACGGAGGGCGAATCCATCAGGTCGTACTACACCTTTGACACCGAGCCCAAAGAAGAGTTCGACGAATACACCCATCCGGAAATTAGGCTCATGCTCTCTGCAAAGAAGAACTAAAGGCTTACGCTCTTATTGCCGCTCGCGAACATCGTCTATATCTCGAGGTCTAATACTTTTCCAAGAAGTGAACGACCGTTTTTGAACCCCCGAAGCATCGACATTTTCTGACGCCAAAACCGCAGGATTCAACGATCAAAACCGCAGGAAATTGCATCTCAAAAGTGTCGATACTTCGGGGGTCCATTTTGACTCGTTCACTTGTCGGAAAAGTATTAGACCTCGAATTCACAAGCCGCTCAATGTGACAAAGGAACTGTCCCTTTGTCACATTATTCGGAGCGCAGGGCTTCGACAGGGTCCTTCTTGGATGCGCTGCGGGCCGGCAGCAGGCCAGCAACGACCGTCAGCAGCACCGAAATTGCGATGAGCATCAGCGCATCCTGCACGGGCAGGCTCATCAGGTTGGGGACCTGTTTGGCCGCAAGCGCCCAGGCATTGACCGGGAAGCTCACGGCCACCACGACGACAATAGCAAAGACGCCGGCAATGAGACCTTCGATAAACGTCTCGGCGTTAAATACGTTGGCCACGTTGCGCTTCGATGCGCCGATCGCGCGCAGAATGCCAATCTCCTTCTTGCGCTCCAGTACGCTGATGTAGGTGATGATGCCGATCATGATGGAGCTCACCACCAGGCTGATGCTCACGAACGCGATGAGCACCAAGCTGATGGTATTCACGATATCAGTCACCGAGCCCATGATGATGCCCATGTAGTCGGTGTACGAGATTGCCTGCTCGTCGTGGCCGGCGGCTTTGACCTGCTTGTTGTACGCATCGATATGGTCGAGTACGCGCTCCTTGGCCTCAAAGTCACGCGGGAAAATCTTGACCGAGATGGGGTCCGCTTCATCCGCGTAGCCCAACGTGGTCAGATTGTTGTCGTAGGTGAGCTTCGACGCCTTGGCGTAACTCATCATGAGCGAACTCAGATCCTCGGCGTCCATGTTGAAATGGATGGCACGAGCAAAGGCGCTCGCATCCACACGCATAGCGCTCGCCAGGCTAGCAAAACTCGACGACATCTGCGTCGCCATCTGGTCCATAAGCCCCGCTGCGCCCGCCTTGAGCTGGGACGATACCGTCGACGCTATCTGCTCGCTGATTGCCTTCATCACCTGGTCCATAGCCTGCTGCAGATACGGAGCCAGCTGCTTTTGCACATAGTCGGTCATCGCCTGCTGCAGGCGCTCGGCCAGGGCATCGCCGCCGAGCGCTTTGAGCTGGACTAGGATTTGCTGGGCCGCAGCATCATTCTCAAGATACGTCGAGAACGCGGCGGCGAGCTTCGACGCGTCCTTAAGATCCTCGGGCGACAACGCCTTAAACTGCTCCGACTGCAAAAATCCCTCAAACAGCTGGTTGGCAAGCGTTCCCACCTGCTGCATTTGCTCGGGTGTGAGTTCCAGGCCGTCAAAGATGCCCGAGAAATCTGGTGCCGGCGCTTTGGCCATAATGTCGCTGAAATCGATGTCCTTCCCAACGCCCGAAAGGTCAATGTCCAGCCCGGATAAGTCGATACCAGAAAGGTCCATACCGCCGGCAACACCCGAGAGCGCAGATGCATCGAACGAGAACGCGCTCTTCAGCGCTGCCTCGTCCACACTGAACATGCTGCCTAGATCAACTCCTTGTTTGGCCTCGCCCTGCAGTTCATCGAAAGACTTGCCCGTAAAGACATCCGTCTCGGGATGGGCAAGCTGTTCTTGCACAATCTGCGAATCGGCGGCGCGCTCCATAAGCTGGCGAGTCAGCGCATGCGTATAGGCAATGCCCGGGGACAACGCGCTCGCATTGGCTGTCTCGTTAGGTCGCACCACGCCCACAATGTGCACGTCGATACCGTCGGCAACCTTGGCTGCCATAAAGTCGGCGTCGCCAGACATGTCAGTCCACATGCCAGTCTCTTCGTTTTTGCGATAGGCATCGGCCGGCGACAACACCTTAAACGTGGTAGACAGCGCATCGTCGTAGGTAAAGTAGGCGCCGGTCTCGGGCGCTTCGACCCCACCGTCAGCCGCCATGGCGCTGTTAACCAGATCGTTGAGCTCATCGATATCCAGCGCACCGATGCTGTAGAGCGTGTAATCGCCCACCGTGCCGCGGCTCGAAAGCACCATTACGGCTTCGTTGGCAGACGTGGGCCAATGACCGGCGACAACATCGTACTGGCTGTCGAGCAGACTCTGGTCGTCAATCATCTCGTTAAAGACCGAGGTTCCCATGGATTCCATGCTCACCGTCGCCGCCGAGCTCGCGCCTCCGCTCATGGCCTCGGTCATGGCGTTGGGCACCAGCCGGACAGGCTTCTCATCGCCCTTGCCGGCACGATAGACAACCGGCGATATACCGTAGCCGTACTGAATGGCGTTGACCTCTTTATCGATGCCGTCGCCACCGGCATCGAGCCATGCCTTAAAGCTCGTCATATCGTTAGATTTAACACTTGCGAACATATCCTTTACGGCCGTGACCACGGGAATCTTATCGGTTCCCTGAGCCTTGCCGCCGGCGCCGCCGTCGGACGAATCCACGTTTTCAGGCGAGTCATCATCCGCAGCCCCCTGTCCGCCCATCATGGACGACAGGTCGTAATCCTGCTTGGAAATGGTGAGCGGGTAGCTCGAGAGCGTATCCTCCTCGACCTTTTTGATGTAGCCGTTTACGCCATTGGAGAGCGCCAGGATAGCCGCAATACCGATAATGCCAATCGAGCCCGCAAAGGCAGTCATGGCCGTGCGGCCCTTCTTGGTCATGAGGTTTCGGGCAGAAAGCCCCAGCGCCGTCACAAAGCTCATCGAGGTTTTGCGCGTAGGCTTGGCCTCGCGGCGCGCGGCCTTGGCAGCATCGAAGGGATCGGAATCGTCGGTGATCTTGCCGTCCGCCAGATTGACGATGCGCGTGGCATATTGGTACGCCAGCTCGGGATTGTGCGTGACCATGATGACCAGGCGGTCGCGCGCCACGTCCTTGAGCAGGTCCATGACCTGTACGGATGTCGTTGAATCCAAAGCGCCGGTCGGCTCGTCGGCAAGAACGATCTCAGGATCATTTATCAGGGCGCGGGCGATGGCCACGCGCTGCATCTGCCCGCCCGAAAGCTGGCTCGGGCGCTTGTTAACGTGCTCGCCCAAGCCGACTTTCTCCAACGCCTCGCGCGCACGCTGGCGGCGCTCGGCATGCCCCACGCCCGTGAGCGTGAGCGCCAGCTCCACGTTTTCCAAAATGGTCTGATGCGGAATGAGGTTATAGCTTTGGAACACAAAGCCGATGCGGTTGTTGCGGTAGGCATCCCAATCGCGGTCGCGGAAGTCCTTGGTCGAGATGCCGTCGATCAGCAGGTCGCCGGAATCGAAATGATCGAGCCCACCGATAACGTTGAGCATCGTGGTTTTACCCGAGCCCGAGGGACCCAGAATGGCAACGAACTCGTTATCGCGAAAAGACAGGCTCACGTTGTCGAGCGCCACCTGCGTAAACGACTGCGTGACGTACCTTTTGCAAATTCCTTTGAGCTCCAACATGGACGGCAACCTCTCCCGCGCGGGCGCACTCGCCCGCTCTCCCCCGCCGTTCGTATTCGACGCGTTTGTCCTACTCTATCCCCATTTTTTGCCGACGCCAGTGAGGAATGTAACAAACCGCGCCAAAAAACGAACGGGACGGCGCCCAAAAGAAGAGGTTCCGAGCGGGACCTCTATATGGTGGAGCTTATCTTGAAAGGTAGCGGACTACTTCGCACAGCGACACACGATCCTTGCTATGCTTTACGTGTTTTTTACTGCTCGCTATTCGCAATCGCCTGGTCGATAAGTTTGTTGAGTGCTGCGCGCTGCTCGGCGGAGCTGATGGCTCCCACGATTGGATCCCCTACGATGTTGCCATTCTGATCGATGACATACGTTGTCGGGAACGAGAACAAATTTGACGTAAACTTACCGGCCTCGCTATCCGACTTGAACCAGATGTTCTTATACGTCACGCCCTTCTTGCTCAGCACGTCCTTGGCATCTGCAATCTCGCCCTTGTTGCCATCGAGCGTAAAGGAATTGACGCCCACGACCTGGCCGCCCTTCTCGGCAAGCTCCTTATTCAAATTCTCAAGATCACCCAGCTCGCCCACGCACGGCTTGCAAGTGGTGAACCAGAAGTTCATGACGGTGACCTTGTTCTTAGAGAACAGCTCGTCGCTGCTCACGTCGTTGCCATCCAGGTCTTTGCCCGTAAAGCTGGGGAACTTCGTCGCCTCGCTCGAAGCATTGGCACCAGCCGTCATGCCAGCGGCCGAAGCGTCGACGCTCTCGCCTGCGCTCGGCGTGCTTCCACAGCCGGGGAACTCCTTCTCCAAGCTCTCGAGCTTGTCCTCGATCTCCTTGATCTGCTGCGCACCGGCCTTGAGCGTCTTAAGCTCATCCGCCGTGAACTCATCCTTGGCGCCGTCGATGGTCTTGAGCAGGAAATCGCCGTAATTGCTGCCGTCCTCAATCATTGCCGAGTCTTTATTTGCCGCATTGAATACCTTTTCCCACAGTGCGTTATCACTCGAAAGGATATCGTTCTCCTTTTTCATGAGCTTCGCATACAGCTCGGCGGCCTCGTCGGCATTGGTCGGCTTCTGCGCAGTGAGTTCTGCGATCTTGGGATCGGAGCTCGCAGATTCGCTCGCATTGCCACCGGGCGCCGAACATGCCGCAAGGCACAAGGCCAATACCGGCACCATAAACAGGGCCGCAATCTTAGAAAGCTTCATGGTCATTCCTCCGTTTTGTCGAAGCTTGTTTACTTTTTATCGGCGGTCAAGGGAAGCTTTTCCGCCGACACATCCAGGCCATAGCGATAGCTGATGGCATCGACGGGACAGGCCCCGATGCACTTTCCGCACCGGATACATTCGGCA
The DNA here is from genome assembly GCA_048342875.1 of Collinsella sp. Taxonomy (GTDB): domain Bacteria; phylum Actinomycetota; class Coriobacteriia; order Coriobacteriales; family Coriobacteriaceae; genus Collinsella. Next base: position 22,314 of record DBGDEA010000031.1, on the reverse strand, counting down.
TGATTGGGCGCGCGGACCACATCAACGTCCATCTGACAAACCCTTGAACACTTGCCGCACGAGACGCATTTGCACGCGTCAACCTGAATCCCCAGTAGGGACACCCTATTCATGAGCGCATAGAATGCGCCGAGCGGGCAAATCCATTTGCAGAAGGGGCGATAGAACAAAACGCTCAGCACTACTACGGCAATGAGAACGGCAAGTTTCCAGGTAAAGAGCTGCCCCAGCGCAGATCGAATGCCGGCGTTGGCAATGGCCAGTGGAATGGCGCCCTCGAGCACGCCCTGCGGACAGACGTATTTGCAAAAGAACGGATCTCCCATCCCCAGGTCGTTGACCACCAGCACAGGCAGCAATACCACAGCAAACAGCAGCACGAAGTATTTGATATACGTAAGCGCCTTGAGCCTTTTCGTGGAGAACTTTTTGCCGGGAATCTTGTGAAGCAGCTCCTGCAGCCAGCCAAACGGGCACAGAAAGCCGCATACAAAGCGTCCCAGCAGCACGCCGAGCAAAATGAGCGTACCGGTAACATAGTAAGAAAAGTTGAACTTGGATGAACCTACCACCGACTGGAACGACCCGATGGGGCACGCACCCGATGCCGCGGGGCACGAATAGCAGTTAAGCCCGGGTACGCAGACTGTTTTTCCCGCGCCCTGATAGATGCCGCCTTTGGCAAAGTTTGGCAGGTGAATGTTGGTGATGAGCGTCGCCGCCGCCTGAATGAATCCGCGAAATCGAGCCAAAACATGCGACGCAGTGTTTTCTCTTTTATCCAATTCCGATACACTCCAAGCACAGCCTAATCGCCTTGGCCAGCACGGCATCCGCCTCGCCACGCATAACGCCAAAGCACACCATGGCAATTCCGACGATCAACAAAGCAACCTGTACCACGGGTTTTACCGCTTTGAACAACCTGACCACTCCTTTCGTTACGCGACCATTGGACCATATCGACTATAAAATCCGTGTTAAGCGCGATTTGGAATGTACAAGGAGACTGTTATGCGTATTTTGATCGTCGAAGACGAGCGAGCGCTGTGCGATGCAATCGCGCGCAGCTTGCGAAACTTGGCGTACAGCGTCGACTGCTGTCACGACGGACAGGAGGCGCTCGACCTACTGGACGTTGAGGCCTTCGACCTCGTGGTACTCGACCTCAACCTTCCCCGTATCGACGGCATGACCGTACTCAGGGAACTTAGGAAAACTGACTGCGAGACTAAGGTACTGATTCTGTCCGCACGCGGCGAAGTATCCGATAAAGTCGCCGGACTCGATGCCGGCGCCAACGATTACCTCACCAAGCCGTTTCATCTGGACGAGCTTGCGGCAAGGATTCGCAGCCTTACCCTCAGACGCTTTACACAAAGCGACATAGTTTTAACCTGCGGAAAGCTCCGCTTTGACACCAAGGCGCGCATCGCTTCCGTGGACAGCGAGGCTTTATCTCTTACGCGCAAGGAAACGGGAATCTTGGAATACCTGATGTTTAATCAGGGGCGTCCGGTAAGCCAAGAGGAGCTTATCGAGCACGTTTGGGATAGCACCGTGAACAGTTTTAGCAACGCAACCCGCGTTCACATCTCGTCGCTCCGCAAAAAGCTACGCAGCGCTTTGGGATACGACCCGATTCGCAATCGAATTGGAGAGGGCTACGTTATGGAGGATGGCGAATGAAAGGGCTTTCGCTGCAATGGCGCATAACGATCATGACGGCACTGCTGACATGTGCAGCGTGCGTGCTGACAAACTGCCTGGTCGGCTATACGGGCATGCGCTACATGGATGCCATCGGCAGCGACATCTCGGCCTTTAACGCTGCCGGCGCGGATTCGCCCCAGGCGTTCGACCCAACGAAAGCAGCCCTCGATGACGAGGTCACGATCGTCGTAAACGACGCACAGGAATCTTTTGGCGCGACAGCCTGGTACATCACGGCTGGAGTCACGCTCCTTGGCGGCGTGCTGGCATACTTTGTGAGCGGCCACGCGCTCAAGCCGCTACGGGATTTTGCCGCCCAGGTAGAGCGCGTGCAGCCTGACAACCTAAGCGAAATCAGACTCAGTGAAGATGTGCCCACCGAGCTACAACGATGCAGCGCCTCTTTCAACGACATGATCGCCCGTCTTGGCGAAGGGTTCTCTGCACAGCGTCAGTTTACCGGCAACGCCGCACACGAGCTGCGCACCCCGCTCGCCCTTATGCAAGCACAGATTGAACTATTCATCTCCGAGCACTCCGGTTTGCAACCCGAAACAGCCGAGTTGCTTAGCCTGCTACAAGAACAAACCGAGCGCATGTCTCGAATGACCAAGGTATTGCTCGAGATGAGTGAGCTCCGCAGCGTTCCTTGCGATGACGACGTTGAACTTGGTCCCTTGTCCGAAGAGGTCCTCACCGACCTTGCGCCACTTGCCGAAAATAAGGGCATAGCCCTCAATTGTGCTGGAGACGCTTTAGTAATCGGGAGCGACACGCTCCTCTATCGACTGGTGTTTAACCTGGTCGAAAATGCCATCCGTTACAGCCGCCCCAGCTCGACTGTCAACGTCTCCATCTGCGACAACGACAGCCACGTGTTCCTGCGAGTCGAGGACCAGGGCCCGGGAATACCCAAGCAGTACCGTGAGAGTATCTTCCAACCATTCTTTCGCCTGGATAAATCCCGCAGCAGGGCATACGGCGGCGCAGGACTCGGACTAGCGCTCGTTTGGGAGATTGCAGCTCTTCACGGTGGCACGGCAGAGGTCAAAGCAAGTTCCGAGAACGGGACCACCATGCTCGTAAGCCTTCCAAAACGATCTACAGCGTTAACCGAACAGTAAAACGAAAGGGGCCCCGAGCAACAGGAGTACAATTGCTGCATTGTTGCCACCTGATGGGAGATGGAAGATGGACTGCAATGGCCACCCACGCGTTCCCATGCCGTTGATGTGCACCGCCTTTGTGCCGGGGCAGATTGACGCTGCGGTTGCAGGCATTTCCGACCCCAATTCGCGCGCCATTGCCACGGCAGAAGCGCTGTACTTTCGCGGACAGGCCGCCCTCGCTGCCAAGACGGCGCGCCCCCATCTTGACGCCACCGATCCCGCACTGCGCTATTCCGCATGCTTTATCTGCGGATACGCCAGTCTGTCGCTCAACCGTATCGCCGACGCCCGCCGGTGCCTTGCTGGCATCCTCGATACGCCGGCCGACGAGGAATCATCCGCTATCCACGCCACGCATATCCTGTTCGCCTCCGCCGCGAGCGTCCTGCTGCACTTGCCTTCCCCGTATTCCGCCGAAGAGTTTTATCCGCTTGCGGCGCATCTGCCCGAAGGCCTGCGCCTGTTCGCCAGCTACGTGATGGCGCATGCCCTGTACCTGCGCGGCGAATATGGCCGCAGTCTAGGCATGGCGGAAAACGCCCTGATCATGAAACAGGGAAGCTATCCCATCTCGGAGCTATTCCTGCACTTGTCGGCTTCTATGGCATGCATGAGCCTCAAGGACATCGACGCCGCAAAATCGCACTTCGGAGCTGCTTGGAACATTGCGCGCCCCGACGGCCTTATCGAGCTCATTGGCGAGCACCACGGCCTTTTGCAGGGGCTCATCGAGGCATGCCTAAAATCGCAATACCCTGACGATTTCGCACGCATCATCGAGATTACGTATCGATTCAGCTACGGCTGGCGGCGCATCCACAACCCCGATTCGGGCGAGGACGTGGCCGACGATCTAACGACCACGGAATTCACCATGGCCATGCTCGCCTGTCGTGGGTGGACCAACGCCGAAATCGCACGCCATATGGGAGTATCGCCGGGCACCGTCAAAAACCGCCTATCAGGAGTGTATACCAAGCTTGGTATCGGAACTCGCGCCGAGCTGGTTGCCCACATGTTGCGCTAGCGGCAGACTGCCCGTCGTATCGAAAGCGCTCCGGGGTCCTGGCGCTTTCGCACGCTCAAATTGGACATTTTGGCCATCGAACGGCACTACCGCCACGTAGCGCCTTCTCGCAAAATTGGATTATTTCCACCGATACCTGCGGGATGGGAGCCAAAGATGCTTGATCGCCGTTCGCTACTTGTTGCCAGAGCGTCCTCGCTGGCGAGCATTATGTTGCCGCGCGCGCCGGGAAGCGCAAACGCCTTCATATTGCCGTTCGCGCCCACCAAAGCCTATGCCGACGAAAAAGACCCCTTCAGGGTGCTCGTTCTCTCGCGCACCATGTTCGGTGTGGTCGTGGTCGACGTCGCCAACAAGAATACGCCCATCACGGGTGCCCAGGTCACGCTCACATCGCGCTATGCCGCAGGCAAGCAGCTCACCGCCACGACCGATGACGAAGGCACGGCCATCTTTGAGGTCGCGCCGCTTTCGGAAGGCTACGTGGACGAGGCAACGCTTCTCGACGCGTACGACTTTAACGGCGGCATCTCCATTAGCATGGCGGGCTACCGTGATGTCGAGATTCCCCTTGCACGTATCCAGGGCGGCACCGCCATAACCGCGCCCACGCGTCCGCTTTCCGACGGCGAGCCGTACTTCCGCCAGCTCACATTCGACGAATGGGACATCCAGTACGCCGACGCCACGTTTATGGCAATGCCAGCGGACGCAGCAGCAAACGACCAGCCCGATACGCACGCCTTTACCGTGCAGGCACATCTGCCACAGGGTGGACAGGCAACGCTGCACATCAACAAGGTAATGCCCGCCACGGACAGCTCGCCCGAAACCGTCACGCAGATTGGCCAAGTCAAGGCCAGTGCATCGGGTTCGGACAATCTGGCAACGTTCACACTCGAAGACAAGTTTCTCGACGCGGCATCGGTCCTTCTGGAAGAAGGATGCAAGCTGCGCTTTGTCCTCGACTATCAGGGCAAAACCTACACGCTCTCCTCCCCCATGGCCGTTGTCACCGCGCCGGCGGCAAAGGCGGAATCGGGCTCGACCACTATCGTCCCCACCACCATGGACCAAGAGGTCACTCCGTTTGATTTCCCAGCGGCGTTTCCCGGCATCGGCGGCAACAAGTTCACCTGCTGGATGCCCTCGTTCCCCATTTTGTTCGATTTCTCTTTTGCCGGGTACGTGCTGTTTGGCGGAGGATACAAACCGGTCGGCTACATGAACGATTCGGGCAATCCGGATCCGGAGTACTGGAAGAAGTCACCGCGTGAGTCGGGCGCCAAGCAGGCAAACCGCTACCTCGACGAGATGGAGGGGAAGTGGAATCAGTACAAAAGTATGAGTGCCGGTTCGGGCACCGATCCAAGAAACACCAAGCTCCTTCGCCACCATTGCACGCCGCTGTTCACGATGGATATCGCCACACAGCTGTACGGCTCGCTCGCCTACGATTGGGTGGGCAAAACCTGGGGCGACAACAACGACCCCGCATACGGCAATATTAAGGCACTCTTTCAAGTAAGAACCGACCTCAATTGGACCGAGCAGTTTACCCTAGGGCCGGTGCCGTTTTTCCTAAACGTCAACCCCTGGGTGCTGGCGAAGCTGGCGCTCGCCGTGGGTGCCCACACGCACGGCAGCGGCGCGGCGTTTTTTAAAAACATTTCGCTCGACTATTCAAACACCTCGGGCTCGTTCACCATCCAGATCGGGCTTGCCGTCACCTTTGGCGCCGGCGTTGCAGGCGTCGCTTCGTCTGCCGTGCGCGGCGCCGCATCCCTCACGCTGTTCATTGGGTACGAGAAGGCAGATGGACACCAGCTTCCGCGACTGCGCGTAGGTGCAGACGTCGATGTCGATGTGATACTCCAGTTCGTAATGTTCAAGTGGACCACCAAGGCTTGGTCGGGGTCGTGGCCCACACTCCTCGATTCGTGGAATATGTCGGTGAACAATGGCAACCAGTATGTGCTCCAGCGCTCTGAGCTCGCATTGGGTGGGGATACGCCTTACACGTTGGATGCCTGTTTCGGCACGCCCGGCAACATCAAGGCGGGCGGCGTGCCGCAATTTATCGCATCGGCCACCATCGTCACCAACGCCGAGCTGCTCGCACGCGCCGAGGTTAAGGCCGCTGTCGTAAACGTCGCGCCCGTCGTGCGCGATTGGGATCAAGCGGTCACGCACATTGAGCTCGAGGCGGATACAGAAAGCGACGACACGGGACAGATTGAGCATTTCGTCCATACACTGATAGAGAATGACGAAAATGCCGCGCCGATGTATGAGTACGCCTATATCGGGCAGGCGACGAACGCCGTTGCGGACCCCAACGCCAATTCTGCTGGTGTATCGGAGGACGAGCGTGGCGGCATAAAACCCTCGAGCGACAACGTGCTGTTTTCCGGCGTGCTCAGCGAAGCTCACATGAAGCTGGCAATGATTGCCGGCGTAGAATGTCTGTTCCGTATCGCCTCGGTGCGCTACGGCGACAATGGCCGCTCGCGCCTAGTGGTGCACACAAAGGCAAACGGCACGTGGTCCGCTCCCACGCCCGTGGACTTCCCCCTTGGGTTTGGCGAGGGCGACGTGGAGCGCAGCGGCATATTCGATTACGACTTCGACGTGGTGGAATATACAGACGGGAGGGGAAACCAAGACGCCTACGTGCTGCTGGTCTCGGGCGAGCGCCCCGCCGGCGACAACACCCATTTCGATACGGCGAGCACATCCGGCATGCTGTCCGTTGTGCGCCTGCGCATCAGCAACGACGGAGTTCGCGTGGTATCGCACACGTCGTGGCGCAGCATCTCGCGCGGCCGCCTTCAGGAGGATGGCCACCATTGTCTGCAGTGCCCACGCATCACGGTGGGCAAGGCGCTGGTCGACGGACGTCTGTCGGGCGCTTACCTCCACCGCCGCGGGACCACCGCAGAAAAGGCGCTCGGCAGCGAGGCTGAGGTTGCGCTGGAGTGCTTTACCCTATGGTCGGACGTTTCGAGCGACAGCCTGACGTTCCGCCAAGTTCTCCGCTTTCCGCAAGCACCGTCGAGTATCGAGCTGGGTGAGCCCGAGAATATCAACGGCAAAATGGTGGTGCCCGTTGCATACGAGACCGCAAACGGTTGCGGCTGCGCATCGTACGCCGTGATCGGCCAGTCCATCGCGGGCTGGGGCGTTATGTCGCCAGATGCCACAGTACCCCACGCGGTGCCGTGGCCGCAGCACACGGGCTTTTTGGCAACTGTCAACGAGCAGCTGCAGCATGTTACGTGGACGCGAGGCGCATCGGCATTTGCAACGCAGCCCGTGGGTGCCGCAGGCTGTGGCCCGGCATCGTTTAGCGTAAGCAACAACGGCAGGTGCGTGCTCTATGTAGAGAACACCGATGGCAAGGTGGGACAAACCTACGACGAAGAAGGCAACCCGGTTGCAGTGATGGGCAAGCACTTCCGCATCTTCGCCAGCACCTTGGCGGGCGATCTGTTCACGGAGCCGTTTGTGATGTGCGAGCTGGACCATCCCGTCGATCAGATAACGACATTTTTGACGTCGGGAGGCATGCTCTCCGCGCTCGCCACGCACATTGTGAGCGCGGAGAAGAGCGAGGCAGAGCTGCACGACATCGAAGTGCCCTTGGTGGCGTGTGCCACTCCGACGGGCGCCGTTGCTACCTCGGGCGCGGTGGTGCCCGGAGCAGCAGGCGAATCCTTCATGGTCACGGTGCGAAACGACGGCAACACCTTACTGACCGCCGGCACGATCAATCTGTACCGAGAGGGCTCCAGCCAGCCGTTCTCCAGCGCATCCATCGGATTCGGAGTGAACGCACGCATGGCTTCGATCTACGATCCAGAGCTTGCCGAGGACGCTTCGGCCAACGATACGGCACACGTGAAGTACGCGCTCGAGACGCTGGGCGCACGTTTTGCAACGCACCCGCTGGTAGCCGACAACGGCAACGCCGTGCTGGCACCGGGTTGCACGGCACAGTTCCGCATGAGCTTCGCCATTCCCGAGAGTTGGAGCGACGAAGTGGGCAAACGCGTAACGCTGTATGCGAAGGCGCGTAATCTGGTGGCGCTCGATCCTGTAACGCTCGAGGAAATTCGACCGGGCGCAAACTCGGCGCTGGGTGCCGTGCTGCACGAACTTCATGTGCCCGACGCAGCATGCGAGCGCTCGGAAGTTCAGGTCGGCGTATGCGGCAGCGCGGATACGATAGGACTTCACGACGCCCCGATGACAGCAGACGGCGATGGTGGCTCGAGTGGAGATGGCTCCGGCGGAAGCAGCTCCGGTGGCGGCAGTGGATCTGGCAGCGGCAAGGATCACGGCAATAACAAGCGCTCCGGAAAAGCGGGCGCGCTTGCGGGCACGGGCGATGTCAACGCTCCCCTTACGGCAGCCGCAGCAGCACTCGCCGCAGCTGGTGCCGGCCTTGTCGCCTACAGCACCCGCCGCACGGCGCTCGAAACCGACACCGCCAATGAGGCCAATTCGGATAGACCTCGCTAGCCCCTAGTTACTTTTGTGAGAGACGCCGACTCGGCTCATCGAACATCAAAAAGGGCTGGTTCTGGATACCTAGAGCCGGCCCATTACGCATTAGATATCGTCAGTGGAGTCGAGTTCTGTCTCGAGCTTGGCACGGCGTCTTTTCGCCGTGAAAAACGTTGCGCACAGGGCAGCAAACGTGGCCGCGAAAATCGTCGCACCGCAGAACACGCCCGTGGCCAGGTTCGCCAACCAAAAGACGCTTTCGAGCGGTACGATCTGCGCCTCAGCGATACAGCGCATTGCAGCAATAACAAGCGCGAACGCGGCGCCGCTAAGGCCGCTGATAAGCAGGAAATATCCAACAGGAAGATGCTCGGTTTGCCCAAAACGATTGGTATCGACATAGCCCTTCCGCGTTTGCAGTCCTGCGCAAATCAACATCACGAGAACGAGCCACAAATACATGACTGCCTCGAACGGCGTTGCAAAGCCATGCGGCATTTCACTGGCGTCGCTGTGAACCCACGCAACCTGTCGAGCTATAAACTGGTAGAAAAAGATCATCAACATGCCAAACGAAAGCAGCACGAAACCAATCTTGTAGATCTTCGCGCTCTCAGCCTCCAGGCGCTCATCCTTTGGGCCGGCATATTCACGCCACTTTTGCACGAGTTTTAAATCTTCAAATTTCATAGCGAACTCCTAAAGAGTGTCAGGGTCGACGTCGCTCTCGTCTTCCCAAAACAAGTCGTTCAACGTAACGCGTAGCGCTTTACAGATTGCCGCGCACAAATTGAGCGTGGGGTTGTAGCCGCCCGCCTCGATAAGGCCGATGGTTTGGCGCGTAACGCCCACAGCTTGGGCTAAGTCAGCTTGCGAAAGGCCAGCCGCCGCGCGTGCCGCCTTCATGCGTAGGTTCTTTTTGCCCGGCATGGAGTTCCTTTCGTAAATGTGGACAGATATCCGTTGCAACATGACAGAAATATATTGCATCCATCAGAAGATGTCAACTATATCTGTCATTATGGAAACCATGTTCGTCATTGCGCGCACGGTACCCCGCTGTACCCGAAACCGCGCAAGGCACTGGCTCTGCTCATCGAGCACCAAAAAGGGCTGGCCCCGATAACTCGGAGCCAGCCCTGAGTCGCCTGACGTGAGAATCGCGGCGTTATTTGAGCTTCAGTGCCTCCATCATAGGCACGGCGGCATCCCAGTCGATCTTCCAGCCGATCGACACGCGGACGGTCTCGCCCGTCGCGGGAGCCGTCGCAAACAGCGTGTGGCCGTTGTCGGGACCGGTAAAGCGCAGCCACGTCATGCCGTTGTACTCGACCTGGTCGGTTGTCGTCTCTTTGCCTTCGTAGACCTGCTGCAGGCTTGCAACCTCTTCCTCCGGCGAGCGCGGGAAGATGCTGATGTTCAGGCGCCCTCCAGTCTCGTCGTGGAAGAAGTTTGCCTTTTCGTGCTCTTCGTTGGACGAATCCAGCGTATACCCATCGGCGGCCTCGATACTGTACGACGCGCAATCGATGCCGGTCATATTGGCCGCGTCACCAGAATCGGCCACACCGCCGGCAGCCTTGAACTCCTTAGTCTCGCACCCCGTGGTGTCAAAGTGCATGGCTTCGTGATTCTTAGCGGGGGCGTAAGCGTCTACGAACTCGACAGTGATGGGCCCGTAGTACGCCGTCTTGGGCGCCCCAGAAATATACGTACTCAACGGTCTCGCCCGGACCGATATCTGGCCTCTTGGAAAGATCGATGCCCTCGTGAAGCTCATCGGGAGCCTCGCTTGCAACGTAGTCGAGCACGGCCGCCTTGCCGGAAGTAAACAACGGGTCGCCTGCCTCAAGATCGCCCTGGGCAGCATGCACGTTAAAGGAGTTAAACGTCCTGTTCTTTGCATTGTTGTTGGTGATCTTGACGTGCAGGTAAAAGCCGTCCTGCAGCTTAGCGTCACCGCGATAGAACGTACCGTGGGCTACCGACTCATAGGTTATACCAGCCACCTCGACCGTCTGCGACTCATAGGCCTTGGCCCTCTTCTCTACAGGAGCACTGCCGCCCGAGCTGCCAGCCGAGCCGCTCGGAGCGCTACCGCCACAGCCGGCCACCGTACACGCCAGCACGGCCGAAAGCGTCACGGTGGGAATTCCTAACAGCAGCTTTTTCGTCATGGGCTTCATCATCCTCACCGCTCCTTTCGGCTTGCAGCTCATCCGTTACCCGAGGCTTTCGTCGTCCCCGTGGCATCGGCTTCCACTATGAGCGTATGACGAAAAACGACACGGGCGAAGTGACCCGCGGCCCAAATAACGACCTGTCAGCATCCCCTATGGGCCAAAAGGACACGCACACGCACGCCCGCGGCCCATAAAACGAGACGTCTGTCCCAATGTTCGATTTGAACCAACAGCCGCAAACAAGATAGGGCGTCTTCAACCGCCTTCAAACTTACTCGGACAGAACCGACTCGGTTTTGCCCGAGTAAGCGCGACCGATTGTCAGTCGATGTGCCACGCTCGTTTAAACAGCATCATTCGATTTTGTTAAATAGATCTAAGTACCTATTAAACAAAACTCGTCTGAATCCAAAATTGTTTAACAATGCCGCGCCGCAACTCAATACTTTAGCTATAACTACGAACGATTGTTCGATGGATTTCGTGTTGGTTGGAATCGTCTGCGGGCTTGGCTATGCTACCTTGACTATCTATATGACTAAAACGCAGCAAAGGAGCACCGAGAGAGCGAGTATGGCAAAAAACACCGCAAACTATGGTAACGACAGTATCCGCCAGCTCAAGGACGAGGAGCGCGTACGTCTGCGCCCCGCCGTCATCTTCGGCTCGGACGGACTCGATGGCTGTGCACACGCCGCCTTCGAGATCCTGTCCAACGCCGTTGACGAGGCGCGCCAGGGCTACGGCAAGCTCATCACCCTCACCGCCTTTCGCGATGGCTCTATCCAGGTAGAGGATAACGGCCGCGGCTGCCCGCTCGATTGGAACCCTTCCGAGAAGCGCTTTAACTGGGAGCTCGTCTTTTGCGAGCTCTACGCCGGCGGCAAGTATAACAACAACCAGGGCGGCGACTACGACTTCTCGCTCGGCACCAACGGCCTGGGCTCCTGCGCGACCCAGTACGCTTCCGAGTACATGGACGTCACGGTTTGGCGCGACGGCAACAAGTACTCCCTGCACTTTAAGAAGGGCAAGGTCGTCGGTGCCAAAAAGAAGGCACTCGAGATTGAGCCCAGCGACGAGAACCGCACCGGCACCACCATCAAATGGCGCCCCGATCTTGAGGTCTTTACCTCGATTAGCATTCCCCACGATTGGTATCGCGAAACCATGCGCCGTCAGGCCGTGGTCAACGCCAACGTGACCTTCCGCCTGCGCATCGAGGGCGACGATGGTGAGTTTTCCGAAGAGGATTTTTGCTATCCCAAGGGCATCGAGGACTACGTGCTCGAGAAGGTCGGTACCGACTACCTTACCGAGCCCTTCTTTATCGAGGCCGACCGTCGCGGTCGCGATCGCGAGGACCTGCCCGATTACAACGTAAAAATCACCGCATGCATGTGCTTCTCGCGCACCTTCATGATGCAGGAGTACTACCACAACTCATCGTGGCTCGAGAACGGCGGTTCGCCCGAGAAGGCCGCCCGCAGCGCTTTGACCAGCGCCATCGATGCCTACATTAAGCAACAGGGCAAATACAACAAAAACGAGAGCGGCATTAAGTGGCAGGACGTCCAGGACTGTCTGGTACTAGTGACCAACTGCTTCTCCACCCAGACGTCTTACGAAAACCAGACTAAGAAGGCCATCAACAACCGCTTTATCCAGCAGGCCATGACTGCCTTCTTTAAGGAGCGCCTCTCGACCTACTTGATCGAGAACAAGGACGCCGCCAATAAGATTATGGAGCAGGTGCTCATCAACAAGCGTTCACGCGAGAATGCCGAGAAGACGCGCCAGAGCATCAAAACCAACCTGCAGCAGAAGACTGACATGGCCAACCGCGTGCAGAAATTCATCGACTGCCGCTCCAAGGACAAGAGCCGCCGCGAGATCTACATCGTAGAGGGCGACTCGGCAGCAGGCGCCATTCGCACCTCGCGCGATGCCGAGTTCCAGGGTGTTATGCCCGTCCGCGGCAAGATCCTCAACTGCCTTAAGGAGGATTATCCGCGCATCTTTAAGTCCGACATCATCATGGACCTCATGCGCGTGCTGGGCTGCGGCGTGGAGATCAAGGACAAGCGCATCAAAAACCTTGGCGCCTTTGACCTGGACAACCTCAACTGGAACAAGGTCATCATTTGTACAGACGCCGACGTCGACGGTTATCACATCCGCACGCTCGTGCTCACCATGCTCTATCGCCTGGTGCCCACGCTCATCGACGAGGGTTACGTGTATATCGCCGAGTCGCCGCTCTACGAGATCAACTGCAAAGAAAAGACCTACTTTGCCTACACCGAGCTCGAGAAGAACGGCATCCTCAAAGAGATTGGCGACCAGAAGTGTTCCATCAACCGCTCCAAGGGTCTTGGTGAAAACGATCCGGACATGATGTGGCTCACCACCATGAACCCCGAGACGCGCCGTCTGATCAAGGTGGAGCCCGAGGACGTCACCAAGATGGAAACCATGTTCAACCTGTTGCTGGGCAACGACGAGGCGGGCCGCAAGCGCCATATCTCCGAGCACGGCAAGGAATACCTGGACCAGCTGGACCTGCAGTAGCAGCAAATCGATAACGACGGCCCATAAGAAGTTCAAGAGGATATCGTGGCAAAGAAGAAGACGAAGAACCAGCCAAAGAAAAAGCAGGTCAACGCCGAGAACGTCATCGGCCTGCACTCCGAGGTCACCGACCAGCCGATTACGCAGACGCTCGAAGTCAACTACATGCCCTACGCCATGAGTGTCAACGTCTCGCGTGCGTTCCCCGAGATCGACGGCTTTAAGCCCTCGCACCGCAAGCTGCTCTACACCATGTACAAGATGGGTCTGCTCAAGGGCGAGCGCCAGAAGAGCGCCAACATCGTGGGCCAGACCATGAAGCTCAACCCGCACGGCGATGCCGCGATCTACGAGACGATGGTGCGCCTGGCGACGGGCAACGAAGCGCTGCTTGCGCCCTTCGTGGAGTCGAAGGGCAACTTTGGCAAGTACTATTCGGGCGACCTGAGCTACGCCGCCTCGCGTTATACCGAAGCCAAGCTCTCCCCCATCAGCGCCGAGATCTTCAAGGACATCGACAAGGACCCGGTCGACTTCGTCGACAGCTACGACGGTGCCATGAAGGAGCCGCGCCTGCTGCCCACCACGTTCCCCAATATCCTCGTCTCGGCCAACAAGGGCATCGGCGTCGCCATGGCGTCCGACATCTGCGGTTTCAACCTCAACGAGGTCTGCACCGCCACCATGCACTACCTGCAGGATCCCGACTGCGACCTGCTCGAGTACATGCCCATGCCCGACTTCTCGACCGGCGGCGAAATTATCTACCGCCGCGAGGAGATGGAAAAGATTATCGAGACCGGCCTTGGCAGCTTCCAGATCCGCTCCCGCTGGCGCTGGATTCCCGAAGAGCGCATCATCGAGGTCTACGAGATCCCCTACACCACCAAGACCGATGTCATCATCGAACGCATCGTCAAGCTCTCCAAAGAGGGCAAGGTCAAGGAGATCGCTGACATCCGCGACGAGACCGACCTCTCGGGTCTGCGTATCGCTATCGACCTTAAGCGCGGCGTCGACCCCGACAAGCTCATGGCCAAGCTCTATCGCTCGACCACGCTGCAGGATTCGTTCTCGTGCAACTTCAACGTGCTCGTCGACGGCTATCCCCGTGTTATGGGCGTGCGCCAGATTCTGCACGAGTGGGTCAAGTGGCGTATTGAGTCCACGCGTCGCCGCATTAACTTTGACCTGGGCAAAAAGTCCGAGCGCCTGCACCTGTTGCACGGCCTCGAGGCAATCCTGCTCGACATCGACAAGGCCATCGCCATCATCCGCGGCACCAAGCTCGAAGCCGAGGTCGTGCCCAATCTTATGAAGGGTTTCGACATCGACGAGACTCAGGCCGAGTTTGTTGCCGAACTTAAGCTCCGCAACATCAACGAGGAGTACATCCTCAACCGCACCAAGGACATTGCAAAGCTTGAGGGCGAGATTGCCGAGCTTGAGGAGATTCTCTCGAGCGAAGACAACATCAAGAAGGTCATCAGCGACGAGCTGGCCGCAGTCAACAAGAAGTACGTGATGCCGCGCCGCACGGGCAGGATCGAGCCCCATGAGGTTATCGAGGTAAGCTTGGAGCCCGAGGTCGAGGAGTACCCGGTCACCATCATGCTCTCGCGCGATGGCTACCTTAAGAAGATGACGGACCGCGTGCTCAAGAAGGCGACCACGCTCAAGTACAAAGACGGCGACAAACCCTTTATCGAGTTCCCGTCCTCCAACACCCACGAGTTGCTGGTCTTTACCAACAAGAGCCAGGTGTACAAGTGCAAGGTTGCGGCGTTTGAGGATACCAAGTCGGCCCAGCTGGGCTCGTATCTGCCCACCGACCTCGAGATGGAGCCCGACGAGAGCGTCATCTGGGTCATCGACCCCGAGGACTATAAGGCCGACGTGCTGTTTGTCTTTGAGAACGGCCGCGTGGTGCGCGTCGCGCTTTCTGGATACGTCACCAAGACCAACCGCAAGCGCCTCAAGAACGCCATCTACGGTGGCAGCAAGCTGCTGTATGCCCAGGTGCTCAAGGAGGACCGCGACATCGCGCTGGTCTCGAGCGACTACCGCCTGATGAACTTCAACACGTCGCTGCTCAAGACCAAGACGACTACCAACACGCAGGGTGTCCAGGCCTTTACGGCCAAGAAGGGCCGCTCGGTCACCACCGTCGGCACAACCGAAGAGATCCTTGGCGCCGGCGTCTCGGCCGAGAAGTTCACCGCGCAGAGTCTGCCCTCCGCCGGTGCCCTTATGAAAGAAAACGACATGCCGAGTCTGTTTGACTAGGACGACGGCAACGAGATCGTTAGATACTTCGCAAAGCGACGAGGCCCGGAACGCAACGGCATTGCGCCCGGGACTCGTCGTTTTTCTTCTCAACTATTTTTTAACGCAGATAAATTGATTCCTGCTTATTTTTCTGCGTAAAAAATGTCAGCGCCACTGCTTCGATGCCCTTTGGTCAGTCGTTAGCAAAACTTGCAAAAGCTAGCAAAACTTGCAAAAATTAGCAAAACTTGCAAAGGAGCTACCATGGAGTACAGTAAATGTCTCCGCCATGCCAGGCATGCTCGAAGATATTATCGAGCGAACCAAAGAAGCCGCAGATAGCTACCTCTCACAGCCTCACGCGCGCATAAACGGTGTTCAAATTGGCCCAGTGGGCATCGATTGGACATATGCTCAAGAGGCTCAGGGCAACTGGCGCACGCGCATGAATGGCATCTTCAGGCAACTCGAGAAGCATGACGTCGGGCTTCTCTCGAAACGACCTATCGGGAACTTTCCGATAAAGACATTGAGTTTTTACTCGCGATGCTGCCCGATTCTGGCCCCAGCAGGATCTCGGAGGTAGCCAAACGCATGGGCGTTGCCAGCAACTATGCAAGCCAATATAAACGCCGTCTCCTCGAGGACGGCGTCATCGGAGAGCGCGGACATGGTCTCGTTGGCTTTGACATCCCCGCATTCAGGGAGTTCCTGAGCGAGAAAGTCTCCTAGCACGCGGAGATTGTCCATAAGGACATCAACGCATGGCAATCAGTAATCCTCTTGGTAAGGGAAGTAGGCTTTCCGCCAACGCTGATTGCCATGCGTTCTTCTTGTCCTTAGGCGAGTTTGCGAGCGAGCTCTCGCACCTCTTCCAACTTGGGCGACGATGCCATGCTGTCGCGCTCGGTCATACCGCTGATGGTGACAATGCCCTGGTCCTCCCACTTGCAGTACGCGCATGTGGCCCTGTACATAGCAATCGCCGCATCATAGACGCCCTCGCTGTGGCTATCGAGCAAAAGGGCCGTCTTGGTGAACGGGAAGCTTGTAGCACCAAAGGCGTACAGGCGGTCGATGGCGGCCTTCTCCTGCGCAGTGATATCAAACCAGTAGATAGGCGAAGCGAAGACAACCATATCGGCGCCTTTCAGCGACTCGATCACGTCGGCCATGTCATCCTTCTGCACGCAAGTGCCCTCGTGGGCGAAGCAATACTGACACCCCAGGCAACCACCGATTTTCTTGCTGGCAACACGGACGACCTCGACCGTATTGCCGCCCTCACGCGCGGTCTCGGCAAACGCCTCGACCATGGTGTCGGTATTGGCGCCCCTGCGCGGGCTACCACTCAATACAACGATATTCATAGAAATCTCCCTCCTTCATGCCGCAGGCGCGCGGCACACATTTCGTTGTAACCAAAACAGATGAAGCTATTCAGTCGTCCGCAGACCACATCTCTCGTTCGTGCTCTCTAGACAAGGCGCAAACGGTGCTGCACCCCCTGTCGCGCTATATCCCTACGCAGTGTTCAGAACCCCTGCTCACCGAGCAGCACCGCGCGAGGTCCAGCACGAGTACGCCTTCCCGGGTACAGCGCTCATGCCCTATGCGGGAGATGAAGACCTTCGGGAACACGTCCCCGATGGGCAGAAGCGACGCGAGCTCCCCCTCAAGCATCAAGTTGATGCTCATATCGCCTCTCACATACGCTCTCCTTCCCGGTTTCGAAACTCGAATTGATTTAAAGTTTCGAAACCGGGAAGGCAATATACAAAAGGATGTGTCGAGGAACGAATCTCAGCCACGTCATGTCGGCAGCGATGAAGGGCGCGTCCGCGCGTGCTACAATGCGGGCATCAGAGATGAAAACACAGTCCCCGTCGGGTAGTCGTGGGCGTGCGGGAGTCCGCATCAGTAACCTGCCTCCTTGGTTGTCCCTTCTCTGCATGGTTATCTACATAAAGGAGGAGCCAACCATGCAGATCAGCGTGTCGTCCGCCCTGACCGTATATCACGACGGCCAATTTTGGGTCGGGCTGGCGGAGCACGTCGAGGACGGAAGGTACGGCGTCGCCCGCATCGTCTTCGGCGCAGAACCATCCAATGAGAAAATCCTGCAATTCGTTACAAGCGAATGGGAGAAGCTCTCGTTCTTCGGCGACAAGGTCGCTGAAACAAGCAAGCCTGCGAAGAACCCCAAGCGGCGCGCCCGTGAGACGGCGAAAGCCCTTAAGCGGCCGGCAGTGAGCACCAAAGCACAACAGGCGCTCGCGGCACAGCGGGAAGCAATGAAGCGGGAGTCGGCTCAAGCAAGAAGCCAGCGTCGCGCGGACGAGACGGAGGTGCGCTTCGAGCAGCGAAAGCTGAAGCGCAAGCAGAAGCATCGTGGGCATTGATCGCCATTTGCAGCAAGGCAAACCATATACAGCAGCGGCGCCAGTTCCACTTGAAGCCGACGCCGCTATCTATTGCACCGCTCGTCAACAGTCGACCCCCATCTCACTCGTATTCGATATATGCATCTTGAATACGAGGCCGCTAGATCATAACGGCGAATGCTGGTTTTCATTGCAACTGCTCAGGGATGATGGGTGCGATTGTCCTAGACAACGCCACAGGAGCAAGTCATAATTCGTAGACTAAAAATGAGCAAAAAATCGGAATTATGAGGACTGAATCATGTGGAATGAATTAGGCATAAGTGCAGGAACGGCAATCATTATTTTGATTGCACTGTATTTCGTTATCAAATGGGCGGTGAAAAATGGCATAAAAGAAGCCTACGGTGCTATCACTGGCAAGCATACCGCTGAAGATATCCAAAACGAAAAAGACTTGAAAGAACTTGGGTTTTGAGAAGCGCCTTACCGTGCAAGTTGTAAAGCGTGGCCCAGAGAGAGGTAGGCCACTGCGCTTTGATCCTCGCGCGCCCGCAATCACATTGGAGAAGTCAGCGTTACGAAAGAGCATCGCCTCCTCGAGGTATCTATTGCGGCACTTCAACCTATCGCCTTTCAAGAAATACTCCTAAAGCTCGAATCTAGTTACACTTTTGGGGGTATCAAAACTCCACGCCGCGAGGACCCAAGAGCTAATCTCATTAACTCGGCCAGGCTACTCAAGATCGCGAGTGACGGAATCGGGCAGACGGATGCACGAGATGAAGTTGAAGTCGTTCTTCCGCGCATAATCAATCTCGCCATCGGCGCGGTCTTGCCACCAGAAGCCCTCGAGCGGCGGCACGACGAAGTCGAAATAGTCCTCGATTTCCCGCGGCCGCCCCTCTTCGACATCTTGATGGTATATGCGACGTCGTAGAGCAGTGGCAATGCATTCTGCTACGCGCCGCCTTCGGCATTGGAATCGCCCTTGCCCCGTACGGCAACGTAGCTCATAGACGGAACGATCAGGATGCTCGGCTTGTCAGGCGGTTTGCCCGTGATGTTGTAGCGCACCGTAGACGCTGATGGAGATGGCTGCGCGCGGGCACGAGCGCGCCGCCGCGCCTTATGGCCTGCTTCTCGGGTATTTGGGGCGCGCGGCGTTCAAAAATGTGAAGCGGGGCCCGCATCGCTGCAGGCCCCTACAGGTGGGCGATATTCTACGCCTTGCGGTACCCCGTCGCCCACGGAGATTAAACGTACACGTAAGCCGTACTCTGAAAGCCGCGGCTTCCGGCAAGTAGTTTATACCACGAAAGGTCGCTTTCAATGCGCATAGCTCGCAAAATAACACTCGCTGGGCCGATTCGGCGTGCTCAGCCTCCGCTCGATCTTACGCATGTTTTTTGGGAGGGCATGAGTCGTCGCTCGCCACGGCGGCTTATACAGCCTCTCGGCATGGAGGGAAACGCCATGGTCACGCTCAACGTCTACGCCGACATCGAGCCGATGTCCAAGATCCAGAACATGCTGCGCGTGGCGCCTGCTTTGCGCGGGAAGTCGAGCAGGCGGTCGCGGTAGTACCCGTACTGCGCCCGGCGTGCCTCGATCTCGGCAGGGATACCGTCGGTGAGCGATTTCGTTAGGGCGTCGAAGCGGTCGAGGATGTCGACGACCTTCTGCTGGGTGCCGATGGATGGGGCGGGAATCTCGACCCTCGATAAGTCCACAGGCGCGGCTTCGATTACCTTTGTCCCTTTCGCTACCTTTCGTTTGGATATCTGAAAGTCCTGAGCAGTAGCTAAATATGCTAGGTATCTCGGGATAATGCTTTCGGTCGCATGCGCGCAAGAGCGTCCGCTGATTGCAACCGGCTGTTCGCCTTCCCACGCCAATGGTGTGCAGACATCTTCGATATTCTTGCTCGTTATGGCGAAAATCATGTCTCCAGGGTTTGCCTTTTTCGATTTAGCGTATTGCTCTTCAGGTCATCGTGGTGTGCTCGTAGCCGCGCTCCACGAGGAGCCGCTCGGCAACGTCGAGAATCTTCTCGACCGTCTCCTCCGGGTACTTATTGCGTGCCACGGGCACCTCCGTCCTTGTTATCGCGATAAACATACCATGAGTGGCGTACGGGTCGAGAAGGGCTGGCGCCAAAAGAGCCCAACGGCCGTTACGGCTTCGTTAGAAACGCGCCCCACCATGGATGGTGAACCCGAAAGGTAAGGCGCGCGGGCACGGCGACTCGGCCCGCGCACCCGGAAGAGAAAGGACGAACCCATGGGTTACATGCTCGAGACGCGCGGGCTCACCAAGCGCTTCGGCCGCGGCGACCAGGCGCAGGACGCCGTGGCCGACGTGAGTCTTCATATCCGCGAGGGCGAGGTGTACGGGCTGCTCGGCCCCAACGGCGCCGGCAAGTCGACAACGCTCAAGATGATCTGCGGGATGCTGCGGCCGACGGCCGGGGAGATCCTCTTTGCCGGGCACGCCTGGCACCGCGAGGACCTCTACGCAATCGGCAGCCTCATCGAGGAGGCGCCGCTCTACCCCAACCTCACCGCACGCGAGAACCTGCGCGTGCGCACCACGCTGCTGGGCCTTCCCGAGAGCCGCATAGATGAGGTGCTCGCCGCCGTGGACCTCGCGGACACCGGGAAGAAGCGCGCCGGGCGCTTCTCGATGGGCATGCGGCAGCGCCTGGGGCTCGCGCTGGCGCTGATCGCCCGGCCACGCCTGCTCGTGCTCGACGAGCCCACCAACGGCCTCGACCCCATCGGCATCGAGGAGCTGCGCGACCAGATCCGCGGCTTCGCGGCGGCGGGCACGACGGTAATCGTCTCGAGCCACATCCTCTCCGAGGTGCAGCAGATGGCGGACACCATCGGCATCATCTACGGGGGGCGCCTCGCCTACGAGGATGCGCTTCGGTCCGGGCAGGACCTCGAGGAACTCTTCATGAGCGTCTGCCGGGAGGGGCAACGAGCGCGCGGGGAGGTGGCGGCATGACGGGCGAGAAAGGCGGCCTGCTCGCGGGCCTGCGCGCCGAGGCCCTGAAGTCGCGCCACGCGGCACCGGTTCGCCTGGCCGTGCTCATGGCGCTGCCGATGCCGTTGCTCGGCGCGATGCCCTACCGGGGCGTGCAGATCTTCAGCGCGTGGAACTACTGGTACGCGCTCTTCCTGCCCGTGGCTCTCTCGCTCGTGGTGGCGTGCGTCGCGCGGGCGGACGCGCGCACGCGGATGCGGGGGCTTCTGGGCCTGGGCTTCCCGCTCGGGCGCGCCTGGTGGGCCAAGGCGCTCTGGTGCCTCGCGCTCTGCACGCTCTCGAACCTCGTGGTCTTCGGCATCTACCTCGCGGGATCGGCGTTCTCCTCGCAGGGCCTCACGGCCGCGGGCACCCTCACGATGCTCCTCTGCGCGCTCGCCAACACGGTGACCGCGGCGTGGATGATCCCCGCAGGGCTCTTCCTCACGACGCGGCTCGGCATGCTCGCGGGCATCTTCTGCCCGCTCGCCACGCAGCTCGTGGGTGGGTTCGCCTGGTCGCTGATGCCGCTGCCGCAGCTCTTTCCGCCGTCGGCGAGCATGGTCATCCCCACGAGCTTCATCCCCGTGCTGCCGAGCGGCGAGCCACTCGCGGCGGACATGGCGCTCGGCAGGGCGCTCGCGGCGGACGGCATGCTCACACTGGCGGGCCTTGCGGTCTGCGCGCTCGCGTTCGCCGCGCTCACGGCGGCGGGCGCGGCCTGGTTCGCGTGCTCCGAGGAGAGGTGATGGCCGTGACACGACTCTCCGACCCGACGCCACGCATGACTCTCCCGCGGGCCCTGCTCTCCGAAGCCCTGCGCCTGGCGCGCTCCCCGCTCGCAGTGGTGCACCTCGTCTGCGGCCTGGCAGCCGGTCTTGCCTGCGGCGAGTACTTCTCCATAACCCGATGGGACCCGGCGCTGGGCGCGGACGCCTACGCCCAGTTCCTCGGCGCCCTCATGCCGCTCATGTCCGCCATCGTCTGCGGGCTCGCCGTGGACGAGGAGCGCGCTGCCGGGCGCCTCGCCAACCTCACGGCGGTCCCCTCGCGCGGGCACGCCGTCGCGGCGAAGCTGCTCGCCCTTGCGGCGCTCGGCGCGGGCGCGCTGGCCGTGGCGCTCGGCGTGTTCGGGGCCGTGCTCGCCGTCGCCGGGCGCCTGCCGCTCGGGCCCGCTCCGCTTGCAGCCGCCTGGGCGGGCATCGTGCTGGGCAGCCTGCCCCTCTACGCGCTGGGGCTCGGCGTGGCCCTGCGCCTCGCGTTCTTCTCAGTGGGCGGACTTGCGCACGGCCTCATGACCGGCGAGCTTACCGGTGCCCTGGCGACGCCCCTGAGCTGGGTTGGATTGGCAACACCTATTTGGACGATTCCGGGAGGGACAGCCCCGCCTCCCTGAACTCGACCGGAGACATGTAGCCCAGCGTCGAGTGGATCCTGAAGTTGTTGTACCAGTGCACGTA
>DBGDEA010000030.1:0-3277 GCA_048342875.1 Collinsella sp. | reverse complement strand
GCATTTGGACAATCTGACGTTCAACTTCAAGGGCGCGACCAGAAGGTCAGCGCCCTTTCGTTTCACGTCACCTTGTCTCAAATGCGACCCGCTCGCTGTCCGTTCTCTACCTGCGGCGTCGTCTTGCTCCGAATGCGGCTCGCTCGCTGTCGTTGCCGAAACATCGGCGTTGCCGGACTAGTCATTGGGGACGTTCATAAATGACTACTCAGGAATGAGCGTGGATAATCTCCCGTTTTTGGCCTGTGTGCGGGCTCAAAGTGGGAGATTATCCGCGCTCGTTAGATAGACGTCCGAAAATCCACGCTCATTCGGTTAGCGCAGGGGCAAGCTGCTTTTCGCCATGGTGCCACACGTGAGCCTGGCCTCCTGTGTCAGATTCTAATAACGAGTTTCCGGAATAAATAGTTATTAGAGTTGAAACGGCCGACCTAATGACGAGAAGTTGTTATTAGGTCGGCCGTTAGTCATTGGGGATGTTCTTAAATGACTACTTGAGTCCCGGGAGGCGGGTGTGGGGGAACGAGCGCTCCAGGAATTCGGAGCAGTGGGCGTAGTCTTTGGCGAAGTAGCTGCTGTAGAGCGAATCGAGTACGTATTGCACGGCGATGTGGCTTGCGAACTGCGTGATACGATGCGTCATGCTCTCGTGATCGCTCACCGTAAGGTAGGCGGCAAAGCCGGGGTGAATGCGCGCGCAGTAGGGCGTGCCGATGACGATGACTGGGACGTTCCGGCTGCTGAGGATCGGCAAGATTTCCTTGAGGTTGGGCGCAAGGCCGCTGTAGGAGATAACGATCGCCGCGCGGTCTGAATCCGAGGTAAGCGCCGTGCGCACCTGTGCCTCGATGTTGCCGTAGCATGTGGCGCTCTTGCCGGCCGAGAGCAGGCGGTCGCGGAACATTCCCGCTGGATAGAGGTTGTGCGAGCCCGTGTAGATGTCGACCTGTCGGGCGTTCGCGATGAGCTTGGCGGCATGGTCAAGTTGCGTGGGGTCGAGCAGCTCCTGCGTTTCGGCCAGCGTGGTCTGGTAGAGCCCCTCCATGCGCTCCATGACCTGCGCAGGGGTGGACGTAGTGTCGAAGGGAAAGTTGATGTCCACGTCGCGGCGGTTTCCTGCCTCGGTCGCCAGGCGGATGAGCTCGACCTTGAGATCTTTGAATCCCTCGAGGCCGAGCTTTTTGCAAAAACGGTGCACGCTCGCAACAGAAACGTTGGTGCGCGCGGCAAATTCCTTAATAGAAAGCCCGCGGATGTCCTCGCCGATGGCAAGGGCTGCAATGCCGAGTTGTTGCTCGGTGGGGGTGAGGCCCTGCGCCTCGGTAATCTTGCGTTTGATATCCATGCGAACTCCCGCATTCGCTAAACCGGCTAAAAGGGGACAGGCTTATTCTGGCACGTTTCGGTCGGTATCAGGAAGTGTCAGGGACGGGGCGGCGGCAGGACTCGAGAGCGAAAAGAAGTATCGGGTTTGGTACGCCCGCTTCTGCCCGTCCCGTGCGCAGACGATACTCGGCTTATCGACCCGCGATGCAAAGGAGGTGCTCGTCCCACGAGCACTACCGGGAAGGGCTCGCGATTCGAGTCCCCACCTTAGCATTTGAACCATTTGGCACTATAATTACCGTAGGCATGCGCACAACGTTGCGCTTAATCAAGAGGAGAAAACGTATGGGTCTGTTTGATATGTTCAAGAAGAAGGCTGAGCCCGCGGCTGCCGCTGCTCCGGCCTCCATCTCTGCTTCTGCCGGCGCCGACGTGCTGTGCTCGCCCGTCAAGGGCAAGGTCATCAAGATGGCTGACGTGCCCGATCCCGTCTTTGGCGGCGAGGTTCTGGGCAAGGGCTGCGCCGTGTGGCCCGAGGACGATCTGGTCTACGCTCCCTGCGACGGTAAGGTGACCGTCACCATGGGTCACGCCGTGGGTCTGCAGTCCGATAGCGGCATCGAGGTTCTGGTGCACGTTGGCGTCGATACCGTCAACATGAACGGTGATGGCTTCGAGGGCTTCGTCAAGGCCGACGACGTTGTGAAGGCCGGCCAGCCCATACTCAAGATCGACCGCGCCAAGATCGCCGCTGCTGGTTATAAGGACTGCGTCGTGGTGGCCGTGTCCAACACCGCCGAGTTTGCCGATGTCGAGCTCACCGTTGAGGCAGAGTCCGCCGTCGCCGCCGGTGACGCCATCGTCAAGGTCGTCCGCAAGTAAACTGCGGCATCCAAAGGATGTGCAAGGGTGGTCGGGTTTTCCGGCCACCTTTTTTATTACATCGCGGGGAAGCATTTTATTGCACGTTGGGCGGGCTTGCAAACCGTTCGGACGCTAAAACGAACCGACCGCGCCTTCGCGTTGCCGAGGGTGTTCATAAGTGGATAGTATGGGCTTACTTATTACAACGTGTGCCGCGCCCGGGAAGCGCGGTGCCGCTCATTGGGAGGAACAACATGAAAAAGAAGCTGCTGCTTGCGCCCCTCATGGCCGTCTTGGTTGCATGCGTGGTCGTACTTTCCGGCTGTGGAGGTCCTTCGGTTGAGGAGCTCATCACCGAGGATCTTACGACGCAGTTTGACGAGGTCAAGAACGGTGGCGACGACTTCCTCTCTGGTCTGGAGGAGGCTTCGGGCGATGAGTTCGAGCAGCTGGGTATCGATCCCAAGGAGTACGCCAAGACCTATCTCGAGGGCTTTGACTACAAGATCGGCGACGTGACGGTCGACGAGGACAAGGGTGTCGCGACCGCCGAGGTCTCTATCACCTGCAAGTCTATGAACAAGATCGTCGAGGACTTCTCCACCCAGTATCAGGAGAAGGTCGCTGCGCTTGACACGGTTCCTTCCGATGACGAGCTGTACAAGATGGCCGGTCAGGTTATGGTCGATGTGACCAAGGCCACCGAGCCCAGGAAGACCACGGTTATCTTCAAGTACACCTGCAACGACGACGGCGAGTGGTCTGCCGACGACTCCGTCAACTCCGAGATGATGGATGCAATGCTGAGCTAGGGGGTTACGCGGTAGTTCGTTACGGCGTTTTACCAAACGCCGTAACTGCTCGACGCTGCAAGCCCGCCAGAGCGGCAATCTGCCTTTCAACTTCGGCGGCATGACCAGAAGGTCAATGCCGCCTCGTTTCAAGGCACCTTGCTCGCTCTGGCGGGCTTTCGCTCATATGACCCAATCCGCTGTCAAGAGCCACAATGGCCCCGCCGACCGCTTGCAATCGGTCGGCGGGGCCTGCCGTTGAACCCGTCCCGGTCCGCCCCCGGCATGTCGTCGAC
>DBGDEA010000029.1:0-80569 GCA_048342875.1 Collinsella sp. | reverse complement strand
AGAGTACTGCGGGGTCAGCCCGTGGGAGGCCAGGGCGCCGCTGACCGGTGGACGGCACCGAGCCGTACGCTTGAACTGAGAAGGGGGAGGCCTCGCGGCCTCCCCCTTTTTTGCGTTTATGGGGCGTAAATGACTCAATTACACCAGACGATCTTATCGTTTTTGGTATTGAGCCCTTATTTAAAGAAGATAAATCTAATAACAAGGGCAACTGCTATGGCCACAATGATCAAAAGCAGGATTGTCAGTCGATGCTGCTTGCGTCTTTTACTTGACGAAACGAAGATTGATTTTCCCTGTTTTGGCGTTTCGAGATAGCGAGCCGAATGCGTCAAGGTTTGCTTGGGTCGAGAACCTCTTTGTTGATGAGCGGCTGATGCTTTCAGTGGCTCATCACTAGCTGCGCTGTTTTTAGATAATGGTGCGTCTTTTAGATATACAGGGTCTCCCGAGGCGACGCCCATATGTTTACGTCCCGTTTGGGCATCCTCGAGCGTTTGATATCGATTTCTCGTCACATACTCTGGCTCAGGATCATTAATGGGCTCTTGCGAGATGTGGGGGCGATGGAACCGTGGCGGCTGCGTGGAAGTTTCTTCCCCCTGCGTCTGCATAAACATTTTGTTCTGGTTTTGGTCGTCCATGATGCCCTTTAGCTCGTTACCAACAACGTGTACGCGCTCATTGTAAGCCCCTTGTTATTTGTAGCTGCGAACATACTCGTTATTTAAGCTCTGGTTCAAAGAACCTTAACCTTACTAAAACCTGAGTCAATTACACTTAGATATGCTTATAGTACTTGACTCAAAAAACTTTATAGTCAATGTATATATAAGCACTGTGTGGGCATATATATGAGCGTCAAAAGAAGTCCCAGTCACCTAGAAGATGGCTCGGCAGTCCTAAAAGGAGTGGTAAACATGGCAAGCATGGTTCCTTATCGTTCGGTTTTTGGCGTTCGTCCTTCTGCTAGCTCGCTGTTCGATCTGTTTGATGATATGACCGACCTTGCAAACAACTCGATTGCTTCCAAGGCGTTTCCCGTTGACGTTGAGGATAAGGGCGACGGCTATGAGGTCAAGGCTTATCTGACCGGCGTCGCCAAGGACGATATCGATGTCGAGCTTAACGAGGGCCGTCTGTCCATTAGCGTGAATGTCGAGGAAGACGAGGAGAACGAGGGCAAGAACTTCCTGCAGAAGGAGTTCAGCTCGTACAGCGCGACGCGTGGCGTGTATCTAAAGGACGCTTCGAGCGAGGGCCTCTCGGCTAAGTACGCTGACGGCATCCTGACCGTTACGGTCCCCAAGATCGTCGAGAAGAAGAACGTTACGAAGATCTCCATCGACTAACTTCGTTGGTGTTCTGCGCTATTAAAAGACAGCAAAAGGGGCTGGGAAGCGATTCTCGGCCCCTTTTGCTGTCTAGGACAGTCTATTGAATGGTTACTGGCCGATGCTGGCTTGCGGGGCGTATCGAGAGTTTTCGCGATCCTTGGAGAAGGGTTGCGGAGCTGCCGACCTCGTCATCCAGGGTTGCGGCCAGAGCTTCGGCATAGCTTTTGACGGTAAGGCTCGGACGATTGTTATCTTGGCTGATATGCATGGCAATGAGCTGTTCGGTGCGATCGGTAACAAGTTCGCGCGCGGCTTCGGCGGCTTGGCCATTGGAGAGGTGTCCCCTTGCAGACAGGATGCGCTCCTGAAGAAAGCGGGGATATTCTCCCTCGCGCAGCATGGTCACATCGTGGTTGCTTTCGAGTGCGAGGACTCGACAATCTTCGAGGGTGTTCATGGCTTGGCTCGATAGCTCTCCGGTGTCGGTGGCAAAGCCGATGGAATCATCGAGGGTGTCGAATCGATAGCCGACTGGATTGATGACATCGTGTGACGTTGAGTAGGTTTGCACGTGGATGCCGGCAATGGATAGGGTGTCACCGGGATCGAATTCCTCGACAGGCAGATGCGAAAGATTTTCTTTGCTCGAAAGTGTGCCCCTGCTGGCAAAGAGGGGGCCGTGCCAGTGCTTGCACCAGACATCGAGACCCTTGATGTGATCGCTATGCTCATGAGTAATGAGAAGAGCCGAGACGTTGTCTGCCGAGAGCCCCAGTTCTGCCATACGCTTTAATGTCTCGCGGCGAGACAGTCCGTCATCGACCATAATGAGCCCCTGCGGGCCCTCGATGAGTGCGCAGTTGCCTTTAGAGCCACTGCCGAGGATATGAAGGTGCAGGCAAGACATAAGATTCCAAAGGATACAATGGGTGCGGACGAATAGAGGAGGAAGCGAATGCCAACGGTATCACAGCATTACGGACACCATGCCGTGCCTGGGGCAGTCGATGAGACCCGGACGAGACAGCAGGCTGCTCCTGTCGTGCTCATGGTATCAGGCGGCGCGGACTCGACGGCACTGCTTCTTATGGCGTGCACATCAAAGCTGGATATCCAAGACGGACGCGGTGTTGCCCCCATTGCTCGCGAGCGCCTGCATGTGCTGCATGTAAACCATCATCTGCGCGGCAAGGCGTCCGATGGCGACGAGGCCTTTGTGCGTGAGCTCTGCGCGCAATATGGTTTACCGCTGTGTGTGGAGCACGCTTATTTTGATGGGGAGTCGGGCAATATTGAGGCCGCGGCCCGCGAGGTGCGCTATGCCGCGGCGCGGAGGTATGTTCGCGAACTCTGCGCCCAGACGGGGGCGCCGCGAACGGCGGCTCGTATCTGCACCGCGCACACGTCTTCGGATCGCGCGGAAACGTTTTTGATGAACGCGATTAAGGGTTCAGGGCCCGCTGGTCTATCGAGCATTCCTCGCCGGAGGAATATCGTGGTGCGTCCCTTGCTCGACCTAACTCATGGCGAGCTCGTGGGCTATCTACAGGTACATGGTCAGCCGTGGCGTGAAGACGAGAGCAATGAGGATATCTCGTATCTGCGAAACTACGTGCGCCATCGGGTAATGCCAGTGGTGGCACAGCGTAATGCGAGCGTGTGCAAGACGATTGGCGCCGCCTGTGAGATCTTGGGTGACGAAGACGCGTTTCTATCCCAGCTGTCGGCGCAGGCGTTTCGAAGCTGCCTGCGCAAGGAGGCAGCGGGCGCACTGGTGCTCGATGCCAGGCGCCTTGCTGCGGCCGAGGTGGTAATCGCGCGGCGCATCGTGCGACTGGCGATCAAACGCATCGATCCGGACGCTCGTCCCGAGATGCGACATGTGGAGCGAGTCCTTTCCTGCGTTGCCGAAGGCGCAGGCTCGGTCACGCTTCCGGCGGGAATTGACGCGCGCGTCGAGTTTGGCATGCTAGCGTTTAAGGCGCCGGCGGCTCGTGAGGGGCTGGTTGCGGACTGGATTACCATACCCGGTCGTTTGCCGTTGGGCGGGGGGCGCATGCTGGTCGCAGAGCCGATGGCCGTTGAGCCGGGATGCGATATCGTGCGCCGCGCCCGTGAGCTTGCGGCTGCCGGGGAAGTGACAGCTTTGGTAGACGCGGCTGCCCTGGGTTTTGCCGACAGCGATAGTGAGCGGATCCTGGCGGGCTCACGTGGCGAGATCCCTGCAGAGGCGCGATTGGCGCGCCTGTGGGTGGACGGTCCCGCACCGGGAGACGTGATGTGCCCGTTAGGAATGAGTGGCCGAAGCAAGAAGGTATCCGACTTGCTAGGCGAGGCTCGCATTCCCGTTTCCGAGCGCGCCGGCGTGCCCGTGGTGAGGACGGCGCCGGGAGGTGCTGTGGTGTGGGTCGCCGGAGTTCGCGCGGACGAACGTTTTAAATGCACGGCGGCGACGCGTGTGGCTTATCTGCTTCGCGTGGTTGACGCGGATTAGCCCCTCGCACCAGCTGTTCTGTGCGGCGTTGACGGTATTCCCGCGCTGATGGTGCGCGGGCTGGAAAATATACCCCGTGCGCTGCTAAAATGTGTAGTTCGCGTCCATACGGCGGTGTGTGGGCGATTAAGCACAAGAAAGGGTTGTCATGGCTTCTCAACATCCGGATATCGAGAAGGTTCTGTTTACGCAGGAGGATATCGACGGCATCGTTTCTCGCCTGGGCGAGGAGATCACTCGCGACTACGCGGGTAAGGATCTGGTGCTGATCGCGGTTCTGCGCGGTGCCGTTGTCTTTATGGGCGACCTGATGCGCAAGATTGAGCTACCGACCAACATCGATTTCATGGCTGTTTCGAGCTATGGCGACGGTGTGAAGTCTTCGGGCATCGTGCGTATCATTAAGGATCTGGATATCGACATCCGTGGTCGCGACGTGCTGATCGTCGAGGACATTCTGGACTCGGGCCTGACCCTCAAGTACCTGATGAAGAACCTCGAGAGCCGCAAGCCCGCTTCGCTGGAGGTCGCTGCCTTCCTGTGGAAGGACGTTGAGGACCGCACCTCGGCCATCACGCCCAAGTATGTTGGAACCCATTGCCCCGATGCCTTTGTGGTGGGCTACGGCCTCGACTATGCCGAGCGCTATCGTAACCTTCCGTATCTGGGCATTTTGAAACCGGAGGTTTATTCGTAAGATGCCCGACGACCATAACGATAACAATTCCCAGACTCCCCGGGAGCCTAAGATCCCGGGGATGCCCGGAGGCAAGAAGCCCACGCGTACGGGCTGGCTGTATTTTATTTTGGCTTGCGCGCTTCTGGGCTACGCCTTCTTTAACATGGGCTCCGGCTTTGCCAATTCTAGCAATACCGTTAAGCTCGCGACGAGCGAGATGGTGAGCGCCATCAAGCAGGATCGCGTCGAAGATCTGACCTATACGGTTCAAGACGGAAGCGTGACGGGTCATTACTGGAAGACGAAGAAGGACAAGGGCGATACGAGCGAGCTCAAGAGCTTCTCCTCGACCTATGTCGGCTCCGATTCGCTTGCCGAGCTCATGTCGGAGCACCCCGATACCAAGTACATCGTCAACACCAACGATCCCGATTTTTGGGGCGACTTGGCGATGAGTGTGCTTCCGACGATCGCCCTTATCGCCATCATGTTCTACTTTATGCGCCAGATGATGGGCGCCAACAACAGGAACATGCAGTTTGGCAAGACCAACGCCAAGATCAACGAGGCCACACGCCCCAAGGTCAAGTTTGAAGACGTTGCCGGCGTGGACGAGGCAGTCGAGGAGCTCGAGGAGATCCGTGACTTTTTGAGCGATCCGGATCGCTATCGCAAGCTGGGCGCCAAGATCCCGCGTGGCGTGTTGCTGGTTGGCCCTCCGGGCACCGGTAAAACGCTGCTGGCCAAGGCCGTTGCCGGCGAGGCGGGCGTGCCGTTCTTTAGCATCTCGGGTTCCGACTTTGTCGAGATGTTCGTAGGTGTCGGCGCCAGCCGTGTGCGTGACCTCTTTAAGGAGGCCAAGTCCCAGGCCCCGTCGATCATCTTCATCGATGAGATCGATGCCGTGGGACGTCAGCGCGGAGCTGGCTTGGGCGGCGGTCACGACGAGCGTGAGCAGACGCTCAACCAGCTGCTGGTCGAGATGGAAGGCTTTGAGGAAAGCGAGTCGGTCATCCTGATCGCTGCGACCAACCGTCCTGACATCCTGGATCCGGCATTGCTGCGTCCCGGCCGTTTTGACCGTCAGGTTACGGTCGACCGTCCGGATGTGAAGGGCCGCGAGCAGATCTTGCGCGTGCATGCCGAGAACAAGCCGATGGACGAGGACGTTAAGTTTGAGAAGCTCGCCCAGATGACCGTTGGCTTTACTGGTGCCGATTTGGCGAACCTGCTCAACGAGTCTGCGCTGCTGGCCGCTCGCCGTCATCGTTCCGTGATCTCGATGGACGAGGTCGAGGAGTCGATGGAGCGCGTGATTGCCGGACCGCAACGCAAGGGTCGCGTGATGACCGAGGCCGAGCGCACCACGATTGCCTACCACGAGAGCGGTCATGCCCTGGTGGGCCACATCCTGGAGCACTCCGATCCGGTCCACAAGATCTCGATCGTCAGCCGCGGCCAGGCGCTGGGCTACACGCTGCAGCTTCCGCAGGAGGACCACTTCCTCAAGACCAAGAACGAGATGCTCGACGAGCTCGCCGTGTTCTTGGGCGGTCGCGTTGCCGAGGAGCTCATGTGCGATGATATTACGTCGGGCGCGAGCAACGATCTGGAGCGCGCAACCAAGATGGCGCGCGAGATGGTCACGCGCCTGGGCATGAGCGAGGAGCTGGGCACGCAAGTGTTTGGCGAGGCGCAACATCAGGTGTTCCTTGGTCGCGATTACGCCGATCACCAGGATTACTCCGAGGAGACGGCGCGCTGCATCGATATCGAGGTTCAGCGCATTATGCGTGAGGCCCATCGTCGTGCGGTCGAGATTCTGGACGCCCGTCGCGATCAGCTCGATCTGATGGCGAAGGTGCTGCTTGAGCGCGAGACCGTCGAGGGCGACGCCGTGAACGCCCTGCTCGACAACGAGTGGAATGCCTACCTTGAGCGCGAGGGCGATATCCTGTCGGCCAAGGAGGAGCGCAATGCCAAGGCGGCCGGCATGCCGACCAAGAAGCGCGTGCCTCGAATGAGCGAGGAGGAGCTGGCGGCTGATGCCGCGGCCTTTGCGCAGGCGGCCATGCAGGAGGATGCCGAAGCCGCATCCGATGATGCTGACGATGACCATGCCGTCGTCGATGCCGATGTCGACACCGACGACGACGCCGACAAATAGTCTTTGTGGCGAAAGCCTCCGCGGGGAAACCTGCGGAGGCTTTTTCTTTTGAGCGATATGGGGCCGTCTGTTGATTGGGGACAGACTTAAATGAGCGTTTTCACGCATTTAAGTCTGTCCCCAATCAACATTGCTGCGGCACTTTGCTCGGCTAAAGCGTACAATAGCGCCTATGCGAAAGGGGAACAGATGATCAACGAAACTATGTATGCTCGCGGTGCGGAAAGCTCCATCATCCGTGAGATTTTTAGCTATGGCCTTGAGCGCAAGGCGCAGATCGGTGCGGAAAACGTATTTGATTTTTCGCTGGGCAATCCGAGCGTTCCGGCACCCGCTGCTGTGGCGGAGTCCATTAAGAAGGCCCTGGAGCTGCCGAGTGACCAGTTGCACGGCTACACCCCCGCTCCGGGCCTGCCGCAATGTCGAGCAGCCGTCGCCGAATCGCTCAACCGCCGCTTTGGAACGAACTATGAGGGTAAGGACGTCTTTATGACGGTGGGTGCCGCGGCTTCGCTCACCTGCACGCTCAACGCCGTTACGAACCCGGGCGACGAGGTTATTGTTATCGCCCCGTACTTTCCGGAGTATCGCGTTTGGATTGAGAAGGCCGGCTGTACGTGTGTTGAGGCGCTCGCCGATGAAGATACGTTCCAGCTGAGCGTGGACAACGTGCTCAAGGCGATTACCGATAAGACGACTGCCGTCATCATCGACTCGCCCAACAATCCGACTGGTGCCGTATATACACGCAACACGCTGACGCGACTGGCCAATGTTCTGCGCGAGGCCAACGCTCAGCGCGATCCCGAGAATCCGATCATGCTCATCTCGGATGAGCCGTACCGCGAGATCGTGTACGGTGCCGAGGTGCCTTGGGTGCCCTCGATCTACGAGAACACCGTGGTGTGCTACTCGTATTCTAAGTCGCTGTCGCTGCCTGGTGAGCGCGTGGGCTGGATCTTGGTTCCCAACACCAATCCGCAGGCAGATCGTCTAATGCCCGCCGTTGCCGGTGCCGCCCGTACGCTGGGCTTCGTGTGCGCGCCGGCGCTCTTTCAGCGCGTAATTATCGACTGCATCGATGAGCCGAGTGACGTTGAGGCCTATGCACGCAACCGCACCGCGCTTACCGACGCACTAGCGGAGTATGGCTACACCTATGTTGAGCCGGATGGCGCGTTCTACCTATGGGTGAAAGCGTTGGAGCCCGATGCGAATGCGTTTTGCGAGCGCGCAAAGAAGTATGAGTTGCTTGCGGTTCCCTCGGACAGCTTTGGTATGCCGGGCTGGTTCCGCTTGGGCTACTGCGTGAGTTACGAGACGATTATCAATTCGCTACCCGCTTGGAAACAGTTGGCGGACGAGTATCGTTAAAAGTAAAGCGCTCTGCCTACAATGTTTTACGTGAAACGGGGTTTGGTGTTAAGCCGGACCCCGTTGTCATGGACGTTGTGTCTTTGGGATGGAGTGGTTTTACGACTATCGAAGGCTATGCGTACAATGAATATAAGCGACGGCCGTGCCAGATAAGGAGACCTGATGCCCTACCTGCTTTCTTGTGACATTCATACCCATACGATGTTCTCTGCTCATGCATATTCGACCATTGAGGAGAATGTGTACTGGGCGGCAGAGCGTGGTCTGCAGGTACTCGGATCTGCCGACCATTTGAGCTCTATGGTTACGCCTTGCCCCAATGACCTGCGCAGTTTCCAGTTCTTTATTAACCAGGATATCTGGCCGCGCATTTGGAGCGGCGTGCTGGTACTTCGCGGCGCCGAGGCCGATATCGTTTCGCTGGACGGAAGCCTGTTTGGCGAGGACACTCCTGTCACGCTCGATATTGCCGGCGATTCGTACAGCCGTCAGCATTCACTGTTCGATTTGGTTACGCGTAATTTGGATTATTTGGTTGCAAGCGTGCATAATCCGCAGATTGCTGAGGGCGCGACGCTGGCCCAGACGACCGAGATGTATATCAATGCCCTGGAGCACCCCAAGGTGTTCATGCTGGGCCACACGGGTCGCTCGGGCGTGCCGTTCGATATCGACGAGGTACTGCTGGCGGCCAAGGCCAAGCACAAGATTATCGAGATCAACAACCATAGTCTTGAGCACGGTGCCGATACCGAGCATTGGGGCGCATGCCGCAAGATCGCCGAGCGCTGCGCCGAGCTGGGCGTGGGCATTGGCGTGTCGACCGATGCCCACATTGGCATGGCAATTGGCAAGCTTGATCATGCCCGCAAGCTGCTCGACGAGATTCACTTCCCGCTGGATTTGATTGTGACGCGCGACCGCGAGACGCTGCTGCGCGAGATGGCGGCAGCCGGTGTGTGCGACCTGCGCAAGGGGATGTAGCGGAATTTATAAACCAAGCGAAGGGGGCGGGCCAGGCGGGTCGCCCCCTTTCTTGTTCCAAAAATCTACTGAGGTTGGTTAGCGGCGTTCGAGGACCGCTACGGTTTCGGTGTGGTCGGTGTGAGGGAACATGTCGACTGGCGTGATCTTGAGCAGGCGATAGCCTCCGTCGAGGAGCTGATGCAGGTCGCGCTCTTGAGTCACGGGGTTGCAGCTGATATAGGTGATGCGGCGCGGCTTAAGTGCGCAGGCAGCTTCGAGGAACTCGGGGGTGGAGCCGGCACGCGGCGGGTCGATGGAAAGGACATCGATCCGCTCGTTGTTGTCGGCGGCATCTAGGATGTAATCGGTGGCGTCGTCGGCCATAAACCAGGCGCTGCGGGTAAGACCGTTGAGCTCGGCATTGCGGCGTGCGTCGGCAATGCCCGCCGGGTTGCGCTCCACACCGAGCAGCATGATGCCGATCCCCTTGTTCTGGGCATCTTTAGCTGCGCAAAGACCGATGGTGCCGCTGCCGCAGTAAGCATCCATAAGCACATCGCCCTGGCGCAGATCCATGCCGTCGATAGCGAGCTGATAGAGCAGCTCGGTCTGCTGCGGATTGGTCTGATAGAACGCGGTGGGGGAGATATCGAATTCGCAACCGAGCAGCTGGTCGCGCATGCACTCGGCGCCATATGCAATGCGGGTTTCCTCGCCGAGGATGGCGTTGCCGGGACGTCCGTTGATGTTTTGGGCGACGGTGACGATGTGCGGATTGAGTGCGGCGACAGCCTCAAAGAACTCCTGCGCATGCGGCAAGTCGCGCTGAGCGGTCACGAGCGTGACCATGACCTGGTCGGTACGCCAGCCGCAGCGGACGACGGCATAGCGAAGCAAACCAAGATGCTTGTCCTCATTAAAGGCGGGAATATGCAGCCGCTCAGCTTCGCGTGCGATGCCGTTGAGAATCTGACGGGCGCCCGGTGCCTCGACGGGGCATTCGGGTACGGCAACGATCTTGTGCGTGCCGCGCTCAAAGAAACCGCAACGGACAGCGCTCTCTTTGCCGGGGGCAAAGGGAGTGGCGGCCTTATGGCGAAAACCACGCGGCGCAGGATACTTGCCCGGGTCGCCCAGGGTGACGCCCATACCGCGAATAGGGTCAACGGCGATACCCTCGCGCTCACAAAGCGAAGCAAAAAGCTCCCCCATGGCAGCCTGCTTAGCTGCCAACTGCTTTTTATAAGGACGATTGAGCGCCGTGCACCCACCGCAAGATTTCATGATCGAACAGGGAGACTTGGGGTCCACAGCCTTACGCGCAGACGAAACCGGATCTTTATGCGGGCGCTTGGTGCGAGTCTGAGATGCCTTGTCCTCGCTCCGACGAGAGCCGGGACGCTTGCCCTTAGCCGACTTGCTTTTTGCAGCTTTAGAAGACTTGGATTTCGTAGAAGATTTCTCCTCCTTCGACCCCTCAGCCGCCTCCACCAAAGCACGACGAG
Source organism: Collinsella sp. (assembly GCA_048342875.1). GTDB lineage: Bacteria > Actinomycetota > Coriobacteriia > Coriobacteriales > Coriobacteriaceae > Collinsella. Next base: position 70,044 of record DBGDEA010000029.1, on the reverse strand, counting down.
CCCTACGCTCCGCACGAGATTCTGCCATCAATAACTCCACTAATTCATGAATTAAAGCTGCAAGTATTGTACCGTGCCAAGCTAGCAGACGATATACAAGCGGTTTATTGGTGTCAGTGATAAGCCCAACGACGGTTGCCCGCCGCGTGAGGGGTGTGGGGGTTAAGTTTATCGCGAGTTCCGCACGAACAGGAGGCCACTTAATGTGGCCTCCGTCGTGAGCAGGACTGTAGAGCAGGAAACTTAACCCCCACACCCCTCACGCGGCGGGCAAACTCGCCTTGTGCTCTATCACGCTAAAGTGTATGATTCTGAACGTTACATGACTCACTTTACCCAACTAAAGTGCCATCAAGGGGGATACCATGAATACCGATATGTCTCGTCGTCAGTTTGTTGGTCTAGCCGGTTCGCTTGCCACGGTGCTTGGCCTCGGCCTGGTAGGCTGCGGCGGTGGTGCCGATAAGGGCTCCGCCGCCGGTTCTGCTGCAGCCAAGGACGTGAAGGGCGCCGCGGAGTCCAAGAAGCTCGTGGTGGGCTTTGACAAGTCCTATCCTCCGTATGGCTTTGTGGGCGACGATGGCGAGTACACCGGCTTTGACCTCGACCTTGCCAAGGCCGTTGCCGATAAGCAGGGCTGGGACGTTGAGTTTGAGGCTATCGACTGGGATGCCAAGGACACGCTGCTCAACTCGGGTGCTATCAACTGCATCTGGAACGGCTTTACCATGGAGGGCCGCGAGGACGACTACACGTTCTCCGAGCCGTACATGCTTAACGAGCAGGTGCTCGTGGTCAAGAAGGACGCGGGTATCAAGAGCTGGGACGATCTTGCCGGCAAGACCGTGATTACCCAGACTGATTCCGCCGCACAGGATGTGCTCGAGGGCGACCAGAAGGATCTGGCCGCGACGTTTGCCACGCTCGATACCATCGGTGAGTACAACACGGCGTTTATGCAGCTCGAGAGTGGTGCAGTCGATGCCGTTGCCTGTGACCTCTCGATCGCCCAGTATCAGCTTGCCGCCAAGCCCGATGCTTATACGCAGCTTGATGAGCCGCTGTCCAGCGAGCACTACGCCGTTGGCTTTAAGAAGGGCGACACCAAGTCGGCCGACGCCGTGACCGAGTCGCTCAAGGCGCTCTACGAGGACGGCACGGTTAAGGACCTGTGCGACAAGTATGCGAGCTACGGCCTGTCCTTCGACAACTGGGTTCTCAAATAGCCACAGCACCCAACCTTGCGGCTCCAACCCTCCTCGCGTACCAAAGTACGCTTCGTCGGGCTTGTCGCTCGCAATCTTGGGCACTGTGCCTATTTGAGAATAAGATCAGCCGTTCTGTTGCTGCGAAGGAGAAGGTAGGTTGTCTATTCAGGTCATGATGCAGATGCTTGGCCAGGGATTCTTGGTCAGTTTGCAGTTGTTTGTGCTGACACTGCTGGGGTCGATTCCGCTGGGAATCCCCGTGGCGTTTATGCGCATGAGCAAAATCGCGCCGCTTCGCTGGATTGCGCGCATCTACATTTCGGTCATGCGCGGTACGCCGCTCATGCTGCAGATGTTTGCCATCTACTTTGCCCCGTACTACGTGTTTGGCATTTCGCTCACGCCCGATTCCAAATGGACGGCATGCGTCGTGGCGTTCATCATCAACTACGCCGGCTACTTTGCCGAGATCTATCGCTCGGGCTTGCAGTCCATTCCGCGCGGTCAATACGAGGCAGCCGAGGTGCTGGGCTATTCGCGCATGCAGACGTTTCTGTATATCGTGATGCCGCAGGTCGCCAAGCGTATTCTGCCGGCGATGGGCAACGAGATCATCACGCTGGTCAAGGACACGTCGCTGGCGTTTGCCATTGGCGTGGGCGAGATGTTCTCGACCGCCAAGGCCCTGGTTGCCTCGCAGGTGAGCATGGTGCCGTTTGCGATCGCGGCACTGATCTACTGGGTTTTCAACTTCGTGGTCGAGATGCTGTTGGGCGCCGCGGAGAAAAAATTGGATTACTACCATGACTAATTCGGTAATGAATATAACGAGCGCGCGCAAGGCGTTTGGCAGCAATGAGGTGCTCAAGGATATTTCGCTCGAGGTGAAGCGTGGCGAGGTCGTGGCGATTATCGGGCCTTCGGGTGGCGGCAAGTCCACGCTGCTGCGGTGTGCCACGCTGCTCGAGACACTCGACGGAGGCTCGCTCTCGTTTGGCGACCTTGCCGTTGCGACGGATGCGGGTTCGGGCGCGGTCTATGCGAAGGGCGATGTGCCCAAGCAGGCGCGCTCGCGATTCGGCCTGGTGTTCCAAAATTACAACCTGTTCCCGCACTATACCGTGATGAAAAACATCATCGACGCGCCGATCCGCGTGCTTAAGCGCCCGCGCGAGCAGGCGGAAGCTCGTGCGCATGAATTGATTGCTCAGATGGGGCTTGTGGGCAACGAGAACAAGGTTCCGTGTGAGCTTTCGGGCGGTCAGCAACAGCGCGTGAGTATTGCCCGCGCCTTGGCGCTCGACCCGGAGATCTTGTTCTTTGACGAGCCGACCTCGGCACTCGATCCCGAGCTGACGGCCGAGGTGCTGCGTGTCATTAAAGACCTTGCCGCGCAGAATATGACGATGGTGATTGTGACCCACGCAATGCAGTTTGCGCGCGATGTTGCCGACCGCGTGGTCTTTATGGATGGCGGCCGCATTGTCGAGGAGGGTCCTGCCGAGCAGGTCATCGACCATCCGCGCGAGCAGCGCACCCGTGAGTTCTTGAGCCGTATCGAGGGATAGGCTCAGGTATTTACTCAACTATTAATTGAGGCGAAGCCGTCGCAGGTCTTACGGTCTGTGGCGGCTTTTTGTTTGCATCGACGGGGTTCAATAATCGCCTCACAAGCTTGTCTCTTCCTCTCGCCGCCTGTATTCATACGTGCGCCGAAAGGTATGCATGGACGGCCGCCCGTGAGGGTAGGGTGGTGGCATAGGACATTTGGAGGGTGAGTCGGCTCGGTTGCCGACCATGCTGCTCCCGGGATGGCACCGACCGCGAACTCTCCCCGTTGGCGTCGCGCATTGCGCGCGGCCCTGCAAGGAGGTCATCATGGGTGCTCCCAAGACCGGTAACGTAAGGAACGTGGTGCTCGTAGGCCAAGGCGGGGTGGGCAAGACTTCACTCGCCGAGGCCATGCTCCACCTTTCCGGCAAGACCGCCCGCCTGGGCGGCCACGACGGCACCAAGCCCACGCTCGACTATGACCCCGAAGAGGTCAAGCGTGCATTTTCCATCTCGACGACCATTGCGCCGATCGACTGGAAGGGCGCGCGCATCAATGTGCTCGATGCCCCGTGCTACCCCGATTTTATCGGCGACGCCTTTGCCGCGATGAGCGTCTGCGAGACGGCTCTGTTTGTGGTCGACGCCGAGGCCGGCCCGCAGCCTACGACGGTTAAGCTCTGGTATGCCGCCGAGGACCTGCGCCTGGCGCGTGCGGTGTTCGTAAACCGCCTGTCGCGCTCCGAGGCCAGCTTTGTGACCACGATGGACCTGCTGCAAGAGCGCTTTGGCACGCGCCTGGGCGCCGTGACCCTTCCCTGGGGCGAGGGCGAGGACTTTGACGGCATCATCGACCTGGTGCGCATGAAGGCGCGCCATTGCAACGGCACCGAAGCCGTTGAGTCGGAGATTCCCGAGGAGTATCGTGCCCAGGCCGAGGAAGCCCATGACCATCTGTGCGAGCTGGTGGCCGAGGCTGACGACGAACTGATGATGAAGTACCTGGAGGGCGAGGAGACGCTGACGCAGGAGGAGCTTGAAGGCCTGCTGTCGAAGGCGATCGCCGAGCGCATCTTTGTGCCGGTCTTTGCGGGCGATTGCATTAAGGAGCAGGGCGTCAACTCGCTGATGGACGACATCGCCACATACTTCCCGGCGCCGACCGACTACGGCGAGATGCCGCTTATCGACGGCGATTCGCTCAAGATTTCAAGCGACGATGATCGTCCGGTGGCGTTTGTGTTTAAGACCCTGGCCGATCCGCAGCAGGGTCGCATCAGCTTTATCAAGGTGCTGACGGGTACGCTTGAGCCGGGCCTTGAGCTGGTCAACGCGCGCACGCGCAAGGGCGACCGTCTGGCTCACCTGTATGTGATGTGCGGCCGCGACATGACCGAGGTCGGTCACGCCTATGCCGGTGACATCATCGTGGCACCCAAGCTGGCGGCCGAGACGGGCGATACGCTCTCGATTACCGGCAAGGTCGAGGCTGCGGCGTTTAAGTTCCCCAACTCGCAGTACCGCATTGCCATCGAGGCCGAGAATCGCGGGGACGAAGAGAAGCTCTACACGTTTATCGAGAAGGCCTGCAAGGCCGATCCGACCATGAGCATCGATCGTGACGAGGAGACCGGCCAGACCATTATCTCCGCCGTAGGTGAGGCGCAGGTTTCGGTGCTGCTCAACCGTTTGGAGGACCGTACCAAGGTCGTGGCCAAGAGCGTGCCGATCCGCATTCCGTATCGCGAGACCATTCGCCGTACGGCAAGCGCGCAGGGCCGCCACAAGAAACAGACTGGCGGTGCCGGTCAGTATGGCGACTGCTGGCTGCGCGTTGAGCCGCTCATTGGGCCCGACGGCACGAGCGATGGCTATGAGTTTGTAGACGAGGTCGTGGGTGGCCGCATCCCGCGCTCGCTCATCCCCGCCGTGGACAAGGGTGTCCAGGAGACCATGAAGGACGGCATCATTGCCGGCTACCCGCTCACGGGCATTCGCGTGGCTGTGTACGACGGCTCGTATCACAGCGTCGACTCCAACGAGATGGCGTTCCGCGCGGCGGCTCGCATCGGCCTGCGCAAGGCGTGCGCCGATGCCGACCCGGTGGTGCTGGAGCCCATCGAGGAAATCACGGTGACTATTCCCGAAAGCTACGCCGGCGCTGTGATGGGCGACATCTCGGCATCGCGCGGTCGCGTGACGGGCATGGAGACCGATGAGCGCGGCGACACCGTGGTCATTGCCCAGGCGCCGCTGGCAGAGCTGACGGATTATTCGACGCGCCTGCGCTCTATCACGCGCGGCACGGGTGACTTTACCATGAAGCCCGCAGGCTATGAGCAGGTTCCTTATGACGTTCAGGCCAAGCTGGTCGAGCGCTATGAGGAGGGTCGCGCCAAGTAGCGTGTGGCGTTGCCTGCAACATACATGCCGATGCAAGGGCCGCTCTGGGTAACCCAGGGCGGCCCTTTTTGATCCCTGGGGGACGGAGGAAAACAGATCATCTTTGGGTTACGGGTGGCGCGGTCGGCACTAGTCTCCGGATGCCTGGTTGCGACCGGTGGCGTAGTCGATCTGCACGTGCGGCTGCAGGTTGTAGCAATATACGTGGAAGCAGAGGGTCTTGCCGTGGTCCTCGACCGATTGCGCCTCAAGGCGCACGCCACGGCAGACAAGTTCCTCTTCGTTATACATGGGCGTGACGCGGTAGAGCACATGGTTGCCCGTGTCGCGGATGTAGCCGAGAATCTGCTCCTCAAACGGCAACATGCCCGTTTCGTTGAGATAGCGCGTGCCGGTGAGGAGATTTTTGCGGTTGGCGTTTTCGCCGCAGAGCGACCAGGCGATAAGGTGGCAGCGGTTGTAGAGGCTCTGGCCCGGAATAAAGTCGTAGCGCTGCTGGTGCCAACCGGCAGGATGGATACGCGAGATATCGCCGCGCTCGCCTTGACCGAGTGATTCGGGGCCCACGCAGGCGAGTGCTTTGCGGGTGCGGCCCAGGCTGTCGAGCTTGGAGAACTTCTTAAAGCAGCCCTCTTCTGTAGCGCGCTCGTATTCATCGAGCGTGAATGATGGTGTGCCGAGCGGGTGCGTGCTGTCGGCGCGAAGGGCAACGTAGGGGTTGCCGGCGTAGTCGGGAATGCTGCTGAGATAAACACCGCGGGCGCGGTTGAGGTCGGGGTTTTCGACCTCGTCGATGGGGGTGGCGGCACTGTCCGCGGAAACGTCGTCATCGGTGTCGGTTGCGGCGGAATCGGAGCCATCGCCAGAGTCCTGGCCGTTTTGAGGGTCCGGGGAGCTCGCCGTTCCCGATTCGAGCCGGGCAACCAGGTCTGCCTCGTCGTCGGTGCGGCTGGGGCTCTCGTTTTGTTTTTCGGCCAGAGCCGCCGCTTGCTCATCGCTTTGCGGCGACAGCAGCTTGGGCGCCCCGTCAAGCGATCCCGTAAACAGCGCAAACCCTAGCACCACGGTGGTGCCGATGGAAAGTATTTGCTTGTAGGCGGGCTTGCGCGACATTGAGGCTCCTGGATGGACGGTTGGGAATCTACCAGTCTAGCAGGAGCCGGCAAGGGCCGTTCTGTCGAACAAATACTTAAGATTTGAGACAAACGCTACTGATTCATTTGTCCCGCGGTCTAGATCGAGGTGGAGTCGAGCCAGTTGAGCTTGCACTCGAGAATGCGCTGCTCGCCGGGTTCGCTGCTTCCGTCAAGTAGGGCGAGCAGCATCTCGGCTGCTTCGCGACCTTCTTGGTCGACGGGCTCGATGATGGTGGAGACGGTCGGTGTGGTGAGATTAGTCCAGTCTTCGCAGTTGAGTCCCAAAAGGCCGATTTGCTGCGGAAGCAGATGGGCCATTGGCTGGAGGGCCTTGTAGACACGGGGAAGTGCCCACTGATTTTGCACGAAGATAAGGGTTCGCTTGGCGGGATTGAACTTGAATTTAAAGTATTCGGTGAGCTCGTTGATTGACGGCTTGTTGTGATCGATGGGAATCGCTTTGTAGAGCTGCCCGTTCGCTGCCAGCGCCTCGGCATACCCCTGAAAACGCTCCATGCGGGTGCGCATTTCGGTCATGTTGGCGGCAATGGAAAAGAAATCTTCGTAGCCGGCGTCGAGGAGTGCCTGTGTGGCGTTGTACACGCCGTCGTAAAGGTTGGTTTTGATCCAGCTGGTACCTGGGCTATAGATGGCCGCATCGAAAAAGACGACCGGCTTGCCGGCGCGTCTAATGCGGTCATGCACGGCTTTGAAGTTTGCCGTGGGCTGGATGATAAAGCCATCGACGCCCAGCGAGAGCATCTTGTCGACGTACATGAGCTCGGTCTCGGGGTTAAAGTTGCTCGTGCAAACGACCGTCTGGTAGCCCGCGGGGAGCATGACCTGCTCCATGCCATTGAGAACGAGCCCCGCCCATTTGTTGGTGTTATCCAAAATGATGATGGCAATGACGTGGGTTTGCTTGCCGGTGAGCGTCTGCGCTTGGGCGTTGGGAACGTATCCGAGTTCCTTAATGACGCGCGCGATTTTGTTCTGCGTCTTCTCGCTAAGCTTTTCTCGTTTGTCGTTGAGGTAATACGAGACGCTTGCCGTCGAGGTTCCCGCCTCTCGAGCGACGTCTGCGATCGTAACGCGCTGTTTTGCCACAGCGACTCCTTCCGACAGATGAGCATTTTCCAACATGATGACTTTGAGTCTTGGTGAAGGATACGCTTCGGTGAGCGGCTTTTTCCTTTCATATGAGTATGCAACAAATGCGGCATACGGGTGGGGTCGAAATTTGTGACCGGCATGCGCATCTGCCGTCTACCGAGAAAATCAAATACTTCTTGACTTTTGAAATCGAGGGCAAAATCGCAGGATTCATTTTTGGTTAAACGCATAACTAAATCGCATAACCAACGCTCTGACCTGCGCGTTTACCGAAATAAGCTGGCATTAAGAAAAACGAGCACCTATATTGTTCTTGTCGAAAAGACAGCAAGTCCAAACGGCAGGGGATGCTCCGGAGGCCTCCGCAAACGGTGTCTTGCGCACGCAACTCTATGAAAAGAGGGAAGCAATGAAGATCGTAGGCGTTGCCGCCTGTACTGTGGGTATCGCCCACACGTATATGGCCCAGAAGGCGATTCAGGATGAATGCGCCGCCCGTGGCATCGAGTGCAAGGTCGAGGCTCAGGGTGGCCTGGGTATCGAGAATGAGCTCACGCAGGAAGACGTGGACTTCGCCGACCTGGTCCTGGAGTCCGTCGACGTGGGTGTCGAGAACGAGGACCGTTTTGAGCAGAAGATGGCCGAGGGCAAGTTCCTGAAGGTCGGCACCTCGGATGTAATCGCCGATCCGGTAAAGATCATCGACCAGGCCATTGAGATCATCAAGGCGACGGGTGGCGCCGTTGACGCGCCCAAGGCCGAGGCCAAGGCAGAGAAGAAGGCCGTCTCCGCTGCCCCGCAGGCCCCGACACCGGCGTCCAAGCAGTCTATCTTTGCCGATCCTGGCAAGACGCTGCTCAATGCATTCAATACCGGCGTTTCCTATTTTATCCCCATCGTCGTTATCGGCGGCGTGTTTCTTGCCTTCTCGCTGGCATCCGGTACCGCCGGCGCCAACGGCATGGAGGTTACGAACCCGCTGATGGTGAGCCTTAACACCATCGGCATGGCCGGCATCTCCATGATGATCCCGGTGCTTGCGGCATACATCTCCTACTCGATGGCCGGCAAGCCCGCGCTCGCCCCCGGTTTTGTCCTGGGCTACCTGGTCAACAACGCAGTCGTTACCCCTAACGGCAACAGCGTTTCGACCGGCTTCTTGGGCGCCATGATCATGGCGGTCATCTGCGGCTACTTTGTCCGCTGGATGAAGACCTGGAAGGTCAACAACACCATCCAGACCATCATGCCCATCCTGATCATCCCGATTCTGACCTCGCTTGTCCTGGGCATGGCCTATATCTACATCCTGGCCACGCCGCTTGGCTTTGTGATGGACTGGCTCACCGGCGTGCTCGGCAGCCTGCAGGGCGGTTCCGCAGTTGTCCTGGGTCTGGTCATTGGCGTTATGACCGCCTTCGATATGGGTGGCCCCATCAACAAGACCGCCTCGACCTTCACCATGGCCATCATGGCCTCCGGTATCTACGGTCCTAACGGTATGTTCCGCGTCGCCGTCGCCGTTCCCCCGATCGCCTGTGGCCTCGCTGCGCTCATCGCCAAGAACAAGTTCGATGACGCTGACCGCCAGATGGGCATCTCCGCGCTGTTCATGGGCTGCATCGGTATTACCGAGGGCGCTATCCCCTTCGCGGTCAAGGACCTCGGTCACACCCTGCCCGGCATTTGCATCGGCTCTGCCGTGGGTGCGGCACTTGCCGCCTTCCAGGGCATCGACTGCTACGTCCCGCACGGTGGCTTTATCGTCGCCCTTGCCACCAACAACGTCGCGCTGTTCTGCCTGGACATCGTGATTGGCGCCGTGGTCGCCGCTGCAATCCTGATTGCCATGAAGCCCACGCTCGATAAGCAGGCCAAGTAAACCTTTAAGGACTCCGGTTGTGCGGAGGGATGGATTTGACTCCGCACAACCGCCCCTACACAACAAAATCCATCCGTACTGATAGGGCCCACATCTGGGTCCCAGGGAACTTTTGTCAAAAATCCTCTGGAGAAGGAGAACAAAATGTCCAACCTCACCATCCGTCAGGCCGTTCAGGGCATGCTCAAGCTGCAGGATAGCGGCGATCACGCAACCATGGTCGGCATTGGCCCCATGAGCCCCAACCTGATTCAGGCCGTGTTCGAGCTTGCCAAGGACGAGGATTTCCCGCCCATGTTTATCGCCAGCCGCAACCAGGTCGATATGGACGAGATGGGCGCCGGCTACGTCAACGGTTGGGACCAGACGCGCTTTGCCGCCGACATCAAGAAGGTTGCCGACGAGGTGGGTTACACCGGTCCGTACTACCTGTGCCGCGATCACGGCGGTCCGTGGCAGCGCGACGAGGAGCGTAACGCCCACCTGCCCGAGGACGAGGCCATGGAGCTCGCCCGCAAGTCCTTCGTCGCCGACATGGAGGCGGGCTTTGACCTGCTGATGGTCGACCCCACCAAGGACCCCTATCAGATCGGCAAGGTTATTCCGCTCGACGTGGTGCTTCGCCGCACGATCGATCTTATCGACTACCTTGAGCAGTACCGTCGCGAGCATAACCTGCCCGAGGTTGCCTATGAGGTCGGTACCGAGGAGACCAATGGCGGCTTGACCTCTACCGATAAGTACGAGGAGTTCATTTCTCAGCTGCAGCCCGAGCTCGAGAAGCGCGGCTGCCCCATGCCCACCTTTATCGTCGGCCAGACCGGTACGCTCACCCGTTGGACCGAGCAGGTCGGCCATTACAACTTCAAGAATGCCCGCGAGCTCGCCGACATGGCTAAGCGCTACGGCGTGGGCCTGAAGGAGCACAACGCCGACTATCTGGACGACGCGACGCTGCTCGAGCACATCCCGGCACACGTGACCGCCTCCAACGTTGCTCCGCAGTATGGCACCGAGGAGACCCGCGCCTACCTCAAGCTCTGCGCCACCGAGCAGATCCTGGTCGACAACGGTCTGTGCGATGACCCCTCCGACCTGTATCACACCCTGCTGGTCAAGGCTATCAAGACCGAGCGCTGGCGCAAGTGGATGACTGGCGACGACGTCAACCTGCAGGTCGACGACATTCTTGCCGACGATGAGCTCAGCCTGAAGATCCTGGATGTCTCCGGTCACTATGCGTTCAACGATCCCGAGGTCAAGGAGCAGGTCGAGAAGCTCTACCGCAACCTCGCCGCTCAGGACATCGACGGCAAGCGCTTTGTCATCGAGCACATCAAGCGCCCGATCAAGCAGTACGTCGTCGGTCTTAACCTCAAGGGCGTCACGACCCGCATCGAGGCCGCTCTTGCCGAGTAAGTAGCTTTTCCTACGCGACGCCGGGCCTGGGGCATGTCCCAGCCGCAGGCCCGGCACATAGGACAAAGGGACATCCCCTTTGTCCTATTTTTTGAGTTTTGGATTCCTTCGAAGGAGTTTGCACCATGAAGTTCTTTATCGATACCGCCAATCTGGACGAGATCGCCGAGGCCAAGAGCTGGGGCTGCCTGGCCGGTGTTACCACCAACCCGTCCCTGTACGCCAAGACCGGCGGCAAGCTTGCCGACTTTGAGCCGCATATGCTCAAGATTGCCGAGCTCTGCGAGGGCCTGCCCGTTTCCGCCGAGTCTACCGCTACCACTGCCGAGGGTATGATCGAGGAGGGCAAGCGCCTTGCCGCCCTCGCCCCCAACATCGTGGTCAAGCTTCCCGTGTGCGAGGCCGGCCTTGCCGCCTGCCGTGCGCTGGCCGATGCTGGCGTGCGCGTCAACATGACGCTCGTCTTCTCGCCGACGCAGGCCCTTATGGCCGCCAATGCCGGTGCTCGCTACATCAGCCCGTTTGTCGGTCGTTTCGATGACATCGCCGAGGACGGTATCTCGCAGCTCGACAACGTCGTGACCTGCATTAAGAACTACGACTGGACGGGCAAGAACGTCGACGACACCGTCGAGATCATCACCGCCTCGGTTCGTACGCCCAACCACGTGACCCAGGCCGCGCTACTCGGTGCCGATATTGCGACCGTGCCCATGGCCGCTCTCAAGAAGTGCCTGCATCATCCGCTGACCGACCAGGGCCTCGCCTCTTTTGAGGCTGACTGGCAGAAGGTCGTCGCTCAGGCTTAACGAGTGGATTGCCCCGGCATCGCGTCATCCGGTGCCGGGGTTGTTCTCAAGAGAGGAATTCGTATGACCAACCAGGAGCTGGCGAAGGTCGCCAATGAGGTCAGGAAGGGTGTCGTGACTGCGGTTCACGCGGCCAAGTCGGGACACCCGGGTGGATCGCTCGGTGCTGCCGGCATCATGGCGTATCTGTACTTTGAGGAAATGAATATCGATCCTGCCGACCCTCACAAGGCCGATCGCGATCGCTTTGTGCTCTCCAAGGGTCACGCGGCGCCGGGCCTGTATTCGGTGTTGGCAAATCGCGGCTATTTTCCCGTCGAAGAGCTCGAGACGCTGCGTCATATTGGCAGCCGACTGCAGGGCCATCCCAACATGAACGACGCCCCTGGCATCGATATGTCCACCGGATCGCTCGGTCAGGGCATCTCCGCCGCGGTTGGAATGGCACTCGCCGCAAAGCACTGGGGTGACAGCTACCGCGTCTACACGTTGCTGGGCGACGGCGAGTGCGAGGAGGGCCAGGTGTGGGAGGCGGCCATGTTTGCCGGCAACCATGCGCTCGACAATCTTGTTGCCGTCGTCGACCACAACGGCTTGCAGATTGACGGCACGATCGATGAAGTTAACTCGGCCATGCCGCTCGCTGACAAGTTCCGCGCCTTTAAGTGGCATGTGATCGAGCTCGCCGACGGTAACGACATGGCGCAGATTGCCGCCGCCTTTGCCGAGGCCCGCAAAGTGAGCGACTCGCCCGTGGCCATTATCGCCGAGACGGTGAAGGGCAAGGGCGTCTCCTTTATGGAAAACCAGGTGGGCTGGCACGGCAAGGCACCCAACGATGAACAGTTTGAGCAGGCCATGGCCGAGCTCGCAGCGGCAGGGGAGGAGCTCTAATGGCAGACGTCAAGAAAGTCGCCACGCGCGTTAGCTATGGCGAGGCACTTGTCGAGCTGGGCAATGAGCGCGATGACTTTGTGGTTCTCGATGCCGACCTGGCCGCCGCCACGCAGACCGGTAAGTTTAAGGCTGCGCACCCTGAGCGCTTCTACGACGCCGGCATTGCCGAGAGCAACCTGATGGGGCTCGCCGCCGGCATCGCGACCACGGGCCACGTCGCCTTTGCGAGCACCTTTGCGATGTTTGCCGCCGGTCGCGCGTACGAACAAGTGCGTAATTCCATTGGCTATCCGCACCTCAACGTCAAAATCGGTGCCACGCATGCGGGTATCTCGGTCGGTGAAGACGGCGCCACGCATCAGTGCTGCGAGGACATCGCGCTCATGCGCACGATCCCGGGTATGACGGTAATCGTTCCCGCCGATGACATCGAGGCTCGCGCTTGCGTGCGCGCCGCCTATGAGTTTGAGGGCCCGGTTTACATGCGCTTCGGCCGCCTGGCAACACCGGTCATCAACGATCACGAGGACTATGAGTTCAAGATTGGTCGCGGCGTGGTCGTGCGCGAGGGGTCCGATGTGACCATCATCGCTTGTGGCCTTATGGTCGCCGAGGCGCTTGAGGCTGCCGAGGCGCTCGCTGCCGATGGTATCGATGCCGAGGTCATCAACATGCACACGATTAAGCCGCTTGATGAGCGACTGGTAGTTGCCAGCGCCAAGAAGACTGGTCGCGTGGTCACCGCCGAGGAGCATTCGATTATCGGTGGTCTTGGCGAGGCCGTGGCCTCGGTGCTCGCAGAGCAGCATCCGGTGCCGATGCGACGCGTCGGCGTGCGCGATGTGTATGGCGAGTCCGGCCCTGCGGTCGATTTGCTGCACAAGTACGGTTTGGACGCCGACGGCATCGAAGCTGCGGTCAGGTCCGTGTTGTAAGGAAGGTTTCCATGGGATTTGTATCTGCCAACCAAGTGACAATCGGGTATACCGCCGACTCGCGCGAGGACGCCCTACATTATTTGTCCGAGCAGGCCATCGAGCTCGGCTTTGCCGATGACGCATCTGCCGTAGAGGCCGCCTTCATTGCTCGCGAGAACGAGGCCGAGACCGGCCTTGTCGCCGGTTTTGCCGTTCCGCATGCCAAAAGCGACGCGATCCACACGCCGGGCGTTGCCGTGCTTAAACTGACCGAGCCCGTTGAATGGCCGAGCTTCGATGGGGTGCCCGTCGATGTTGCGCTCGCGCTGTACGTGCCCGCCGGCGAGGCCGGAACTACGCACCTGCGTCTGCTCTCCAAGGCTGCCGTGATGCTGATGGACGCCGGCTTCCGTGACAAGGTGCGCGCGAGCACCGATCCCGTTGAGATTGCGGAGCTCATCAATAGCGGACTCGAAGACTAGAACGGTCATCCCGTTCAATCAATTGATCCTTCTCCAAGGAAAAGGGCCGCGACGCCGTATGGGTGTCACGGCCCTATTTGCGTTTCCCCAGATAAAACCTGCCAAAATAAACCTGTCGCTTTTTGGCAGGCTAATCGTGAGTTATTTCACCGCAACTTAGGGCACGGTTAGGAAGTGTGCACCTTAAAGAGTGGAGCCCTTGATTAGAGAGATTGCGCTCGTCTCTCTAAATGTCTCTCTAAAGAGAAGGTTGGTTAGAGAGATAGCATTAGGCAATCTAGCAGCGAATTCGATATATCTCTCTAAATGTCTCTCTAAAACAAGGCGCTTATCTCTCTAAAGTTAGAGAGATATACGAAACGTTAGAGAGAGATAAATCTATTGTTTTAGAGAGACGGAATGCCAAAATTCGTCCGTCCGCTACCATCTGCCAAAAATGGAGGATAAAGGACTCATCGAAGTAATGGGTTCGTCGACGAGCCGCAACCGCCGCTATCGGAAGAAGTAGATGCAGCCGAATCGCCCCTCTATCGTCTCTCGAAGTTTGATGGGTGCTAGAGGGGCGACTGCCTCGCGATATTTTCCCAAGATAAAACCTGCCAAAACAAACCTGTCCCTTATTGGCAGGTCAGTTAACGCAGTCCAGGTTGAGCATATGCGAGCGAGCGGGCTCCGGGTGCGGCAAGGTGGCGTGAAACAAGCGGGCGCTGACCTTTTGGTCGCGCCCGCGAAGTTGAACGTCAGATTGCCGTGCCCGGAGCCCGCGCAGCGCCGAGCAGTTGCGCCGTTTGTAAAACGGCGCAACCTACAGGTTCATGTTGCCGTGGATGTAGGGGGTGACCTCAGGGGAGATATGGTCGCAGCCCAGCTCGCGCAGCGCGGACTCGATGGCGGCGGGCAGCGTGGTTTTGCCCTCGGCATCGACGGCGTTGCCACCGAGGGCAGCAATCTTGGCGACATCTGCGGGTGCGGCCTCGATATGCATGCAGCCGCCGATCAAGCGCGCGCGTACCTGTGCCAGATCAAGATCGTGCAGGTAATCCTCGCAGACGCGGATTAAATCGACTTTCTCGCGCGTAAGCTCCTCGCCCGTGGGGACGCGGGTGGCAAGACATGCTCCCGCCGGTAGGTTCCAAACGGGATAGCCCCATGCGCGCAGCAGCTCGCGCTCTTCGTCTTTGGTAAAGCCGACCTCCATAAGGGGTGAGCGTACGCCGAGCTCTTCTGCCGCACGCATGCCGGGGCGGTAGTCACCGCGATCGCTTGCATTGCTGCCATCGATGACGGTGGGAAAGCCGAGCGACTTGGCGTGGTTGACGATGGCGGTAAAGCCGGCGTGCTTGCAGTGGTAGCAGCGATTAGCATCGTTGCAGGCTACTTGGGGGAGCTGCAGCTGATCCACCGAAAGATTGAGCACGGGGAGCTTAAAATGCGGCCCCTCATTGGCCTGCCCATCAACGGACTGCTCAAACGAAGCCTGCTCGGGCGTGCCGATGAGCGGCGTGGTGAGATGGACGAGAAGAGTATTGGTAGGCATGACGCGGGCGCATACGGCGGCCAAAAAGCTGCTGTCAACGCCGCCGGAAAACCCGATAGCCACGCGCCCGTATGCCAAAAGCAGCTGCTCGAGCGCCGATAGCTTGTCTTGAAGCTCCTCTGCGGGTGCCGTGGTGTCTAAAATCATGAAACGTTCCTTATCGTTGAGTACTCGATCGAAAACTATAATCCTAATGCGTTACTTGCCATAAGACTTCTATCTGTGTAACGAAAGTGCAATATGGTATATACGTTATATACAAGTTGCCAAATGCGGTAGAGTTGCAGCAACGCGACAGCGAGAGTCGATGGGGGACCGATATGATCAAGGCTGTTATTTTTGACATGGATGGAACGCTGGTCGATACCGAGCGTTTGGGGATTAAGGCCTGGAAGGCAGGCGCCGCTGAGCTGGGGCTCGCGATTGATGAAGCGCTGATCCATCAGTTTATCGGCCGCACGCTGCCCGATGTTATGGACATCCTCGATAAGCATTATGGCAGCCACGAAACCACCGAGGCGATCTATCGTCGCCACAAGGAGATTCGCGACGAGATGGTCAAGACCGAACTGGAACTTAAGGCCGGCGCCGCCGAGTGCCTAGACGAGCTGCTAGCTGCGGGCTATCACGTGGGCCTAGCGACGTCGTCGCGCCTCGTTACGGCCGAGCGCAACCTTAAGATGGTCGGTCTTTTTGACAAGTTTGAGACCGTGACCTGCGGCGAGGACGTCGTGCACGGCAAGCCCGACCCCGAGATGTATCTGCTCGCCTGCGAGCGCGCGGGCTTTACTCCCGAGGAATGTGCCGTGGTCGAGGATTCGCGCAACGGCTGCGTCTCGGGCATTACGGCTGGCTGCCACGTCTTTGCCGTCCCCGATATCGTGCCGCTGCCGCAGGACGTGGTGGATGGCTGCGAGGCCGTGCTCGATACGTTGTTCGATCTGGCGGCGGCGGTCAAGGCCGTGCGCTAGACAATTGCGGCGTTGAAACGAGCAATTGCTTACGTTTGCGCTTAAACAAAAGGGGTCCGGCAATGGTCGGGCCTCTTTTGCTTGAGCGGCGACTTAGCATACTTGCGGGCGTGCTATAGATACGCACCGAGGTTGATGGCCGTGGCGTCGGTCTGGCTGCTTGCCTGGGTGCTGGCGCGTTCCAGCAGGAACGGACGTACCAGTTCTTGGCGGTTGATGTCCTCGGCGGCGGTGACTGCGGTGACGGTGCGCGCTGTAGAGCCGACGCGGATATGCTTGGTCTTTGCTGGGGCCTTGTTCTCGATTTGCTCCATGAGCAATTGAACGCCCTTGCGGCCAATCTCGTAGCCCGGGGGCGCTACCGTAGTGAGCGGGACCGATCCGCTCCAAGCGAGCGGGTTGCCATCGCAACCTGCTACGCGTACTTGCCCGGGGACGGCGATGCCTTTGTCGACCAGCGCCGAGATGACGCCCGAGGCCAGCACGTCGGTCAGGCCGACGACAAAATCGGGGCGTTCGTCGGCGGCGCGCGCGGCGATTTGGGTGCCGATGCCGTAGCCGTCGGCGGCGGTATTCCATTCGCCGGCGTCGATGACTTCGATCTTGATATCGGGATGTAGGGCGAGCGCCTTATGAATGCCAAGGACGCGCAGGGTGAGTTGCATAAATGCTGCTCGGCCGACGACGACAATATGGTGCGCGCCGCGGGCGATGGCGAGCTCGGCGATGATGCGGCCTTGTGCCTCGTTGTCGGCGGCCACGTAGTAGCCGGGCTCGGAGCAATGGATGTCCAGATGGACGATCGGCACGGGCATCTTGGTCAGGGCGGGGTGCCAGTCGGGGGATGCCATGGGCTGAACCATGACGCCGGACATCTGGGTGCCCATAAAGTAGCGCAGGTAATGGTCCTCGAGAATATCGTCGTTATCGGCGTTGGCGATGAGCAGGTCGTAGCCGTGCTTGCGGGCCTCGTTGTGGGCGCCGCTGGCGATTTGGAGTGAAAAGCCGTGGTCGAGACGGGGGAGCACCAGGCCAAAGGACTTGGTGGCGCCGCCCGCGAGCTGACGAGCGCTTTGGTTGGGCAGGTAGCCCAGTCGATTGATGGTTTCGTTAATGAGCTTGAGGGTCTCGGGACGCAGCTTTTCGGGGTGGTTGAGCGCGTTGGAAACCGTGCCCAACGAAACCCCGGCCTCGCGCGCGACGTCGCTGATTTTTACCTTTGCCATAGCGGCCCCTTTGATGCGTTTCAAGTACAAGCCAGATTGTAGCATCGCCCGCCCCTGAGGTGTCAAAACCCGCCTATTAGGGACAGGTTTATTTTGGCAGGTTTTATCTGGGCAAACGATGCTGTCAGACCAAACCACCACGAAGGTGCCTGCCCCCTTCGGGGTGGGGTGTGTGTATCGAGTGGTATTCAAGTTGAGATACCACTTCTGGTATATCAGCTTGCGTTTGCGTGAGTACAATACTCGAACGTTATGCGTCTCAGCGCCCCCTGTGCGTGGACGTTTTGCAGTCAAGCGGACGAAGGGATTTATCCTATGTGCGGAATTGTCGGCTACACCGGCTCTGATATTGCAAAGAACATCCTGGTCACAGGCCTCAAGCGTATGGAGTATCGCGGCTATGACTCCTCGGGCGTCGCGCTCGAGGTGGGCGAGGGCGCCGCGGCGCACCTCGACGTCATCCGCCGCGTGGGCAAGGTCGCGGGCTTGGAGAGCGAGCTTTCCAACATCGACAGCGACGCTACCTGCGGTATCGGCCACACCCGTTGGGCCACCCACGGCAAGCCCTCCGTCGTTAACGCTCACCCCCACACCAGCTGCGACGGTCGTATCGCCATCGTCCACAACGGCATCATCGAGAACTTCGCCGAGCTGCGCGAAGAGCTGGAGGGCCGCGGCCACCACTTTAAGAGCGAGACCGATACCGAGGTCTTCGCGCATCTGATCGAAGAGGCTTATGCCGAGACGCACGACCTGATGGCCTCCGTGCGCGAGGCTTGCGCCCACGTGGTCGGTGCCTATGGTCTGGCCGTCGTGTGCGCTGACGAGCCCGGCGTGATCGCCGTGGCCCGCAAGGATTCCCCGATCGTGGTCGGCGCGGGCGAGACCGGCGCCTATGTCGCCTCCGACGTCATCGCGCTCATCGACGCCACCCGCGATGTCGTGGTGCTCGAGGACGGTCAGTTTGCCAAGCTTACGCCCGCAGGCGTCGAGTACACCGACGAGGCCGGCAACGTTATCGAGCCCAAGGTCACCCACATCGACTGGGACCTGGACATGGCAGAAAAGGGCGGTTATCCCGACTTTATGCTCAAGGAGATCCACGAGCAGCCGCGCGTCGTGCGCGACACGCTGGTGGGCCGCATGACGCCGGCCGGCGAGCTCGACATCGACGAGCTGGGCCTTTCGCTCGAGGAACTCAACGACATCGACCGCGTCTACGTGATCGCTTGCGGAACCAGCTATCACGCTGGCCTCATTGCCAAGAATCTCATTGAGGGCTGGGCTCGCATCCCCACCGAGGTGGAGGCGGCCAGCGAGTTCCGTTATCGCAACCCCATCATCACGCCGACGACGCTCGTCGTGGCCGTGTCCCAGTCGGGCGAGACGGCCGACACTCTCGCCGCCATCCGCGACGCGCGCATCAAGGGCGCCAAGGTCTTCGGCATCACCAACGTGGTGGGCAGCCCCGTGGCGCGTGAGAGCGACGGCGTCATCTACACCAAGGCCAACAAGGAGATCGCGGTCGCCTCGACCAAGAGCTTCATCGGCCAGGTTGTGAGCCTGACGCTGCTGGCCCTGCTGCTGGCGCAGGTCAAGTACCGCCTGACCACCAAACAGGCACGCATGCTGTTCCGCGAGCTTTCCGATACTGCCGAGCAGATCCAGTGGATTTTGGACACGCAGACCGATGCCGTGCATGAGGCTGCCCTGCTGTGCAAGGATGCGCAGTCGGCGCTGTTCGTGGGCCGCGGCATGGGTGCCGCTATTTCCTACGAGGGTGCGCTCAAGCTCAAGGAGGTCAGCTACCTGCACGCCGAGGCCTACGCCGCCGGCGAGATGAAGCACGGCCCCATTGCCCTGATCGACCCGGGCTTCCCTGTCATCGCTGTGGCCACCAAGAGTGCCACCTACGACAAGACCGTGTCGAACCTTATGGAGTGCAAGGCGCGCGGTGCCAAGGTCATCGTCGTTGCCACCGAGGGCGACGAGGAGATCAACAAGATCGCCGACTGCATCATCCGCGTGCCGGCAGTCCGCGACGTGTTCAGCCCCATCACGGCGAGCGTTCCCCTGCAGCTGCTCGCCCGCGAGGTCGCCATCCTGCGCGGCTGCGACGTCGACCAACCTCGCAACCTGGCCAAGAGCGTCACGGTAGAGTAGTTGGTTCCGCCGTTCTAGCGACCAAAGCCCGGCTCCGCATCAAGACGGAGCCGGGCCTTTTCTGCATTTGCCCAGATAAAGTCTGCCAAAATGAACCTGTCCCTTTTTGGCAGGTTAGCGGAGCTTGCTGGTCTCGAAGTACTCGGGGAACTGGTCCAGAACCTCGGTTTGGTTGCGGAACATCATGTGCAGGTGCTTGCTGACCAAAAAGCTCGCTTCGATGGGGTCGCGACCGGCGATAGCGCGGCGAATCTGCTTGTGCTCGTTCACGATGTCCTGATTGTCGAGAACCTGCGTTGCAGCGCGCAGCCAGCGGAAGCGCTCAAGGTCGGCATTGGTCTCTTCGAGCCACGACCACACGGTGCTGCGACATGCGATGCTAAAAATCATGTGATGCATGAGGTTGTCGCTCAAAAAGAAGCCGATGCGATCCTCTTCGGCCATGGCCTTTTCCTGCAGCACGATGGCGCGGTCGAGCTGCTCGATGCCGGCCGACGTGGCGCGCGCACAGCACTCCACAATCACCTGCTTTTCCAGATGCTCGCGGATGTAACAGGCACTCTCGGCAAGGGTGAGGTTGATGGGCGAGACGTAGGTGCCGCTCTGGGGCACGGTGCGCACCAGGCCTTCCTGCGCCAAGCGAACCAAAGCCTCGCGCACGGGCGTGCGACCCATGTCCAGGTCATCGCAAAGCTGCTTGACGCCCAGCTTTTCGCCCGGCTTGTAGTCCAGGTAGACGATTTTGCGTCGAATGGTGTGGTAGGACTGGTCCTGTAGGCTCGTTTCCTGCTCGCCGACGTGCATCGATTCTTCCATAGCGCCTCGCAACTGTTCTATCAAACTCATATGTCAGTTGTTAATTATGCCGCGAATCAGCTCTCCGCGGTGGGTAATTCGGCTGTTGCCTGAGAACTATCGCGGCATCTTAGTCTGTGTTTGCGCAAGGCTGTGCTCAATGTTGCCGTATCATAAGCCGTCGCAAACGTGAAATAGAAAGAAGGAATCCCATATGCAACTGGCAAATATCGTACGCGAGCGCTGGAAAGGCGTCTTGTTCTGCCTAATCATCGCCATTCCCGCGACGTTGCTCGGCAAACAGGTTGAGGTGGTCGGCGGTCCGGTATTCGCCATCCTCTTTGGCATGGTCCTGGCGCTCGTCTTTCCCAAGAATCGTCGCGAACAGCTCGCCGCCGGCGTCACCTATACGTCCAAAAAAGTCTTGCAGTACGCGGTTATCCTGCTTGGCTTTGGCATGAACCTCTCCCAGATTCTGTCCAAGGGCGCCCAGTCGCTGCCGATTATCGTGGCGACAATCTCGACCTCGCTTGTCATCGCCTTTGTGCTCTGCCGCGTTATGAACGTGCCGGGCAAGATCGCGACGCTTGTGGGTGTGGGTTCGTCGATTTGCGGCGGTTCTGCCATCGCTGCGACCGCACCCGTCATCGATGCCGACGATCGCGAGATTGCCCAGGCTATTTCGGTCATCTTCCTGTTTAACGTTATCGCGGCGCTCGTGTTTCCGACGCTCGGCGGCATGCTCGGGCTGACCAACGAGGGCTTTGGCCTGTTTGCCGGTACCGCCATCAACGACACCTCGTCCGTAACGGCTGCGGCGAGCGCCTGGGACAGCATGCACCCCGGCGCCAATGTGCTCGAGAGCGCCACAGTGGTCAAGCTCACCAGGACGCTGGCCATTATTCCCATCACGTTGGTTCTCGCATGCTGGCAGATGCATCTGGCGCGCAAGGCCGGCGGTGACGCCAAAAGCACGTTCTCGCTTAAACGCGCGTTTCCCATGTTCGTGCTGTTCTTTGTGCTGGCGAGCGTGATCACCACGGTGCTTCAGCTTCCCGCGTCCTTTACGGCGCCCATCAAGGAGCTGTCGAAATTCTTTATTGTGATGGCCATGGCGGCTATTGGCTTTAATACCGATATCGTCGAGCTGGTCAAAAAGGGCGGCAAGCCCATCGCATTGGGCTTTTGCTGCTGGATTGGCATTGCGTGCATGAGTTTGGGAATGCAACACGTACTGAGAATCTGGTAGAGAAGTAGCTTGTTTGCGTGCTGGTTGCTGGTGAGCGCATTCTCACGGTGGAGCGATAGGAGCTCTTGCGGGTATGGCTTGTCCGCAGGTTTATAAGTCCCGAAGAGCTCTTATCGCCCCGCCAGGATGGCGATGCGGGGCAACACCTATACTCGCAGGACGGCGCTTTCTGCCCTATAGTGTTTGGTGAGCAATATCGTTCAATTTTGAAACACTCGGTCGTGCGATCGTCGGCGGCTGCATGTCGCCGCGGACAGGGGCAAATCATGGATAGCGATGCCAAGCTGAACATCTTGACCGAGGCCCTGGCTGCTGCCGGGGCCTCGGCATTGGCAATCGATGCGCGTGGGGACGTCGCGATCTCGACCATGAATGACGCGGCGCTTGAGCGGGATGTGGCGGCTTTTGTAGCTGAGCGCCTCGACCGTATAGGAGACGGCGCGCATCTGGTTATGGGGCGTGCGGGTGCGCGCCTGAGCCTGACCGTTCGCCCCACCGACAAAGAGGGCGGGGGGCTTTGGGTCGTCGTGGTCCGCGAGGTGCGCGGTGCCGCGGCGCATGCGGGCATCGAGTGGCTCAACGCCGACGAAGTTGAGGCCCGCTACGAATCGAGCGCGTACGGCATCGTTGAGGGGGCGGCCTCGGTGGCTGCGCCGGTTGCAGAGAGTTACGCGCGCGGTGTGCCTCTTATGCTCGAGGGCGAGCTGGGAGCGGGTCAGGTCGAGATCGCCAAGCGCCTCTATCTGGACGGTCCTTTTGCCGATCAGCCCTTTGTTTCCGTTGCGCTCGATGAGCTCACCGAGCGCGGTTGGCGCCATGTACTCAAAAGCGTCGAATCGCCGTTGTTCCAAATGGGGCTGACCCTTTGCATTGAGGGCTGGAACGCGGTTGGCCCCCAGCGCCTCCGCGAGCTGGTCTCCACGATGACCGACACCGCGTTGGCGACGCGCTGCCATGTGGTGCTGACGGCGAATGACATGCCGGGCGGCGGCGAAAGTGATCAAGCCGCCTTTGTGACCGAGCGCTTCGCCTGTGCGGTGAGCGTCGCGCCGGCAATCGCCGAGCAGGGAGCCGCGTCGACGAAGGTCGCGCGCTATTTGGAATATCTCGCTGATGCATTTGGGACGGCAGCGCCCACGCTGTCTGCCGCGGCGACGAAGACGCTCGATGCTTACCGCTGGCCGCGCAACTATCTGCAGCTCCGCGAGGTCTCGGAACGACTGTATATATTGGTGGGGACGGGCACGGTGGACCGCGCTGTGGCGGAGGAAGTGCTCGCCCAAGAGGACGTGATTAAGACCGCAACCTTTGGCGCCCCGACGCTTGAAAGTGACCTGTATATCCTGCGACCGCTGGCCGATACCGAGCGAGATATCGCGCATCTGGTTGTAGACCATCTCCACGGCAACCGAACCCGTGCGGCGGAGGTGCTGGGCATAAGCCGTACAACGCTGTGGCGCTTGCTGAAGGACGATGACCGTTGAGCGAGGCGCCCGTGACCGCACGCGACGCGTGTGCTACAGTCCAAAGCGTTATTGTTTCGATTTGGTTACGGCGTGCGAGGGCATATGGCTGAGACTTCAAAACCGAGCCGCAGAAGGCGGAGTGCCGCGCCGGTCAACCGACGCACAACATCGGTGACGTGGGGCAAACACGCCTCGGGGTTTGATGGCTCGTTCAAGCGCACTAAATACGGCTATCCTTCGGCAAGCGCCCGCTTGGCAATGCAGGCAGAGTCCTCGCTGTGGGGCCGCAAACGCGTGGTGGGCTCAAAGCTCAAGCACGACGGAACGCTCGGCTACATCAGCCGCGGGGCGGCTCGCCGCAGCGGGCTCAATCCCGCCGGCTGGCATCGCTACGTGCCGATCGTGGCCGCCGTTGCAGTGATCGTCATCGCGCTCGCTGCGCTCGGATATGCCGGCGGTGGCGCCAACTTGGACGCAATGTTTAAATCGCCCGAGCTCGCGCATGTAGGTACAGAAGTTGTCGAGGGCGCTCAGGCCCAGACGAGCGTCGCGCCCCAGCGCGGTATCGTTGCGGCGGCCTCCACCATCGCCGATGTGCAAAAGGACGAAGACAAGCAAGGCGACGACGCCGAAACGACCCAGACAAGCGAAGCGACGACAACTCAAATATCAACATAGCTTGCCGGCAGAAGGGGACGTTCCTTTTCTGCCGGCAGTTTGGGACACTCCTGCGCTACCTAACGTACACCACGTTGTCGCGGCGCGGCTTTGCCTCGGGTAGCGTGTCCTCGGCGTAGCCCAAAATGCAGTTACCGACACCGCGCAGGCTGCCGTCGGCGGGCAGGCCCCAGCTGGCCAACAGCTCCAGGCCCTCGGGCGAGTCAAAGACCTCATGCGCGCGGTGAATCCAGCACGAATCGACACCCAGTGCATAGGCGGCGTTGAGCAAGTTGCCCATGGCGAGCGAGCCGTCTTCCAGATGGGTGGGCACGCTGCGGTCAACCAGCACCACCACAACGGTCTTGGCGCCGTAGAAGGGGTCGCTGTTGCTGCCCATGACCTGGGCGTTGAGCTGTGAGAGACGCTCGACGGTCGCGGGGTCGGTGACGGCGACAAATGTCACCGGCTGGCGGCCCATGCCGCTCGGTGCATATTGGCCGGCTTCGATAATACGTGCAAGCTTTTCAGCCTCGACGGGACGATCGCTGTAGTTGCGGCAGCTGCGACGGTGAATGAGTGCTTCGATAGTCTCCATGGTGTCTCCTTGCGGTGGCGTTGCAGATGTCCCGTTCATACCCGTCGGGCTCAAACGATAGACGGTCAATTGCCCGGCCAAAAGGATAGATTCCAATTGGGAAAGTAGGTTTGCATAAAAGTACCTTCAGAATGTGACAAACCAATGGGATGGTTAAACGTTTTATCCCGTCTACCCTGCGGTTTTTTACCACTTGCCTAAATGACGAACGCATAACCTCTGATAAAGGTTTTACTAAAGGAGTACCAACGTTTATCAATGCGCCGTGGTGGTGCCGGGCCAGGAGGTAACATCATGTTCCAGGCTGGAGATGTCGTCGAGACCGACTTCGAAGGATTTCTGAAGCTGCTGCGTTCCAAGACGCGCGCTTTCGTGTCGATCAACGACCACGAGTACTACATCACGCACACCGATGGCTATTGGCGTGTTCAGGATTGCGAGGCCCTCAACGACAAGGGCCACTTTACTGACTGCTCCGAGCTGGTCAACACGGTCTGCGAGGTCGTCGAGCTGCCGTGGATTGCCGGCAAGAGCCTGCATGACAGCTTCTCGGGCGCTACGGTCTATGAGGCCGTCGCCGCTTAACAGGCAATAAAACTCGATTTTCACGTGACCGCTGGCGCCGCCCCCGCGCCGGCGGTCTTTTTCTGCCGATAGGCCGTAAAAATGCACGCATTTGCGGAGAGCCTGTTGACGATAGTCAAAACTCGGACTAATCTAGAGACACATAATTGGTCAAAAATCGGACAATTGAATGGTGGGATAGATGAATAGTGCGGTTACGCTGGTCGACTTCGACCGGTTGCTCAATGGACTCGACCATATCTATTCGGAGTTCTCGCGCGCCTGCGGCCTTTCGGACTGCGCCTATTGGATGCTCGTCGACACCAGCACGGCGGGCGGCAGTATTGCCGTAAGCCGTCTGACAAGCGAATGGTTCTACAGCAAGCAGACCATCAACTCGGCAATTAAAACCTTGACGGCGCGGGGCCTCGCAACGTTGGAGTTTGCCGAAGGCAGCCGTAAGAACAAGGTTGTGAGCCTGACCGAAGAGGGCAGGCGATTTGCCGAGCGTTATGCGCTGCCGGCACTCAAGGCCGAGCAGCGAGCCTTTGGCGCGCTTGAGCCATGTGAGCAGCGCGAGATTATGCGCTTGATCGGCAAATTCTCTCAGGTGCTCGGCGATGAGTGCGATGCCTTTAAGCAGCATATCGCTGCCGAGAGCCAAGCCGAGAATCAAGGTGAGGGGGAGTCGTGCGACTGTTAATGAGGTTTCTAAAGCCATATCGAGGGCTTGTCGCAGTGACGCTGCTGGTGCTGCTGGTGGATAACGTCGGTACGCTGTTGGTTCCCACGATGCTGGCGAACATGGTCAACACCGGTATTACCACGGGCGATGTCGACTACATTTTACGCAACGGCCTATACATGTTTATCGCGACCAGCATGGCTAGCGGCGGTACGGTGCTGGGCTGCTATCTTTCGGCGCGCCTGGCCGCCAACGTGGCTTGCGATATCCGCAATGCCGTGTACGACAAATCGCTCGAGCTCGCGGCCAGCGATTTTGAGCGCTTTGGCACCGGATCGATGATCACGCGCTCGCTCAACGACATCAACGTGATTCAGCAGGCGATTCTGCAGACGATTCAGCTGGTGCTGCCCGTGCCTTTTTTGGCTGTGGCGGGCATCATCTTCGCCTGGTTTATCGATCCCGCCATGGGCACGCTTCTGGGCGTAGTCGTTGCGATTGTGCTGGTGGCGGCGGTCTTTACGGTTGCCAACGCGGCGCCGATTTTTATGCGCCTACAGGGCTTTATCGACCGCATGAACGTGGTGCTGCGCGAAAATATTGTGGGCGTGCGCGTCATCCGTGCGTTTAACAAGGAGCGCCACGAGGAACGGCGTCTGGACGAGGTGTTTAGCGAATACGCCGCCAACGCCATCAAAGTCAACCACCTGTTTGTGGGCCTCGACAGCTCAAGTTTCTTTTTGATGAACATCGCCGAGGTGGCGGTGCTGTGGGTGGGCGGCAACCGCGTAGGTGCCCACGCCATGCAGATTGCGAGTATCTCGGCGGTGCTGGAGTATGCAATTCTGATCCTGTTCTTTGTGATGATGGCCCAGATGGTGGTGCTGACGCTTCCGCGTGCTGCCGCGTGCCTGAACCGTGCGCAGCAGGTGTTGGAGATTGAGCCGAGCATCGTCGATGGCGAGCGCACGCTGGATGACGGGGCGCGCGAGCCCCAAGACGAAGCCGATGCGGTGGCCGTGTTCGACCACATGTCGTTTCGCTTTGACGATGCCGACGAGGACACCCTGTGCGATCTGAGCTTTGCCTGCCGTCGCGGTCAGACGACTGCGATCGTTGGCTCGACAGGCTCGGGCAAATCGACGGTGGCAAAGCTTCTGCTGCGCTTCCACGATGCCACCAAGGGCTCCATTCGCCTGAATGGTGTGGACCTGCGCGAGCTTACGCAAGACGAAATCCGCGGGCGCATTGCCTATGTGCCGCAGAAGGCGTGGCTGTTCTCGGGCACGGTGGCGAGCAACCTTCGCTTTGGTAACGAAGGCGCGACCGAGGGCGACATGCTTCACGCGCTCCAGGTTGCCCAGAGCACCTTTGTGCTCGATCAGCCGCAGGGGCTCGATACCCCGGTGGCGCAGGGCGGCACGAACTTTTCAGGCGGCCAGCGCCAGCGCCTGGCCATTGCTCGCGCGCTCATGAAGCAGGCCGATCTGTACATCTTCGATGACAGTTTTTCGGCCCTGGACTTTAAGACCGATGCGGCCCTGCGCCATGCATTGCAAGACGAGACGCGTGACGCTGCGGTGCTCATCATCGCGCAGCGCATCTCGACGATCTTGCACGCCGACCAGATCGTCGTGCTCAAGGATGGCGAGGTTGTGGGTCTGGGCACGCATGGCGAGCTTATGGAAACCTGCGAGGTGTACCGCGCCATCGCGGAATCGCAGATGAAGGGAGGTGAGTAGCATGACCGAGGAGCTCAAGAAGCAGGGCGGCGTTGATGACGCCGCTGCCGCGGGACTGGTCGAGGAAACGGCTGCCGCGTCGACCGAGCTGGATGACGCCGCCAAGGCTGCAGCCGAGCGCGAGGCTCGCCGCCAAGCGCTCTACGAGGAAAACGAACGTGCCGAGGACGAGCGCGCCCGCGCCGAGGCAGAGCGTATGCGCGACGTGGACGACGAAGACGAGGACGAGACGCCTCGGGATACCTGGGCGACGGTGCGCCGCCTGTGGAGTGAGGCTGCCGGCGACCATTGGCGCTTCTATATCGTGTTCGCGAGCATTGTGTTCTATGTCATCTTTAACACTGCCGCGCCGGCATATAGCGCCCGCGTGATCGATGAGCTGTGGGGCCACATTCAGGTAGCGTTTGTCAACAACGCCACCTTCAGCATCACCTGGGAGAACTGCGGCAGGACTATCTTCATCTACTTTTTGATTTGGACGGCCGCCGCTTCGTTCTACGCGCTCCAGAGCTTTTTGATGTCGAGCGTGGCCGAACGCCTCAATCTGTGCCTGCGCAACCGCATCGCGCAAAAGCTCAACCGTCTGCCGCTCGCCTATTTTGACGCGCATCGTCCCGGCGAGGTCGTCAGCCGCGCGACCAACGACCTGGACAAGATGTCCGAGAGCATGCAGCGCGGATTGCTGCAGCTGCTCGTGTCGATCGGCACGGTTGTTGGTGCTGTGAGCGTGATGTTCGTGTTCAGCGTGCAGCTTACGCTCGTCTTTCTGTTCTTTACGGCACTGTCGCTGCTGGTGACGAAGGTCGTCTCGCGCCGCACACACGATGTGACGGGCGAGCGCCAGGAGTGGGTGTCCAAGATTACGAGTGCGGTCGAGGAAGGCTATTCGGGCCGTCTGGTGATCCGCGCGTTTAACCGCGAACGTCAGAGCTCCGCTGAGGTGCACGAGGCTTCGAAGGAACTGGCTCGTGTGAGCACCAAGGCCGACTTTATGATCAATGCTGTCGGCCCCGCAGTGCGCTTTATCGGCCGTTTGGCGCAGATCGTTATTGCGCTTGTGGGCTGCAGCATGTTGGTTGCCGGGCATATGACCGTCGGCGTGTTCCAGGCGTTCTTCCAGTTTATCTATGAGGCGTCCGAGCCCATGACGCAGCTGTCGTTTACCTTTAACTCGCTGCAGAGCGCGCTGGCGAGCGCCGAGCGCGTGTTCGACCTGCTCGATGAGCCCGAGATGGAGGCCGATCCGCTGCCGGACAAGGCCGCCAAGCTGCCGGGTCGCGTGGAGGGCCGCGTCTCCTTTGAGCATGTGCGCTTTGGTTATTCGCCCGACAAGCCGCTTATGCGCGACGTGTCGTTTACCGCCGAGCCGGGCCAGAAGATTGCCGTGGTGGGAACCACGGGCGCAGGCAAGACGACGCTCATCAACCTGCTCATGCGCTTCTACGAGATTGACGGCGGGCGTATTACGCTCGACGGCGTGGATACGAGCCGCATGGATCGCGGCGAGCTACGGCAGCAGTTTGGCATGGTGCTGCAGGACGCCTGGCTGTTCGACGGCACGATTGCCGAAAACATCGCCTACGGCTGCCCCGAGGCAACGCGCGACGAAATTGTGGCCGCGGCTCGTGCCGCGCAGGTCGACTTCTTTGTGCGCACCATGCCGCAGGGCTACGACACGCGCGTGGCCAACGATGCCGAAAGCATCAGCCAGGGCCAGCGTCAGCTGCTGACCATCGCACGCGTGCTGCTCAACAACCCGGCGATTCTCATCCTGGACGAGGCGACCTCAAGCGTGGACACGCGTACCGAGCTTGCCATCGGCCGTGCCATGGATGCGCTTATGCGCGGGCGCACGAGCTTTGTGATCGCACACCGCCTGTCGACGATCGTGGACGCCGACCTGATCTTGGTCATGGATCACGGCAACATTATCGAGCAGGGCACGCATAAGGAGCTGCTGGCTGCCGAGGGTGCCTACGCCGACCTCTATCTGAGCCAGTTCGCATAATGTGACAAAGGGACAGTCTCTTTGCCACATCACAAATAAGGCGCGCCGGGGATGAATTCCCTGGCGCGCCTTTGCGTTGATGCCGATGTCGTTTTGTGCCGCTTGCGTTCCTAGCGTTCGTCCACGAGCTTGGCGACGAGGGCCTTGAGCTCGGCCACCTCTCGCTCGAGTTCCTTGACGCGGCGGGCATTCTCGGTGATGCCCTGGCGGTTGAGGGCGGACTGCTCGGCGGCGTCATCGGGCATGTACTCGCGATGCTGCTTGGCGTCGAAACTCTCCTCGAACACACGGCAGCCGTTGCGCTTGATGATGCGTCCCGGCACGCCCACGACGGTGCAGTTGTCGGGGACGTCCTTAACGACGACCGAGTTGCCGCCGATCTTGACGTTGTTGCCGATGCGGATGTTGCCGAGCACCTTGGCGCCCGTGCCCACCGTGACATTGTTGCCCAGGGTGGGGTGACGCTTGCCGGTCTCGTTGCCGGTGCCGCCGAGCGTGACGCCCTGGTAGAGCACACAGTTGTCGCCCACAATGGTGGTCTCGCCGATGACGACGCCCATGGCGTGGTCGATAAAGAAGTGCTTGCCAATCTGCGCGGCAGGGTGAATCTCGACGCCGGTGATGTGGCGGGTGATTTGCGAGAGCACGCGGGCGAGCGAGCGATGACCGTGCTCCCACAGCCAGTGCTCGGGCACGTGGTTCCACTTGGCGTGCAGGCCAGGATAGGAAAGAAAGATGACCAGACCGTTTTGCGCGGCGGGATCCTGCGCCTGGACGGTCTTGATGTCCTCGCGAATGGTATTGATAAAGCTCACCGGCCGCCCTCCCTTAGCGCCATGGCAATGCGATTCAATAAAGTATAGCGATTCGCTAGGGATTAAAAAGGACAATCTTGGCGGCTTTGCGCTACAAGTGTCAGTTATGCAAACTTGCTGGTAATGGAGTCATGCTTTTGTGGGGTTGCGCACGAGGGGGCACCGCAACCGTATACTGGTCAACTTGGACGTATCCGCGCCCACAACTGAGAGGTTTTACTTCATGGGTTTCATCAATTTTATTGCCGAGCTGCTTAAGGACCCGCGCACCGCGATCGCCAGCTGGATCGCCGCCGGCCCGCTTATGGCCTACGGCTGCGTGTTCCTGGTCATCTTTATCGAGACGGGCGTGGTGTTCTTCCCGTTCCTTCCCGGTGATTCGCTGCTGTTCGCCTCGGGTTTCTTTGCCCACAACGGCGGCTTTAACATCGTGGCGCTTCTGGCCACCGCATGGGCCGCTGCCATTTTGGGCGATCAGTGCAACTTTATGATCGGTCACTTCTTTGGCCGCAAGATCATCGCTTCGGGCAAGGTCAAGGCCATGACGCCCGAGCGCACCAAAAAGTCCGAGGACTTCTTGGACAAGTGGGGTCACCTGGCCATCTTCCTGGGTCGCTTCTTCCCGTTTATCCGCACCTTTGTGCCCTTTATCGCTGGCATGGGCGGCATGCACTGGCGCAACTTTGTCGTCTTTAACGTGCTGGGCGGCATTACCTGGTCGACGGTCTTTACGCTGCTGGGCTACTTCTTTGGCGGCATTCCCTTTGTGCAGGAGCACTTTGAGCTGCTGATTATCGGCATCGTTGCCGTGTCGATCATCCCGACCGTGGTCGGTCTGGTTAAGGCCAAGCTGGGTAAATAGAACGCCTAGCTCGAGCCAGCGCGCAGACCGTACAGTTGAGGCCCGTCACCGCTTACGGTGGCGGGCCCTTTTGCTTCGGTCAAATGAAAATACTTTACTTAGTTAAAGAAAAGCGTTTTATCCGACGCGCGTGCGGAGTACAATCTCGTGCATGCGAATCGACGTGCCATCGGCTTTGATGCTGTTCGCGTGTCCCGTCCGGCTCTACGCTCCGGGCGTGCGACGTTGCGACGCGGCCGGCCTCGGTCCTTGCGTGCGGGTTCGCGAGTTTGCAACTGTGTATGTAAGGAGCGACATATGACTGTCGAGAAGAAGGATATCGATTGGGGTAGCCTCGGCTTTGGCTACATGAAGACCGATTACAGCTACGAGGCCCATTGGAAGGACGGCGAGTGGGACGAGGGCGGCCTGACCACCGACCACACCCTGCATGTCTCCGAGTGCGGCGGCATCTTCCATTACTGCCAGGAGGTCTTTGAGGGCCTGAAGGCCTACACCGCCGAGGACGGCAGCATCGTCTGCTTCCGCCCCGACATGAACGCCGAGCGCATGTATAACTCTGCGCAGCGCCTCGAGATGCCCCCGTTCCCCAAGGACAAGTTCGTTGAGGCCGTCAAGCAGGTCGTTTCTGCCAACGCCGCCTGGGTTCCGCCCTTCGGTTCCGGCGCGACCCTGTACGTGCGTCCGTTTATGATCGGCTCCGGTGACGTGATCGGCGTGGCTCCCGCTCCTGAGTACACGTTCCGCATTCTCGTGACCCCGGTCGGTCCGTACTTTAAGGGTGGCCTCAAGCCCGTCAAGCTGCGCGTTTCCGAGTATGACCGTGCAGCACCGCATGGCACCGGCAACATCAAGGCCGGCCTGAACTACGCCATGTCCCTCAAGCCCACGATGGAGGCTCACCGCGAGGGCTATGCCGAGAACCTGTATCTCGATTCCGAGTCCCGCACCTATGTCGAGGAGACCGGTGGCGCTAACGTCCTGTTTGTGAAGGAGGACGGCACCCTCGTCGTTCCGCAGTCCCACACCGACTCCATTCTGCCTTCCATCACCCGCCGTTCGCTCGTTCAGGTTGCTCAGGACCTGGGCATGACCGTTGACCAGCGTCCCGTCGAGTGGGCCGAGGTCAAGGCCGGCACCTTTGTGGAGTGCGGCCTGTGCGGCACCGCTGCCGTCATCTCCCCGGTTGGCGAGATCGACAACAAGGTTTACGGCGCCGACGAGACTGTGACCTTCCCGGCTGGCTACACCGAGATTGGCCCTGTGATGAAGAAGCTTCGCGAGACCCTGACTGGTATCCAGTCCGGTGCTGTCGAGGACAAGCACAACTGGGTTTACACCGTGGCGTAAGCTGTCTTAGCTGTCCGGCCCGAGGGCGACCCTCCTTTCCGGCGCGTCCTCGGACATGAAAGAGCCTCCGCTGCGCACTTCGTGCGGCGGAGGTTCTTTCGTCCTGCGGAGTGCGCCGGAAAGGAAGGCCGCGCTTTTATTTTGCTTCGCGCCATGTGGGGGTGGTGGCGACGTGCATTTTTGCGAGTATTCTGCAATCGAAGGCCCCTGCATACCGATCTCGGGCGAAAAATCGGGATTTCTCGATGTTTTCTACGAATGATGGGCGGGGGTATGGGCTGGCAGCGTTTGATTTGCAGGGATATTCGCGGTCTTTGGCATTTACCGTGGCGCCCGAAGCCCTTGGTTATGTTGAATACTCCTAAAAATGCACGGTGCTTAGAGGGGGACCTTCACAACAAAGGAAACCGCCCCGTCGAAGTATGCATTCGACGGGGCGGTTTATGCATAT
The DNA here is from genome assembly GCA_048342875.1 of Collinsella sp. Taxonomy (GTDB): domain Bacteria; phylum Actinomycetota; class Coriobacteriia; order Coriobacteriales; family Coriobacteriaceae; genus Collinsella. The sequence goes on along the minus strand of DBGDEA010000029.1, from coordinate 37,088 downwards.
ACGCAATTAAGGATACGCTGAGGATTTGTTAGAACTTGACGGTCGGTGCCTGGCGGGCGGCTTCGGCGGCCTCGAAGCCCTGGCGCTCCTTAAACTGGAAGATGCCGGCAAAGATGACAGCCGGGAACGTTTGAATGGCGTTGTTGTAGCTGAGCACGCAGTCGTTGTAGCTCTGGCGTGCATAGCTAATCTTGTTCTCGGTATCCTCGAGCGATGCCTGCAGCTGCGTAAAGTTGGTGTTTGCCTTAAGATCGGGATAGGCCTCGGCTACGGCGAAGAGCTGGCGCAGCGCACCGGTCAGCACGTTGTCGGCTTCCATCTTGGCTTCGGGCGTGGTGGCCTTGACGGCGGTGTTACGCGCGCTGATCACGGCGGAGAGCGTCTCCTGCTCGTGCTTGGCGTAGCCCTTGACGGTCTCGACCAGGTTGGGGATCAGGTCGTTGCGACGCTGCAGCTGCGTATCGATGTTCTGCCAGGCGTTATCGATGCGGTTACGCTTGGTGACCATGTTGTTGTAGATGCCGGCGATGGCGCAGGCAATCACAATGACAACAACGATGCCGATGATGACGGGAAGCATGATGTCTCCGTTTCGAATGGCCGCGGCGGCATGCGCCAGCTGCCGTTGGTATAACGCTACTAGTATACCCGCAACGTTTTGCCGTGCCGAACTTTCCGGTAAGCGTTGTGTTTTCGTCGGGGTCGGCACCGGGGCAAAGCGCGCGAGGTACAGGTGTAAGATATGCGACAGATTGACGAGTGTTGTCTTTGCCCTGAGGATGGCGATACCAGTGGACCTTCGCATCAAGAAAACCTACCGCGCCCTGTTCGATGCCTTTACCGAGCTTCTCGAGGAGCATCGTTTTGAGGACCTGACGGTTGCCATGCTGTGCGACCGCGCCATGATTCGCCGCACGACGTTCTACAAGCACTTTCGCGACAAGAACGATTACTTTGCCTTTTATATCGATGAGCTCATGTCGGGCTTGCCGCAAAAACAGCCCGATGAGGCCGGCGTGGTATCTGCCGAGGACGTGCGCGCGCTTCGGCACGCGATTTTGGACGATGCCATGGATTTGATTCTGGCGCACGAGCGGCTCATGGATAACATTTTGGCAAGCAGCATGTCGGGCATGTTGACCAACGTTATTTGCGACCGCATTGCCCGCTCCATCCGCGAGCGTGTGATGAACGTGCTTGCCGAGGATGCCCTGGCCCCCGTGTCACTCGAGACGACGTCTGAGTTTATCGCCGGTGGCATTATTCGGTTGTTCACAAATTGGTGGGAATCGGGCCACGATCTTGAGCGTCGACCTGAGATAGCCGACGTGGTCGATGCACTGTTTGAGCGGACCATGACACCGGTGCATCACTAAGGTGGCGGAGAGAGGGGGATTCGAACCCCCGGAACGCTCTCGCGCTCAACGGTTTTCAAGACCGCCGCATTCAACCGCTCTGCCATCTCTCCGTGAGTCGTAATGATAGCATCGTTTTGAATTTGCAACAGGGAAGGCGAACGATGACGATCACCGAAATCGACGAGAAGTTCATGCGCGAGGCGCTGGCGGAGGCGCGAGCCGCCGCGGCGGTGGGCGAGGTGCCCATCGGAGCCGTAGTGGTGCGCGACGGCGAGATCGTCGCGAGGGCGCACAATCGGCGCGAGCTCGATCAGGATCCTTCGGCTCATGCAGAGTTCGCGGCCCTGTGCGCTGCCGCTCGGTCGCTTGGACGCTGGCGCCTTTCCGATTGCACGGTCTACGTGACGCTCGAGCCATGCTGCATGTGTGCGGGGCTTATGGTTAACGCGCGCGTGGGGCGCTGCGTGTATGGCGCGAGCGACGCCAAGGCGGGCGCGTTGGGATCCCTATACGATTTGAATGCCGACTCGCGCCTGAATCATCGGTTTAACGTGACGGCTGGGGTCCTGGCGGATGAATGCCGCGAGCTGCTGAGTGGCTATTTTGGCGGTCTGCGCGGAGCGGGCGGCGCTGATTGCGGTTGTGGGGCCGATCTTGAAGCACACGCCGCTCACGCCGCAGCGCTTACAGGTGCCAGTGAGGATGCTGGCGCGGCGGTTGACTTTGGTGCCGCATGCCGTCGGCCCCGCCGTGTGCTGCTGGCGATTGATTCCTTTAAGGGCAGCGTGTCGAGTGCGCAGGCGGAGGCGGCGGTTGCCGAGGGCATGCGCCGTGTGTGGTCCGATGCCGAGGTGTGTACATTGCCGCTGGCAGATGGTGGCGAGGGAACGCTCCATGCCGTTGCCGCGTGCGGCGGTGAGATTGTGACCTGCGAGGTTGCGGGACCCTTTGGCGATGGTGTGCCTGCCCGGATGTTAGTGGACGGCGAGCACGAGTCGGTTGTTATTGAGATGGCCGAAGCAGCAGGCATCGGGTACTCACCTTGCACGGAATCGGCGGCGCTGGCTGCTACAACCTATGGCGTGGGCGAGCTGATGCTCCGTGCAGCTCGTGTCGGGGTAAAGACTATCTATATTGGCTTGGGCGGCAGTGCCACCAACGACGGTGGCGCCGGCATGCTGCAGGCGCTGGGCGCGCGTGTGGTCGATGATCAGGGATGCGATGTCGCCCCCGGTCTTGCCGGCCTTGAGCAGGTGGCGAGCGTTGATTTGGCGCCAGCGCTGCAGGCTTTGGATGATGCTCGTATCGTTGTGCTTTCCGATGTCGAGAATCCGCTCGTGGGGCGTCGAGGCGCACTGGCGGTGTTTGGCGGGCAGAAGGGCCTGCCGGCGGATGATGTCGAGGCGCTGCGCAGATACGACGGCTGGATGGTCGGCTACGGTCGCCTGCTCGATGCGGCAATTTTCGAGGCGCGAGTCCAGGGGTTGTTGCGCACACCCGAGGGCGCACGGACATTTGGCTCGGTGCTCGGCGTGCCCGGCGTGGGCGCTGCCGGTGGCTTGGGCGCCGCGTTGCTGGCGCTCGGTGCGGAGCTGCGCTCGGGTGTAGAGACGGTGCTCGATCTCGTGGGGTTTGACGAGCGCGTGCGCGATGTCGACCTGGTCATTACAGGCGAGGGCAATATGGATGAGCAATCCGCCGCCGGTAAGGCGCCGGTTGGTGTGGCTCGCCGCGCCAAGCGATATGGCAAACCGGTGGTCGCCGTCGTGGGTGGTCGCACCGTCAACCTGGATGCGGTATGTGAGCAGGGTATTGACTTGGTTTTGCCGATTTGCCGCAAACCCATGGGCCTGGAACAGGCACTCGATCCGCAAGAAGCCACAACCAACCTCATCTGCGCCGGTGAAGCGGCCGCTCGATCCTACGACCTTGGCCGTATCTAAAACCCATCCCCTCGATAAGTTGCGGTGAAATACGGAGCGTTTTTGCCTTTAAGGGGCCAATTCAGTCCGTATTCCACCGCAACTTCGAGAATGGCCATTCGAGGTTGGCTGCCTTGGGTCTTGGATCGGACCGTTTGCCACGAAACGTGGCCATCTACTACGTTAAACCGGCCACTCTCGACCATCCCGGAATTTACAAAAACAAAACCGCAGGTAGAAAGCTTGCCGATTTTCGAAAAAGCCGGCTATGGTTGACCCCTGCGGCCTAAACGTAGTAGATAGGTCCTTTCTGTGGTGCGGCACCAAGCCGGTCATTTTGGGATGGGACTATTTTGACTACTCATTGGCTGCTCTGGCAATCGGGCTGCAAAAGTAGTCAAAAAAGCTCCGTCCCAAATTAGCTACCTTGCTCTGGCGGGCGGGAGCAGGTAAGATATACCGAGCGCCTAGCGCGTTCGATGGGTTCGGATGACGACATGTTCCGAATCTGGTCAGGTCCGGAAGGAAGCAGCCATAAGGAGCCTCTGTCGGGCATCCGAATCCATCGAGCGCACGGGCGCTTTTTGGTGCCGCGACACGGCCCGGCCGGCGGCGAGGTATTTGGTGTCTCGCTGGTCCTCGGCTTCGCCTGCGGGATCGCTCGACTACTAAACACCTCGCCGCCGGCCGGCCCCCGTCGTCCAAAAATCACCCGTAAGGGCGCGTTTATCTAATTTAATCTATCCCTTGCGGAATGCGGCTTGCTGGCGTTGTCTGGGCATTGATGGCTACGTGGTTCAAGAGGCGGCGGTGCTGTTGCTTGAATTTTTGCAGTTAAAGAGGCCCGTTTCCTTAGGTGGGGAAACGGGCCTCTTTTTGTCTCTGGGCTTGTGAATTGGTGAAGGCAGAATGCTCTGTCGGCTATTTTGAGTTCTTGATGCGGCGTGTGGCTGTGGCGGTTATTCCGAGTCCCATGGCGGCGATTCCTGCGAGTGCTATTGCGCTCGGCGCTGCATCGCCCGTGTTCGCGAGCTTGCCGGCGGTCGTATCTGCTTGCTTGCCGCTGCTCGAGTTCGCCTGCTTGGTGGAGCTTGGTAGGGTGTCTTTGCCGGTCGAGGGTGAGCTGGCGGGCTGTGTCGTCTCGGCCGGTTGCGTCGAGCCGGAGGGAGGCGTTGTCTCGGTCGGTTGCGTTACCTCGGGCGAGGTGGCCTTGTCTGCCGCGGCTTTTGCCTCTTCGTATGCCTTGCAGGCGTCGTCATAGGCCGCTTGCGCCTTATTCAAATCGCTGAGGAGCGCATTTCGCTTGGCTGTGCATGCGTCGATGTTGGCCTTTGCTTTCTCCGCTCCATCTTCGAAAATCTTAACCTGCTCTTCCTGACTTTCGAGCGTACGTCGGTGGTGGTCAAGCTTATATCCACAAGATTCTCTTTCCGAATCCGCCATTTTGACCTCCATACGCAACTGCAAAACAGTTTCGTAATCCCTGTCGGCGAGCGCCTTTTCTACTTTTGCTTTAAGCTCGCTTACCCGGTTGCTGGCCTTGTCGTAATCGGCTTGGGCTGCAGCGACGTTCGCTCGCATGGCGGGAAGGGGTTCACTAGATTTGGCGGCTTCCGCCATCATCTTGTCGTAGAGCTCTTGAGAAGCGGCAATGTCATCATCGATTTCCGCAAGTTTCTCGGGACTTGCGGCGTCTTTTGCGGCCTCGAGGTTTTTGAGCGCTTCCTGCATGGCTGCATACGCTTTTTCTTTTGCGGCGGCCGCATCTTCCGTCTGCAAGGCAACTGCAGCGGTGGGGGAGCTGGTTTCTGCCGCTATCGCCGTTGCGGGGGCGATTCCCGCGACAAGTGCCGCGGAAAGGGCGATGCCCGCAGTTGCTCGTCTTGCTCTTCTTGCGAGAATGTCGTTCATCTCGGCACCTCATTTCAAGGGTCGGCGACTAACTTGGTAGCACTAATGCAAGTATACCAAGTGGTCGACCCGACACTGGCTGGGTGCGCGCCTCTCCGCTTCTTTGGAAACCGAATCCCATTAGAAATGACGAGTTGTTTACGCTTCTTTTGGGCTCACCGTACTATCATGATTCGGATTGAGTGTGAATGATGATAGGGAGCGCCTATACATGATTGAGCTGCTCAGGCGTTTTGGTGGTAAGTTTCGCCGGTATATGGTGATCGGCCCTGCGTGTAAGCTGATCGAAGTGATCTTTGACCTGCTGACGCCGCTGGTGATTGCCCAGATGATCGATAAGGGTATTGGCGCACACGATGTCAACGCCGTCGTCCACTACGGTATGCTGCTTGGCGCCATGGCTGTGATCGGCATCTCGTTTACGCTCGTCTGCCAAAAGATGGCGGCGCTCACCTCGCAGGGCATGGGCACCGATATCCGCGGTGCGCTCTACCAGCACATCAACAAGTTGAGCTATGCCGAACTCGACCGCTTTGGCACGCCGTCGCTTATCACCCGCATCACCAACGACGTCAACCAGGTGCAGCTTGCCGTGGCGCTGGGCGTGCGCATGCTCATCCGCTGGCCCTTCTTGGCGGTGGGCTCTATGTGCGCGGCCCTCGCCATCGACCTTAAGCTCGGCATGATCTTTTTGATTTGCACGCCCGCCATTGGCCTGGTGTTTTGGTTTGTCATGGCGCGCTGCATTCCGTACTACAAGCAGCTGCAGGCAAAGCTCGACCGCATCGCGCTCATTTGCCGCGAGGGGCTTTCGGGCGCCCGCGTGGTTCGCGCCTTTGTACGCGAAGATCACGAGCGCGAGCGCTTTGCCCAAGCCGCCGATGACCAGGCCAATACCGCCATCGCGGTGGGCAAGCTCTCGTCAATCCTTAATCCCGTCACGTTTTTGGTGATGAACCTGGGCGTGTGCGCCATCCTGTGGGTGGGCGGCATCCAGGTCAACGTGGGCGAGCTTACGCAGGGCCAGGTCATGGCGTTTGTGAACTACATGACGCAGACCCTGACCTCCATCGTATACGTCGCCAACCTGGTCGTGGTCTTTACCAAGGCGAGCGCGAGTACTTCGCGTATCAACGAGGTGCTCAACTGCGAGCCGAGCATCACCGACGAGGGCGATCAGTCGGTTGCGCTGCCCAAGCCGAGCGAACTGGCGGGTGGCGCTGTTCCGGTCCCCGCGCTGAGCTTGAGCCATGCGAGCTTCTCCTTTGGCGCGGGCGCGGCAAATGCCGTCAACGATGTGACCCTGGAGCTCCCGCTGGGCAAGACGCTTGGCATTATCGGCGGTACGGGTAGCGGCAAGTCCACGCTCGTCTCGCTTATCCCGCGCCTGTACGATGCGAGCACCGGCAGCGTGAGTGTGATGGGCGCCGACGTGCGCACCTGGCCGCTCGACCAGCTGCGCCGTGTGGTCGCGACCGTTCCACAGCGTGCGTCGCTGGTGAGCGGCACCATCCGCAGCAACCTGACCTGGCGCGACGAGGCTGCGACCGACGAGGATCTCTGGGCGGCGCTCGACATGGCGCAGGCGAGCGAGTTCGTGCGCAACAAGCCGCAGGGGCTCGATACCCCGGTCGAGGCGGGCGGTAAGAACTTTAGCGGTGGCCAACGCCAGCGCCTGACCATCGCGCGCGCCCTGGTGGGCTCGCCTCAGGTCCTGATCATGGACGACTCCGCCTCGGCACTTGACTTTAAGACTGATGCGGCGCTTCGCCATGCCATCCGCGAGCGCAGCGTGTGTGGCGCTGCTGAGGGCGGGCTGCCGCTGACTACGGTGATCGTAAGCCAGCGCGTTTCGACCGTGCGCGACGCCGATATGATCTGCGTACTTGACCACGGTTCGGTCGCGGGCCTGGGCGCGCACGATGAGCTCTACACGACCTGCCAGCTCTACCGCGAGATTTGCCAGTCGCAGCTTCGCCGCGAGGAGCTCGAGGGTCAGCAGGGGAGTACGGCGCCCGCGCCCACTCCGGCGCCCGCGTCCACCCCGACTGCCCCGGCATCCACTTGCGCAAAGGAGGGCTGCTAAATGAATCCGTACACTTCTTCCGGTTCGGTCGCCACGATGACGGCCAACGTGTCCGGTAACGATAACCTCAACGACCTGGGCGACGGTCCGCGCCAGCCCGGCGATCCCGAGCGCTATCCCGTGGGTGCGGTGACCCGCCGCCTGATGGGCTACGTCCGTCCGCATCGTATCTCGTTTACGGCGTCGTTTGTGAGTGCCGCCGTCTCGGTGGTCCTGCAGCTCTACACACCCATCCTCATTGGCGAGGGCATCGACCTGATCGTTGCCGCGGGCCAGGTGGACTTCGATGCGCTGCTGCCGCTCGTTACCAAACTCGCGCTCGTCGTGGTGGGAGCTGCGGCCTTCCAGTGGCTGCAGGGCTACTGCGTCAACCGCCTGTCCTACGAAACGGTGCGTGACATGCGCGTGGAGGCGAGCGACAAGCTCAGCCGCATGCCGCTCAGCTTTATCGACAGCCATGCTCACGGCGACCTTATGAGCCGTGTGGTCAACGACGTCGACCAGGTGGGCGACGGTCTGCTGCAGGGCTTCACGCAGCTCTTCACCGGCGTCATCACCATTGTGGGCACGCTCGCGTTTATGCTCTCCATTAACCTGACCATGACGCTCGTGGTGGTGCTCGTCACGCCGCTTTCCATTTTTGCAGCCGGCGCTATTGCCAAGCTCTCCAACAATAGCTTTACGGCACAGCAGCGTATTCAAGGGCAGCTCGGTGGTCATATCGAGGAGTACGTAGGCGAGCAAAAGCTTGTCGACGCCTTTGCCTATGGCCCTAACGCCCAGCAGCGCTTCGATGCCCTCAATGCCGAGCTCTACACCGCGGGCGAGCGCGCGCAGTTTATGGGTTCGCTCTCCAACCCCGGTACGCGCTTTATCAATAACATCATCTATGCCGTGGTCGCTGTGATCGGCTGCGTGGGCGTGATCACGGGCGTGCCCGCGGCGCTTACGGTGGGCGGCGTGCAGATCTTCCTGTCCTATGCCAACCAGTACACCAAGCCGTTCAACGAGGTCACCAACGTCATTACGCAGATCCAGACCGCGTATGCCTCGGCGCGCCGCATGTTTGCGCTGCTCGATGCGCGCGAGCAGGAGCCCGACGCGCCAGATGCCGTGGAACTTGCCGCACCGCAGGGCGAGGTCGCCCTTGAGCATGTGGACTTTAGCTACGTGCCCGACCGCAAGCTGCTTCAGGACATCTGCATCGAGGCTAAGCCCGGCATGCGCTTTGCCCTGGTCGGTCCTACGGGCTGTGGCAAGACAACGCTCATCAATTTGCTGCTGCGTTTTTACGATATCGATGCCGGTCGCATTGCGGTCGATGGCCGTTCCTCGCGTGATTACACGCGCGCAAGCTTGCGCCGCGCCTTTGGCATGGTGTTGCAGGACACTTGGCTGTTCGAGGGCACGGTGGCGGAAAACATCGCCTACGGCTGTCCCGACGCCACGCGCGAGCAGGTTATCGAAGCTGCCAAGCGCGCGCACGCGCACAAGTTTATCGTGCAGCTGCCAGGCGGCTACGATACGGTAATCGGCGAGGACGGCGGCACGTTTAGCCAGGGTCAAAAACAGCTGCTGTGCATCGCGCGCGTCATGCTCACCGACCCGGCGATTCTGCTGCTGGACGAGGCGACCTCGAGCATCGATACCCGCACCGAGCTGCAGGTGCAGGCGGCGTTCGACGAGCTTATGGCCGGCCGCACAAGCTTTGTGGTGGCGCACCGCCTGTCGACGATCCGCAACGCCGACTGCATTCTGGTGATGCGCGACGGCCAGATTATCGAGCGCGGCACGCACGACGAGCTGCTAGCGGCAGGCGGCTTCTACGCCGAACTCTATCGCAGCCAGTTTGCCCAGTGAGCAAGCCCGTGGGGCAAATTAATCAATCGACAGACGGTGGTTTACATCTGTCACGTTAGTACTAAGATATTCATCTAATAAATTGCATTAGTGGCTTTAGTTTTGGGGGATACGAGGCAACGTGACTATGACGTGCTCTTTGGTGGTTAACAGCAAGAGCGGTAATACCAGGATGGTTTCGGGCGCGATCAAGCGCGCTCTGCAGGCTGCGGGTGTTGAGTTTGTCCATGCCGCGGCGTTGAGCGACGATGCGGATGCAGATCAGGTTGCGCTCGAGGCGCAGGGCGCCTGCGCGGCCGACACGGTGCTCGTCGGTTTTTGGTGCGACAAGGGCGCGTGCACGCCTTCGGTCGCGGCGTTGCTCTCCGCCTTGCACGGCAAGCGCGTCTTCCTGTTTGGCACCTGCGGTTTTGGGGCCGACCAGAGCTATTACCAGCAGATTATTGATCGCGTGACTTCCAATTTGGCTGGGGATGCCGAGCTTGCGGGCTGGGCGATGTGCCAGGGCAAGATGGGTCCCGCGGTCAAGCAGCGCTACGAGGCCATGCTCGAGCAAGATCCCGACAACGCGCGCTATAAGATGCTGCTCGACAACTGGGTCGCCGCAAAGGATCACCCCACCAAGGAAGATCTGGACAACATGGCTGCAGCCGCCAAAAAGGCCGTGCTGGGGGAGTGGCTCCCATCGCTGACGGCGGTCGGTCCATCTTTCTAAATGAAACGTCCTCCCGGGCGTCGGGGCACGAAGTTCCCTGCTCTACAGTCCTGCGCAAGACGAAGGCCACATTAAGTGGCCTTCTTTGCGTGCGGAACTCGCGATGAACTTCGTGCCCCGCCGTCCGGGAGGACGCCTCTTTATTGATGGGAGGCCTGATAGGTCGATGGTTCCGTGCCCGGATGCGTCCAAAGTGGGACGGGCTTTCCGGATGGGCAGGCTTTCGAAAAATGCGTCCCGGAATTTGCCTTTGGAATGGGACGTAGTTTCCTGTTGAGGTGCTTTGCGGAAAGTGCATCCCACTCTGGGCGGTCGAAGTGGGACACACTTTCCCAAAGGCGCTCCAACGGGAAATTGCGTCCCATTATTCGGTCAAGAAACGGGATGCATTTTCCCAATGAGAGCAAAACCGGAAAATGCATCCCACAATCAGCCCTCAAAGTGGGACGCCGTTTCCCAATGAGGCTCAAGCGGAAAATGCATCCCGGAATTTGCGCTCAAAGTGGGATGCGGTTTCCGGTTGAGGGTCTAAGGGGAAAGTGCGTCCCAGAATCGACGCTTGAAATGGGATGCAGTTTCCCGATGAGGCACTCGACGGAAAATACATCCCAGAAATGGCCTTTGAGCTGGGATAAGATTTCCGCGGCATCTCGGATTCTCAAAAATGAGACACGCCGTTGGCGAAAATGAGACACGTGATATCGGGCATCGGACGTATCATTTGTAAAAATGAGTCCACTCCACTCGAATAAAGCGAGGTCCCTCATGTACGTTCCACACCCCCGTATCCGTAGGCTGTCGAAAATCCCGCTTGTTGGGACGGCGGCGCTTGCTGCGTTGATCGCCATGAGCGTCGCCTGCTTCACGGCCACGCCCCAGGTTGCCCAGGCGGCAGACGCGCCCGCAATCACCGATATGACCGAGCAGGATTATCAAGCCCTGGGTCTGGGCGCGAGCGAGGACATTCCGGCCGATACCGTTGGCCCCTATTCCACTGATACCCCCACGACGTTTGCCACGCGCAGCGAGGTCTATATGGCAGCTAACGGTAGCCATGGCAATCGCTACACTCTGCGCGACAAGCTCGAGAACGTCGAGCGCGGTGACATTGGCGGCAGCAGCAAACTCACCGATGGCTATGGAAGTGTGTGGGGCGCCGCAAAGTTCTGGCAAAACGTCAACAACTTCGATACGAACAGCGATCTCTACAAGCATAGCGACTACGGTGGCGGCACCTGGTCGTACCTAAGCAACAATGAGTCCTCAACAGTACTTGCCAACGACAACAACGGTTTCTCGGGCATTCACGCCACGAGTGTTGAGTTCTGCAGCGACGCCAGCACGGGCAAAAAGAGCCGCGTTGCCGAGCTCCGTGCCTACGGCGACAGTTCCTCCACGACGATTGACGGCAAGTCATACGCCGGAAAGGTTGAGCTGGTCCTCTACTCGTTTAGCAACGGGCGTACGCGCACTCTCGACACACACCTGCCGGTGACGGTCAACACTAATATGATGTACGAAGGCCGTTTTAAGTACCTGGATGCCGGTTACCTGCAAGAGCACGACGCCGTCTTTGATGTCGAGGCGGGCGATGTCGATGGCGACGGCGTCGACGAGCTTTTTGTCTACGCGGGCTGCTATGTCGACGAGAACGGCGTGCGCAAGGCTGTAGTCGACATGTATGACTTGGAGGGCGGCAACTGGAAGCAAAGCGTCGTCAAGATCGATGCCGGTAACGCCGCGGACTACACCACGCACAACAAGGGCGGGAACGACTCCTGGACGCAGCTTCAGTCAGCTCCTGTCGTTTCGCTAGCGGCCGGCGACCTCGATCGCGATTTTTGCGATGACCTCGCCATCGTGGTCTCGGCACCCTACGGCAAGAAGAATATTGATAAGTCGACGCATTGCGAGCTGTTTTCGTGGGATGCATCCAAGGGTGCGCTCGTCCATGTCGATGCTCTGGGCGACGCGGGCGCAATCTCCCTCTCCGCGAACGGCAAGACCATGGTCGCTGCGAATGCGACGTTCGGCACGTTTGCCGCCTACGATGAAGAAGGAAAGAAGACGGGTGAAACCGTCACGGGCCTTATTCTTGCGGTCTATGACTGGCAACGCAGCGCTTTTGATTACGGCGCTTCTGACGGCGGCAAGGGGCTGTACGGCGCGCTGTACCGCTACGCGTATTTTGACTCGGAGTCTGGCGAGTTCAAGCTTTCCGATTGTAAGGAATACAGAGACGGGCTCCTCGCCTCCTATGGGCTGATGCATGTGCCCAACAGTGCATGGAAGGATAGCGCTCAGGATAAGCGCTATCCGTGCACCTTGGCGCCTATTGCCCTTGCCACTGCCAACCTTGACGGCCTGTCCGAGCAGCTGGCGGTTGACGAGGTGCTCGTGGGCGGCGATGTGTTCCGCGACTTTGCCTGCAACACGGCACAGAGCGGGGCTCAGGGCTTGGGGTCCATGGTCGGAACCATGAGCATGAGCGGCCAGCAATACAACAGCAGCAACAAGCATGACCACAAGGGTATAGAGCAGGTGTGGATCAGCGACGTCAAGGCGGGCAGCGTCTCGGGTTCGGACCGCTATAACGAGAGCTTTATCGCCGTGGTGGGCAAGCACCGCGACGAGGACCTGCGCAAGAACGATGACTACTATTGGATGACCGCCTCGCATTTTTCGCTCGACGAGAACGGAAAGGTGCGCCGCGGCGAGGAGCAGGTGATTAGCGAGAGCAACCGTCGCGGCACTACCTACGGCACATTTATCTCGCTCGCGCTGCCCGATGTCGACAACGACAGCGTCAAGATCACGTACAAGGACCGCTACAAGGTCTATACCAACCCGCGCGTGCTTGCCGTGCTGCAGGATGCGCCCTATGTTGAGGATCTGGAGCAGGCATACGGCTATCTGGTGTTGGGCGGCACGTCATACGGAGAGGAAAAGGGCACGGGGACATCCCAGGGCTATACCATTGGCGCCGAGTTGGGCGTTGCCGTCGAGGTGCAGACCGGTCCGCCCCTGGTCGCGATGAATGCTTCAGTCGATTTTGCCGCCGAGGGATGCTATGACTACCGGAGCGAGCGCACGGTCAGCGCAAGCGTAAGCTATGAGTCGCATGCCGGCGAGGGTGACAAGGCCGTGCTCTACACGATTCCGATGGTCTATTACGAGTATGAGATCGAAAATGAGGAAACTGGTGGCAAGGGCGTGATGGCGGCGCCCGTGTCGCTCGGCGCGCAGACCTCGGTCGTTAATGTCGAGGCCTATGACCGCATTGCCAAACAGCACAATATGACGCCGCTCAGCTACTTTTTGACCAACCGGTCGGGAGAACCCGGAACCTATCAAACGACGCTCAACGGCGAGACTCCCGTTGGGGATTCCTTTGGCCTGGGCGAGCCTGGCGTAACGCGCGCCTACACGCACGATGGGTTTAACGGCGCCGCCGCGCAGTCGGGGGCGAGCATTGAGCAGACCATCGAAGTCGAGGAGGGCAAGGAGCAGGAGCTCGAGCTCGGCTTGACGCTGAACGGCAGCGTTGTCATGGGCGCGAAGCTCGCAAAGCACGAGTTGTTTGGCGGCCTGTGCTTTGGTGCCAACGCCGGCTTTACTACGGGTAACTCCTCGAGTGAATCGACCGAATACGGCGGCACCGTCGACAACCTGCCCGAGGCCGCGCAGGGCAAGTACGGTTTTGTGTGGCGTCTGGGCGTCAACGCGGTGGATGTCGACAAGTTCGAGGCAGACTCGGGCGACAAGCTCGGCACCAAGGACACCGACCAGTTCTGGATCGTGGGCTATGACGTTAAGGACGTCGAGATGCCCGACGCGCCGGCCGTGACGGGCTTTACGGCAAACGCCGTCGATTCGACCAGCGTTACGTTTAGCTGGGACGATGTACTCGCAAACAAGAGTGGCTTTAGCTACGGCGTGGGCATGCTGCAGAGCAATGCGGCGGATGCGGTCGTCAATAGCTGGAAGATTGCCGACAACACGCAGACCTCGCTCAAGTGGGATGGGCTGCAGCCCAATACGGAGTATCGATTCGCCATCGCCGCCGTTAAGAATGGATCCACGACCGAAACAGGTATTCGCTCGGCAATCATCACGGTCAAGACCATGCCCGATGGCATGACGATGACCGTGAGCGGACCTGCGGCGGATGCTGCGGAGGGGTCGGATCTTGGATACGACTCTTCGGTTGAGCGCACGGCGGGAAGCCACCTGACGCTCTCGGCGATTGGCCATGTGAAGCAACTCGGTGCCGACGATAGCGAAACAGGGCTGGCACCGACCTATATGTGGTACCGCAAGGGCCGCGGCGAGACAGAGTTTAAGCTCGTGGGTGCCGATGGCAACCTCGTGGCTGGAACGGCCTCGAAGCTCGAGATTGACCTGACCGCAGACGATGACGGTGCGCAGTATTACTGCCACGTGGGATACAACGACGTGGGCCTCGACACCGGCGCGACGCTCGTGAATATCGAGGCCGAGGAGGCGGCGCCCACAACGGTGAACGCCACCCCGATCCGCACGCGCCGCCTGTTCTCACAGGCAAGTGCGGGCGCCAAGAAGTTCCTGGACCATACGCTGGTAAACACCGCCGGCCCAACCGATTCCGAAGGCTCAAAGGACCCCGAGACTCCTGAGACCCCGACGAACCCGGACAAGCCCAAGTCCGACAACGGAGCTAAGACCGACACCAAGGTCAAGACTACGACCACAGCGAAGAACCTCGCAAACACCGGCGACCAAACATTCGCCCTAGTCGCCACCGCAGCAGCAGCGGGAGCAACGCTCGTAGTGATAGCCCTTATCATGCTGATCAAGCGCCGCAAGACCCACTAGTAGCCAGTCGAACATATCGACAACCCAAAAACCCGGGTAGCCAAAAAACAGGCCACCCGGGTTTTCTGTTGAGTGGAGACTCCGCAAGCGGAAACTGCATCCCACAATTAGCGCCCGGAACGGGACACATTTTCCGTCAAGCTCTCATCCGGAAAATCCATCCCAGTTTGAGCGCCCAGACCGGGACGCACTTTCCCAAAGGGTCCTCAACGGGAAACTGCGTCCCAGAATCAGCCCCCAAAGTGGGACGCACTTTCCCAACGAGCCTCAACCGGAAAATACATCCCGGAATCCAGCTGAATAGTGGGACACACTTTCCCAATCGGGTCCCAAGCGGAAACTGCATCCCATTCCAGACAAGAATTCCGGGACACACTTTCCGGATGCAAAAAAGGCCACATGACGTGGCCTTCAACTTATATATGTTCAGCAGATGTCCCCATGACAAGCCGCGTTTCAACACCGGGGCGTCTGCCTGGCGGCGCGGAATGTAAGGTTCATCGCGAGTTCCGCACGAGCCGGAGAGCACTTAATGTGCTCTCCGTGCGAGCAGGACTGTCCGAGCAGGGAACCTTACGTTCCGCGCCGCCGGGCAGACGAACCAGTTAAGACGCGCCGTTACTTAATCTTGGTCGTACCCGGTGCCAGGTTGGGGTCGGTTTCGTTGGCCTCGGTCTGGAAGTGCTCGGTGTACACGTTCTTGCCGTCGCGGAACATCTCGTAGTACTGCATCTTGGCGTAATCCTCGCGCGCCTTGGTGGCGGCTGCTGCGGCGGCGTCGTCGCCGGTGACGTTGGAGGAGAGCGCCCAGCGCAGGCTGGCGTCCTCGTAGCCCACGGAGTTGATAGCGGGCAGCGACTCGCGCAGCGTCATGTGCGCCTTCTGATAGTCGGTCAGCGGTGCGCCGATCAGCTGCATCAGCTGCGTGGACAGGTAGTTGGTGGACAGGTCGTCGACCTCGCTTGTCTGGTTGCAACCGGCAACGTCGTAGTTGGCCCAGATGATGTAGTCGGTCTGCCACAGGCGCTCCTGGTGGGTGGCGTCATCCTCGTTGGTAAACCACTTGTCATTGAACTTGGACGGGAAGAACGGCTGGTGGTCGCCCCAGAACACCACGACCACCTTACGGTCGAGCTTGCTCAGGGCGTTGAGGAAGTAGCGCAGCGCCTGGTCGGACTGCTCGATGCACGAGACGTACTCATCGACATCGGATAGCGTGCCGTCCTCGACGGTCTTGGCGTCCAGGTCGGTCGTGTCGATGTTCAGGTGCATCTGCTTGTCGACCGGCAGCAGGCCCGTATCGTAGCCCGAGTGGTTCTGCATGGTCACGTCGAAGATAAACTGCGGATCGGCGTTCTGGTCGAGCAGCTCAAGAATCTTGTCGTAGGTAGCCTGGTCGGTCACCATGCCGCGCAGGGTATCGGCGCCCTGGAAATCGTTGATGGACAGGAACTGGTCAAAGCCAAAGTCCTTGTAGACGTTCTCACGGTTCCAGTTGGTCGCGTGGTTGGGATGCATGGCCGTGGTGGAATATCCGAGCGACTTGAACTGCTCTGCCAGGTTCCCGGTCGTTTCCATGTTGTAGATGGTGTAGGGGTACACGCCCGAGCCCAGGTTGGCCATGGAGTTGCCGGTCATAAACTCAAACTCGGTATTGGCGGTACCGCCGCCGTAGGCGCTCACGTAGAGCTTGCCGCGGCTGAGGCAGTTGGACAGGTTTTTAAAGTACTGCGGACCCTCGTAGCCGGCGCGCATGTTCTGGTAGATGGATAGGTCCGAGAAGGTCTCGTTCATGATGGCGATGACCGTGGGCTTCTCGCTGTCGAACTGCTCCTTTGCGGCGGTGCGCTCGTCGCTCTTGGCGGCGTCGGACTTGTCGTAGGCCTTGGCGTACTTTTTGAGCGTGGCCTTGGCATCGTCGACGGAGTAGTCGGCGGGTTTGGGCGGCTTGATGGACTGCGCTGCACTAATAAAAGCGGGCAGGTAGCCCTCGCGCCAGTAGCTCTCGAGCGGGCGCCAGGTGTAGACGGTGATGCCGAGAGTGTTGTAGTAGTCGATGAGCGTGACATGCGCGGTCACGCCACCCAGGCACAGCACGGCGACGAGCAGGTTGGTGAGCAGCATGCGCTTGGCGTTGGCGGCACCCTTCTGACGGTGCGGTGCCACCAGGCCGGCGTACTCGCATAGCAGCATGGCGATGGCGGTAAAGCCCATGGATAGCACGCAGAACAGCGAGATCGAGAAGGTGTAGCCGGTGCCGGCGACCGCAGCGGCGGTGGAAATGGCCGAAAGGTCGCCCGGCTGGATGGGCATTGATTTAAACGTGATGACGAAGAACTCGGCAATGCCCAGGACAAAGAGGGCAAAGGC
Source organism: Collinsella sp. (assembly GCA_048342875.1). Taxonomy (GTDB): domain Bacteria; phylum Actinomycetota; class Coriobacteriia; order Coriobacteriales; family Coriobacteriaceae; genus Collinsella. The sequence goes on along the minus strand of DBGDEA010000029.1, from coordinate 20,012 downwards.
CAGGACCGCGGGAGCTGCGCCGTGGCGCTGGAACAGGAAGAACAGGCCGACCATGAGCGTGGTGATGATGGCCCACTCGAGCAGGATGCACAGGGGGTAGACCCAGGTAAAGTCGTGGTTGGACGAGACCTCCATGCCCAGCAGCGCAAAGACGCCGGCGAGCAGCAGGCACAGGACGGCGGCGACGAGCGGTTTGCCCACAAAGGCGCCGCGCAGGCGGGCGAGCTTGCCGGTGGGGGCGGGGGCATCGGTAGCAGCGAACGCAAAGACGCGCGGGGTGATGCGGTCGCGGGCGATGCTGGCCCAAGCGCAGCCGGTGAGGATGGCGTTGGTCAGGATGAGCATCACAAAGGCGAGCGGCTCGTTTTGCGCGACGAGGCCAATAGCGCCCCAAATGGTCAAAAAGAGCTGGAACAGGCCGAAGGCGACGCTCCAGGCGAAGGCGCCCTTGGCATCGGTGCCCGACTGAGCGCGAATGGCCTTGGCCTCGCGCAAAACAAGGTAGACGGTCGCCGCAAGACCGACGAGCGAGATGGCGGCAGCGAACATGCTGAGACTCCTCACAAACTTAAAACCTACGAAAGCGGGGGTTTACCCGATTGTTACCTAAATATGCGCTGCATTTGCGGGCTGCGCACAACAACCAGCCATATTAACGCGCATGTGCGGCGGTGTGGCGCAATGTAGTGGTGACCTGCGCGATAATGGACGGAAATTACACGGAAACGTAAAGGCTTCTTAAAGAAATGGCGAGGATAGAGCTATGGGCGAGCAGGTTTGTATGACGGGTGCCGAGTACTGCGGCGGAGCTGCGGGCGTGGATACGAACGGCTACCCGGTCGAGACCACGGGCAATGCGGTGCTGGACATCTTGGAGCATCGCTCGTCTACGCGTGCCTTCGCGCGTGATGACGACGACCGTCCCGTGGCGGTGACCGACGAGCAGCGGGCGGCGATTCTGCACGCGGCGAGCCGTGCGCCGTCGGCGGGTGCCATGATGATGTATTCCATCGTGAGCATCCGCGAGCAGGCTACGCTCGACCGCCTGGCCGACCTGTGCGACCACCAGCCCATGATCGCCAAGGCGCCCTGGGCACTCATATTTGTGGTCGATTATGCCAAGTGGATCGATCTGTTTGAGCATGTGGGTTGCTTTGAGCCCGAGTTTGTAGAGCGTACGGGCAAGTCGCCCCGTCGTGCACCGGGTCTGGGCGACTTTGCCATTGCGGCGCAGGACGCCGTGGTCGCCGCGCAAAACGCCGTGGTTGCCGCCGAGGCCCTGGGGCTGGGGAGCTGCTATATCGGTGATATCGTCGAGAATGCCGAGGAAGTTGCCGAGCTGCTCGATCTGCCGCCCTATACCATGCCGCTGTCGATGCTCATCATCGGCACGCCCCGTAAGGAGCGTCCGGCGATCGCGCACCCCGTGGTGAACCTGGTGCACGAGGAGCGCTACTGCCGTGCGGATGCCGCGACTATGGATGCGCAGGTGGCCGAGATGGATGCGATGTTTCGCCCGCATGCCCGCGAGGTGGGCGAGCGCGTGGTGGATATCTACACCCGCAAACACACCAGTCCCTTTATGGCCGAGATGAGCCGCTCCATGGAGTGGTGGTTCAAAAACTGGCTCGGAAAATGACGGATGTGACAAAGGGACAGTCCCTTTGTCACATTCCATATCGCCGCGGTGGCCTAAAGGCCGTATAAATGTTTATCTAGCTGGGAAAACAGTGCCATTCAAACATAGGACGATTACCTATAATTCCTTCGAACATTAAAGTTGGGAGGAAACCGGCTTATGGAACAAAAGGCCAAGGAGGCAGCCTCGCACGCTGCGATTCCTGTGAGCATCTCGGCGATGCTCGTCACGCTGGGCGTGGTGTATGGCGATATCGGCACCAGCCCCATGTATGTAACCAAGGCGCTCGTTGCCGGCAACGGCGGCATCGGAAGCGTCACGGAGGAGTTCGTGCTCGGCGCGCTCTCCCTTGTCGTGTGGACGGTCACGCTGCTGACCACCATCAAGTATGTGCTCATCTCGCTGCGCGCCGATAACCATGGCGAGGGCGGTATCTTTGCCCTGTACAGTCTGGTCAAGCGCTGTGGCAAGTGGCTTATCATCCCCGCCATGCTAGGTGGCGCCGCGCTGCTCGCCGACGGCATCCTCACGCCGGCCGTTACCGTTACCACGGCCATCGAGGGCCTGCGCACCATCCCGGCGGTCCATGCCGTGCTGGGCGATGACCAAGGCCGCGTCGTCGCCATTACGCTCGCCATCATCATCGTGCTCTTCTTGGTACAGCGCATCGGTACGGCCAAGATCGGTCACGCCTTTGGCCCCATCATGACGCTGTGGTTCCTGTTCCTGGGCGGCACGGGTCTGTTCTTTGTCTTCCAGCACCCCGCCGTGCTGCTGTGCCTCAACCCGGTGCGCGGCATCGCCTTTTTGCTGAGCCCCAACAACCACGCGGGCATCATGATTCTGGGCAGCTGCTTCCTCGCCACCACCGGTGCCGAGGCGCTCTACTCCGACATGGGCCACGTCGGCCGCGGCAACATCTACGCTACCTGGCCGTTCGTTAAGTGCTGCCTGCTGCTTTCCTATATGGGCCAGGGCGCTTGGCTTATGAACAACGCTGCCAACCCCGAGCTCATGGGCATTGCCGACCTCAACCCGTTCTACCAGATGCTCGCCCCGGGCCTGCGCCCGTTTGCCGTCGGCCTTTCCACCGTCGCGGCCATCATTGCCTCGCAGGCGCTCATCACCGGCGCATTCTCGCTGGTGTCCGAGGCCAGCCGTCTGGACCTCATGCCGCACATGCAGGTCTTCTACCCTGCCGAGACCAAGGGCCAGCTCTACATCCCCATGGTCAACAACGTCATGCTTGTCGGCTGCGTCATCGTGGTGCTGCTGTTCCAGAACTCGGCGCATATGGAAGCCGCCTACGGCCTTGCCATTACGCTGACTATGATGTGCACCACGCTGCTGCTCTTCTTCTACCTGCACGAGGAGCGCAAGCTCAAGGTTGCTCCGTGGATCTTCGCGGCCTTCTTCCTTTTGCTCGAAGGCTTCTTCTTCGTGAGCTCACTTACCAAGTTCTTCCACGGCGGCTACTTCACCATCCTCATGGCCGCGCTCATCATGGGCATCATGGTGTGCTGGTACAACGGTACGGCTGTTGAGCAGCGCCAGTTTACGCTTCTGCCGCTGCGCAGCTACCTGCCGCAGCTCAAGCGCCTGCGCGACGACGACCGTTACGAGCGCATGAGCGACAACGTCGTGTACCTGACCAAGGACACCCATACCGACTACATCGACCGCGATATCGTCTATTCGATCTTGGACAAGCATCCCAAGCGCGCCCGCGCCTGGTGGTTTGTGAATGTCGAGACCATGGACGAACCGCACACCTTTGCCTATTCGGTCGAGACGTTCGGCACCGATTACGTGTTCCGCGTGCATCTGTACCTGGGCTACAAGATCAACCAGCGCGTCAATGCCTACCTGCGTCAGGTCGTTCAGGACCTGGCTGCCACCGGCGAGCTGCCGCCGCAGACGCATGACTACTCGGTCTACAAGGATCCGGGTAACATCGGCACGTTCAAGTTCGTCCTGATCCGTAAGCTTCTGGCGCCCGAAAGCGATGTGGAGCCGAGCGAGCGTACGGCCATCACGCTCAAGTACATCATCCGCCGCGCCGCCGGCACGCCTGCGCGTTGGTACGGCCTGGAGAACTCCAACGTGAGCTTTGAGTACGTGCCGCTGTTCACCAAGTTCAAGGCCGTGAACAAGATGCAGCGCCTGGCCCCCAACGAGCGGCCGTAGACGTCGGCGGCTACACGGAGTTGGTTTTTGATGGATAAGCATGAGGCCGGGGAGGTAAACATGGATACAAAGGCGCTCGATGGCCGTGAGGCGGTGGTCGAAATGGTGCGTGAGGCGCGCGTCGACGCCGCCGAAGATCGGTTCTTTACGAATCGTGCCAACATGGATATGGCCGATCGCGTAATTTCGATCGTGGCACTGGTATTTGGAGCGGTGTGCGTGTGTGCCCTGCTCGCGCACGTGCTGTTTGTCTAGCGACCGCAGGTTGCAAAGGCTATACACTTGGAACCACCACAAGGGAAACCACCACAAAGGTGCCTGTCCCTTTGTGGTGGTTTTTGTTTTTGAGAGAGGGGCGGGGCGCTGATGGACGTCCGTGCGGACGGTGATATTGCCGAGAACTTTTGGTGGCGGCGCACTACGATGACGCGTCGCGGCCCCCTGTACGATATCTGCGTGTCGGTGGGGCTGCTGGTCGCGGCGACGATTGTGGGCGCGCTGCTCGACCATCCGGGTCTCGCGCCGAGCATCATGATCGTCTATGTGTTCGCCGTTCAGCTGTGCGCATTCTTTACCTGGAGTCGCCTGTATTGCTTGCTGAGCTCGGCTGCCGCCGTGGCGCTCTACAACTTCTTGTTTGTCGACCCGCGCTACTCGCTGTCGCTTATCGACCGCGGCTATCCCGGCATGTTCTTCATCATGTTCGTGGTCTCGCTTGTGTCGAGCTCGATTGCGTTGGCCCTGCGCCGCGCCTTGGCACAGGCTGCCGCCAGCGACCGCCGCACGCATATGGTGCTCGAGACCAATCGCATGTTGCAGCGCTGCGCCGACGAGCAGCAGATCGTTCACGCCATGGCCACGCAGCTGGCGCGTCTTTCGGGCTGTCCGGTCGTGTGGTACAGCGCCGACGCCGAGGGCGATGACCTGCTGCCGCGTGCGACATACACGGCCGTGGGCGATGCCGCGCCGGTGCACGAGCTGGCGCCGCAGATGCCACCGCGGCTCTCGGCGTCCGCCTATGTGGGAACGCCGCTCGATGCTACGTTCGGCGGCTCGGCGTTTTATGGCATCTACCTGACGGTTCGCACAGGCGACGGCTTCGCGCGCTCGGGCGACCCCGCCTCGGTGGTGGGCGTGCTGGCTATCGTTGCCGAGCCCGACGTGCTGACGCACGAGGAGCGGACACTTGCCGATGCTATCGTGAGCGAAGGCGAGCTGGCGCTCGATCGCGCCCGCGCCATGGAGGCCCGCGAGGAGGCGGCGGTGCTTGCCAAAAATGAGCAGCTGCGCGCCAACCTGCTGCGCTCCATCTCGCACGACCTGCGCACGCCGCTCACCAGTATTTCGGGTAATGCCGATGTGCTGCTCGACCAGGGCTCGACCGGCACCGCCGTGCTCGACGCCCAAACGCGCCGCGGCCTGCTCTTGTCCATTCGCTCGGATGCGCAATGGCTCAACGCCACCGTCGAGAACCTGCTCGCCATCACCAAGCTCGAGGGCGGCGGTATGCGCCTGTCGACCACGCTCGAGCTCATGGACGATATCGTGGAGGAGGCGCTGCGCCACGTGAACCCTGCCGTGCGCGAGCACGACCTTAAGGTGGTGGCGTGCGATGAGCCGGCGCTCGTCAACGTCGATGCGCGCCTGATGGTGCAGCTGGTGGTCAATCTGGTGAACAACGCCATCACCTATACGCCCGCAGGCTCGCATATCATGATTTCGATTAGCGTCGACGATGGACGCGTGGCGTGCTCGGTGGCCGATGACGGCCCGGGCATTGCGCCCGAGGACCGCGAGCGAATCTTTGAGTCGTTCTACACCGCCAACCACGGTCTTGCCGACAGCCATCGCAGCGTGGGCCTGGGTCTTTCGCTCTGCCGCTCCATTGCGCTGGCGCATGGCGGTAGCATAGAGGTTGCCGCGGCGGACCCGCACGGCTCGGTCTTTACGATTGAGCTTCCCGTCGCCGACGTTTCGTTTGATAAGGAGTAGCGCTGTGCCGAACTCTGCCGTAAAACCGCTCATCTTGGTCGTTGAGGACGATCCCGCCGTCCGCAACCTTATTGTTGCCGCGCTCGAGGCGCACGGCTTGCGTCATATGGCCGTGGAGACCGCCCATGCCGCCATCGCCGCCGCCTCATCGCAGGCACCGAGCATCGTGCTGCTCGATCTGGGCCTGCCCGATATGGACGGCGTCAAGGTGGTGGAGTCGGTGCGCGCATGGTCGGGCATGCCGATCATCGTGGTCTCGGCGCGCAGCGAGGACGCGGACAAGATTCGCGCGCTCGATGCCGGCGCCGATGACTACCTGACCAAGCCGTTTTCGGTAGAGGAACTGCTTGCACGCATTCGCACGACGCTCAGGCGCCTTTCGTATGCGCAAACGGGTGGTGTTGCCTCCGAGGGCTCGTTCGATACCGGTGAGCTGCATATCGACTTTGATGCCGGCATTGCCACGATGGATGGCGAGGAGCTGCATCTGACGCCGATTGAGTACAAGCTCTTGTGCCTGCTGGCACATAACGCCGACAAGGTACTAACGCACCAGTTTATCCTGCACGAGATTTGGGGCACGGCAACTAAGAGCGACCTGGCGAGCCTGCGCGTCTTTATGGGCACGCTGCGCAAGAAGATCGAGTCCGACCCCGCGCACCCGCGCTATATCCAAACACACGTGGGCATCGGTTACCGATTGGTCACCCAAGGCTAGATCGCCAACCACCGTCCCAATATGAGTTGCGGTGAAATACGGACGGAAATGGCCTATTTGGCGGCCAAACAGTCCATATTCCACCGCAACTTTGTTTATTTGCCCCTGGGTTTGCTGGCGTAGAACTTCTTCTTTTTGGGCTTGCCGGCGGGGGAGGGTTTGCCGTCGCCGCGCGGCCCTCGGTCTCCGGCCTGCGCGTGCGCGGGTACTGCCGCGCGAGGCTTGCGGGCCTCGGGGTTGCGCAGCTCCTCGACACGCTCGGCAATCTCCTCGGCGCTAAAGCCGACCTCGGCCATGGCGTCCTCAATGGGCAGGCGGCGCACGATATAGCAGTGGTGCACCTTCTGGTTGCGTGCGAAATCCTCGGGGATGGTCTGCGCCGTAATGTCCTCCAGCACCACGCCCGCGCGCGCGAGCTTGCGTGTCTCGGGGCGGAAGCCGCGCAGGTTGCAGCTAAAGATGGCGTGGCCGCCCTGTGCGAGCAGGTGCGATACGCCGGCCAAAAGCTCAACATGGTCGCGCTGGACATCCCAGGTGCGGCGGCCCATCTTGGACGAGTTCGAGAACGTGGGCGGGTCGACAAAGATCAGGTCCCAGCGGTTGCGCGTCTGGCGCTGGTCGCGAATCCAGGCGAGCACGTCGTCGCGCACAAAATGATGCTGCGGACCAACAAAGCCGTTCTGGCGCATATTGCGCTCGGCCCAGTCCAGGTAGGTGTTGGAAAGGTCGACCGTCACGGTCTCCTCGACGCCGCCATCGGCCGCGTAGCAGGTGGCAGTGCCGGTGTAGGCAAACAGGTTGAGGAAGCGGCGCGCCTGCTTGGCGTGCTCGCGCACCAGGTTGCGCGTGACGCGATGATCCAGGAAGATGCCCACATCCAGGTAGTCGTCAAAGTTGACGGCAAAGGTGAGCCCGCCTTCTTCGATGAGCGGCAGACGCCGGCGCGCGATGTTGGCGCGCTCGCCCGATCCGCCCTTGCCGGCGCCCTGCTTGCCGTACTGCGAGCCGCCACGCGAACGCATGCGGGCCTTGGCGTGCACATGCTCGGCCGGAACATCAAGGATGCGCGGCGCGATGGCCAAGATGTCGAGCATGCGGGCCTGGGCCAGCGCGGGGTCGATGGTCTTGGGCGCGGCGTATTCGGCGATGACGAGCCAGCGGCCCGGCGTCTGCGGGCAACCCTCGTACAGGTCGATGGCAGCGGAGTAGTCGGGCAGGTCGGCATCGTAGACGCGATAGCAGCTCACGCCCTCGCGCTTGGCCCACTTGCGGCGCAGACGGGCATTCTTGCGCAGGCGGTTGGCGAACTGCTCGGACTCCGGGATGAGCACGGGCAGCGGCTTGCCGTCGCCCAAGTCGAGCGTGGCGGCAGGCTCGGGCATGGCGGGGGCGGTGCTGCCTTCATCATTGGCATTGTCGGCATCTGCAGCCTCGCCCTCAGCATCCGCACTGGTCGAAGCCTCAAACGCCGCGGCGGCCTGGTCGAGCGAGGGCCAGACTTCGACGGTCGCCTCCTCGTTGTTGGGCATGACGGCGATCGAGCGCTCGGGCTCGGCGTGGAGCGCGCGGGCCAGCAATCCGTCGCGGGTGAGCGCGGCGACCGGCGCCGCGGCAAGCTCGGGCGCGCGGCGCAGCTCACTGACGAGCGTCATGGTGTCATGCATGAGCGAAAGCGGTGTCTCGGTCGTATCTGCGACCACGGCGGCACCGGCGACGGTGCCCGCATGGTCCAGCACGGTGGCGGACTTGGCGGCGCAAAAATCAACAAAGCGCTTGTAGCCGGCACATTTGACCATGCGCTCGGCGGTCTTGCGGGCGGCGGGGTCAACATCCACGGCCACGATGCGTACCTGGCGCTCGCGTGCTGCCGCCTCGCGCTCGCGTGCCTCGGCAAGCAGCTGCTCCCACAGAGCGGCGTCGTGCAGCTGCCAGCCCTCAAAGCCCCAGCGCTCGCGTGCGGCGCCCGGGGCGCGGTCGGTCAGAATGTTTACGGCTTCCAGCAACAGGCCGCCGCCGGCGCACGAGGCATCGATTAGCGTGGGAAGGGCTTCATTCTCGTAATCGTCGGCCGTCAGCTCGCGCTCGCACAGTGCGGTCCAGCCGACCTGCGCTAGCACCAGGGCGGCGTAGTCGGGGCGCAGCACGTGCGCGCCCTCGCCGGCACGGGTCGCCGCGGGCGGCAGGCGCTTGAACAGCGGGTCGCCCGAAAGATCCAGGCTGATGCTCGCGCGGCGCTGACGCAGCGAAAGCAGCAGGTGAACGTCGGGATCGGCGGCGTCGACATCGGCGCGACGGCCCGTGGTCTCGGCCAGACGGTCGCACAGCGCGTCCTTGGCGCGCAGGGCCGAGAAGCGCGTGTTGCGCAGCTGTTCGGTCACGCCGCGGGCGGTAATGGCGATGGTGGCGCCGGGGCGGACGATGTTCTCCCAGGCGATGTCGTAAACGCTATCGTACAGCTCGTCGGCATCTTGCGCCTCAAAGCGTCCGAGCACCGCAAACACGCGGCTGGCCAGGCGCGACCACAGGCATGCGCGATAGCCCCGCTCAAGCTCGCCCTCAAACGTGGCGCGGCCCTTTAGGCGGCGGACATGCGAAAGCCCGAGACGTTTAAGCTCATCGGCGAGTGCGGACTCAAAGCCCTCGGGGCAGCTTGCGTAAAATTCCATGGGTGACCTCTCTGGTTGCGTCGCTCCATTATATGATGGATGCTTCGTTTGCCCTTATCCTCGAAAGGAACTCATATGATTGATGCGTGTCCCAAACCCGCTGTGCTCTTTTTTGACGTGGACGGCACGCTGACGTCGTTCGATCCCGACGATATGACCGATAAGGACTTTTCGGCGGTTCGCCCCTCGCAGGCGGTGATCGAGGCGTTTCATCGTCTGCGCGACGCAGGGCACAAGGCGTTTATCTGCACGGGTCGTCCCTTGTGGCTGATTGCCGATGGCCTGCGTGCTTTGGAGCCTGCGGGTGTCGTTGCCATGGCGGGCGCCACGCTCGAGGTCGAGGGTCGCGTGGTGCATGAGGACTGCTTTGACGAGGACGTTATCGAGGAGCTTGCGCGCCGTATGGCCGCGGCGGGGATTGAGGCCTTTTTCGAGACCAACGTGGCTACTTTTGCCCTGGAACCCGCGGGCGTTGAGCAGTCGTCTCTGATCGGCACTTCTGTGGTGCACAGCACCGAGGAAATGCGCGTCGACGATAGTCTGCACGTGGGCAAGGTATGCCTCAATGTGCCCAGTTTGGCTCGCGTAGCCAATGATGACGGCTTTATCGATCGCGAGTTTGAGCTGTGCAACACCGGTGGTCAGAATCGCGAGCTGAGTCCCAAGGGCATTGACAAGGGCGTGGGCGTGGCGCGAGCGCTGGCGTATCTGGGCCGCACTGGCAACGCGCGCACCTTTGGCTTTGGTGATTCGGGTAACGACCTGGGCATGCTCGCCGCTGTCGAGACGGCCGTGGCCATGGGCAACGCCATGCCCGAGGTCAAGGCGGTCGCCGACTACGTGACCGACGATGTCGCACACGACGGTACCGTCACAGCGATGCAGCATTTCGGCCTCATCTAATGAATCCCGCGTTCTGACGTTTGCTCAAACTGCGACTCTTCGCTTTTGCATGCTCAATCGATTTATCAATCCAAACACTGAGGTGTTTATACCGTTCGCCGAGAAGATAAAAAACCGCAGCTCACGCCTTGATAAACGTAGGTAAAGTGTTTAGCAGTTTAACGCCCATGTGCAAGCGAAAGGAATCAGGCAGATGGCAATCAAGGTGTTCGCTGACGGTGCAAACCTCGAGGGCATGCTCGACATGTACGAGAACGGCAACGTTCAGGGTTTCACGACCAACCCGTCCCTTATGAAGAAGGGCGGCGTGACGGATTACCGCGCGTTTGCCAAGGAGGTCCTGACCCACATCACCGATGTGTCCGTCTCGTTTGAGGTCTTTGCCGATGACGTCGAGACCATGGAGGTCGAGGCGCGCGAGATCGCTACCTGGGCCGAGAACGTCTACGTCAAGATTCCGTGCGTGACCACCAAGGGCGAGTCCACCGCCGAGCTGGTCCGCAAGCTTTCCGCCGACGGCATCAAGGTCAACGTCACCACAATCTTTACGCCTAAGCAGGTCGATGAGATGGTCGAGGCCGTTGACACCGAGATGCCGTCCATCATCTCGCTCTTTGCCGGCCGCATCGCCGACACCGGCGTCGACCCCATTCCGTTTATGACGGAGTCGGTCAAGAAGGCCGCCGCCAAGCCCAACTGCGAGGTCCTGTGGGCGTCCACGCGCGAGCTCATCAACATTTACCAGGCCGAGGCCTGCGGTTGCCAGATCATCACGGTGCCCAACAGCATCCTGGCCAAGCGCAAGAACATCGGTCGCGACCCGTACGAGGTCTCGCTCGACACCGTGCGCGGCTTTGCCAAGGATATCGCGGCGCTCGGTTTCCATATCCTGCCGTAGCGCGAACACCGACTGTACCGTGGGCTGTTCGCCCCGGCCTTTCCTTTCCCTATCGCTCACGCGCTCCGCGAGGGTCGCGCTAGGCAAAGGAAAGGCCGGGGCTGCCGGCACGAGCTTGCCAGCAAGTTGGCGATTGGCTTCCATATCCTGCCGTGGGCAAAGGTACCCCCGCCTGCGCCGTGCAAAATTGAGAGTATTCAGCAAGGTAAAGGTCTTTATCAGTTGACCGAAGCATGGAACGGCCCCCGTTTTGGCTCTGACGACGCTAAAACGGGGGCTGTTTTTTGCTTTTTCGTCTCTGAGGGGCATCCGGAACGGTGGAATTTGCAGAATACTCGCGATTTTGCACATCGCTACAGGGGGTACCTTTGCTTTGGCGGTTTACTTTCCCTGCACCATGGTGAGCGAGATCTTCTTGCGGTCGCGATCGACCTTTTCTACCCACACCTTGACCGTGTCGCCGACGCGCACCACGTCGCTCGGGTGCTTGACAAAGCGATTGGCCAGCTTGGAGATATGCACGAGGCCGTCCTGGTGCACGCCCACGTCGACGAACGCGCCAAAGTCGACGACGTTGCGCACCGTCCCCTTGAGCTCCATGCCGGGTTCCAGGTCGTCGATGGAAAGCGCCGAGCGGCTAAAGACCACCTCGGGCGCGTCGTCGCGCGGGTCGCGGCCGGGCTTCTTGAGCTCGTTGACGATGTCGATGAGCGTGAGGGTGCCGCAGTTCAGGTCACTTGCCAGCGCCGAGATACTGCCTAGACGGCGCTCGATGTCGGGCACGCCGCCGCGGCTGAGCTCGCTGGCTTTAACGCCGGCGCGTTCCAGGACGGACGTGGCCACCTCGTAGCTCTCGGGGTGGACGCTCGTCGCGTCGAGCGGGTTCTTGCCGCCGCTGATGCGCAGGAAGCCCGCGGCGTTGAGGTATGCCTTGGGTCCTAGTTTGGGGACCTTCTTAAGCTGGCGGCGATCGGTAAAGGCGCCGTTTTCCTCGCGGTAGGCCACGATATTCTTGGCCACGCTCGGTGTGATGCCCGATACGTATCCCAGCAGACTTGCGCTCGCGGTGTTTACGTCGACGCCCACGTGGTTGACGACGTCTTCCACCACGTGGCCCAGGGTGCGCGAGAGCTCGGCCTGGTCAAGGTCGTGCTGGTACTGGCCCACGCCGATGGACTGGGGCGGAATCTTGACGAGCTCTGCCAGCGGGTCTTGCAGACGGCGGCCCAGGCTCATGGCGCCACGCACGGTGACGTCCAGGTCGGGATATTCCTGGCTGGCGAGCTCGGAGGCGGAGTACACCGATGCGCCGGCCTCGTTGACGATGGTGTAGCGAAGGCTGGGCGCCTGCTCGGCAATGAACTCCGAGACGACTTCCTCGGTCTCGCGGCTGGCGGTGCCGTTGCCGATGACGATGGTGTTGACGCCGTCCTTTTTGACGAGGCGGGCGAGCTCGCGCTTGGTGCCGGCGACGTCGTGGCGCGGCTTGGTGGGGTAGACCACGCCGTGGTCGAGTAGCTTGCCGGTCTCGTCCATGACGGCGACCTTGCAGCCGGTGCGGTAGCCCGGATCGAGCGCGAGCACGCGGGCGCCGCGCACGGGACGCGCCGAGAGCAGGCCCTCGAGATTCTTGGCAAAGACGTTGATGGCCTCGGTCTGAGCGCGAACGGTGAGTTTGGCGCGGGCCTCGCGCTCCAGCGAGGGGGCCATGAGGCGCTTGTAACCGTCAGCGATGGCGGCGTCAAAGACGGGAGCGAAGACGCCTTGGCGACGGGGCCAGCGGCTGCCCAGGCGCGCTGCAGCGGCAGCACCGTCGACATTCACGCGCACACGGAGCTTGCCCTCGCGCTCACCGCGGTCGATAGCCAGCACGCGGTGGTTGGGTATACGGCGCAGCGGCTCGTCATAGTTGTAGTACGGCTCGTAGGGGGTCTTCTCGGCGGGGTCGGTGGCCTCAACGACGATATCGGCGGTGTTTTGCGTAAAGGCGCGCAGGTCGGCGACGTTCTCGGGGTCTTCGGCTACCGTCTCGGCCACGATGTCGGCGGCGCCGGCAAGCGCCTTCTCGGGTGTGTCGAAGCCGGCCTCCTCGTTGACGTATGCCGCGGCGGTGTCGAGTGCGCTGCCCTTGGCCGAGGCCTGCATGATAATCATGTTGGCAAGCGGCTCCAGGCCTGCCTCGCGGGCCTTCTGCGCGCGGGTCATGCGCTTTTTGCGGTAGGGCTTGTAGAGGTCCTCGACGCGCTGGAGCTGCGTGGCCTCGCGAATCTGCTGCTCGAGTTCGGGCGTGAGCTTGCCCTGGGCGTCGATGAGCAGAATGACGTCCTCTTTACGCTGCTCAAGATTGCGCAGGTAGGACAGGCGCTCGTCGAGCGCGCGCAGGGCGACGTCGTCCATGCCGCCCGTGGCTTCCTTGCGGTAGCGCGAGATAAAGGGAATGGTGTTGCCCTCGTCGATGAGCTTGACGGCCGCTTCGATGTTGGCGGCCTTAAGGTTGAGCTCGCGAGCGAGCTGGGCGATAAGATCCATGGGACTCCTTGCGTTTAAGGTGCGTTTGCAGCATAGGGCTACCAAGGATACCACCCGTCCCAAAAGGCTGTTTTGGGGCCGCGCCACGAAAACGGCCTATCTACTACGTTTTACCCGTAGGGGTCGACCATACCTGGGTTTTCCGAAAATCGGCAAGCCGTTTACCTGTGGTTTTTATTTCGCGAAATTCGGTATGGTTGAGGGAGGTCGGTTAAACGTAGTAGATAGACCCATTTCGTGGCGAACGAATCAAGTCGAGGTGCAAAATAGCCCCCGCCCCAGAAAAACGTCGGCAAGGTAGCAAAATGCCCCGCGGGCAGGAGGCTGCTCGCGGGGCAAAGAAGAGGGGCTTATTGGTGGCGGACCAAGGTGCTCGGCGGGGAGTTTGCCGCGGCCCGCTCTTAAGGCGTTACAGCTCGACGAGCTGGCCGGTCTCGGCGGCCTCCTTGATGGCGTTAAGCAGCGTGAGCGTCTTGACGTTATCGGCGGGGGTCACGACGGGCTCGACCTCGCGGCGAACGACCTTCACAAAGTGCTTGAGCTGCATCTTGTGCGGCAGCGCCGGGTCGACAGCCGGAATCTCCATCTGCAGCGGCTTGTGCCAGTTAGAGGCGCCGTCGTAGGAGAACTGGTGCAGGCGGGGCAGCGACAGGGCGCCCAGGGTTCCGCCGATAAAGTAGGCGTCGGCGTCGAAGGGGCGGTACTGCGGATCCTCGCGAGCGGTGGCCTCCCAGTTCCAGGGGCTGGCGGTGGCGTCGGAGATGGTCATGCTTGCGAGCGCGCCATCGGCAAAACGGACGTTGACCACGGCGGAGTCCTCGGTCTCAAAACCGCGGGCGGCGCTGGACTGCATGCCCTGGACGGCAACGGGCTCGCCCAGCAGGTAACGGAGCAGGTCGACGTCGTGCACCAGGTTGACCAGGATCGGGCCGGCACCTTTCTTGCGACGCCACTCGACATCGAAGTACTCGTCATTCTTATAGATCATGTAGTGGAAGCTCGACACGGTGAGCTTGCCCAGCTCGCCGGACTCGATGATCTCCTTGGCCTTGTTGACGAAGGGATTGTGGCGACGGTGCTGGCCCACGAGCACGGGCACGCCGGCGGTCTCGGCCTCGGCGGCGAAGGCCTGGGCATCTTCGAGGTCGTTGGAGATCGGCTTTTCGACCAACGGCACGATGTTGCGCTTCACAGCCTCGCGGGCAACGCCCAAGTGCAGGTCGTTGGGGGTGGCGATAATGACGGCCTCGGGCTTGACCTCGTCCATCATCTGGGCGGGATCGGTGTAAAACGGCACGCCGGCGGCCTCGGCCGTGGCGCGGGCGCCCTCAAAGGCGTCGGCGATGGCGACGAGCTCGGCCTCGGGCTCCTCGGTGACAAAGCGGATGTGGTTGCGGCCCATGGCGCCGGCGCCGATAACGGCAATGCGGACGGGGTTGAGCTCAGACATTTCGACTCCTTAATACTGGTGACCGGTGAAATGCGACAAAGGGGCTGTCCCTTTGTCGCATCGGTAAAACTAGGCGGACTTCTTCTTGCTGTCGGAGACCATCATGTAGACGGTGAGCACGACGGCAATGGCGGCGATCACAATAGCGCCGTAGAAGGACTGCTGGTAGGCGGCGCTGCCGGCCTCGGCGTGATACAGCACGGCGGTGATGGGCTGGCTGATCCAGGTGGAAGCGGCATAGCCCAAAAACATGATGCCGTAGTTGACGCCGATGTTGCTGGTACCAAAGGCGCCACCGGTGAGCGGCGGGTAGATGACGAGCAGGGCGCCAAAGCTAAAGCCGAGCAGGGCGAGCGCCACAAAGAACATGCTCTGCGTAAAGCTCATCGACATGATGACGAGCGCGACGATGGTGACGACAAGGCTGATGAGCAGCGACTTATAAGCGCCGAGCTTGTCGATGATCTGGCCAAAGGACAGACGACCGACCAGGTTGGCGCAGGTGTTGACGGAAACGACCACACCGCCGAGAGCGACAGCCGCGGCGCTCGTGGGGTCGGTGAAGAGCTGGACGGCGGCGATGGAGGCAACCTTGCCCACGAGCAGGGTGCCCGCGGTGGCGGCAAAGGCGAAGGTGACGATGAGGACCCAGAAGCGCGGGGTCTTGACCATCTCGCCCGGGGTGAGGTCGCCGAAGGTGCCGGCGTGCGCGCCGCCCTTGGGGGCCTCGAAGCCTTCGGGCAGCCAACCGGCCTCGGGGGCCTTCAGGAACAGGGCGGAGGCGGCGATCATCACAAAGAAGATGACGCCGAGCGCCTTAAGGGCGCCAAAGATGCCCAGGCTCGGGATGAGCAGCGAGGCGAGCACCGGGGACAGCACGGCGGGACCGGCGGTCGAAGCGGCCAGGGTGATGCCGGAGGCGAGACCCTTCTTGTCGATGAACCACTTTTGGCCGGTGGTGAGCGCCGGATTATAGCCCAGACCGTTGCCGATGGCGGCGACAAGCGAGAACCACAGGTAGAACTGCCACGGCTCGGTGACGGTGCCGGACATGAACCAGCCCACGCCGTAGCACACGGCGGCGGCGATTACGACGTTGCGCGGGCCGATCTTATCGGAGATGCGGCCGGCGAAGATGCCCGTCACGGCCATGATGGTCTGAAAGACCGGGAAGGCCCAGGTGAGAGCGCTGGACCACTCGGGGTAGACGGCGAGCAGGTTCTTGCTCACGACGGAATACAGCGCGATGGAGCTGATGAAGAACATGGTGACGCACGCGGCGGAAAGCACGACGGCGCGACCCTTGTTGGAGTTGGTGGAAGCCATTGGACTCTTTCTAATCGATACGGGGGAGGAGCGGTCGTGTCCGCGGGGCCTCCCTGTCAGGTTGGTTTACTGGTCAGTTGGCTTGGCGACGCCGGACTCATCGGACCAGAGCTCGACACCCTTGTTCTTGAGGTAGTTGTCGGCATAGGCGCGACGGCCGCCGGGCTTGGCGGTGAGGTCACCCATCATGTTGGAGAAGCCGCCGTCGACCTTGATGGCGTCGCCGGTGGTAAAGTCCGAGCGCTTGGACGCCAGGAACATGACGGCGTTGGCGATATCGCTGACCTCGCCGATGCGACGCGTGGCGATTAGGCGGCTGCGGCTCTTCTCGACCTCGGGGTCGGCGTAGAAATTGGCCGACATCGGGGTCTTGACGAAGCAGGGCTCGACGCAGTTGGAGCGCACGCCGTAGGGGCCCCACTCGGCGGCGAGCATCTTGGACATCATGTTGACGCCGGCCTTGGTAGAGCTGTACACGCCCGAGAACGTCTCGGGGGAGTGGCTGGCGACGGTCGAGATGTGCACCAGGCGGCCCTGGCCGGCCTTGATCATCTCGCGACCAAAGCGCTGCGAGGTGATGAAGTAGCCGGTGAGGTTGACGTTGAGCACCTGCTCCCAGTCGCTCAGCGGCAGGTCTTCCATGGCTGCGAAACGCAGGATACCGGCGGTGTTGACGAGGACGTCGACGCGACCGAAGTCGGCGATGGTGGCGTCGACGGCGGCCTGAACCTCGGCCTCGTCGGTGGCGTTCATCTTGTAGCCCTCGGCGTGGATGCCAAACTCGGCGGCGAGGTCGGCGGCTGCGGCCTTGACCTTTTCCTCGTCCAGATCGAGCAGGACGACGTTGGCGCCGTTGCGGGCGAACTCGCGGCAAATCTCGACGCCCATACCGCCGAGTGCGCCGGTCACGGCGCAGACATCGCCCTCGAGCTTAAGCCAGTTGCTCATAGGAACTTCCCTTCTTGTGCCTCCCGGTGGGCCGTTCCCATTAATCGACCCACGTGGTTTTCGCAGGTTATCGTATGCTTTGCATTTGCGCAGGTGAATTGCATATTTGTTAGAATGGCGTTAACCGCAGGTTTACACTGTGCGATGCAGTTTATGCTTAACTGAGCGCGTGACCTGCGAAAACAACCCCTCCCTGTGGCACCATGTGGCCACGGGCGCGAAAACGGGAGATTGACGTGTACGATCGACGACTTAAGGCCATATCGGCCGCCGCGGAGCTGGGAAGCTTTTCGCGTGCAGCGGCAAAATTGCGCGTGTCGACCCCGGCGCTCGTCAAGCAGGTGTCGGGCTTCGAGGCCGAGTTCGGCATCACGCTGTTCGAACGCTCGCACTCGGGCGTCAAGGTGACGCCGGCCGGCGCGCTGCTGGTGGACGACGCGCGCTCGATCATGCGCCAGTCCGAGGATGCGTTGCGCCGTGCCCGACGCGCCGCGGGCGATGGCGGTGCCGTGCGCCTGGGCGTGTCGATGATGTGCCCGGGGCGCCAAACGCTGTCGATGTGGTCGGGCATTCACGATCTGGAACCGTCGTTGCGATTTGAAATCGTGCCGGTGAGCGACCTCTATGACGAGCGCGAATCCGTCATGCGCAGCTTGGGCCGCGAGGTCGATGTGGTGCAGTCGAGTTTTTCTACCCCACGCTGGGGTGATGCCTGCCAAAAGCTCCGCATTGTCAACGTGCCGTTTTATATCGACCTGCCGCGCACAAGCCCGCTGGCGCGCAAGAGTCGCATTACGGTCGCCGACCTGGAGGGTATGCGTCTGCGCGTACTGCGCCACGGCAACGATGCCATGGACAGCCTACGCATCGACCTTTTGGCCGACGGCGGCGTGGACGTGATCGACGTGGACAGCTTTGACTTTGCGCTCTTTAACGAGGCGGAGGAAAAGGGCGACGCGGTGCTCACCTGCGGCGCATGGTCGGGCGTGCACCCGGCCTTTGTGGGCGTACCGTTCCTGTGCGGGCGAGAGGTGCCGGTCTTTTTGCACTACCCGCTCGAGCCCACCCTCCAAGTACAAAAATTCGTCAACGCTATGGCCCAACTCCTCAACTAGCTCATTTGGGACGGGGCTTTTTTAACCACTCTCGCTGTCCTAGAAAAATCTCAGCAAACAAATGAGGTCCCGGCCATAAGGCCGAGACCTTACATGCTTCACCTTCAGTTTTACGTTTCGAGCGGAGCAGCGCAGGAGGCTGGGGCCACGGGGTATAACCTCCGCGCGCAGTTGCGCAGCGAAGCGAGAATGTTTGAGCACGGAGGTTATACCCCGTGGCCCCAGCCTCCGGTGGGAGCTACTCCAGCTCTACACCGGAGCGTTTGAGCTGGAGTAGCTCCCACCGGAGGACCCCCCGTCAAAACACGACAGCTTTTTCTAATGACATGAAAGATGCCGCTCGGGACATATAAGATGCCGCTCGGTAAACTCACCGCAGAGCACGGTTGTCTTTTCGGGGGGGGGATACCATTTCTTCTACACGTACGTAGAAAAGGAGTGCCTATGCAGTGCTATTCAAGACGGCAGATCGTTAAACATATGGGATTGGCTGCAGGATGTTTGCTGCTATCCCCCTTGAGTGGCTGCTCAACAAACGACAGGCCAATCGATTCCGCAGATAACACTGCATCAGATAAGGAGCAGTTCGATTGGCTTGAAGCGACGGGGTTGGCTTGAAGCGACGGGGACGTATACGCCCTCCAACGCTTTCAAACAAAAGGGGCTTTGGTTCACTTTTGGTAATGACTATGCAGATGGACGTGAGAGCGTTGCTAAAGACACATCGATAACGGCAATCTTTGAATTTAACGGAGACGGAACGGTTACATGTTGGAATGTATACGACGAAACGGGCTCTTCGGTGATTCGATTTAGGGACCTTGAAGGTCTTTCGGATAAAGAAGTTCTCTCGATGGCTAAAGAGCATTGGCCCATATCGCAGGACGAATTTGAAAGCAAAAAGCAAAATGTGATCGATGAGCTCTCTTCTAGTTACGAGGACCTAAAGGCCGAGGCAGCGGATAATCCTGACTTGAATGTTGAAAATGCCTACTTCTCGCGTTTTTTTGAAGACCTTAAATCTATGTCGTTGCCAAAGGAACCAGAGGGTAAATCCTATTCGCTTAAGGTTCAAACAGACGACACAGGCAACAACACGGAATATGAGAAAGTATGCTTGCCGACATGTGGATATCCTGGGGTGCTTAGCCTTAGCGGGGGAGGTGCCGCAGCATGGGGCAGAAAGGAGCTCTGGTATTCACTCCTTAGAGCCGATGACGATACTAAGTACGAATCCATATCTAACTCGTACCTCAGCTGCTACGTCAATCGAGAGGTTAATCTCATCGAAAGCGACACCAGCGATGATGTATACAGCTCAACTTATCAAGGATTTGGCGGAATAGTTACCCGAACAGGTGGCTCAGCATCTTTTGTTCTTGATGAGCCAACTTCCGATGAAG
The DNA here is from genome assembly GCA_048342875.1 of Collinsella sp. Lineage (GTDB taxonomy): Bacteria > Actinomycetota > Coriobacteriia > Coriobacteriales > Coriobacteriaceae > Collinsella. The sequence continues at coordinate 238 of DBGDEA010000029.1, read as the reverse complement.
TCGAAGCTGACTGATTATAGGCATTTCCTCTTTGCTCAAGCAGCTCCAGGGTTTCACGTTAGAACTAATATTTAATCTACGTCAATTAGTGCTCATTGCCACACGGGCAATGAGCACTTTGATTACGGGCTTTAGCCTGTGCGGGGCGCGCAGCGCGCCGCATCAGAAACCACCCGCTATGCGGGTGGGGCCAAACGGCTTTACAAAGCCGCCCCCTCGCCGGACACTTGCGATTGTT